>NZ_JBHIRX010000016.1:0-156048 GCF_042138595.1 Paenibacillus terreus | reverse complement strand
GATGAATGTGAGCCAAAAATCGCCATTAACATTAGGACAAGCACTACAATAACTTTTGAAGATTTTGCAGTACTCTCTCAAGCCATTGAGACTTTAAGCTTCTCAGAAAAAAGAGTTCTATATCTGAAATTTTTTCAAGACAAAACAGACAAGGAAATAGCTCAATTTATTGGTGTAACGAGACAAGCAATTACTAAATCAAAATCAAACGTACTGGTGAAGCTTAAAAATCACCTGGAGATCCAATCATAATTTTTTCTGTCGCATACGTGCTCCTCCTTCTTTTTTGTGATGAAAACATTTATCAAAGGAGGGTATGTTTATGCGTGAGGTTATTGATCTGATTCAACTCGCTCAAAACGGCGATACACAGGCTGAGGCCGAACTGATACATCGTTACGAGCCGCTAATTAATAAGTACTCGAGACAAAATGGGAGACTTAATGAAGATTGCAGGCAACAATTAATGCTGGAGTTCATTCTTGCAGTTCGTCGCTTCGATCTTAACCGGTATTATCATTAAAATACAAATAAGCGCCGTATACGTAATCGGCGCTTATTTTTTTACATTAAGCATTCTCCTGCAGGTAAGCTTTCGTGAAATAAAAGTCAATCAACCTTATTTATAATGTGAAGCTGAAAAGAACCCTTATGCCTTAAAGTTGCTTAGTTGATTATTACCGACATTCAGCACAAAGAACTTCACTTACGTAGAATCAGCTTTTTGTTCTATTTAAGCAGAAGCCATATCACCCGTTCACATGAGCCGGTATCACCGAGGGCGCCTTGGGTATCTCGCTTGCGATGTCATCGGTAAGATGGAGCTTGTAGCCGAACCACTTTGACTTTGCTGCCAAAAGAGTCGACTTTGCACCCTAATGAACATTAATCAGTAACCTCTTATGATAGCCACCCTTGCGAATGAGGGCGGCCCTTTCTGTCGTCAGTAACACCACTCTCCTTAATCATCCTAAGATGCAATATTGTGCCCTCAGTTCCTGAAGGGTATCGCTAGTATCACTGGCCGGTGTTTTTAAAATGCATTCATCCAGCACGGAAGAAACCCCACTTTTAATCAACCATTTGAACTGCTTTGGTTGCCTTTTTGACATGAAACCCCATTTAAAATGTAGAAGATCATTTTTGATCTTCCGTATTTACTTCTCTAAATTTAACTCATGTTCCTTGACAAGTTCATACTACCTATTTCAAGTACATTCCTCGGCCTCCGTTATCGGCGGAAGCGACGAAGTGGTAGCGCCATGACTGT
Source organism: Paenibacillus terreus (assembly GCF_042138595.1). Taxonomy (NCBI): domain Bacteria; kingdom Bacillati; phylum Bacillota; class Bacilli; order Caryophanales; family Paenibacillaceae; genus Paenibacillus; species Paenibacillus terreus. Next base: position 154,778 of record NZ_JBHIRX010000016.1, on the reverse strand, counting down.
TCCCACACGAGCGACCAACTACCGGCTGAAATCAACCTGTGGCGGGTTGAATCGCGATCACCGGCAAGAGGGATAATGATACTTCTGCCCGGCCAACGTCACGGTATAGGGGGTAGCCCGCTCGGATGAGGGGGAGCTTCGGAGAACCGAAGTTATGATGCAGGTTTGCCACCTGCAGCTTGAAACAGGTATTCATCATCTTTTCCATTTTCACAATTTCTCTGTTACTCTTATTTCTCCTTCTTCCTACATAAAAATATAATTTAAGAGAGGAGATTTTGGATAATGTGCCCGCCTGAACTATTAAAACTGATGTTTCAAGATTACCCCGATGTCGTCAATGTCCCGCAACTATGCGAGATGCTCGGTGGCATCAGCACCAAATCGGCTTATAAACTCCTTCAAGAAAACAAAATCAATCATTTCAGATTCGGCAGATCTTATAAAATCCCCAAAGCCAATATTATCTCCTACCTCCACAGCATAATGACCGATTCTCCCACCACTCACTGTGACGCTTTAGTGCATTGAATCACCCGTTGTACTATGGTATATTAACAGTGTCAATGGTAGGAGATCGGGTTGCTAACCAAGGAGGGACATTTTTATGGTAGCAGGCCACCTACAGGAAAAAAAAGGTCTTTTTTATATCGTTCTGAACTACAAAGATGGCGGAAAACGAAAAAGCAAATGGATTCCCACCAAACTTCCGGTAAAAGGCAACAAGAAAAAAGCGGAAACCATGTTGCTGGAGGCGCGCAAGAATTTCGTTCCCCCCTCAGAAACCAATTTGGAAAATGAAGAAGAGGTGGTTGCTGAAGAAAAAAACAGGCAGACGGATGACACAGAAAGTAAAGAATTGGAAGAGGACGACATTTTATTCGCCGACTTTATGTTGGAATGGCTCGAAATGATGAAATATCAGGTTGAGATCACTACCCACTCAGCTTATAGTTTTGCCGTTAACACCAAAATTGTCCCATACTTCCGGGAAAAAGGGGTTTATTTGAAAGAGCTGCAGCCCAAACACCTTCACGATTTTTATCAGTATGTCTTGAAAGAATTTGGGCTGACCACCAACACCGTACTGCATTATCATGCCAACATTCGACAGGCGCTGCAACATGCTTTTGAAATGGACATGGTACCTTCGAACTCCGCAGACAAAGTGAAGCGGCTCAAGAAGAACCAATTTATTGGGAGCTACTACACAAGTGATGAACTAAACGATTTGTTCGAAGTCGTGAAAGGCGATCCGGTTGAGTTGGCTGTCATTTTGGCAGCTTTTTACGGGCTACGGCGAAGTGAAATTGTCGGGCTCAAATGGGACGCCATCAACTTTCAGCATCAGACCATTACCATTAAGCACACGGTTGTCCCTGTGTCGTATGAGGGCAAACAAATCATTGTGGAAAAAGACCGAGCCAAAAACAAATCGAGTTATCGTACTTTGCCGCTCGTCCCCGTCTTCCTAGAGCTGCTTTTGCGGCTGCTGAAAGAGCAACAAGCAAATCGAACGTTGTACAAGGACTCTTACAGCAACCAATATCAGGACTATATTTACGTCAATAAGCTGGGAGAGCGAATTAAGCCGGGTTACATTACTCAACATTTTCCGCTCGTCCTGAAAAAGCATAATTTACGAAGGATTCGGTTTCACGATCTTCGACACAGTTGTGCCAGCTTACTCCTTGCTAACGGTGTCAGCTTAAAGGAAATTCAGGCTTGGTTAGGGCATAGCCATTATTCCACGACCGCCAACATTTATGTTCATCTTGAATACAGCTCAAAGCTTTCTTCGGCTCAAGTGATGTGCGATACCTTGCAAATTCCGAGTATGCAAAAAGCTCCCGAATCTCCGCAACAGGAAACTCAAGAGCTCGTTCATTGTTAAATTGGTGCGGTCGAGAGGACTCGAACCTCCACGGGGGGTTAGCCCACACGGACCTGAACCGTGCGCGTCTGCCAATTCCGCCACGACCGCATTTTTACCTCTCCGATCACTCCTTAGAAAAAGGAGAGAACTACAGGAGAGAACTTGAAACCACTACTTACGAAAAACAGCATAACACCAAGGCTTTTGAGGGCAAATCCTTGACATCCGCACTAGAACCTGAACCGTGCGCGTCTGCCAATTCCGCCACGACCGCATAATCAAAAGAAAAACTATGAATCACGTAATTAATAATATACACCCAAGCAAGCCAGAAAGCAAGAACTTTTTTATAAGTTTAATTAAGCAGAAAAGCAGGTGCATCCCTTCCACATCAGGAAGAAACACCTGCTTTCGCTGTTTCGCACCCTTTTAAACGCGGGCGGAACGGGAGGATTCATAAATTTGCTTCACCAGTCTGAGCGATTGGATACCCTCGGCACCGTCCAGCCAAAATTTCTTTCCTTCCCGAATATGTGTATAAAAATCGCGGATCATCAGCCTGTGACTGGTTCCCCAATAGCTTTTGGCGCCGGTGATGGCGAGCGGCGGCTCACACAGCAGCGTCTCCTTCCCGCCTCTATACAGGTACAGACAATCCCTTCGCTGATAAAGGGTGCCTTGTTCGAATACGATCTCCAGCTCCACCGGTGAATTCACCGCATAAGCGTTCGTGGCATACAAAACCGCTGTCGCTCCGCTGGTGAACCGGAAGTGAGCGTGGGCTGTATCCTCCACTTCAATTACGCCTTCCAGCACGTCCGTCGTAATGCTGCCCCTAACGGATTCCACCAGTCCACCAAACCACTGCAGCAGATCCAGCGTATGGATGGCCTGATTGATCAGCACGCCGCCGCCTTCTGTCGCCCATTGCCCTCTCCAATCGCTCCTTGCATAATAGGCTTCATCCCGGTGCCAGGTCACGATGCCCTTCATGCCAATTAACCGGCCCAGCTCGCCAGAGTCAATGATTCTGCGGATCGTTTGCGAGGAGTCGTTATATCTGTTCTGCAGCACCACACCTAGCTGTGCCGTACTGCCGGCAGCGGCTTGCACCATCCGTTCCCCTGCTTCGATACTTTCGGCGATCGGCTTTTCTGTCACGACATGCTTCCCGGCCGCCAGCAGCTCGACAGCCAATCCGGCATGTTCGTGATGCGGAGTGCACAGATGAACCACACCGATGTCCTCCCGCGTCAAAATATCACGGTAATCATCTGCTGCCTCGGCCCCATATTCCGCTGCGGCGGCTTCCGCCTTCTTCCGGTCCCGGTCCACCAGCAGCCGCAGCGACACATCCTCCATCTCGCTGACCGACTGGGCATGCAGCGGATAAATGCTGCCGCAGCCGATAATGGCCGCACCCAGCTGCTTCATGTCATACCTCCTGTTCTGCCGCAACCCGCAGCGCCATCTCCTGTGCCTGAAGGCACAGCTCCGCCGCCTTGAACGCATGCTCCTGCGTCATGGCATTCTCCGTACGGTGCAAGCAGTCCAGAATCAGCTCGCCAAAGTAGGGATAGCCTACTTTGCCGCTGACTTCAAAGTGCTGCTCCCCATCCCCATTGACCAGAAATACATGATTGCCCTGCGGGCTTCTGGCGACATCAATATATTTGCGCAGCTCGATGGTTCCTTCCGTGCCGAGGATAAAGGTCCTTCCGTCTCCCCACGTCCCCAGGCCGTCCGGTGTGAACCAGTCCACCCGGAAGTAGTGGGTGCTGCCATTATCTCCAAGCAGTGTCGCATCCCCGTAATCCTCCAGCTCGGGATATTGCGGATGATTGTAGTTGGCCACTTTACTGTGCAGCACTTTGGCGTCCCGGTTGCCTGTAAAATAGAGAAACTGCTCGATTTGATGGCTTCCGATATCGCAGAGAATGCCGCCGTAATTTTGCTTGCGGAAAAACCACTCCGGCCGGGCAGCGGCATTCAGACGGTGCGGGCCAAAACCGGTCACCTGCAGCACACGCCCAATCGCCCCCTGCTGCACAAGCTGCCCGGCGAATACGGCGGCTTCCACATGAATTCTTTCGCTGTAATAGACGGCATATTTTCTGCCCGTTGCCGCCGCTTTCCGGCGCGCGCTTTCAAGCTGCTGCAGCGAAGTGAACGGAGCCTTGTCGGTAAAATAGTCCTTGCCCGCGTCCATAACCTGCAAACCAAGCGCACATCGCTCGGACGGCACGGCCGCGGCGGCCACCAGGCGAACCTCGGGATCAGCCAGCACTTCCTCAAGGCTTGCCGCCCATCTGGCCTCCGGGAACTTTTCCCTGAATTGGCTTACCTTCACGGGATCGGGGTCATATACCCATTTCAGGGTCGCGCCCGCTTCCGTCAAACCATTGACCATGCCGTAAATATGACCATGATCCAGCGCCGCCGCCGCGATCACAAATTCACCGGGGCGAACGACCGGAGCAGGTTTCCCCTGCGGCGCATAATTCATGCCATCCTGTCTGCTTTCAGCCATACGCTCACATCCTCTCCCGCACAAAATCGGCAAATGCTTTCAGAAGCTGCCGTGAATCATATTGTCCGCTAAAATCTTCAATACCGAGATAACCTTCATAGCGGATGGCTTTCAGAGCTTGCAGCACTTCTGTATAATCGATCATCCCTTCTTCCAGCGGGGACCAGCCCGCCGACCAGCGCGCAGTCCCGTCTGCTCTCCGCCCTTCCTGCTTCCAGGCCGCGTTCTTGATATGAACATGCGCCAGATAAGGGCCCAGCAGCTCCATGCCCAATTGGAACGGTTCATACCCTTCGTACACCATGTTGCCCGGATCGTAGAGGACTCCGATATAATCGGGGTTGCAGCCGCTGACAAGGCGGTAAGCCAGGGATGCGCTCGGCGCGATCGTTCTGTGATGGGTTTCTACCAGCCCTTTGATGCCATAACGCTTGGCCAGCACTTCGACCTCCTTCAGATACTTCACCGTCTTATCATATAACCCGGGGTAAGGTGTGGTTCCGTCATATCCAGCGACACCGACACGAATCAGTTCTGCTCCTAATTGACTTGCCGCATAAAAGGCCTGCTCCGCCGCTTCCAGATCTCCCACCTGCAGATAAGGCATCAATCCCGCCACCTTGAGCCCCCTGGATACCGTGATTTCCCTAAGCTTCAGCAATTCCTCTCCAGAAAGCCGCGGATCGATAGAGCAGCGGTTATTGCGCCAATACGAGGGCTGCTCGTCCGCCGCATCCGGGGGAACCTCCCGGTACCTCCATTCCACCCCGTTGAGCCCTGCTGCCTTGGCGGCGTCTGCCAGCTGCTCCGGCGTAAGTTCAGGTGTGGCTACCGTAAATACGGATAGCTTCATAATTCGTCACTCCTTTTGATAGAGACATGGATTTATCCCCTGATTCGTGCGCCTAATGTGAACCTGACACATCCAAAACAACACCGGCTCCCCCGTCTTTACGGAAGGAGGAACTGCGGATTCGCTCATCCAGCATATCCGCGTACAGCTGCTCATCCAGAGGAAGACTGACCCAATCGTCAACCCAGGTAGACAGATGCATGGCGTTGGATAATGTCAGTCCGAGAATACCCTCCTCACCCGGTGCAAGCAGCTTTTCCCCATGAAGAATCGCATTGGTGAAATTTTGCAGAATGCCCCTGTGCTGCGTTCCTTCCCCGCCGCTCAATGGAATTTCACATTTCCAGCACTCCGGACTGCCGAATCCCCCCCGATAGCTCGCGTTAAATTCAGGTTCCGGGGTCCGCAGCCTCCAGAACGTCAGCTTGCCGTCCTCGGCCACGATTTTGCCGCGATCCCCCGTCACCTCGAAGCGGTTCGTGCCCGGCGCTTCACCGGTTGTTGTAATAAAAACGCCAGTGGCTCCATTTTCATATTCCGCATAAGCCGTCACATCGTCTTCCACTTCAATATTGCGGTATTTGCCAAATTGACAGAAGGCTCTGATCCGCACCGGCATCAAACCTGTCGTCCATTGCCACAAATCGAGCTGATGGGGGTCCTGATTCAGAAGCACACCGCCCCCTTCCCCGGCCCAGGTCGCTCTCCAGCCACCGGAGTCATAATAGCTTTGGGAGCGGTACCAATTCGTAATAATCCAGTTCATCCTGCGCACCTCGCCAAGCTCCCCCGACTGGACCAAATCCCGCAGCTTCTGATACAGCGGATTGGTGCGCTGGTTGTACATGATGCCGAACACTTTGTCCGAGGCGGCCGCGGCCTCGTTCATTTCACGCACCGCTTTTGTGTACACGCCGGCAGGCTTCTCCACAAGCACATGATAGCCATGCCGGAAAGCTTGCACCGCAAGCGGCGGGTGATCATAATGCGGCGTGGCGATGAATACCGCATCCATGGCTCCTGAAGCCAAAAAGTCATCCACATCGTTGAACCTGCGTACAGAATCAGGCAAGTGCTGCTCCGCCCAGAGAAGACGATCAGGGTTCACATCGCACACTGCGGTCAGCTCCGCCCCTTGTATATGATGACTCAAACTGACGGCATGCGAAGTTCCCATATTGCCGATGCCGATGATGCCAAATCGCACCTTTTCCATTTTCGTTTCAGCCTCCCCTTCCATAACCAATATCCGTTGCGCCGCACTTCTTGAGTGTAGCCTGAGGACTAAGCCGGGAACATGACCGCAACTAAGAAGTTTTTGTACGATACTAAGATGAATCCGGTAAATCTGCTATAATGAATGATAGCGCTACCAAAACAACGTGTTAAGTCTTAGCAAGCTTGCTTTATATACTCGCCGTGACTCAGGAGGTGTGATGGCAATGGATGCCTCGAACCCGTTCTACAGCAGTCTGCTTGACGGCCTGACGGTCAGTGTGACCCATGCCCAGCAGCGCAGCACTTATGCCGGCTGGAACCGTTCAGAAGAAAAACCCGCATTCAACAGGCTCTACTTTATCGCCGGCGGCGAAGGCAAAGTGCTGATTAACGATGTTCCCTACTATCCCAGAGCCAATCAGGTCATGCTGATGCCCGCCTTTACCCGCCAGATCACCGAGACATCCGTTCATAATCCGTATGACCGCTATTTTATCCATTTTGACGCCCGCATCGGGGAATGGCCGTTGTTTCATGCCGCGAATCGGCTCTTCATCACCGAGGTTTCCGATCCTGCGGCCGTTCGCTCCCTGTTCGCCGATACGATCACACAATTCAACCGGCCCAGCGTGTACTCTGTGCTGAGAATGAAGGCCTCTGTCCTCTCCATCCTGGCCTGCTGCTTCGAAGAGGAGGGGCATACCGACTTCATCCATGAATTCGTCCTGCCGGCGGAGCACAGCAATCTCGCCGGTGTGCTGCAGTATATCAACAGCCATCTGCATGAGCAGCTGGAGGTGGAGCAGCTTGCGGAGATCATGCATCTGCATCCCAATTATTTTATCGCCTACTTCAAAAAATACATGGGCGTGACACCCATGAGATATGTGCTGGAAAAAAGGATGGAAGAAGCCAGGCGTCTGCTTTCCTTCTCAGATAAGAGCATTAGCGACATCGCGGAGCATACGGGCATGGAGCTGGCCTATTTCTCCAGAAAATTCAAACAGCTGGCTGGTGTCTCGCCGAAGGCCTACCGTGCGGCCACCAACGAATCAGTTCATTCATAGAGCCGGATAGTGACTAACCTTCATAATTTATTCTCCATCCCCGGGGCTGTCCGGTTTATGTAAATCCAGCAGCTTCATCAGGTACACTTCACCGGCCTTTTTCTGCATCTCCTCCCAGGTGGCAAATGAGGTGCTGGCACGGACATACTTGTCCAGTACGGACGGTTCCAGCAGGTCCCATTCGTCCTCTGTCCGGACCCCAAGACCGCTGTCTTCCAGAAACCGGGTAAAGGATGGCGCATTGGTGTAGGCGGTCATGAAAGATTCATCAAAGGCCACATGATAGGGCACGCCTTCCCTGACGGCTTGCTCCACCTTTTGGCTGATAGCTTGAACAGATTTTTTCGTCTCATCCATCTGCTTCTGTCACCTCTGCATGTGTCTTTTTTTTAAAAAATTTGGGCGGAATGATCATTCTTCTATTAATTAGGTGTATTATACCATTAATATTGTTGTACGAACGCTCACGTTTTCAAAGCAGATTGGAGAGACGATTCCTTGATAAGAACTCATATGATCCGCATCAACGCCGTGATGGAAAAATGGACTCCGCTGATCGCGCCGGGCAGTCTCGTGCTTGGCATCCTGCTGGCACGCTGGCTGAGCCCTTATACCGGACTTGTTCCGTGGATATTCGCTTTTATGACGTTTGCCGGCAGTCTGGGCTCCAGCTTTGGCGATCTGAAAAGAGTGCTGGCGCGTCCGCTGCCCCTGCTCGCATCCCTGCTGCTGCTTCATGTATGGATGCCCTTGGTCGGCTGGGCCGCGGGTTCGCTTTTCTTTCCTGCGGATATGTATACGATTACGGGCATTCTGCTTGCTTTTACCATCCCCACTGGAATCATAAGCTTTATGTGGGTATCCATGTTCAAGGGCAATATTGCCGTGACCCTGTCGCTCATCCTGATTGATACGTTCCTGTCTCCGTTTATCGTGCCTTACACCCTGAAGATTTCGGTCGGAGCCGACGTGCAGATCGATACACTCGGCATGATGAGAGGGCTGCTGTGGATGGTCGTTCTCCCGTCACTGCTGGGCATGGTCCTGAACCACTTGACGAAAGGACGGATCAAGACTGGGCTTGGCCCCCTGCTTGCACCGTTCAGTAAAATCGGGCTGGTTGCCGTCATCTCCATCAACGGCTCGGTGGTCGCGCCTTATATGATGGATTTCGACTGGAAGCTGGTTCAGATTGCATTGGTCATTTTGCTGGTGGCCGCTTCAGGATATCTCTTTGGACTGCTGGCAGCCCGGCTCTGCAAATGGGACCGCGGCATCACCGTGGCGATGACCTTTAATTGCGGCATGCGCAACATCAGCGCAGGGACGGTGCTGGCCATGACCTATTTTGCGCCTGCCGTTGTGCTTCCCGTCATTCTCGGGTCCCTGTTCCAGCAAATTCTCGCCTCCAGCTATGCACAGGTCTTGCGGTTTATTTACAGGAAGCAGGATCAAGCCGCACTTTCGGGAGAGATTTCAACCTAAAAAACAGCGCACAGGCCTTGTGATTGGCTCGTGCGCTGTTTTCCTTCAGTACTCCCATTCAAGCAGATCCTGCAGCAGCACCTTGGCGAAAGCCAGCTGTTCAGGCGTGTACTTGTCAAGCATTTTTTTAAAGCGCTGTTCCACTTCCTTGTGAAGCTTGTCATGGATAAGATGGAGCTGCTCTCCCCGCGGGGTCAGACGGAAGAAAACCTCTTTCTTGTTGTCATTGAGCTGCTCTCTTCTAATCAAACTCTGCTCAAGCAGCTTGCTGCTGATCCGGGTAATCGACCCCTTCGTTAAATTCAGTTTCTCGGACAGCGTAGTGACGTTGATCGGTTCATGATCCCCTATGCAGGCAATCATATGAACGTCCGACAGGTTGAGATTCAGACGTAAGCCGAGCTCCTTCTCCACCTTTTCCTTTTCTTCCTCAAGCCGTGAGGTCATAATGCTATCCTTTGCTTCCTGCTGGCTGATCAGTCTGATGAACAGCTCAAAAATCCATTCTTTGGTTACATCGGTTCCCTTCATGAATAGAAAACTCCTCCGGTTGGTTTCATCCTCCTTATTATACATATTGTTTCCTACAAAACAATCAGGCAATCAAAATGGCTCTCCAACATCAATTAATCATTGCCGCAATGCAATCCACTTCAATCAGCCAATCCGGCATGCCAAGCGCCTGAACTCCCAAAAGCGTGCTGGCCGTCAGCGGCCATTCCTCGCCAAATACTTCAAAACCTGCCTGGAAAATAACCTCCACCAGCTCTTCACGGTGATTGACCACATGTATTTTCATTTGCACCACATGCTCAGGTCCGGCCCCGGCCGCCTCCAGCGCCAAATTGATATTTTTGAACACCTGCAGAGCCTGCTGCCTGTAATCATTCAGGCCGACCAGCTCCCCTTCCCGGTTAAGTGCCACCTGCCCGGAGATAAAAGCCAGACTCGCCGGTGGTGTAATCACTACTTGCGAGATTAGGTGACTGAACCTTTGATCCAGCGTGGACGGGTTTATTTTTTTCATGCATTTCATCCCTTCATTTTTGTTTTGCACAAAACAACAATAACACAAAAATGTTTCGCCCGAAACTATTTTGTTATTTTTCGTTATACTGCAAACACCGTTTCCTCAAGCCTAATCATAATGCCCTGCGGGTAAAACATCGCAATGCTACCCGTAACACGCTTTCCAGAACTATACTTTACCTTCGCCCTTTCCCTATCAAGCCTCTTTGCCACATAAATAGATAAGCCTCTTCATATGCTGTTCTGAAGAATTGGGTTCTCCGACTAATCTTGCATTTTGCATACGAAAGGAGCTTGAAATACATGGGGAACGAGCATCAGCGCGATGGAAAGCATTATAATGTGCCGCAGCCGATTCGGGATGATGGGGCAGGCGGTCCTGATTATGGCCCGCGGGATATTCTGCGGGACAGACAAAATCCCGATATGCTTGTCCCTCCCTCCACAGACAGCGGCCTGCTGCCCAATCTGAAATTTTCGTTTTCCGACACAAGTATGAAACTCAACCATGGGGGGTGGTCCAGAGAGGTCACGGCCCGTGAGCTGCCTGTCGCCACAACGCTGGCGGGTGTAAATATGTATCTGACACCGGGAGGGGTGCGCGAGCTGCATTGGCATCAGCAGGCGGAATGGGCTTATATGATCCTGGGGAGTGCCCGAATCACTTCGGTCGATCAGAACGGCAGAAATTTTATAGCCGACGTTCATGCAGGCGATCTCTGGTATTTCCCGCCAGGTCTGCCGCACTCCATTCAAGGTCTGGAATCAGGATGCGAGTTTCTGCTTGTGTTCGATGACGGGAATTTCTCCGACTTGCATACATTATCGATCTCCGATTGGTTTGCGCATACGCCAAGTGACGTGCTGTCGGCCAATTTTGGCGTTCCTCCGCAAGTGTTTGATACCCGGCCCTCACACCAGGTATATATTTATCAGGATGAAGTACCCGGCCCGATCGAAACCGAGCAAATTCAATCCCCGTACGGTACGGTTCCGCAAAGCTTCACCCATCATCTGCTGGCACAACCTCCGCTGCGAACTCCCGGGGGAAGTGTGCGCATTGCGGACTCCAGAAATTTCCCTGTGTCCAAAACCGTTGCGGCCGCCCTGGTTGAAATCAAACCAGGCGCCATGAGAGAGCTTCACTGGCATCCCAATCAGGACGAGTGGCAGTACTACCTGACCGGTGAAGGAAGGATGACGGTTTTTGCTCCCAACGGTACAGCCCGCACCTTCGATTACAGAGCAGGGGATGTCGGTTATGTTCCCTTTGCCTTTGGCCACTATATTCAAAATACCGGGACTGAAACGTTGTGGTTCCTGGAAATGTTCAAAAGCGACCGGTTCGAGGATATATCGCTGAACCAATGGATGGCCCTTACCCCGCGTGAACTGGTCAAGTCCAATCTGAATGCGGAGGAAGAACTGCTGAATGCCCTGCGCAAGGTAAAATGGCCTGTTGTAAAATATACTGCGGATCAAGACGGAAAAAAGTCATAGACCGTGTCTGCGAGCATCTGCAGAACAAAAACAAGCTTCCCCTCCACATTAGCGTGAAGGGGAAGCTTTTACTTATACAGCGTCTTATTATGCTTCAATTCTCTTTTTCCACAGTCCCAGGACGAACGCGGAGACCACTGCGCCAATTGCAACAGCCAGCAGGAAGAGCAGAGCATGGTTGGCAAGTGCTGCTACGAAAATGCCGCCGTGCGGAGCCGGGATGTTAATGCCCCAGAGCTGTGTCAGGCCTCCGGCAATCGCGGAGCCCAGGATACAGGAGGTGAGCACGCGCAGCGGATCAGCCGCCGCAAACGGAATCGCACCTTCTGTAATGAAGGACAGGCCAAGCACATAGTTGGTCAGACCGGATTTTTGCTCTTGCTGCGTAAACTTGTTCTTGAAGAACGTTGTAGCCAGGGCGATCGCCAGCGGAGGCACCATGCCCCCTGCCATAACAGCCGCCATCATCATGCCGTTCGTATTGCCGCTGGACGTAAATACGCCGATGGCAAACGCATAAGCCGCTTTATTGAATGGTCCGCCCATATCGATGGACATCATACCGCCGAGAACAAGACCGAGCAGAACAGCGTTGCCTGTACCCAGATTGTTCAAGGCTCCTACCAGCCAGGTGTTGATTGAACCGAAAATCGGGTCGAAAATGTAAAACATGATCGTACCTGCGATCAGCAGGCCGAGTACTGGATACAGCAGGATCGGCTTCAAGCCTTCCAGTGATTTCGGCAGACCGGACAGCGCTTTACGCAGCCAGATGACCACATAACCTGCCAGGAAACCTGCTGCCAGACCGCCAAGGAAACCGGCATTGGAGTTCACGGCCATGAGGCCGCCGACCATACCCGGCATCAGTGCCGGACGGTCTCCAATGCTGATCGCGATAAAGCCGGCCAGAACGGGAATCAGGAAGTGGAAGGCCCCGTCACCGCCGCCAATCGTCTGCAGCAGCTGGAACAGCGGACTGTCCGCACCCGCAACCTGCTCGATCAGGAAGGAGATTGCCAGCAAAATCCCGCCGCCCACGACGAAAGGAAGCATGTGGGAAATCCCGTTCATCAGGTCTTTATATATTTTGCTGCCTAGGCTGCCTTTTTCCTCGTTTTTGCCGCCCGCGGTGCTTCCGCCCTCGCTGCGGTAGATTGGTGCTTCTCCTTTTAACGCTTTCGAAATCAGCTCCTGCGGCTTACGGATACCGTCGCTGACGGGTCTTTGCAGCACAGGCTTGCCGTCAAAGCGGTCCATGTCCACCTTCTTATCCGCCGCGACAATGACGCCTTTTGCACGCCGGATTTCATCCGGAGTCAGCACGTTTTGCGCACCCTCCGAGCCGTTGGTCTCAACCCGGATTTGCACGCCCATCTCCGCTGCCTTCTTCAATAGCGCGTCCTCTGCCATAAACGTATGAGCGATGCCTGTTGGACACGCGGTTACCGCAACGACGAAGTCCTCGGATTCCGAAGCTGCTTTTGTCACATCCGCAGGTGTCGGCTGAGAAGAAGCTTTCTTTGCTCCGCTTTCTTTCTCCGCCTCTTCCGATTGCCGGGCATCGAACAGAGCCGCTACTTCATCCGGAGTTCGTGTATTCATCAGCTTGTCGATGAAATCGCTATCAATTAACAGCCTGGATAGAGCTGCCAAGGTTCGAAGATGTGTATTGCCTGCTCCTTCCGGAGCAGCAATCATAAAAAATATTTTCGCAGACTGACCGTCCAGGGATTCGTATTCCACACCTTTGCTGCTCTTTCCGAATACTACGGTCGGTTCGTTGACTGCTTTCGTTTTGGCATGCGGCATGGCAATGCCGTTGCCGATTCCTGTGCTCGATTCCCCTTCGCGCTTCAGGATCATTTCTTTGAACAGGACCGGATCGTTGATCCGGCCGCTGGCGGCCAGGCTCGCGATCAATTCGTCGATGGCGGCTTCCTTGGTCGTCGCCTGCATATCCATGATCATCGTTTCTTTAATCATCAGATCTGTAATTCTCATGTTTTCGCACTCCCCTTGAGTTGGTTCAACACCTGGACCGGCAGCAAGGCCGCAGCCTTGTCTGCCTCCCCAATTCTTAACACTCTGAAATCTTTACCTGCGGCAGCAGCTGCTCGATCAGCGAACGGACGGCCAGATCGTCGGAAAAAGCCGTCGCACTGCCGGAAGCGACTCCTGTGCGGAAAGCCTCCAGCGGATCGCTGTTCAGCACATAGGTCCCGACGAAACCCGCGATCATGGAATCGCCTGCTCCGACAGAATTCTTCACCGTCCCCTTTGGTGCGGTTGCGTGATATACCTTATCCGCTGTAATAAGCAACGCCCCTTCACCAGCCATGGAAATCAGCACATTCTTGGCGCCTGCCTCCAGCAGCTTGCGACCATAGGCGGCGATCTCCTCACGTGTGTGAAGCTCGACGCCGAACAGCTCCGCCAGTTCATGATGATTCGGTTTGACGAGCAGCGGCTTGTGAACAAGCGCTTTCATCAAGGCTTCGCCTGTCGTATCAATCACAAATTCCGCACCCGCTTGCCGACATGCGCCGATCAGCCGCTCGTAAAAATCCCCGCCCAGCGAAGGCGGTATGCTTCCGGACAGGATGACGATGTCATCCTCGTGCAGCGCAGACAGCTTGTGCAGCAGCCCGTCGGCTTCCTCCGGACTGATATCCGGTCCAAGTCCGTTAATCTCTGTCTCGTCCCCGTGTTTAAGCTTGATGTTGATGCGAGTGTCGCCCCGGACCGTTACAAAATCGGTTCGAATGGAATCCTCGCGCAGCTTATCGTCGATAAAACGTCCGGTGAAACCGCCGAGAAAGCCAATCGCCGTATTCTCCGCGCCCAGCTGCTTCAGCACGCGCGATACGTTAATGCCTTTGCCTCCGGGCAGCTTCAAATCCCTTCTCATCCGGTTCAGGCCGCCCAGCTTTACGTCTTCAACTTCTACGATGTAATCGATGGAAGGGTTAAGCGTCACAGTATATATCATGGTTATCCCTCTATTATTTTAGTTTTCTGGGCAATCGCCCGGCGCCAGCGCTCCGGCACGAATTCCGTTATCAGCACACCTGCCCTCAGCTCAAAAAGTTTGGCAAAAGTCACCTCGCCGATCTTGCTGGAATCCGCCAGCACATAAGTTTTGCTTGACAGATCGTGCGCACGCCGTTTGATTAACGCCTCCTCCGGATCGGGCGTGGTGTAGCCCATTTCGGCATCCACCCCGTTCGTGCCGATGAAGCATTTATCAAACCGGAAATTGTCCAGATTCTGGAGAGCAATGCTGCCGATGACGGCTTTCGTATGCATCTTCATCATTCCGCCCAGCAAATAGCTGCGAATCTGTTTGCTCACCAGTGCTTCGACATGGGACAATCCATTCGTCACCACGGTTACGTCCTTGGCCTCGATATGAGGAATCATCGCTAATGTAGTTGTACCCGCATCCAGATAAATGCATTCCCCGTCACGTATTTCCCGTGCTGCCAGATGACCGATGACGTTTTTTTGTTGAACGTTTTTGAACGTTTTCTCATCCATCCCCGGCTCCTGGCTTTTCTGGTTAAGCAGGGCCGCTCCTCCATGCACACGCTTGAGCAGCTGACGGCTTTCAAGATCGATCAGATCACGGCGGATCGTCGATTCCGAAGCGCCAAGCTCCTCAACCAGCTGCTGCAATTTTACAACACCGTTAACTTGTAAGCGCTCTAAAATTAACTTATATCTTTCCTCTGTCAGCATGGTCACTCCTCCAACTGAACATATCGTATCATATTTTCGCCAAAAAACAATCACTTTCCTTCAAAAAACTTCAGAAATACTCAGATCGAACGGGTTATTTTACAAATTAGTGAACTGGATCAACCATGATTGTGGGTTATCTTACAATGTTAGGATTCAAAAGAATGATTTTCTATATACTTTATTCTTTATTCATGTAAAAAAAGTGCCCCATATGAATGGAGCACCTTGTATAATCATCGCAGCCAATAAACAGACAGGTCTGTATAATTAATTTAATGAGTTAACCGTTTTGCCAGAAAATTTCGAATCAGGGTTGCACTGAGCTCCAGTTCTTCTTCAAGTGGAAAGTGACCCGTATTTAACAGATGGATCTCTACATCATCTAAATGCTTTTGGTAAGCAAGCGCTCCTGCCGGACCAAAGAAGATGTCATTTTTCCCCCATGCAACCAGCATCGGTGGCTGGTATGTCTTAAAGTAATCATGCCAGATTGGATATTGCTTCAAATTGTTCTGATAATCATAATAGAGTGCCAACTGGATGTCGTTATTCCCTGGCCGGTCAAGGGCGATTTGATCCATATTCCAGGCATCAGGGCTGATCATCTCAGGATTACGGGTTCCGTTTACGTACTGATATTTCGTGAATTCCAGTGTAAGCAGATTAAGTACATTCTCACGGATTGCACTGTCGGCTGGATCTTTCCATAAGGCACGGATCGGCTCCCAGGCTGGCTCTAGCCCTTCTTCATAAGCATTTCCATTTTGCGAAATGATCGCTTGAACTCGTTCCGGATGCATACTGGCCAAACGGAAACCGACCGGAGCACCATAGTCATGAACATAAATGCTGTATTTGTCCAGGTTCAATTGTTCCACAAATTCGTTAATCAGACTTGCAAGGTTGTCGAACGTATAAGTAAACTCCGAAATTAAGGGCTGATCGCTGTTACCAAAGCCCGGATAGTCCGGCGCGACGATATGGTAACGATCTTCAAGTTGAACAATAAGATTTCTGTACATGTGTGACGACGACGGGAATCCATGCAATAAGAGAATTGTTGGATTCACCCTGCTTCCTGCTTCCCGATAAAAAATATTCAAACCGTTAACTTGGGCAAAACTGTGTTTTACGCTCATGAGACTCACCTCTTCATTTTATTTGCGATTCAGCAGGTTAACTGCTCTGGCGACTTAAATTATACATACAGGTCTGTATAGTTTCAACCTTTTTAAATATTTTTTTAATTTGCTTATCGTTTTACAGCGCTTTATAATAACTAGACAGGTCTGTATACCTTTTAGTTTCTTTCGAAAAAGAGGGGATCATATGGCTAATAAAAGTAAAAAAGAACATATTCTTAAAGTCGCTTCCGACTTGTTTAATAAACAAGGAATTCGAGCAACCGGCGTTGACCAGGTCGTTTCGGAATCAAATGTTGCCAAGATGACACTTTACAATCATTTTCAATCCAAGGATGATCTTGTACTTGCTTATCTAATGAGGCAGGATGATGAATGGAGAACATGGTTCGAGGAGTCTGTTAATAAACAAGGAAAAAACCCAAAGGATAAATTATTAGCGGTTTTCGACGTATTAGGCGAGTGGTTCGAGGAACCGGAGTTCAATGGATGTGCATTCATTAAGACGGCATCAGAGTTTACCGATCATTCCCATCCTTACTATGAGGCGGCCCATCATTACAAGTTATTTTTGCGCCATTATATCGCTTCTCTTATTGATCAATGTAATGTATCAGATCCGGAAGCATTAGCTAATGGTTTATTTTTGCTAGTTGAAGGAGCTATTACAACGGCGATGTTACAAACCGATCCTAAGCCCGCCCTACATGCACAAGAATCTGCCAGAATTATTATCGATCACTTCATCAAATCGGACTGAAATTGTATAAGACAGCACAAAAAAATTAGACGGTACAAAGTACCGTCTTTGCCCGGTTGCCCGGCCGCTCTTTTCCTGCCAGCTGTTGAATAAAAAGGTTGGTATCTATTCATCCTTTCCATAATAACGGAAGCTGGCAAAATCAGCATGGCTGCCTGCAAACTGCTGCATATCGTGAGCGCCAATGCCGATGAAATTGCCCGTGAAGCCCCCGGACAGGAAGCTGATCCGCTGCTGCTCAAGAAGAGGCTTCCATGCATTGGAATCGGCATTCGCCCCAATCCGGTAGTAAAACTGCGCATCCGTCTCATTCGCCTCCACAGCCAAATGAACGGGCACATGCTCGTCAATGGCCACTGCTTCTGGCAGCAGCGTAAATTGATCCCCTTCGCATTTCATCATCCGGAGCACCTTTCCCAACGTTTCATCCCGGCTGACACAGGCATACAGATAATTCTCATCATTCAAATAGAGCAGCAGTCCGGCCATTTGCAAATAGCTCCGGGAATCATACTCCAGCACCGTTTCCGCCCGAAACCGTTTATCCGTCTGGCGGATGGCAAGCAAGCGATGCCGGAAAAGGCTTTGCACCGACTCACCGGCGGTCACTCTGAGATAACCTGGGCGAGCGGCCAGCGAGCACCAGCTTTCATCCACTAATATGCGCAATGTATTCCAGCCTTTTTTTAGTTGCGTACCATCAAATTCATCCGAGAAATCCCGGTTCTGTCGCTGCGCATCCTCGTCCGGGTTTCCCCCTTCAGGCAGCGGGACGTGCAGCTGCGGCGTATTGCCGCCTGCCGTCAGGCGCAGCCAGCCGTCGCTGTCCCAAAAGACCTGCTGCAGTGCGGTCTCCCGTCCCAGAATCGCGTACTTTCCTTCCATGGGCCGGGTGCATAGATGCGCCATGTACCATTCTCCGCCCGGAGTCTGCACAAGGCTTCCATGTCCCGCACACTGCAGCTCCAGCTCAGGATTGTCCCGCGAAGTCAGCATCGGATTGCGGGGATCCACCTCGTAGGGGCCGGACAGCTCCCGCGATCTTGCCACGGTGACCGCATGACCGGAGCCTGTTCCGCCCTCTGCTGTAATCAGGTAGTAGTAACCGTTCTGCTTGTAAATGTGGGGTGCTTCCGTTTTCTTTAACCATGTCCCATCAAAAATTTTGAGCGGCTCACCGATTAAACGCTGCTGCACGCTATCATATTCCTGCATAACAATGCCGCTCGATTTATTGGGTTCCTTGATTCGATAATCCCACAGGGCGTTAAGCAGCCATTTACGGCCGTCCTCATCATGGAACAATGAAGGATCGAAGCCGCTGCTGTTCAGATATACAGGCTCCGACCATGGACCATCAATCGAAGGGGCGGTGATCAGGAAATTGTGGGCATCCTTGAAAGGACGCCGGGTGCTCTTCACGTCCGTATATACGAGATAGAAAAGCTCACCATGATAGCTTAGCTGGGGGGCCCAGATGCTGCAGTTCTTCGGGTTGCCCCGCAGATCGATCTGGTCTGTCAAAATATCGGTGCAATGATCCCAATTCACCAGATCCCGGGATTGATACACACGCACACCGGGCAGCCATTCAAAGGACGAGACGACGATATAGTACATTTCCCCGGCCCGCACGATGCACGGATCGGGATTAAAGCCTCGCAAAATCGGATTCTCGATCATCTTGTTCATAAGGTTTCAGGGTTCTCCTTTTCATTGTCCGCCGCAATCAGTCGTCTGTTCCGTATCATACATAAAACAGCGGCTACAAAATAACAAAATGAAAGCGGGAAGCCAAGGTATTGGGTGCCGAGAAGCAGGCATAGTCCTGCGAGCACATAACAGACAGCAGCCACCATAAGGCGGCTGCTTCTGGCTCCGCACAATCCGGCCAGAATCGCCAGGATCAGCACAGCCATGACCGTGATGCCGAACCAGGCCCCCAATGTACGCATTCCCTCATAGCTTTCCTGCAGCAACAGACTGCCGTTACTCTCCCGCAGCAGCGGGAAAAGCGTCGTTTCAAAGGTGCCGATGGGCATCTGCCAAATCACCATGGAAAATCCGCCTGCAAATATGGCCGTCAGTACAGAAGCGAACCAGCATATGCCGATCTCCCATTTTCGCAGCGTCACGGGCTATTCCCTCCATCCTGCCAAAAGTCCGTTCCGGCAAAGACCTTACGCTTGGTCCACGCCTCCTCCCCAGCAGCCAGGCAGCCCGCCCAAGGCACACGAATCGTGCGCAGCGCGGCCGCATCCCGGGCGCTGTATTCACGGTAATCAACCGTTTCCTCGTTCGCGGGATTGCCCCAGTTATCCCAGCCTTCAGGATGAATATGCCCGCCCATCCGGCAGCCGGCATACACGGTTTTCGCATATTCCCGCCACGGACGCCCGAGAAACACGGATGAAACTCCCGGCTCGGCGGTCAGGAAGCAGTTTTTGAACACATAGCCATACTGCTGCCCTTGCGGCGTAGAAGCGGCGGCGATATATCCCGGGTGACCACCTGTATGCCGCAGGCTGCGGATTTCGCAGGTCTCGAAAAAAGCGGTGGCCCCGCCAAAAATAAAGTCAACCGTCCCCTCGATATAACAATGCTGGTACAACTGCCGGTACTGTTCGTGGTGCTCGCGCAGCGGAATGCCTCCAAAGCTCGCCCGCTCCCGCGGTTTGGGCGGCAGCGGCCCGGTGAACAGGGTGTCCTGATGTCCCTTGAAGGTGCAGTTACGGAACACCGTTTCATCGCAATGCGCGTATACGGCCACCGCTTGCCCAATCTCCTCCCCCTGCCCGGCTGTATTGGAGACAGTCAAATTCTCCAGCACCAGTCGGCGTCCTCCCAGAAACAGAGTGGGCGTTGCGAACGTTCCGATTTCATCACCATGCTCGTCAAGCTCTTTGGCATACCGGTTCATGTTGATCTCCACCTGCCCGATCCCCACCATACGCAGCCATGAACGGTAAATGCGGACTGTCTCCTTATAAACCCCTGGCAAAATATACAGGGTCGCCGGCTGCTGCGGATCTCTCCGTTCCAAGGCATCAATGGCAGCCTGAATGGTGTCGAAATCACAAAAGGGTTCTTTTCCTACCAGCATCATGCGTGCATTTCCCCCCTAGCAATGATCCCCCAACTATAGATGGCTGGCCAAAAAGCGCTGCCAAGCCGTCCTCATTTCCAACGTCTCCATATGCCCTCCCGAAGTGATCACAGGCTGCCAATGCTCCGGCTTGCCCGCTTCACGGTATGCTGCCGCCAGCCCTTCAGCCAGGTGCTCGACCCCTTCGATGGGGCACAGCCTGTCATTCCTGCCCGTCAAGCTCATGCGCGGACGGGGGACAATCCTTTTCTGAATATCCAATGTGGTGAAATGCTTCAGCAGCCCGGGAACATACGAATAAAAGCCGTGATGGTCCAAGCCTCTTTTGGCAATAAGCGTGTGGGCATCCACCTGTCCGCAAATGTCGATGACGACCCCAATCCGTTCATCGAGCGCCCCCAGCCACCATGCCATCAAGCCGCCCATCGACATGCCGATGGTCGCGATCCGTGCAGCATCAATCTCCTTGCGAGTACACATATAGTCGAGCAACCGGCGGTTATCATAAAGCATCATGCCCCACATGACCCGGCCGTTCCACAGCATTTCCTTCACCAGCTCGCTTTCGGCTTTGCCGCCCCGTTCATTGAAGCCCCACATGTCGATGCAGCACACCGCGTATCCCATCCCCGTCAGCACCGAGGCGAATGACGGCTGCTGCAGATACGGGCTGCTGCGGATCAGCTCATTGCGTCCGCTGGCATAATTTCCTCCATGGGAATGATTGAACACGACCAGCGGATAAGGCCCCTCACCTGTTAAGGGAAAAGCAATTGAGGCGGGCACCCGCTCCAGCCCGTTAAGATCCAGCAAAACGGATTCCAGCCTGTATCCGTCCTGCTCCTCCTGCCTCAGCACTTCCGACGAAATCGGTGTTTCCGGGGGGAGGTCGCCCAATAAGCTCAGCAGCAAGTCCTTCTCCATGCCCACCACCTCCGTTCACAAAGTTGATGCCGGCGTCACGGTCACCTGTTCCACCAGCTTTTCCGGTTTGTCGGTATTCTTCGATCGGCAGTTGATGACTTCCACATCTTCCCCATTTTCAATGTAAATGGCAGGCCCTTCATGATTCTCAATGGTTACCTGCTGGAACAGAATGTCCCGCACATTGCCCAAATAAAAGCCGCGCTTCTGCATCTCTTCCAGGCCAGACATCATCGCCGGCAGGCCGGGAATGGCCGGTTCGGCCATGGAAATATCGATATTGGTGAACGTAATTTCGGAAATATAGCGCTCCGCCAGCCCGTACAGGAAGCCAGCCGCAGCATGGACATTGCGGGCCGAAATATGATCAAAATGAATGCGTCTGAAGCACGGCGTTTCCTCCGTGACGGGATACGGATTTTTGTCCCACACATATTTGTCCTTGCCGCGCGGGCCGCAGAAATAATACAGGTTCAGAATAAAAGGACAGATAACCTGATCCATGACGATATTGGTCACGCGGATATCTTCGATCGTGCCGCCCCGTCCCCTTCTGGACTTGAGCCGGATGCCGCGGTCCGTCTGCTGGAAGACACAATTGCTGATCGTGACATTGCGGATGCCGCCGCTCATTTCACTGCCCAGCACTACTCCGCCGTGTCCGTGGACCATCGTGCAGTTCGTTATCGTAATATTTTCACATGCAATGCGCTGCTCGCTGTCTTCCGTCCCCGATTTAATCGTAATACAGTCATCCCCCACATCAATACTGCAGTTGCTGATGTGCACATTGCAGCACGATTCGGGATTAATGCCGTCCGTATTCGGGGAATCGGCGGGGTTATAGATGAACAGATTGTCAATGGTAACATCGCTGCAGCGGATGGGGTTCACCGTCCATGACGGCGAGTTGCGCAGGTTCAGGTCCTTGAGGGTTACCCGCCTGCAGCCATCGAAACTGATCAGCTTGGGACGCGGAAACTGCAAATCCTCCGGCGCGTTCCGCTGCTTCTCCCACCAGGGCTGGCCGTTTCCCTCCAACGTGCCCGATCCGGTGAGCGAAATGTTCTCCAGGTTCTCCCCATAGATACAGGAGGCATGAACCTGGCGATTCACCCCCTCCCACCTGGATTCCACCACCGGATAATCTCCGGGTTCTGTACTGAAGGACAGCACTGCGCCTGGGCTCAAGTGCAGCTCGATATTGCTTTTCAGAAAAATGGCGCCGGTCCGGTAGGTTCCCGCAGGCACATACACCGTGCCTCCCCCTGCCCGGCTTGCCGCTTCAATTGTGTCCGCAATGGCCGCGGTGGCCAGCGCCCCGGTATCCCGGGACGCTCCATAATCTGTTATGTTATACACCTGCATTGGAGCTCTCTCCTATCTGCTGTCCGTCCGGGTCCTTCAGCTGCTCGTATTCGCAGCACGCCTTCAGGAAGGCCCCCAGCCCTTTCTGGTCATTGGTTATAATCGGCTCACTGATATAATAGGCGAACGTCCCGTCTCTCTTGTCGGCACCGCCCAGGCCTGCGACCTGGCAATTCTTATTCAGATTGATCAGCCCTTCCTTCGTTTCCGTTACAAATTCGGTGATAACACCTTGAAATGCGCGGTCGAGCGGGTCCAGCCAGCTTTGATTCAACACGCCCAGCCGAATGCCTTTGGCCATGGCGTACGTGATCATGCTTGAAGCGGATGCCTCCAGATAATTGCCCTTACGTTCCGCCTGATCGACCACCTGATACCAGACACCTGTGGCCGCATCCTGATATTTGCGCAGAGCAGTCAGCGTATCCCGCAGGATGCGGCACAGCGTATCATAATCCGGATGGCTATCAGGCAGCAGCTCCAGCACATCCGCCAGCGCCATCACATACCAGCCGAGAGAACGCCCCCAGAAATTGGGGGAGTGTCCCGTGTCCGGATTGCACCATGGCTGCACACGCTTTTCATCCCAGGCATGATACAGCAGGCCTGTGGCCTCATCCTTCGTATGCCGCTCGCACAGGATGAACTGCTTCGTGACATCGTCTAGCCCCTCACCATTCTCAAAGGTCAGCAGATACTCCAGATAAAACGGTGATCCCATATAGAGGCCGTCCAGCCAGATCTGGTATGGGTAAATCTTTTTGTGCCAAAATGCCCCTTCCGAGGTGCGCGGATGCGACTCAAGCTGTTCCCTTAATAAGGCGGCCGCCTTCTTATACTTCTCCTGCCCGGTCTCGCGGTACAGGGGAAATAACAGCTTGCCGTTGTTGATATGATCGATATTATACTCCTCCAGATGATAACCGCGGATGCTTCCGTCCTCCTGGATGAAATAGTCCATGTTATCCTGGATGAACCGGAAATATTTCCGGTCTCCCGTCTGCTTCCACATTGCCTCAAAGCCTTTCAGCACAACTCCGTAATCATAGGACCACTTGCTGTCATACCCTCTCGCCTCATACAGCCTTGGCGTGCGCTGCATAATGGAATCAGCCGTCCGTACGGCCCACTGTGTATTCAATGTCTTCCCCTCCCCGGTTTGATTATGTCATTGTATTCTTCGCTTCTCAGGGATTCGAGCTTTTGTATGCCGCCTCATATTCGCTGATGATTTGGCTCCCCCCGGCATTCTTCCAGTTCTGCACCGCCTGCTTGAATCCGTTTTCATCAATTTGGCCCATGATATACATGATGGTGGCGTCTGTGATGATTTTTTCGAGCTCTGTTCCCTTTTCATTGGCGGTTGCCGAATCCAGCGGAACACTGGGATCAAGGACGGCAAATTCCGCATTCTCCTTCACCAGCTGATTGGCCAAATCTTTATCCGGATCGGCATCCTTCAAGGAGTAGGTGACTTCACTCGGCCTGGAACTGGAAAATGGCTGTACATCCGCCTGCCACTTATCCTGATCCAGCTTTTTGAACGCCCCGTTCTCGTCGAATTCATAGTGAACGCCTTCAATGCCGCCGGTCATATACATGTACACTTCTTCATCAATCAAATCGTCCACGAACTGCAGCAGCCGCTTCAGCTCCGCTTCGGTTTTCACCTCTGACTTTGGAAACGCCAGTAGCCCTCCGACACCATTGCCCTCGGACCAGATATGATACTGACCGTCGCCTTTTGAAATTTTGTTGACAGGCACGACCTCCATCCCGTCCTGAATCCCCTTCGCCAGATTCTTCAGGTTCGCGATATCAATCATCCCGGTATAAATGCCTGTCTTGCCCTGGGCAAACTGCTGCTGCTGATCCGATTTGGCTGTCACCGCAAAGTCCTGGATCAAATACCCGTTCTCATACAGCTTCCGCGAATAATTCAGCGCTTCCCTATACTCCGGTGTATCGAATTCGGGGGTGAACTTGCCCAGTTCATCAACTTTCCAGCCGTTGGGAGCGCCAAAATAGGAGCTGATCGTTTTAAAGCTGCTGTATCTCAGATCGGAACGGTCCCCAAAGCCAACCGTATCGTCTTTCCCGTTGCCGTCAGGATCGTCCTCCGTAAAAGCCCTGGCTACCTCGTAGAGCTCATCCAGGGTCGTCGGCACTTTCAGCCCCAGGCGGTCAAGCCAGTCCTTGCGGATCACCAGTCCGCCCCGGGCCAAATCCTTCTGGAATGGTACGCCGTACAGCCTGCCTTCAATGGAGGCGGCTTTCCTTACTTCCTGCGGGATGTCCTTCAAGTGCTCGTAATCGTCCAGGTAGGGACTGACATCCCAGAATAATCCGGATTTCAGGGAACTGCGGACAGACGAGTTATCCAGCAGCGTCAAGGTAACGATGTCCGCCAGCTGTCCCGAAGCGAGGGCCGTTGTGATGCGCTCCTCCTTGGAAGCGTCGGGCACCCAGTTAAAGGTGATCTTCGTATTGGTATATTCCTCAATCTTCTTCTGAATGACATCCGTCGGCGGAGAAGCCGTGTGCAGAATGTTCAGCCAGGTCAGGGACAGGGTCGAATTCGGGTCGTAGGTTTGATTGGCGTCTGCCCCCTTCTCGCCCGCACCTCCTCCGCAGCCGGTTAAAACCAGAGCGCCGGTCAGAAGAACGGACATGCTGATAGCTAACGTTCGCTTAAAGCTCTTTTTTTTCATAGGCTCTACTCCTGTACTTAAATAGTTTTACGGGTTCACTTCCTTATAAGCGGCTTCATATTCTTCAATCATCCGGTTTCCGCCGGAATTCCTCCAGGTCTGTACCGACGCCTTGAAATCTTCCAGGCTTGATTCACCCAGAATATACTTGTACGTGGCATCTGTAATGATTTTCTGCAGCTCTGAGCCCTGTGTGGTGAAGGTTTCCGAGTCCAGCGAATAAGCGGGATTCAATACGGCATGTTTTGCATTTTCCTTGATCAGCTTATCGGATTTCTGCTTTAACGGGTCCGCATCATGGATGTCATAGCCGAACTCCTTGGGACGGGTGGAAGCAAACGGCTGCACCTCCTGCTGCCACAAATCCGTATCTGTAATCGTTGCCGCATTATCTGCATCCACCGTATAATGCGTCCCTTCGATGCCGTAAGTCATCAGTGCGTAGACATCCTCGTCCATCAGGTCATTGATGAATTTAAGGATGCGCTTCAATTCCGCTTCATCCTTCACTTCCGATCTCGGGAACGCAATGAGTCCTCCGATGCCGTTGTTCGCCGCCCAGATCGCGAGGTCGCTTTCATTGCCAGTGGAAGTAATATTGTTGACAACTTCCAACTCCATGTTGTCCTGCACACCCTTCGCCATATTCAGCAGGTTTTTGCTGTCAAATAAAGCTCCGACATAAATACCCGCTTTCCCTTGGGCAAACTTTTGCTGCTGATCCGTTTTGGCCGTGACGGCAAAATCCTTGTTAATGTAACCATTGTCAAATAGCTTCTTCATAAAATCCATCGTATCGATGTATTCCTGGGTCTCAAACTCCGGTATCATTTTGCCATCCTCGCTGACCTTCCAGTTGTTTGGCACACCAAAATACGAGCCCAGCGTCTTGAAGGCACCGTAGATCAGATCATTGCGGTCCACAAAGCCGGTCGTGTCGGCTACACCGTTACCATCAGGATCCTGTTCGGTAAAAGCCTTCGCGATGTCCATCAGGTCATCCGTCGTTTTCGGCAGCTCCAGGCCGAGCTTATCCAGCCAGTCCTTGCGGATGGTAATCCCGTTGCGGGCAAGATCCTTCTGGAAAGGAACCCCGTACAGCTTGCCGCCAATGGATGCCGATTTACGGGTATCCTCAGATATCTTCGCCAGATTCGGGAATTCATCGAGATATGGGCCTACCTCCCAGAACATGCCGGATTTCAGCGCATTCCGGACGGAGGAGTTATCAAGAATCGTCAGGGTAACGATGTCCGCCAGGGAATTGGAAGCCAAGGCCGTATTGATCCGTTCCTCCTTCGAGGCGTCCGGAATCCAGGAAAATTGAATGTCTGTGTTTGTTTTCTCTTCAATCTTGTTCAATACGGTATCCGTTGGTGGAGAAGCCGTGTGCAAAATATTGAGCCAGGTGACGGTTGCTTTTGCGTTTTCATCATAAGTCCCGGTTCCCTCCCCCGTGCTTTTACCGCCGCCGCAGGCTGTCAGCAGCAATGCGCAGCATAGGAACAAAACCGCCGTTTTTTTACCTTTTCCCTTCATCTTCACTGCCCCTTTTTATATTTTTGGTGAGACGGATACTGCTATATCTTCCTCCTCCGCCGCAGCCGCCCGTTCCATCCGGGTGAATACCTGATGGGTCATCCACATCACGAGATAGCCCATCAGGCTGGCTCCGGCAAAGGTAAGAATTCCTGGATAAAACCGCAAAATAAGTCCCCCGGATACGACGATCGCCACAAACAGCACAAGCGTATACTGCAGGTGGGAGAATCCGATTACAAACGACATCCGGATTTTGAATCCGATGCCCTTCCAATCGTAATGGACGAGCAGCGGGAAAATATAGGCAAGCGAAATCATGTACAGAAATACGCCGAGCAGCACGACTACCCGCACATACCAGGAGGAGACATACAGGAGATCAACATACAGCACATATCCGGCAAGACCGTAGATGATCCCCAGCAGCACCCCCTCCTTGAAATTCTCCCGGAAGTATCGGACAAAAGCGGGGAATATGGCCGCATCCTCATTGCCGCGAATCCACTGCCGCTGGATGCTCAGCATGGCGGCGGTCGCAGGGCCGAGACCGAATATGCCAAGGCCCAGGACGACAGCCAGTGTCCACAGCAGATTCAAATACACCAGTCGCAGCAGGCGCATACACCATTGATTCAGAGTTTCCACAAACTGGATCATCGCGCATCCTTCCCATCCTGATTAATAAACGCCATCTTCCCCGAATTTTTTCGCGAGCTTGTTGGACAAGACGACCAGGATCAAACCTACGACACCCTTGAACAGGCCTACCGTCGTACTGAAGCTTAACTGGCCGTTCTTAAGGCCCGCCGTGTAGATATACGTATCAAAAATTTCGGCAACCTCGCGGTTCAGCGAGTTCAGCAGCAGGTACATATGCTCAAAGCCGAGGTCCAGCGTGCTGCCGATCTTCAGGATCAGCAGCGTAATGATGACCGGCCGGATCGCCGGCAGCGTCACATGCCAGATTTTCCGTATCCGCCCTGCTCCGTCCATCTCGGCCGCCTCATACAGCTGTGTATCCACAACGGTGATGGCCGCCAGATAGATGATGGTGGACCAGCCAAGCTCCTTCCAGATGATCTGCCCGATGTAGACCGGACGCAGCCATTCCGGTGAGGTAAGGAAGCTGATTTTCTCACCCCCCAGACTGGCGATCAGCTCGTTGAGTACACCCCCGTCCACGGTCAGGAACACATAGGAAATGGAAACGATGATGACCCAGGACATAAAATGCGGAATATAAATGACCGTTTGCACAGCCGTTTTGAAATACCGGTTTTTCACCTCATTCAGCATCAGGGACAGAATAATAGGCAGCGGGAAGAAAATGACAATATTCAGCGCAAACAAGATCAGCGTATTGCTCAATAGCATAAAAAAGGTCGGCTCCGTAAATAACCGGATAAAATGCTTTAATCCGACCCACGGGCTGCCCAAAATACCGAGAAATGGCTGATAATCCTGAAACGCGATGATCAGGCCGCCCATGGGAAAATACTTAAAAATGATAAAATACAGCACTCCGGGCAAAACCATCAGATACAGGAGTTTGTTTCTTCGGATACTTACGAATTGACTGGCCGCTCTCTTCTTTTTTTCCATTTTCACATCCACTGCTGTAGCTGTTGAAGCCTTCACTTGGCAACCTCCTTTAGACACTCCGTTTACGTCTTCCAGCGTATGTGTTTTCCCGCATTCCGTACATAATCATTAATTGATAGCGTTTGCAAAAAGCCGTAATACCGCGGCTTTCCGCACTTCTTACCTTAGCTGGTGATTACTTTATCAGCTCATGATTATCCGCTGCCGAAAGCCCTCTGCTGTCCGTACGGCAACACCTCACAAGCTGATTATGTACGTAACCGGAGGCTCCTGATAAAGTCTACATGTAAACGAATACAGGGAGGATAACGCATGGCACAACGACTCAGAAAGAAAAACACTGTGGGCGGCCGCATCTTCACGGCGGTAAACAGTACACTGCTCATTCTCATCGCCCTTACCTGTCTCCTGCCTTTTGTAAATGTGATCGCCAGCTCCTTCGCTTCAACCCAGGAGGTGGTGGCCAAGAAGTTCATTCTGTTCCCTACCACATTCTCCTTGGATGCTTACAAGTACATCCTTTCCACACCGACCATTTTTAAAAGCCTTGGCGTATCTGTCGGCGTGACACTGGTGGGAACGCTCGTAAGTATGGTACTTACTGCATTTATGGCCTACGGATTGTCCAGAAAGTATCTGCTCGGCAGAAATGTCATCAACTTTCTTGTCGTTTTCTCGATGCTGTTCAGTGGCGGCATGATCCCGACCTTTCTGGTGGTGAAAAGCCTCGGCCTGATCGATTCCTACTGGTCCTTGATTCTTCCGGTCGCCATCAACGCCTTTAACATGATCATTATGCGAAACTTCTTTCAGGCACTGCCCGACAGTCTGGAGGAATCGGCCAAGATGGACGGAGCAACAGACTTTGGTGTGTTCCTGAAGATCATGCTGCCTCTGGCGCTGCCGTCCATTGCAACGATTTCCTTGTTTTATGCCGTTACGTATTGGAACACCTATATGAATGCCATTCTTTATTTGAACGATTCCAACAAATGGCCGATTCAGATCCTGCTGCGCCAAATCGTCATCGTCTCCAGCGGCATGCAGGCGGAAAGCACCTCCGTGGATGTCATTCCGCCGGCCCAAACGATCAAAATGGCGGTGATCGTGATCGCTACCGTTCCGATGCTGATCGCATATCCTTTTGTGCAGAAGCACTTTACGAAGGGCGCACTGCTGGGAGCGGTTAAAGGATGATGGTTTTTTAGATGAAGGATTTTTAAAAGAAAAAGAAGTCTTTTCTTCCGCACGGATCTGCAGAAGCGAAAGGCTTCTTCTTTGTGTTTCTGATTGCCTCAGTTGGCCTGCTTCATTTTCCGGTAGGCTCCGGGCGTGACATGCTCCTTCTTGCGGAAGGAGCGGATAAAGTTCTGCGGATTCTGATACTGGAGGCGCTCGGCGATTTCCTTGATCGTCATGTCCGTATCGATCAGCCACTTCTTCGCCATATC
Source organism: Paenibacillus terreus (assembly GCF_042138595.1). Classification (NCBI taxonomy): domain Bacteria; kingdom Bacillati; phylum Bacillota; class Bacilli; order Caryophanales; family Paenibacillaceae; genus Paenibacillus; species Paenibacillus terreus. The sequence continues at coordinate 124,870 of NZ_JBHIRX010000016.1, read as the reverse complement.
CAGCCGGTAATTCATCAGATAGTCGCTGAAGGTCGTGCCGAATTCTTTTTTGAAAATGCTGCTCAGGTAGTTCGGATTATAATGCAGCCGGTCGCCGATCATTTCGAGCGACAGCTCATGGTCGTATTCGGCGCGCACGATAGCGGCAATCTTCTCTGAAAGGGAGCGGAACTGCTGGTTTGTCTTCTCCTTCATACTGCGAACCATGGGGAAAATCACCTGCTCCACAAGCAGGCGCTCCACCTCTTCGGGATTGCGGATGCTCAGCACTCGCTGGTACAAGGCGTGATTGTCCTGGGTCATCAGCACATCAATGCCCAGCACCTGCTCCAGCTGAATGAGGTTGTTCACGAGCCGTACGAGCGTGACCTCCAGATGGACGGCATTTTTGTTATGCTTCATCAGCTCCGCCAGCAGCGGATACAGCGCACGGGACACCTGCTCCTCATCCCCGAGCCGGATGGCGTCAAACAGCTGCGTCTCCAGCTGCACAGGATAATGCAGCAGCACCGGACCGGAGACGACCTTGGTGATGTCTTCATAAAAGATAATCGACTCCTTGCCCAAATTCAGGCGATGGTGCAGAGCCTGCTTGCTCATCTCACAGGCCTCCTTGCTCTGCAGCAGGTTGCCGTACGATTTGCTGATCCCGATGCTGATGGAGCATTGCAAATACTCCTTCACTGTGCGGATCATCGTTCTGGCATATTCCAGCACCTGCCGCCGAATCTCCTGCTCGTTGTTTTCCGCAAAGGCCACAATGGTCGCCTGGGTGTCATCATTCAGGATGATCGGAAGCAGCCTCCGTTCCGCCGGAATGACCTCCTCCACCACCTTGTTCACGGCAAGCAGCAGGACATCCTTGTCGGACGCCTCCCGCTTGCCAAGGTTGTCGAGCTGGACAAGCATCGTCACATACACCCGGCTGCCCAGCACGTTATAACCAAATCTCGGTAATTTGTGCTCCAGCTCCTCCCTGGTGACACGGTTACGGAACAGGTTGAGGATCAGCTGCGTCTCCAGCTGGGGCAGCTCCGACTGAACCAGCGTTTCAAGGCTTTTCTTCTCCGTAATAATCGAATCGATGGAGTTAATGATCCAGTCGATTTCATTGTTGGACGGAAATTGCGGGTCCTCCGGCAGACTGCGTTTGATGCGCAGAATCGGCTTGGTAAAATATACGGAAATCGCATAAGCAACCGCGGCGATAAACAGCATCAGCAGCAGCCCCATCGTAATGAGACCGAAACGGGTCATCTTTAAGGCGTCGTTCACTTCCTTCTGGTCCAGCAGGGTGATATAGGTCCAATTGTTGTAAGCGGATTTGGCGTAAAGCACCTTTAACGGCGCCTCCTTGGAACGGGCCAGAGAAAGCATCCCCGCGTCCTTCTGCGCGGCAGCTGTGCTGGAGATCGTACGCAGCTGATCAGCCGTTAACGAGTTTGCTCCCGGATCGGTTTCATACATCAGATCGCCCTGCCTGTTGGCAATAAAGACGGCTGGATGGTCCCCGGTCTTGATCATGCGGTCAAGCGTCTCCAAAGAAATATCCGACAATGCGATCGCCTGCTTCTTCGTGGAGAAAGCAGGCAGCGTATTTACAAAACGAATGCCAGTATCCGTCTTGAGCCAGAATAGGCCCTGCTTCTGATTGTTGATGTATGTATCATATAAACGGTCCAGATCCTCTTGTGTAAGATGAGAGAGACTGCCGTCCGATAGCTGCCATTTCTGCTTCAGGCTGATCAGCGTATAGGTCGTTCCTTCCATACCCATCGAAGCGATGTAGTTGAGCTGTGTATTGATGTTCCGGTAGGCGACAAAATCCTTCTCGGTGATGGGGTTTTCGACCACCTCGTTGAAGGATTGGGTTGTGCTGTATGTGCTGAAAGCGTATTCAATCGTTTGGATTTTTTGCTCCAGGTTATTTTTGATTTGTCTGATGTAGCTCTCTTTGCTGTCCGCCAACCGGTCAACAACGGAATTCATGGTATGGTAGTAAATATATATTTCAAAGCTGGCGACGAGTCCAATGCCCAAAACCAGAATCGGAATAAAAATTTTGTAAAACATAACCCCTTTTTTCATTGCGATCCTCCATTGGTACGTGTAATTATATGTAATTATAGCGTTTCCAATGTGAGGAAGCTATGATAAACTTCAAGAACTTGGCGTCAGATCATGAATTTTTCACACACAAAAGTGGGCAGCAATGCCTAATGACATAAGTCCTCCTTTCGTATGTTCTGAGGCGCTCCGAGAACGAAGCATTCCTACAATCGCTGTTGACCCCAAATTTCAATGAACTATTCTTTAAGAGGAAGAAATTTGGTGCCAAAGGCGAACGCTCCGCTTTTCCGGAATTGCTTCGTCCTCTCCGCTGCCCCGTGCATACCCCTGCTTAAAGCCATAACCTGGCTGAGTGATCTTTATTGCCCCTGCCAGGTTAAGGAATTTGGTGAGATAACAGTGAAGTAATAATGTTTTTGCCCTGAAATAGGAGCATTCTCCCGACTGCCTCACGCCTTGAAGCACCTACAGAATTAGGCCAACCAGAAGTTTCTGGCTGACCTGATAATACGAAATCACAAGATACAATCGTCGATATCCATAAAAAATTCCAATCTGGTCAAAAGCCTAAGAACAGGAGCAAGCATTCCGCTGTTCTCGACCTTTGTCCTTCGCACCTACGCATCCCGCATTGAATGAAGCTTATCTGCCGTCTAGCAAATTGCCCAGGCCTCCGAGGATACTGCCTTCCTCCTTGCGCCCGCCGCTGCCTGCTGCGGAAAGAATGCGATCCGCCATTCTGCTGAACGGCAGTGACTGCACCCACACTCTGCCCGGACCGCGCAGCGTGGCGAAGAACAGCCCCTCGCCGCCAAAGAGCGCCGACTTGATCCCTTTCACCATCTCGATATCGTAATTCACAGAGGAAGTCATCGCCACCAGGCAGCCGGTATCCAGCCGCAGCACTTCTCCGGGCTGCAGCGTCTTCTCCATCACATAACCGCCTGCATGTACAAAAGCAAGACCGTCGCCCTCCAGCTTCTGCATAATAAACCCTTCACCACCGAAGAAGCCCGCTCCCAGCTTCCGCTGGAATTCAATACCCACTGAGACGCCTTTGGCCGCACAGAGAAAGGAATCCTTCTGGCAGATGATTTTACCGCCGTATTGAACCAGATCGATCGGAATGATCTTCCCCGGATAAGGTGAGGCAAAGGTGACGGAGCGCCGCCCGGAACCGCCCGTATGCGTGAATATGGTCATGAACAGGCTTTCCCCGGTAAGCACCCGCCGGCCTGCCCCCATTAGCTTGCCCATCAATCCACTGCCCTGACTGGAGCTGCCGTCCCCGAACACAGTTTCCATGCGGATTTCCTGATCCATCATCATGAAGCTGCCCGCCTCGGCCACGACACTTTCACCTGGATCCAGTTGAATCTCCACACACTGCATTTCTTCGCCCATAATCGTATAGTCAATCTCATGCGCCGCCATTTCATTTCCTCCCCGATCTCGTCATATGTTACTTTGCACTTATTCAACATTGTTCAATACGTTCGTTCATTGAAATCTGTTTCGTTTATGCAAAGAACAGAGGAAATTCACCCACGCCCTCACCTTTTTCAAACAAGAAATCGCAGCAGCATGGCGATTTCTTCTTATTAATCAACAAAGTAAGGGGTACGCACGGATTTCACAATTGGGGATTGCACGCAGCAGCGGAAAGGACGAAGCAATTCCGGAAAAGCGGAGCGTTCGCCTTTATCCCCCAATTTCATCCGCTAAAAATATGAACAGAAATTGGGGGATAACAGCGATTGTAGGAATGCTTTGTTCTTGGAGCACCTCAGGAGCACCTTAGTAGCACCCCAGGACCGCCTCAGAACAGCCAAAGTGCGCTACCCCTTAACCGCCCCCAAGGCCACGCTGCCGATAATCTGCCTGGAGAAGACCGCAAACACAACAATGATCGGCACGATGGAGATTGCAACTCCCAAATAGAGCAGGCCATAGTCCATCCCGTAATATCCTTGAACAAGCGCGACCAGCACGGGGAGCGGGTATTTCTCCAGCGAAAAGAACAGTACCAGCGGTGTAAGGAAGTTGTTCCAGGAGCCGATAAACGTAAATATGCCCAGAGCGGCAATGGCCGGTCCCAGAATGGGCAGCACAATGTAATTGAAGGTTCTGAACTCCCCTGCGCTGTCCACCCTGGCAGATTCAACAATTTCGTCCGGCACGCTGCTGTCGATAAATTGTTTGATAAAAAAGACATTAAATGCATGTGCCGCAGCCGGCAAAATAAGCGCCGCATAGCTGTCAAGCAGGCCCAGTGTGCTGAAGAGCCGATACATCCCGATGAGGGCCAGCTGCCCCGGCACCATCATGGTCGCAAGGAGGAACAGGAACAGCCAGTTCCGTCCCTTGAATTTATACTTGGCGAACCCGTAAGCCGTCAGCGCGCCGACATACAGAGACAGCACGGTCGAAGCGCCGGCAATAAACAGGCTGTTGGCAAAGCCGCGCCAGATGTTGATTTTGGAGGCCATATTGGCATAGTTTTCAATGAGAAACTGTCCGGGAAGAAAAGTGAATGTTGATGCGATCGTGGCATTGTTATGGGTGGCGTAAATGATCATTAAATAAAACGGGATGATACACAGGATGGCAAGCAGGACAAGAAAAAAATATATGATCACTTTACCGGCCGTCAGCCCTTTTGTGCTGGCTTTACGGGAATAAGCCAGACTTTGCTCCAATGTTTTAGCCGTTTGCATACATTGCCCCCTCCCTTATGATCTGCTCTTCCGGTTCGTCATGACAAAAGACACGACGGATAACAAAATAATGATGATGAACAGACAAAATGCAATCGCCGCCCCGTAACCGAATCTCGTGCTTTGGAAAGCGACATTGTACAGATACATAATGCTTGTCATCGCCGCCCGGTCCGGCCCTCCCGATCCGTTCGTCAGAGTGAACGGCTGATCGAAGATCTGAATGCCGCCAATGATGGAGGTAATAATCTGAAACAGGATGATGGGGCGCAGCATGGGAATGATGATGTGCAGGAAAATATGCTTTTTCTGCGCACCATCGATGGCAGCCGCTTCCTGCAGAGCCGGGTCGATGCCTTGCAGACCTGCCAGATAGATAACCATGGAGTAGCCGAAATATTGAAAAAACAGAATGGCTGACACAATAAGCCGCATGAACCAGGGATCATTTTTCCAATTGATAGGTTCATGGATCAGGCCTGACTGTACGAGAAAATGATTCAAGCCTCCCGACTGCCAGTCAAAAATGAGACTGACCAGCAAGCCGAGAGAAGCCGCCGTGACGATGTTGGGAAAGAAATAAACCGCTCTAAAGAAGTTCCTGCCCTTCAGGAGCTTGTCATTAAGGATAAATGCAAGCACGAGCGATACCGTAAGCTGCGGAACAACGGAAATGCCCCAGATGAACAGCGTGTTAAACAGGGTCTTGTAAAACAGGGGGTCCTGCAGAACTGCGACATAGTTGCCGATACCGACAAATTGGGGCGAAGTGATTCCATCCCAGTTGGTGAAGCTGATATAAAGGGAATACAGGATCGGATAGAGTCCAAATATGAGAAAGATGATGAAAAAAGGAGCAATAAAGTAATAACCGTAATGGTCTTTGCGTATGGATTTGGCAAACATGGATTTGTACCCCCGTCATCGGATTCGAATTACCGTTTACTCGACCTCTAGCTCGGGAAACCTCAATTTCACGTCACGCTTGATCCTCTCTACGGCTTCTTCTTTCGTCTGGATGTCGTTGTTGAGATACAGCTGGAGCACAATTTTGAATATATCGTTATTAATGATCGTGTCGTATTTGGTCCTTTCGTATACGGGGACCTTCCTGGCTGCTTCCGAGAAAAATTCGAAATGCTTCTGGCCTCCCAGGTAATCCGACGTTACCGTCTGCGCCAGCTGGTCATTGACAACCATATTGCTTGTAAAGTAATCCTGCTCCCTGGCCAGCTCGGACAGAAATTCATGGTCAAAGTTATAGAACTTGATGAACTTCCAGGCGAGATCCTTTTTGTCACTGTTGCTGTACATCGCAATATAGGTTCCTCCCGCGCTGAAACCGGTCGGACCCTGGGCCAGTCCCCATAACCCTGCCGTATCCGGCGCATTCGCCTTGAACGTATACTGAAGTGCCCAGGTGGCGCCGGGATAGAACATCACTCCGCCATTTTGCATGGAAGCGGCCACACCTGCGCTGCCATCCTCAAATTCGGCCAGCACCTTCCGCTGCCTTGCTTCCCGTACGAGGTCGAGCACCTGCAAATATTTCTCGTTCATCACAAATTTGCCGTCCTTCACCCACGGAATTCCGTCATATGAATTCAAAATCGCATTCCAGTTGGCCAGTGCATGGACCTTATTCCCGCTTTCCTGCTGCACACGTTCGCCGATCTCAAATATTTTGTCCCAGGTGTCAATTTGGGCGCTGACCTTTTCAGGATCATCGGTCCCCAAATACTGTTTGGCCAGATCGCGCCGGTAATAAATGGCGCCCGGGGTGGCCTGATAACCGATGGCTTTTACATTGCCCTCGCTGTCCTTCTCATTCCCCTGCACAAACGGATATTGCTCAGGCAGCAAATCGTCCGCATTGTACGGGGCCTCTGACAGATTCTGCAAATAAGGAACATCGATCATTTCCCTGATGTTCGCGTTCTCGATCATGAACACGTCAGGCGCTTTGGAACGGGTCTGCAGGGCGGATTTTAATTTGGTGATATAAAAATTGCCCGGAATATTCACGAAATTCACCTTGATATCCGGATATTTTTGCTCAAACTTCTCAATGGCATAACCGGCCTCATCAGTAAAACTCCAGACGGTAATCTCGTTGTCTGCATCATCGGCCATGGCTTGAGGCTGACAACCGGATAATACGATAGCCAAACATAAAAGCAGCGCAAGCGGAGAATAGTTCAGCTTAAACTTCTTCATAAGCCCCTCCTTGTTGGAAAACGCTTTCATTTTATTCGATTATATTGATTTGGAGGTGGGCTTTCTCCACATATATTGTTATTCATTCTTCAAATTTTGCGCTCATCGTCTTATGCTTCTTTCGAAATTCGGTGGGTGTGCAGCCATTATATTTTTTAAAAAGACGGTTATAGGAGTTCATGTTGTTGAATCCGTGGTTTACGGCAATGTCGAGTATGGAGGACTCGCTGAACAACAGCGCCCACTCCGATTTAATGATCCGAAAATGATTAAGGTACTCCATTAATGTAACTCCCTTGATTTCCTTGAACAGCTTGCAAATATAAAATTTGCTGAATTTGATATGCTCTGCGATCTGCTCCAGCTTAATATTCTCCGCATAATGCTCCTCAAGATAGCTGCACACGGCTTCGATAAACTCAAACTTTTTGGAAGGCGTAATCTGCCAGCCGTCAATTGGTTCTTCATCACGAGGCGCTTTCGCTCTCAGCAGACACACGATCAGATCATACAATCTTGCAACCATAGCCCACCTGTATCCGGTTTCCCGGATCTTTGCCTCAGCAACAAGCGCATCGACACAGCGGACCAATTCCCTTTCCCTGCTTAGGCATGCTGGTATGACCGCAGTTTTATTAAACAGCTTTTTCGTATGCAGCAGGTCATTTTCCGCAATAAAGCTGCCGGATATCAGTTCCATCCGAAACAGGATAATGGTCAACTTCCCCGTTCCAGGCAGAAAATAATGCACATCCCCTGGCCTGATGATAAGCCCGTCTCCCTGCTCCAGCTCGTAAACCTGGTTGTAAACGCCGATACGCCCCCTTTTACCGTGTACAAACACCATTTCAACCTCTTCATGCCAGTGTGCAGCAAAGTTAAATTCCTCGCCTGTATGAATAACATGAATAGGAAAACCCTCCGGCATATGACCAGTCTCCAGAAAAGTGGGTGCTGCCATCCGAACCATCCTTCCCTGTTTTATCTTTCCATACCACCTTATTATAATTATGCATCCTGTGTACCTCCCCCTCTCTTGTGTCTTACAAATTGTTTAATGCATGTAAAATCGGGCCATTGGGCTTAGTGCTAACGGCTATACAAAAAGGGGACAGTCCCTGAGTCATATCTAATGACTTTTGGGAAGTCCCCTTCCAATACTATGAATTACTCCAGCTCATCAATACGCTGACGCTTGCCGATTCCGAAGACGATATAACCAATCACAACAAGGGCAATAAAGGCAGCCCCGACGATCAGGGAGGTCCGGGTGTCCGGATTGAACCACATGCCGGCAATGACAAACAGCAGGAACAAGATAATCAGGATGTTGCTGACCGGAAACCATTTGGATTTAAAGTTATGCTCCGCCATCTCCTTGCTCCAGCGCTGTCTGAAGCGGAACTGGCTGATCGCCAGCGCAAACCACGGCATCATGCCAGGCAGCACGCTTGCGCTGTAAATGTACAGGAACAGCTTGGACTCCGGCATCAGATAATTCAAAGCCACCCCGATCAGCAGCAGCGAAATCGTCGTGACAATGCTGTTGCGCGGCACGCCTCCCTTGGACAATTTGCCGAAAAACGCGGGCGCCTGTCCGTTCCGGGCCAGCGTATACAGCATTCGCCCCGCACTGTAGATGCCACTGTTGCAGCCCGACATGGCCGCCGTAAGCACGACAAAATTAATGATGCCCGCGGCCGCCACGATCCCGACCTTGGCAAAGGTCAATACGAACGGGCTGCCTGTCTCGCCCACTTCATTCCATGGAAACAGCGTGACAATGACGAAGATCGCGCCTACATAGAAGATCAGAATGCGCCATACGATATTTTTGATCGCTTTGCGCAGGGTGAACTTCGGATTTTCCGCCTCTCCTGCGGTAATGCCGACCATCTCTACCCCCTGGTAAGCTCCTGTTACAATGCAAAGCGCAAACAGAAATCCTTTGAGCCCACCAGGGAAAAAGCCGCCATGGCTGTACAGGTTGGACAACCCGAACGGCTGTCCTCCATTACCCAGCCCAAAAAAGATCATGCCTGTCCCGATCACAATCATGAACACAATGGCCGCAATTTTAATAATTGAAAACCAGAATTCAAACTCCCCGTAAAATCTCACCGCCGCCAGGTTGGCTGCAGCGATGATCAGGACACCTGCCAGCGCCGGGATCCACTGCGGAATATCCGGGAACCAGTAGCCCACATAGATGCCAATGGCCGTAACCTCGGCCATGCCGACCGTCACCCACAGGAACCAGTAGCTCCAAGCCGTAACAAAACCGGCGAGCGGACTGATATATTTATGGGCAAAGGTAGCAAAAGAACCCGCCACCGGCTCCACAATCAGCATTTCTCCCATGATGCGCATAATGAAAAAAATGATGATACCAGCAAGCAGATACGCCAGTAATACAGATGGGCCCGCCCACTTGATCGTGCTGGCCGATCCCATGAACAGCCCGACCCCAATGGTGCCCCCAAGTGCAATCAGTTCAATGTGCCTGGGCTTCAATCCTCTTTTTAATTGCTCTGTTTCCAAACCGCTTCCTCTTTTCTCTCCATGATACTATACACATTAACGCAATGCAGAATTACATCAATAAATTTTACTGGAAAAATCGAGGGAATACAATATGAAATGATATGTAAAAAACCAGGGAAGCTCAAGAAACGAGCTTTCCTGGTTTTTGATATATCGTATTAAGAGGCAGACACTGCGCTAACCTGAGCGAAGTTAACATAAACGATAGATCCTGCTGTAAGGCCTGAGGAAAGTGGTGTGACTACTGAAGCTTCAAATCCATTGCCATCAACACTGATGATACGCCCTTGAAAAGAGGTGCTGCCCAGATTAACGGTTACAGGTATGCTTGCGAGGGCCCACGCATACAAGCGTTGTTGAAACGACGGGCCTGCAAAAGGACGAGAAGAACCATACTGCTGTGGAGCAGGACTATAGAAGCTATTATTATTATTATTGTAGTAAGGAGTGCTGCCAAAACACTTGATTTTAACTCTGCCTTTGGCCTTCACTTTCTTAGGAGCCTTTCTCACAATTTCACTATAGTTTTTGACACGCATTTTTTTTGCCATCGTATTGTTGCCTCCCTTTGTTTGAGATACTGTATTCTATGCAGTTGGACAAGGGAGGCTTGGACAAATATTCTAGTAAAATAGTGGAATTTAGTAGATACCAAGATATAAACACAATCATCGTGAACTGTATTCTGCCAAGCCTTGATGATCTTCACTGTTATTGCTTAAGAGGAGCCTCAAGTTAATTCACTGGTTCAAGAAATCCCCGTTGCTGCAGTAACTCCTTGGTCGCATCCCACAATTTATTTTGCATCGACATATCTCCACCGGGATGCACAGGCACGATAGGATTTCCGGACCCGACATTAAAGTATCCCCCTGTCACGCTCTGAAACTCCGGATCAGCGATTAATCGGCTAATGATGTCAGCCCCTCGCCGCGGATCACCAATATGCAGTAACTTCAATACTCTCTCAAGCATGGATGCAAACCACAGCTCACGTCCAAGCCCTGTAACGTTAAACCCGGGATTGAGCGCATTTACGACTATCCCCGTTCCTTCCCATTGGCGTGCCAGTTCACCGTTAAACATAATATTTAGCAGCTTCGTTTTGCCATAAATTGCAGATGAACCTCTAGCGGTAAAAGGAGAAACATCCGTTAAATCCTCAGGAATTTTGAATTCCCCATGATTCCGTGAAGCCTCGGAAGCCACATTGACAACTCTGGCATTTCCCGCATTACATAATGAACGGTATAGAGTGTGCGTCAACAGCCAAGGTGCTAAATAGTTCACGGCGATCATCTCAGGGAACCCTTCGGTCGTTATCCGCTGCTCGAACGCATGCACTCCTGCATTGTTCACCAGCACGTCTATTCTCGGGTATGCAGCTGATATCTCCTGCCCCATTCGTTTGACATCCTTCATCAAGGACAAATCTCCGTAAAAAAAATCTACTGAAGCGGAAGGCATTTGTTTATTTATTATTTTCATGGCGGCTTCAGCCCGTTCTCTGCTTCTGGCTGTCAAAACAAGATGGCCCCCACGCTTGGCCATTTCAATCGCAACTAGCTGCCCCAGACCACTTGTGGCTCCCGTTATTACAATAATCGGTATTGTCGTCATTTGTCTGCTCCTTCCTATAACCTAGCCTTCAGCTTTGACTTGTGTCGGACATCCTTATATAATTGACATAAATCAACTATATTCATTTAATTGATATATGTCAACTACTTAGCTGCACATTACAAAGGTTAGGTGAAGAAGATGAATGACAAACAGCATAAAAATACGCGGAGAACAAATTTGGAGCTGGAGCTGGGAGAACAACTCAATGCCCTGATCACTTCCATGCATGCGCTAAATGTAAAAATAGCCGCACGGTTTGATCCTTCCCTGCAGCCTGCGGCTTTCCATCTTGTCCGTTGGCTTTATTCATACGGCCCCACAAGCGCTTCCGCACTGGCGGAAGCTGCGGCCATGGATCGGAGCTCTGTCAGCCGTCTCGTCAAGCAGTTGGAGCAATTGGGTTATGTGAAAAGGGAATCCTCTCCGGATGACCGGCGGGGAATATTTCTTTCCCTCACGGATCTGGGGCGGGAAAAAACGAAGGAGGCCCTGAAGGAAAAAGAAATCGCCTATTTCGAACGCATTTCCAAATGGGATGAGGATCAGCTTGAACAGTTTATCGGCATGCTTAAGGATTTTAACGGATTGGATTCCATATAAAAGGCAGAGAAAAAGCCGCCAAAACAATTATGTTTAGCGGCTTACTAACATTATTTAATATAGTGATGCTCCCGAATCACGCCGTTTTCGTCGATCAAATTCCATACCGGTGCCCTCATAATGTGAAACCGCCGGCATCGTGGCTAAAATGAGCCGGACAGACTTTTAAAACCATTTGCTAACGATAGGATAGTACATCTCCCATAGCCGCTCCGCATTCCGGGCATCAAGCGCAATATCGCCCTTGTCATGGTTGATGATTTCGGATTCATTACAATCAACGAAGTAGCGTCCGCCTATCCCTTCGAGAAGTGGAGAAGCGGCTAACAGCACGGAAGTTGCCGCGCCTTGGGCCGGTGTTTTCCAGCCTACAGGCTTGCTCAGGCGTTTACCGGTCTCATCCGCCGCTCCCCAGCTCTTTAAGGTATCACGATCGATATGGCGTTGCAGATTGGTTGCAATTGCGCCAGGCATCAGGGAATTTGCAGAAATACCATCCTGTCCCCAATGGCTGTTGGCCCCAACAGCAAAAAGAACATTAGCTGCTTTCGACTGTATATAAGCCTGCAAAGGTTCATAGGTACGGCGAGTAAAATGAATGTCCTCGAAAACGATGGGAGCCCCCAGACGCCCGGAAGGATCGGCTGAGCTAACGGACACAATTCGAGCTGAGCCGGCCTGAACCAATGCGGGATGAAGCCCCACTGCCAAAGCGAAATGTCCCAGATAATTCGCCGCAAATTGTTCCTCATAACCTTCAGGGGTTAGCCGCAGTTCAGGTATGCCCATCACCCCCGCATTGTTTATAAGCACGTCCAAAGGCTCCGACCAGTTGGATACAAATGCGGCTATACTGTGTTTATCCAGCAAATCCAGTCTGGCAGCTTTAACATTTTTATTTCCTGTACTGGCTGTAATATCTGCAATCGCTTCTTTTCCTCTTTCGGGATTACGTACGGCCAATGTCACCTCAGCTCCGCGCCGGGCCAATGCTCGTGCCGTCTCCAACCCAATCCCGGAAGCTCCACCGGTAATAACCATTCGTTTTCCTGTTAAATCAGTGCCTGCTAGGACCTCATCAGCTGTTGTATTCGCATTAAATGGTGTACGAATTAACCCCATTTCCATCACTCCTGTTAGGTTTGTGAGTCACAAGCATCCTCCAACTGCTGATGCAGAATGCTGATGACAGGGTTATCGTATCACAGCAATTAAGGTTGAACTTATCCGGAAAGGCCAAATCACTTGACGATTTAGTTCAAAGATTAATTATTTAATCGTACAAGGCAGTTTGCTGCCGGCTTTGCTGACGATATGCTGCGGGTGATAGACCAGTAACTTCTTTGAATACTCGTGAGAAGTGGGCCGGACTTTCGTAGCCTGTCATAAAACAAATATCAGTAACCGAATATGCAGAGCCTGTGAGCAGCTCTTTGGCTTTACTGACCCTCCGTTGACGAATCCAACGGGAGGGAGTCATTTGATACACGGCATTAAAATCCCGTTTAAAGCTGGACAAGCTTCTTCCTGACAAGTAGGCCAAATCGGATAGAGATACTGGAGCAAACACATACTCCTCCATCAATGCCGCAAGACTTGGGATTCTGAGAGGGTGGCTGATCTGCAGCAGCTGTTTCATTAAATTATTATCCGCGGCAGCAAGTCCATACAAAAGCTCCAATAGCTTCATTTTTATGAGATGGTCGTTCATAACTTCATGTTCGTTGAAATATGGCTTTAACGACTCCAAATAGGTTAACAGACGCTCGTTGACCGGCACCGGATGAACAGGCTCAGCTCCAGTTGTACGCACAGGATTTAATTTGGCCATCAATGCGAATTCCTTAAGTAAATCATCTCCTAGAAAAAACATCCAGTAATTCAACAGTTCGCCTTCGTATTCACCTGATTTTTGATACTCCACAACTTTTGCTTTCTCCAAAAGAACCAGTTCGTTCCGCTTGACGTCAATCTGCTCGCTTCCATAACAAACCGTATAGGTGCCGCTTAGAACAATTAATAAAAAATGCTCTTGCAGAAACAGTCTGCCCTCACTGCCTAAAGCAGAGGCGCAAGTTTCTAATATTGTCAGACCATTTAGCCTGAGAATGTTTTGCGGAACAGCTTCTGCAGGAAAACCATACGGGGCTTTTATTATTTTTGAATTCAAGTTGTATGATTTCCTCCTTCATGGCTCTATTTCGACATTCGCTCCTATCTATAGTTTACTCCATTGCAAGCATCCAAAGCAGCTATTTGTTAAGGCGCGTATTGTTGTGGCCTCACACTACTTCAATACCTCCGTCTTGTTCATCAGCTCCTGTAATTCCGCAGCAATTCCTCGAAGTGCAGCAATCGAAGAGGATAGCTGCTCAACTGAACATAATTGCTTTTCGGATGCATTTGCGACATTCTGTACTCTCTCTGTTGTTGTTTCCGCAAAGCTGGCCATTTCATGAACGGCTGCCGAAACCTGCTTTGCGGAAGCGGATACCTGTCCGGATGATGACGATATTTGCTTCATCTGATCAGCTACCTGGTTGATGGAAATATGAATACGCATGAAAATTTCCCCTGTTTCTTTTACAAAATCCAAACCGGTTTGCATTTCACGGCTTACCTGTTCAATCGCATCGGCCGATGTGATCGCGTCTTCCTGAATGGACTGAATCATGCCGGTGATTTTATCGGTTGATGCGACCGAATGCTCCGCCAGTTTCCTCACTTCATCCGCTACAACCGCAAACCCTTTCCCATGCTCCCCTGCTCTCGCAGCCTCAATGGCAGCATTCAGGGCAAGCAAATTCGTTTGAGAAGCAATTTGTTTTATCAAATCAACAATATGCACAATCTCCGCAGTGTTCTGGTTTAACCTTTTCACCTGCTGCGAAGAGGTATCCATTTGCTCAGTGATCCATTGCATTTGACGGACAGCGGTCTGAATTATCGTATTGCCTTCGTTCGCTTCTTCCGCAGTGTCCACTGCCCTTTCCGAGACCGCAGCCGACGCTTCTGCGATATGTATGATTCCCGAGGTTATGTCCTCTATCGCTGTTGAGCTTTCCTCGGTTTGTTTTTTCTGGATACAGGCCCCGCTTGTTATTTCCTGCATATGGGCAGCCATACCTTTAATCGACTCACGGCTGGAATTGTAATTGTCATTTAATCGCGAGGATACTTCGGCCAATTGATTGGAATTCGCTGAAAGCTTCTTGATCATGCCGTTTAAAATAATTTGTTTGTGCTCTTTCTCGTCCAGGGTGGCTAACAGCTTTCTCTTATGAGCGATCTGCCAAATGATAGCCCCCGATGTCCCGACCAAAAACAAGGCATGAATAGCAACCATTGAAAGCGGATAATCGCTCGTACCATAAACATATTCCCCGATCAATAAATAACCGGCCACATGCTGTACGGCAAACAGAACGGTCATCATAACGATCAGATCGATCCTTTCATAATAACCGATGATAGCCACCACCATAAAAATGGAAAAATGATACTCGACCATCCCCCCTCCGCCTGCAATCATGGACATGCTGCCAAATGTGATCGCAAGCGTATTCATAAGCGGAATTTGGGCATGCTCAGGCCTAAATCGATATAGTAAAAGGGCGGTCAGAAAAAACAAAACCGGAAGAGCCAGAAACAAATTCGCAATCAAGGCAGTCTGCCCAGTCGCCTCCCCCCCGTGCCCCATCCAATGGAGAGATACATTCAAGGATCGATGAAGAAAATGAACGAGCATTGAGGCAAGCATAACAATCATGGACAGGATCAGAATAATGCGATTTTTGACGTATTCCAACTTCAAAATCCTCCTTCTGGATGTTTCAAATGCCCATATCAAAAAAATCCTCCGCAAAACGGAGGACTGGCTTCTCACATTTCGGCATCTGGTTGGTATAAGATAGTTTAGGGTTCGCCATGTGAAACTTTTTAAGATGAAGCGTTCTTTCTATATCGGTAATAATTAAAATTTTAATTAGACAATTTTATCCAGATTCATTTATTTATTTTTACTGAAAATTGTGTTTCTTCATGCTCCCTAAGAAGTTGAACAATACTAAATTGAAATCAAAGCATGGTATAATAAGAAAAGCATCTTTCGTAGTACTTCTAAGCGGATAGACCCTATTTCAATAATAAAATGGAGTTGATTCCAAAATGCAGGAACTGCTTGACCCTCGGAATGATTTCGTTTTTAAACGAATTTTTGGCAGCGAAGAAAATAAAGATGTACTGCTCGCCTTTCTGAATCGAACGTTTGCGGAGTCTGGTGAGACACCACTGACGGAAATTGTCCTTCTTAATCCGTACACAGATAAAGATACCCCTCTCGATAAACAATCTATTTTTGATATTTGGGCCAAGACAACAGAAGGCAAACTGATTAATATTGAGATGCAATTGGTGCGCGCTGTTCTCCCTACAACCCGAGTAGAAATACTCGACAAAGGGGGAGCGGTGTATTTATATACATCGAACTTTGTGTCCGAATGGGCAGGGGAAGTACCTGCTTAGGTGGAAAGCCTGCCAACCTACCCTAAGACCCGCGACATGCGAAAAGGATTCTCTTCCTTTTGGTATGAGAGCTCGCTGAGGACGGCGAAACGCAGACCTGTGAAGCGGTTAGCAAAATAGCCGGGGGGTCACGCGTTGCTAAGGTTAGGATGTGCTTGTTGGCACCGACGAATCTCTGAGCGTACGGCTCGTAAATTTCAGTGTAAGCGAATCAGAAGCTTCACGCCCCTGTTAAGGGGTTCAGTCATGGCCGGTGTAGTTCAGTTGTGCATTCGGCGATCTCTATCCGGTATGGGATAGAAGTTCTGCGTCCACAGGCTGAGGACAAAAGAACGGCTGACGGGTTAAAGGAGAAACCTAAGGCAACGATAAAAGACTAGGATACAAGGAACAGCGGAACTCTGAAAGGGGATGCAAAGGGGAGAGAACTCCAAAGCCTCGAAACAGCAGGAAATGGCTGTTGAATTCAGAGGGCAGCAGCCCGTAGTAGTGAGGACAGGCCGCCGACAGTCACTATGCCTAGCGATAGGCGAAGGAGGATACAAACGGCCCGAGCGAAGGGGCATAGTCATGACGAAGTTTTTTTTTTTGGAAACGAAGCATACAACCGTTAGGGAAGCCGATGCGCAAACCTGACTAATCCCAAAACAATTCCCTCGAAGGAGGTGATTGCTTTGGCCCAACCATCTAACTTATCTGGACAAACGATTCTATCGACGGAGCAGGATTTGCGAGATTTGCTGGATTCTCTGTACGAAACGACGCAAGCAGCCTTGAAAGAGGGAATCAAACCCTGCTTCAAAGGGTTGCTGGAGTATATGAAGGCGGAGGTCACCATTCTCACCGCTATTCATAATATCAAAAGCAACAAAGGCAGCGAAACACCTGGTAGTGATGGAGAAACGATGCGGGAGCATATATTGGAAAAGGACTACGCGGGAATCATCGCTCGCGTACAAGCCGGACTGGCTTACTATGTTCCTCTCCCCATACGCCGAAAGTACATCCCAAAACCGGGAAAGACGGAAAAGCGTCCGTTAGGGATTCCTACCATTATCGATCGGATTATCCAGGAGTGCATTCGGATGATACTGGAACCGATCATGGAAGCCCAGTTTTTCAAACACTCCTATGGGTTTCGCCCCATGCGGGATGCGCCTATGGCACTGGAACGAACCAAGCGCGTAGTCCACCAAACCGGATACCACTGGATTGTTGAAGGCGACATCGCCAAGTTCTTTGATACCGTTCATCATGCGAAATTGGGAAGGTTCTTATATGGAATGGGCGTGCGTGACCAACGGGTACTGATGATCATCAAGACGATGGTCAAAACCGGGATCATGAACGAAATGCCAGTCAATCTGCTGGGGACCCAACAGGGCGGCATTCTCTCCCCTCTGCTAGCCAATGTCTATCTTCACCAGATGGACTACTGGGTAACCCGAGAATGGGAGAACAAGAAAACCCGAACCACCTTCGCTCAAAGTGCAAGCCGAACGACAGTGTTAAAGAAATCCAGCCGATTGAAACCGGCCTATCTGGTGCGTTATGCCGATGATTGGGTGCTCATTGTGCCGTCGAAGCAGCAAGCAGAGAAATGGAAACAGCGAATTGCCAAGCAGATCCAATCCGCTCTACATCTTCACCCGATCCCGCCCAGATCGAACCCGATTACAGGCCAAAATAAAGGAACTCCACTGCAAAGTAAACCAGTTGAAACGATGTGGCAGCAAAGAACAACTGATGCGGGAAATCTACACGTTCAATGCGGTGATTCGGGGAATCATCCAGTACTACCAGGGAACGACTTGGGTGAATATTGCGTTGCGAAAGTATGCACATAACCTGAGAACCAAGGCCATGCGGATACTGGAAAAGTACGGAGGAATCTGGCTGCCTGCCCATCAGACCAAGAATCTGCCTTCGGTGCACACCGACTACACAGAGAAAGTGCCCGCGATTCAGATCAGAGACATGTATATCGGGGTAACCTCCCTATCCTTCTGCAGGTGGAAGAAAACGGAACTGAAACGTCCAAAAGAAACTCCGTACACGGCAGAAGGCAGGGCGATCTATCGGGCAAGAACGAGCAAAAAGCCAAGACTGGCACGAGCAGATGATATACTGGTCGCACATCTGGAGAGATGGGCCCAACACGAAGGTGCAAAGAAATAGACAACTTCGAGTATGCCCTAAACCGAGCCTATGCGTATAATCGAGACAAGAAAAAGTGCAGGGTCTGTGGCGAATCCATCCATAGCGACGAAATGTCCTTTCATCGCATCAATCCTTACTTGCCTCTGGGGAAAGTCAATCGGGTCAACAATCTCGCTTCGGTACACGAACGGTGCCACAGGATGATTCATGATGAACAGGACTACTCTACATTAGGGAAGAAACATTGGCGTAAGATTCTGAAATTCAGAGAAAAGTTGTAGCGCTTCGTGCCAGCGTCATGGTGGAATGCCGTATGATTTGAAAAAATCACGTACGGTGTGAAAGAAGGGAAAAGGGAGGCTGACCGAGTAACGTCGAAGTCTACCCTTACCTATTCTTATTTCAATAAATATGATATCGAGAAGCGGACGCTCTATTACTGGAGCAAGCGTTACTCCAGCCAGTTGCAAGAAGGACAAACCTACAAGGAACTCAAAAAATGTGTCACTATTAATATTTTGAACTACTCATTTATTTCTAATGAACGTTATCATAATGTATTTCATCTAAGAGAAGACTATACAGGGCTTGAACTGAGCGACGATATTGAAGTGCATTTCATGGAGCTGACCAAGCTGGATGATAATTCCGTTCCAATGGAAGGCGGGTTAGTCAACTGGCTATTGTTCCTGAAAGGTGTCGACAAATCGAATTGGGAGGTGCTGAAGATGAATGAACCGACTTTGAAGAAAGCGATGGATACGCTTGAATTTCTGAGTCAGGACCGCGAAGCACGCAGACGGTATGAAGAGCGGCAGAAATATTTGCATGATGAGGCCTCTATGATCGAATGGGCTACGGAAAAAGGGATGGCCGAAGGTATGGCTAAAGGTATGGCTAAAGGTATGGCTGAGGGAGAGAAAAAGAAAGCCATTGAAATCGCCAAGAATATGCTCTCCATGGGTATAGAGGTTTCCATCGTCGCCAAAGCAAGCGGACTATCCGAAGCGGAAGTAAGAGCACTCAAGCCCGTTCAATAGGTTTTACAGTTGTTCACCTTTCAGCGAAGTAACCAAGAAAA
This sequence comes from Paenibacillus terreus, assembly GCF_042138595.1. Lineage (NCBI taxonomy): Bacteria > Bacillati > Bacillota > Bacilli > Caryophanales > Paenibacillaceae > Paenibacillus > Paenibacillus terreus. Next base: position 105,334 of record NZ_JBHIRX010000016.1, on the reverse strand, counting down.
ATATCGCCTTACCCCCATGAATGCGGGCAAGGCGATATTTTCTCACTTAAACACCTTCATTTTTCTGACGGCGTTTTCGGCGGCCTCCATAATCACTTCCCCCAGTGTAGGATGGGGATGGATGGTCATCGCCAGATCCTCCACGGTCGCTCCCATCTCGATCGCCAAAGCTAGCTCCGATATGAGGGTTGAAGCTTCTACCCCAACAATTTGCGCGCCAATGACAATGCCGGACGCCTGATCCGCAATAATTTTAACAAAGCCTTCCGCCGCTTTCAGGGCAAGCGCTCGACCGTTAATCGATAATGAAGATTTTCCAACGACAACCGGAATCGCATTGGCTTTACACTCAATTTCGCTCAGACCAACGCTGGCCAGCTCCGGCTCGGAAAAAACGACAAGCGGAATGGCTTTGTAATCAATGGCAGAAGGCTTACCCGCTATCACTTCCGCCGCAACCTTGGCTTCATAAGAAGCTTTATGGGCAAGCGCCGGACCTTTCGTAATGTCGCCGATTGCGAAGATATGCGGGATTGCCGTCCTGCATTGTTCATCCGTTTCGATCAGTCCTCTGTTCGTTACCTGTAAGCCGGTGTGTTCAAGTCCCAAATCCCCGTCTGTATTCGGCCTCCTGCCAACGGTCACTAAAGCATACTCCGCTCTAATCTGATGCTGCTCATCATTTTTCAAATAATGAAGTGTCAGCCCATCCGCATTCTGCTCCGCTTTTACCGCAATTGCTCCCGTTTCGATGGTTACGCCGTCTGTGTTCAGGTGCCGGATGACAGGAGCGACAAGCTCCGCTTCAAACCCGGGCAGTACCTGGCCTCCTCCCTCGAGGATCGTCACCTTGGTGCCGAATTTGGCATACATCTGCCCCAATTCAATGCCGATATAACCACCGCCGATAACGACCAGGCTTGACGGAATTTGAGATAGTGAAAGCGCTTCAGTTGAAGACAGGATACGTCCGCCAAATGGCAATGCCTCCAGCTCAATAGGGCGGGATCCCGTTGCCAATATAACGTGCTTAAAAGAAACCCTCTGCTCTGTTCCTGGCCTTTTGACAACGGCCGTTTGCTCATCAAGGAAGCTTGCATCTCCTTCCAGAATCATTACTTTGGCATTGTTCAGGATAAAATTAACTCCTCCAACCTGCTTATTTACAACCGCTTGCTTGAAAGCTTGGGCATCCGTAAAGAAAGCTGAAGCAGCTGAGCTGTTCCACTCCCTATGCATACTGTACCGATGTGCTTCTGATATTAAAACTTTGGAAGGAATGCAACCGACATTGGTGCAAACTCCGCCAATCTGGCCGCGTTCCACAATGGCCGTCTTCATCCCCAACTGAGCTGACCACTGCGCCGCCGCATGGCCTCCCGGTCCTGATCCGATGACCAGAGTATCTACGGTTATAGGCTCATTCATGCCTTAACACCACCTGTTATAAAATATGATGATCATAATATATTATAATCATCATATTTTAAAACGGTCAATACTCCCTTCTACCTGGGATGCTGGGCCCGAGAGAATTGACATGCTTTTTTATGATGACTATAATATTTTGAAATTGGATTATAAGCTTGAGGTGATTGGTATGCCTTATCCCGAAGGTCATAAGCAAAAAGTGCGCGGGCAAATTATCGAAAGTGCCGCCAAAGCCTTTCGTAAGAACGGAATTCGCGAAATCAGTGTGCCTGTCATAATGAAGGGAGCCGGCCTGACACACGGAGGATTCTATGCTCATTTTGAAAATAAAGAACAGTTGGTTTCAGAAGCCTGCTGTTATGCGGTTACCGAGGGAATTGCACTGATGGGGAAATTGGCTGACCGTGAGAAGGAAAAGCCCAGGATTCATACGGTAATCGATTATTATTTGAGCCCTTATCATCGTGATCATCCTGAGATTGGCTGCATTCTTCCCGCCCTTTCCAGTGAAATCTCCCGATCTTCCGAAGAAGTTCGTCAGATCTTCACCCGTGAGCTGGAACGAATGATTCATTTTATCTCCGATCTTGCCGGTATTGATAAGTCTACGGGCAGTGCATTGCTTAGTACCATGGTTGGAACGCTAATGCTGGCACGGTCGGTTAACGATCCCGGGCTGAGCGAGAGTCTCCTCGCTTCTGGCAGGCAGCATGCCAAGGAGTTAATTAAAGCCTAGTCTTTGCTCAAGGCCCTGTAAAATAAATATAGGGACCGGCAATAAGCCGGTCCCTAATGTTCGACTTTCCCCCTAGCAGTCTCCGTTAATTAAATCACCAGTTATTACTCGATACTCTAATGACATTGAAATCAGGGCATTTTTCTTCTCCATAAATGGCCTGAACACCGGGATTATTAATTTTGACATTGGTAAAGCTTGCTTCTCCAACTGCCGGTCCCTGTCCGTTTTCGGCTTTGACAACCAGTTTGATTCCATACCGCGCAGGGTTATTGATATTGATGTTCTCTATACGCACGTTTTGCATCGGAACATGTTCAGGAGATTTGCTCTGGAACATCAGGCCAAAGTATACAGGCTCATTAATATCCACATTTTTCAACACAATATTCTTGAAGTCCCGATCGCCGCCATGGAACCAGACTGCGCCAAAGTTCTGGTATTCATTGATTTTGTCATCTCCGCCGGCACTGGTCCAGAAATCCCCGCCGGTCCGGTCCAGGGTTACTCCGTCGATGACCGTATCTTGGTCGCCAAAGCCCAGGGTATTATATCCAAAGCTCAGGCTGCTGATCGTTAATCCGGGATAGGTTAACGTATCTGCACCGTACAGATTCCGGAATACATTATTCTGACCGCCATAGACTGCAAAAGCTGCCGCTCTTCTTACACAGGTTGCCGTAAGGTTTGTGTACTGGTTACCTGCATTGTAAGTACCGCCCGAATCGATTGCGCTGAATAAAGCGAATGAATCGTCACCGGTGCCGCGGGCATAGTTGTTATCTATGACATTATAGGAGGAGCCGTTGGTCATGTTAATTGCATCCGCAAATATGTTCTTGATACGGTTATTTTTAAATGTATTGTGCGAGGAGTTGACACCCCAATACAGGCAGATAAAATGCTCAGCCCAGACATTTTCAATCGTTACATTCTGCATGCCGCTGCCATCAATGAATTTTCCGGGTCCATCTACTCTGTACACATAATTGCCCCAGGCTGACAGATCTTTAATGACTGATCCATTGGCTGCCGAACCGATATTAAATCCAACATCCGTATTCGTCCGATTCTGCGGTGCAACCAGCTTGGTATGCCAAGGACCTGCGCCAACGATTTCCGTTGCACGTCCGTACAAATAAATTTTATTGTCCAGCGGCCATTCACCTGCAGGAATAAAGATTCCTTTCTTCGTTTCATCCTGTCTGAATTCATTCAACGCCTGTTCGATTGATTTGGAGCTTGAAACCTCTACATATTTGGCCGGGTCCGGATTTTGGGCTGGAGGTGCCACATGTTCCGTTTCGATCATGTCTACATAAATCCATGGAACATCTCCCGCATCTTTTTGAATTTTAATCCTGGTACCGGCCGGATACACTTGATCCAGTAATAACTGGGCATCCTCATATAACCAGTAAGCTTTTTCGCCCTGGTTATCATATCCAAGCCGCCCAAGCGTCGCAGGTGTTGCGTATACGTAGGAGAATTTGGATGTTACGGTAAAGTCACCAATCTCGGCATCATCTGCATAAATACTGATGGTTCCTGTGGTGTTTTCAGCAACCGCGTTGCGGAGCACAAACGCATTTGCTGGAGAAGTAAGTGTAAACTCCACGTATTCTCCGTCTGCATCCAGACGAACTGCTGAACGGCCCGATGCTTCACCTGCAAAGTCTCCAGGCGTAAAGTTTTTAGCCAGTACCGTTCCATTGGTGCTGTTGGATGAAGACTCCGCTTCTATTATGGTAAATGGCATATTTGCACCACGCCCTGAATAAAGGCTTGCTGTACTTTCATTGTTGGTTCGCTTGCTTGGGATTTCATTGGCATCTGCTTCAACGATGCTCGTTACACTGTAGCTGCCGTCTTCCACTGTCCAGGTTCCCATGGTTACATTCGCGGCTTCACCCGCCTCCAACGTACCGTTAAAAGCTTCATTAAATGTTTGCACCGTTGAGCCAGCGGCATCCGTGATCACTAATTTCACGCCATGATTCCCGCTTGCGCTGGCTATAGTGCCCTGGTTCTTAAGGTTCACAGTAAAGGTTATCGTATCGCCTGCACTTGGATTCGTCGGTGTCCATGAAGCTGTTCCTACCAAATCTGAACTTGGAACGGGAGCAACGACCAAGGATGAGGAATGAGTGTAGTTGTTATTCAGCTCATTTTGTTCAATAATCAGATTGCTTTCATCTACCTTGGCACTTACCGAATAGGTTGCAGCGCTGCGCGCTTCCGCATCCACGGACACTGTCGTTGATGCCCCGGCAGCCAATGATTCAACTTGGGCAGTCCCTGCCCGGGTATCATTAAGATAAACATTGACATCGGTTGCCGGAGAGACTGTTGAGCCCCTATTTTCAACCGTCGCACTGATCGTCATTGCATCTGTTTCAGTGGGGGAAGCGGGTGTCCAGGATATACTCGATACAACCAGGTCCGGATTAGGCGCAGGTGTGCCGATCACCTGGAGCTCCGCCACTTGTCCGCCCGGCGCTCCGGAGTTTGAAGTAAAACGAAGCTGTACACTGCTTGCCGTTGCATGAACAGGGATGGTTACGGTGTTTTGCGAAGCAGGGTTAAACGTATATTGAGCAGCAGAGACCAAATTCGTAAACGTTGTGGAATCCTGGTCATGGCCAAGCACTTGAATGGTTTGCGTGCGTGTGCCCCACTCGCTTGAAGGGTTCAGCTTGATCACAACAGATGAAAGACTTGCATCCGCTCCAAGATCTACCGAAAGTGTGCTTGGATGCCCGTTTCCTTCCCAATAAGTGGTTACATCGCCATCATTGGCATTCGCAGCCTTGAAGTTAAAGGTTTCAGATGAAGCAGTTATAGGCCTGTTGATCGCCAGGTTCGTGCCATCCGGGCCAGACCCGTTCCGTGTTACGGAACGGCTTGGAGCCGATGAATTGCCTGCAGCGTCTTTTGCGATGACATAATACGTTAAGGCTGCATCTGCGGGTTGATGATCTGTATAAGCAAGCGTATCTCCATCCACACTGTCATGCAATTGATCATTCAAGTAGATATCATATTCTGTTACACCTACGTCATCTGTCGATGCGTCCCAGGTTAAATGAATCGTGTCTGAGGTAGGTTGTGTCAAAGCAAGATTTGCAGGGGACGTAGGCGCCTCTGAATCAGTTTCATCCGTGGAAGTGCCGTATACCTCCAACTCGGAAATTTGTGCTGCTGGCCATGTAGTGTTAGCAGTAACGTTAACCCTTACATACCGGGCATCAGTTACGTTGAGATCGACTGTAACGGTATTGCCGTCAGCCGGATTAAATTCATAATCTCTGGAACCCGCTATGTCTGAGAAATCAGAGCCATCTGTACTTCCTTGGATGGATAAAGTCTGTGTTCTGCTCTCCCAGCCCGCAGGCAGCCTCAATGTAACATGATCAATGCTGGCCTTCCTCCCAAGATCCACTTGAATCCATTGCGGGAACTCATGATTTTCGCTTTCCCAGTAGCTGTCTTGTTCACCGTCAAAAGCATAACCTGCCGTATATTCGCCATTATTGCTGCTTGAAATGGCGGATTTTCCCAATGCCAGATTTGGTCCTTCCGCCGCCTGAACCACTGGCAAACCGAATGATGGGACAAAGGTCGTAATCAGCATCGTCAAAATGCTTAACCAGGCTAATGGTTTCTTCATTTGAACCCTCCTCATTTTTTGATAGCGCTTACTTTTTCACCTCGATTTTATCAAAGAAGTCCTTTTGAACCGTTTGAGCAGCTTCGTCGAGTATTGCCTTTAGATCGTTACTGTCACCGGTGAATACCTTCTGAATTGCAGTGGTCATGGTTGCATAATAATCCTGTGTATTAAACTGCGCTTCCGGCTTGCCATCGAGCAGTGCATTGGATTCAGCATCGTATTTATAAACATTGTCATATTTGTCTAACACAGCCCGAACTTTCTTGCCGTACTCGGAGTCAACGGTATAATAGTCCATGTGAGGCGGCACATAATATTTCCCATCCTTCTGGAATTGCTTGATGTTTTCTTCCAGGGAAGCCAAACCTTCATCCGAGAAGTAGTCAAATACGATATAGTTAAAGGCAGCTTCCTGTTCAGCAGGTGTAGCGTTAGGGTTAATGACCAGGTAGTCTCCACCCAATACACCCGTATGTTTCCCGCCCGTTTCTGCTGCCGGCATAGGGAAGGTCAATACATCTTCAGGCTTCATCCCCCCTTGATTCAGTGCTTGATCTAGCGGCCCTTCCGCACCTGCAATCACCATGGCCGCACGCCCCTGGGCAAACGCGCCCACCGCGTCTCCCCAGCCTAACGCCCAGTCTTGCGGAATTGTATTCTCTTCCTTCAGCTGACGGTAGAAATCCAATGCTCTCAGACCCGCTTCACTGTTAAAAGTAGCTGTAACTTTGCCATTCTCAACCTTCTGAATGTCTCCGCCTGCTTCAAACAAGAAATTTGTCCAGTTCCAGCCGGCATCGTTGCCTTTCCCCATGGGAGCAATGCCTGCAATACCCGCTGACGGGTCTGCAACCGCTTTCGCAGTTTTCAGCATATCATCCCAGGTCCAATCGTATGAAGGAACCGGAACTCCTTTGTCTTCTAACATTTTCTTATTCACGATCGTTGTCGTAACGTAACCTTTTTGCGCCACTCCATATACTTTACCGTCAATCATAAATTGCTTTTGCAGTACCGGGTTAATTTGATCTTTGTATTCGTATTTGTTCCACAAATCCGTGATATCCGCAGCCCAGCCGCTATCCACGAGAAACTTCGCTTCTGTTGCAAAGGTGTTGAAGAACGTTGGCGCTTCATTTGCGGCCATTTTAATACCGATTTGATCTACATTGTACTGCCATTCATCACGCACCACCTCCACATTCGGATAAGCAGCTTCGAAACGGGCAATTTTATCATCCTCAATCGCTCTTAATTCCACCTTGTCCGGCGTTGGATAATAGATCTTGATTGTAATCTTGTCTTCTGATGCGGCGTTATCGCCCGCCCCGCAAGCCGTGAGAATGGTACTAAACATGGCCAGAATTAAAACAATAGCTGAAAACTTCTTCATATGATTTCCCCCTTGATTTATATTAAGGCTCCCGCTTAACTCGCCCTTTACCCCTTCACTCCGCCCAGATGCAGCCCGCGCATGATGAATTTTTGGAAAAGAAGGAAGACCGCAAGAGGCGGAATGGTCACCATGGCAAGAATGGCAAACTTCACATTCAAATCCAATCTTCTTGCCTGAATCACATATTGATAGATTGCCGTAGACAAAGGGTATTTTTGGTTGTCATGCATCACCATGGAGGGCCAGAACCAATCATTCCATACCGCTGCAAAAATAAAAATGCCTAAAGTTGAAAAGATCGGGATGGACAGCGGAACGGCAATTTGAAAAAAACATCTCCACTCCGATGCGCCATCGATCCTTGCCGCTTCAAATATTTCTTGGTGTATTTCATCAAAGAAGGTCTTAAGCAGCAGCAGGAAAAAAGCATTGGCTCCGGCAGGCAGCCAAAGGGCCGCGAAGCTGTTCAGCAAGCCGAAGTCTTTTAAGTTAACGAAGTTTGGGATGATATAGGTTGTAGGTGGTATAAACAGCGTCATTAAGAAGAAAAAATAGATGCCTTTTTTATACGGGATATTTAGCCTTGATAAGCTAAAGGCGGCCAGGCCCAATGCAGTAAAAATGACGGTTATGTTGCCCAGAAAGATATAAAGCGTATTGCGGAAAAACAATGGGATATCAATGAAGTCCCAAGCCTTCTGGAAATTGCCCCACTGTACCTCATTGGGGAAGTAGGTAGGCGGAAAGGAATTGACTTCCGTGTTAGGCTTGAAGGCGTTAAAAAGCATAACTGTAACCGGATACAGCATGGAGCACACCATGGCAGCGATGATTAAGAGCATCAAGATATACATCAGCTTATACTTGGGTTTCCGCAAATCATAATGTGATAAAATGCCACGATCCGCATTCTTCATCCTCTTTTCGCCTCCTCTTGGTTCAGTCTGAATTGCAGAACAGCCAGCCCTGCCAATACAAGGAACATCAACACCCCTAATGCGGAAGCAACACCAATTTCAAGTCTTGTAAATGCGTATTTAACAACCAGTAAGGCATAAGTCAGTGTGGCATTGTTCGGTCCGCCATCGAGCATGGCCAGCTGGGACTGATAACCCTGTGATGTCGAAATTAACTGTAAAGTTAACATCAGCAGGATGAGTTTTTTAATCGAAGGAAATGTAATGAATCGAATGCGATCCCACACACCGGCGCCGTCAATTTCAGCGGCTTCATACCAATCTCTGGGGATGCTCAGCACCGCAGCCAAATAGATTAACATCCCTGATCCAAATTGCTGCCATGTTTCCATAAATACCAATGATGCCATGGACCATGCTTTATCCACCATGAAGGCGATTTGATTAAACCCCAGCGATGTGAGCAATGCGTTGAGGGGGCCAACCGGATCATAGATCCATCTCCACAAGCCATACAGAACAACCAGCGGAATGACGTTGGGGAGATAGGCCGCGACCCTTACAAAACCCTGAAACCGTTTTAGCTCTGAAATCATGACGGCAAACATAATCGGCACCCAAAAACCGAATATTAAACACAGCCCCATATAATAAAGCGTATTTTTGACAGCTATCAGTACGTTGGCATCCCCAAACACCGTCTTGTAATTCTCAAAACCGACAAACGTATTGCCCTTAACAAAATCCACATCATAAAAGCTGTACACGAATCCTTTTATGATCGGCAGCCACAAAAACAGTATGAATAAGATGGCTGCAGGCAGTATAAATAAAAACCCCCAAAAGTGTCTTCGCAGCAACTGATCTCCTTCTTTCTTTGGCCTTTTCTCTCCTTATCCCTATTGTAGAAGGCTGACCCAAGAGGAGACAGGTGCAATTCTATGCAGATGGTAGTCGTTTTTACTTCTTTATTTGGCTGGGGCTGACACCAAAATATTTTTTAAAAATCTTGCTGAAATGCTCTGGTGATTCATAACCTACTTTATCCGCGATTTCATATCGCCTTAAATCCGTATTTAAAAGGAGCTTCTTGCTCTCCTCCATTCTTAACTTGATGACATATTCCCACAGGTTGCAGTCCGTATATTTTTTAAATAAGTAACTTAAATAATTGGGGCTGACATGGATTTTTTGCGCGACCTCATGCAGGGTTAATCCCTTTTGCGCATAGTTTTCGTGGATATATTTGGTCGCTTTCGCGACAATCCTGTTGTTTTGTTCATGCAGCTCATCTTCTGTCGGCTCCTCAGATACACTTCCGCTGAAATCGCCGTAATAAAAGACATGATGATCTTTGTGCGCTCTATTCCAGAGCAATGCCTTATGGGCTTGATGATTCAGGACGCTGAGAAATTCAATGCCTTTTAAAATTTGACTGATTCCAACCACGCATTGCACACCTAAATATTTATCAAGGTGGCTATGAATAGACCGTCCCATCGTATCCAACTGATTGATCTTGCTCACACTTAGGTCTGAATACATCACTTCACTCCATGGAATGATCATGCTGATTTCCTGTTCATCGGATGCAAAAGCGACCGGGCTCCAATCATGCTGGAGCACTTCGCAAGCTATGTTAAGCACACCATAAGCAATCAGATTTTTATCTCTTGTAGTGAGCGCTTGACCGATCCGTGTTTCCGGAAGATCAAACCTGATTTTGAATACAGAAAAATAAGGACCTGCCAGTTCCGTCTGATAGCAGGTTCTGAGCTTATTCACAGTCGTCTCTTTTTCATCTGTTCCCTGCAAAAGCTGCTGCAGCAGCTTGTTTCTCGCATCATCCGGCTCCTGCATGTGAAAGCCGTTAAGCAAGGATAAATATTCTCCTTTTTTCTCACTGGGCCGAACCATCTGGAGCAATGCATTCCGTACCGAGTCCAGAAATTGCCCATCTTTTATAGGTTTAAGCAGATAATCCTTTGCCCCCATGCGAATAGCCATTTGAGCGTATTGAAACGTTTCATGGGCGGATATGATAATCGTCTGCATCCACGGCTTGGCCAGCTTGGCTTGCTGCATTAAGTCAATACCACTCATGGCACCCATTTGGATATCGGTCACCAGCAGGTCGATCTCCTCCATACGAATCACATCCAGGGCTTCATGACCGCTGTAAGCCAAAAAGATTTGATGAATACTGAGCCCGGAGCTGTTTAATAAATGGCTTAATCCTTTACAAATCAACGGTTCATCGTCGACGATCAATATATTGTACATATCCTTCGCCTCCACTAAGCTCTATAATGTGAATCTGCTGGCCGATTCTTTGGAAATATCAAAATCGCGGCTGTTCCGCCTTCCGGGATGGCCCTGTAGCTTAAACCATAACCTTGCCCGTAATGCAGCTGAATTCTTTGATGTATATTACGTATGCCGTACCCCAGGGACGGGTTGGCTTCATTACCATAAAGCAAGCGGTGCATCGCCTCTAAATCGGCAGGTTTAAATCCATTGTCCGTGATCTCGACCATAACAACGTCTTCTTCCCTTAACCGGGCTGAAATCGTAATCATCCCGTCTTCCCCCATGTTTTTCACCCCATGAATGATGGCATTTTCAATCAATGGCTGCAGGGTGATCTTGGGGATCAGGACATGATACAGTTCCTTGGAAATATTCCAATGTACTGTGAATGAATAATCATATCTTATTTTCTGCAGGCTGACATACGCTTTGGCATGCTCCAGCTCTTCTTCCAGAGTAATGAGCTCCTTGCCCCGGCTGAGTGCAATCTTCATCAGCTTCGAAAGCTCTTTAATCATCTCTGATGATTCCGTCTTTCCTTCCAATGAGCTCTTCCAATAAATGCTTTCCAGCGTGTTATACAGGAGATGTGGATTGATTTGCTGATACAAAATTTGCAGCTGCGCTTCCTTCTGCCTGATTTCCGCCTGATATTTGTATTGGAATAACGTGTTTAGCCGCAAAGCCATTTCATACATGGACGACATCAAAACACCTACCTCGTCCGTACGTTTACTTGGCGGCGGGATCACGACCGTTTTGCCCGGTTCATACCATCTTATAAATTTCACCAGCTTCTGGATGGGTGTCATCAAGGACTTCCAAAAATATATGAATAAAAGCAGAACCAGCAGTACATAGAAAAATGATATCAGTCCAATCACCTGTTTCAGCTCACTTTGCTGTTGCAGCAGCGTATCCATTGGGATTTTATAGATTAATTTCTGGTCTGATATCTCATTCTGATTGATGACATAGATCGTATCTTCCGTCATTGCGTACTCCATTGTTTTAGAATTGTTATGCTGCTGGAAGTTGGATGGAAGCTTAAGGACCGAACCGATAACCCCTTGTGTGGACGCAAGCACTTGATTGTTGTTATTTACAAGATAAATCTCCCCATCATCAGGCAATGATACCGCTTTCATGGATTCGCGTACTTTTTGCTCCACATTCGTCACGACAAGCACCCCAATGACATCATGATTCCTATAGATGCTTTTCACAGCGCGTATGTAAGACAGTGTATCGTTATGATTAAAATAGCTATTGTTTTGGATTATTTTTAGGTAGCCCTTGCCTTTCTTGCTTATGGCTTCATCAAACCATTCCGGTTTATTGGCATCCGAGAAGAAATACACCCCGGTGCTTTGCACTTGAGTTTTCGGGGCAAAGAAATAATAGTCATTGGGATCGTAAATATACAGGGAATAATACAACCCCGTCCCATTGTCCGCTTCCAGTGAATAGGCCGACAGCAGATCGAACATTTCATTTTCTTTTTGCAAACGTTCATATACATGATCCGTATTGCTGGGGATCAAGGCCTGGGTCACGGAATCCTGAATGATCGTCACCGTTATTTTATCAATTGTATTGATATCCCGGTCAATGAGAATATGGTTCAGCGCATTCATCTCAGCATAAGCTGTGGTGACATGCCGCTTAAGGATTGCCTCGGCTTGAACGTTGCCATACCAATGCAGGAACAGCAAGGGAATCACCATAGTCAGGAAAATCAAAATAATCTGATACTTTAAATTCAAATTTGTCAATGGATTAAATGTTCTCCGCTTCATGGCTCATGGCCTCTCCCCTTCTATTTATATTGCCAATATCACACTATATAGAAAATACTGTATAAATGAAGTTAATCCTTCCCCGGTATAGGAGAGGGATTAACTTTTTTAATACATTACTGTAACCAAACGTGTTACGGCGGTCCCAGATCATCATAATTCAGGCATAAAATCCGTGCCCTTGATTTCTCGAATACGCTCTCTTATTGTGGTTAGCCGCATTACCCAGGTTAAAATACATTTTAACGTTTACCACAGCGGCTATTACAAGATAATAATCGCTTTTGAAAATCTAACGGTTCTGGTTGACGTTATTTGGGCAAATGTGAAGAGTTCTTATTGATAATAGCCGAATAAGCTCGTTGGTAACCTTTAGAATTTGAAACGGGGCATTTTGAGATGAATAAGCGCTGTCACAACCGTTATAGTTTGAGAGCAACTATTGGTCTGCTCGTAGGTGATTCAGCAAAGCAACTCATAACCGAATTGTGAAGCGCCCCTATAATGAGACATTGAAAAAAACCTCAAGGTCAACTGTAGCCAATGGGGATATCAAAACCCTGATTAACTTTACTGTCGGATTTTACTCGACGATACAGGTTCCTAGAGAATAGAATTCAACGCTGGGCTTGTCGCTCCGGCCCCCTGCAAGCGCGAATCCGGGGCTCGCCCCGTTTATTCCCCGCCCAGGGAGATCAAGCCTCTGATCTCTTTGCCTGCAATGCAAGCAACTCTCCGTCACGATAAATTTCACTATCCAATAGGAATTGTTCACTTGAAGGTTCTTCCTGGTTATGTTACATTGTTATTAAAATATGGTGTGAAGCACATACCGCTTTAGTACGTCTTGTTCATGTGAGCATTGATGTATTGAGGCGGTTTTTGTTTTTGTATTAATCGAATCGGATGTGAAATAAATGAGTAGATTTGATGAAGTTTATCAGGAATGGATGGAGCAGCAGATTTCTGAAGAGAAAAGCCCTAGAAGACGGGAAATGCTGCGAAAAGGATTAAGCCGTGGATCGATCGATTTTTTGCGCTTGATCTGGTTTCCAGTCATAGGTAGTCTAAATCACTTATATCCTGAATATGAGATCAGGGACTTTAATAATGGATATCGCTATCTCGACTTTGCATACATGCCCGGTAATGTCAAAGGATGTATTGAAATTCAGGACTACCGAAGCCACGCCAGAGATATTGAGGTCAGCCGATTCAAGGATTTATGCATGAAACAGTCCCTGCTGGTTCTCGATGATTGGCTCTTTCTTCCAATCGCTTATTTATCGATCCGGGATGATCCAGGGGTCTGCAAGCAGCTCGTTCTTTCCTACGTTGGAAAGTTTTTATCCAGCGCTGTACCTTCCGGACTCAACTGGGCAGAAGCCGAAACCTTGCGATTCGCTCACAGATTACTGCGTCCTTTTATGCCGGCTGAGTTGTCAGATCATTTGCTGCTTTCAGAACATCGGATTAGAGTTATTCTTCGCGGCCTGGTCGAGAAGGATCTGCTGGAGGTAGCAAGTGGAAAACAGCGATATCGATCTTACCGACTTACGGGAATAAAGTGATTAGATTACGTTTTTAACGGTTGCCACAGCGGCTATTAAAGAGTAATAATCACTTTTGAAAATCTAACGGTTCTGATTGACGCTATTTGGGTAAATGTGGAGAGTTTTTGTTGAAAACAGCCTAATAAGCTCGCTGGTAACCTTTAGAATTTGAAACGGGGTATTTTGAGATGAATAAGCGCTGTCACAACCGTTATAGTTTGAGAGAAACTATTGGTCTGCTCGTAGATGATTTGGCAAAGCACCCCTAACCAACCGAATGGTCATAAGGTGCTTTTTTTATGGAGCCCAGAAGGACATCGAAAACCTTGATTGACCTGACATCAAAGCCTACTCGACGATGCGGATCCTGGCGGAAGGTTTAGATAACCGTGCTTGTCCGCCTCCGGTCCCTGCGTGCGGAACGATTTCCAGAGTCCGCGCCCATCGTAATCATACAAAAGGAAATCCTCACTCTGATAAGTGAGGATTTCCTTTTGTATGGAGCCTAGGGGGATCGAACCCCTGACCTCATCGCTGCCAGCGATGCGCTCTCCCAGCTGAGCTAAGGCCCCAAATCCTTATTCAATTTGTCATCCGTTCGCGGCGACTTCTATATCATATAAAATTCAAGCGCAGCTGTCAATACTTTTTCACCACGCGGGGCCGACGATTTATTCGTCGGCCGTGTCCTTGGAGAGCAGTGTTTTCAGCTCCTTCATGAACATGTTGATGTCCTTGAATTGGCGGTATACCGAGGCAAAACGGACATAGGCCACTTCATCCACCGGGTACAGCTGCTCCATAACCAGTTCGCCGATATCACGGCTTTCCACTTCGGCCGCTGCAGTGTTGCGCAGTGAATTTTCCACCTGGGAGACGATCCGTTCCAGATGCTCCACGGACACCGGCCGCTTCTCGCAGGCCCGGATGAGCCCGCGCAATATTTTGTCACGGCTGAATTCCTCGCGGCTGCCATCCTTCTTAATGACCATCAGCGGCGTTTCCTCCACCATTTCGAAGGTGGTAAACCGCCGGCTGCATTGCTCGCATTCACGGCGGCGCCGAATCGATTTATTTTCATTCGCTGGTCTTGAATCCAGCACTTTGGTGCCTGCATAACCGCAGAATGGACATTTCATAAAAACTCACTCACTTCCTTTTACCAATAACTTCATTTTAAATAAGAGTCATAAAATCTGTCTTCCTGCACATAATACTTGTACCAACCCAGAGGAGGTGAACAGCAATGGGACAAGGTGGTAGCAATGGAAACTCCAACAACCTGGTAGTAAGACAAGCTTCCGGCGCGTTGGAACAGCTTAAATACGAGGTTGCTCAGGAACTTGGTATCTCTATTCCACAAGACGGTTACCAAGGTAACATGACTTCTTACGAAAACGGTTCGATCGGGGGTTTCATCACGAAACGCCTGGTGACAATCGCTGAGCAGCAACTGGCCGGTCAATTTCGTTAATTCTTAACCCCTTAAAACGGCGGGACAGGTCAATCGGCTTGTCCCGCTATTCTAATCCATTAAAACTGGCCGTATATTTTCGTGTACTGCCTGTAATAATGAATGACCCGCTGTACATAATGCCTTGTTTCCCCAAACGGGATCTGCTTGACTGTCTGTTCCCTGCCATCCCATATTCCTTTCCGCATCCACTCTTTGACCTTACCGGGGCCCGCGTTATATGCGGCGATCATCGCCACCGGATTGTTCTGAAATTGCTCCCCAAGACTGTGTACATACCAGGTGCCAAGCTTGATATTCATATCGGGCTCGTCCCTTATTAACTCAAGCGAAACCGGGGGAAATCCTGTTTTATCCATGATCCACTGCGCCGTGTCCGGCATCAGCTGCATCAGGCCAAGCGCTCCCCTGCGCGATTCCTTACTTGTCTCATAATTGGTCTCCACGCGGATAATGGAGGCAATGAGGAAAGGGTCGACATCATACATTTGCGCATGCTCTCTAATTTCATCCTTGTAATGGATCGGATAAAACCAGGACATCCAATTCGAGCTAAGGAATAAAAAAAGCACAAAAGCCACAAACAAAACTAACAGAACCCTTTTTTTACGCAAAATCCTCATGAAAATACCATCCGCTCCAACAACTCATCCAATTGCCGCCCCGTATCGGCTACATCACGGCTGTTATCCACAACGATATCCGCCAGACGCTTCTTCTCCTCAATCGGCATCTGTGCGTCAAGTCTCTGTCTTGCCTGCTCTGGTGTCAGCCCGTCACGCTGCATCAGCCTTTTGAGCTGAACCTCCTCCGGTACATAGACGACCATAACCTTTTGAAAAAGGTTGTTCAGCCCGGACTCATACAGCAGCGGAATATCCACGACAACAAGCTTGTCCGGAAACTCCGCCTCATAATCATTCATCCGCCGTATGATCTCCTGCCGAATGGCGGGATGGGTAATTTCATTCAAGACTTTCCGCTCCGATGGATTGGCAAATACAATCGCCCCAAGCTTCTTGCGATGCAGCGTTCCGTCCTCGTTCAAAATCTCTTGTCCGAAATGACGGACAACAGCGTTTAGCACAGGATGCCCCGGAAGCATCACTTCCCGGGCAATGGCGTCGGCATCGACCAGCAGTGCGCCCCTTGCTGCCAGCAGCGCCGATACCGTGCTCTTCCCTGTGGCAATACCTCCGGTCAAACCGATAATCATGTATTCACCCGCTTTCGGCTATAAGTACGTGTTGAACTACCTCTATAACAATTTCATCATACCCATAATAATTAGCAGCAATGCAGGCAGTACGCTGAATACCTTCATAAAACGGAAGGCTGCCAAACGGAAACCTGCCTTCATGCCTGCGATCAAAAACAGACCGCTGAATACCGCAATGGTTGCCGCTGTGGTCATCGGAGTATATCCCAGCATGGCCGCTCCTAATCCGGCTCCGAAGGAATCAAGGGACAAGGCCATCCCAAGCCATATCGCTTCCTGGGCAGATATGCTTCCGGAACGGTCCGTATCGGCGGCAGACGGGCTGCGTAAAATATGGATGACCAGCCCGATCTTGCGAAGTTCCATAGAGAACAGCATTTTGTTAGGACCCTCGGCAACTTCGCCTTCTGATTCCTTTTCATGCGAAACGTCTTCCCCGGTTTCTTCCTTATTAGCTCTGTTTTGTACTGATTGGATCAATGACCAGCAGCCGATACCGATCAGAATGACAGCACCGAGAAGTGAAGTGAAGATTGGCGATAGAAACCTCATCAACAGTGCTCCGGCCTGCATGGACACCATAATGATCAGACCGGAGCAAAGGCAAATGATCAAGATGGAGCCCAGCGGTATCCTCATCTTTCGCAGCCCGTATGTAACCCCTACACCAAAGCTGTCCAAACTTAACGCAAAGGCAAGCAGCAGCAGGGAAAACCACGCATAATCCACTCCGAATACCTCCCTGTAGCAGAGCCGGTCCGGTTGGGGGCCGGGCTCGCATTCTCATATCTCAGGGATAGTATATGGCGGGAAATTGCGCGAAGTGCATGCTACCTTGACGGCACAGGTTGACAGACAGGACAGTAATGGGTCCCCCGCCCGGCTACGACCGTTTTCTCTACGGCCGCTCCGCAGCGGACACAAGGCTCCGCCTTTCGTCCATAAATTTGCAGCTGATGCTGAAAGGAGCCTGACTGTCCTTGTCCGTTCACATACGACTTGACAGAAGAGCCGCCGGCCGCTACCGATTCGGACAGCGTGTCCACAATGGCTCTGTGCAGACGGGTCAGTTGCTCCATACTAATCGATTTGGCTGACTGAGCAGGATGGATACCCGCACGAAACAACGATTCATCTACATAAATATTCCCAATCCCGACGATATATGCCTGGTTCAGCAGCGCTGCTTTGATGGAAGTCGCCCTGCTCCCTACCGCGTCGCGCAGCGCCTCCACTGTAAAGGCTTCATCCAGCGGCTCTATGCCCAGCTTGTGCAGCGGTGGCGAAACCAGGTCTTCGCCGGTTTTGAATAAATGCATCGTTCCGAACTGTCTGACATCCTTATATCTCAGCTCGGTCCCATCCGTAAAATGAAAGATGACATGCGTGTGTTTCTCTAGAGGTTCATCCCTCTCATAAAGACCATAACGTCCTTCCATCCGCAAATGGGACACCAAGACCAGGCCGTCCAGCAGAATACGCAGAAATTTACCGCGGCGCTCCACACCGGTCACGGTATGGCCCACAAGCTCCATGGCAAATGCATGTATATCGTCAGGCCGCTGTATAATTCGCGGCAGATGGACTGTTACTCGTTCGATTTGTTTTCCTGTAATAAGCTCGTTTAGCGTTCTTTTAACTGTTTCCACTTCCGGCAGTTCCGGCATGTTGACTTCACCTCATGCTTTATTATAACGAAGAACCGCCTTGATGTTGAGCAGCCCGTCCAGTTTATTTCGCTTCATACCAGTTGCCGCCATAACTTACCTCCGCTTTCAGCGGCACCGACAGCTTCAGCGCCGATTCCATCGTTGCCGGAACCAGCTCCTTCATAATCTCCAGTTCATCTTCCGGGACCTCGAATACAAGCTCGTCATGAACCTGCAGCAGCATGCGGCTGCGCAGCTTGCGTTCACTCATCGCTTGATCCATATGCACCATGGCAAGCTTGATAATGTCGGCCGCGGTTCCCTGGATCGGCGTATTCATGGCCGTCCGCTCGGCGAAGGAACGGAGGTTGAAATTGCTCGCATTGATTTCAGGCAGGTATCGTCTGCGTTCCAGCAGCGTTTTCACATAACCATCGCGCTTGGCGTCATTGACAATATCGTCCATGTAACGGCGGACACCCTGGAAGACGTCAAAATATTGATCGATAAACCTTGCGGCTTCCTTCCTTGTAATGTGCAGATTCTGGGAAAGACCGTAATCGCTGATGCCGTACACGATGCCGAAGTTAACAGCCTTCGCGGAGCGCCTCATATTGGCATCCACCGCTTCCGGGGGAACGCCGAATACGTCCGAAGCCGTTTTGGTGTGAATGTCCATATCATTCTGGAAAGCTTCCTTCAGCCGCTCGTCATCAGAAATATGGGCCAATACACGAAGCTCAATCTGGGAATAATCAGCCGCCAGAATCAGCCAGCCCGGCTCGGAAGGAACGAATACTTTGCGAAGCTTTCTTCCTTCTTCCAGACGGATGGGGATGTTCTGCAGGTTGGGGTACTGGCTGCTGAGCCGTCCTGTCGCCGCGACCGTCTGGCGGAAATACGTATGCACCCGGCCTGTTTTATCCGAAATTTCCTTCAACAAGCCTTCCACGTAAGTAGACTGCAGCTTGGCGATCGTACGATACTGTAAAATATTTTGCACGATATCGTGATAAGGGGCCAGCTTCTCCAGCACTTCGGCATCTGTGGAATAGCCCGTTTTGGTCTTTTTGACGACAGGCAGACCCAGCTTGTCAAACAGAATTTCCCCAAGCTGCTTCGGCGAGTTCAAATTAAACTCCATGCCGGCAATCTCATAAATTTCCTGGGTCAGCCTTGCAATCTGTCCTTCGAATTCCTTGCCTAAGGCTTTGAGCTCGTCCACATTAACCCGGACTCCCTGCTTTTCCATATCCGCCAGAATCCGCGAGAGCGGCATTTCCAGCCCGAAGAATAGCTCCTTCATTCCATTCTCTTCAAGCTGCTTCTGCTGGGAAGGGATCAGCTCATGAATGACGGCCGCTTTACGCGCAAGGTGATCTGCAAGAATGTCCTCCTCAGGCACCTTGTACTTGGCCCCTTTGCCGAACACCTCCTCGTCCGGACGAATGGACGGCAGGCCGTATTTGGCAGCAAGTCCGCTCAGCGTCTGATTCGCATCTGTCGGATCAAGAATGTACCCGGCAAGCTGAACGTCAAATTCTGCGCCCGCAAATTCAATACCGTGCCAGTGCAGGGCCAGATCAGCCCGGTGCAGGTCATATCCGCGTTTTTGCCGCTGCGGATCGGACAGCCAGGAACGGATCGGCTCTGCCGCCTCCACAGCCATCAGTTCAAACGGAATGAAGAATTGACGATCCACTGTCCCTAATACCAGCGCAATGACCTGTGCTTGATGAGGATTGTCTCCGTAGGTCTCAATATGAACGACTTCAATGGCGTCCAGCGCATTTTTCAGTTCTTCCAGGTTCTCTTCGCGGACGATCAGCACATCTGCCGCCGCCTCTGCTGTAACTGCAGAACTGCTGCTTTCGGCGGACAGGGACAGCCGCTCCAGCAGCGACTTGAATTCCAGCTTCGCCAATGCAGCACCCGCTGTCTCTGTACGCAGACCGCCGAAAACGATGTCATCCCACGTCTTGTCCAAGGGAACCTCACGATAAATGGTGGCCAGCTTTTTACTCATGCGCGCATCATCGGCATGTGTTTCAATACGTTCCTTCATTTTGCCCTTCAGCTCATCCGTATGGGCAAGCACCTCTTCGACCGAGCCGTATTGATGCAGCAGCTTGAGCGCCGTTTTCTCGCCAACCCCCGGTATGCCCGGAATATTATCGGAAGCATCGCCCATCAAACCTTTGAGATCAATAATCTGCTCGGGCTTCAGCCCATAGCGCTCCTGGATCTCGGCCGGGCTGTAGGCTTCGACTTCTGTAACTCCCTTCCGTGTCAAACCGACCGTGACATGATCGGAAGCAAGCTGCAGCATATCTTTATCTCCCGTGACAACCATCACGGTGCGACCCGAATCATCCGCCCTCTTCGTCAACGTTCCAATAATATCGTCCGCTTCATAACCCTCAAGCTCGAACTGGGCTATGCCGAATGCCTCCAATAGCTCCTTCAGCAGCGGAAACTGCTGCGACAGCTCCGGTGGTGTTTTCTCGCGACCGCCCTTGTAATCCTGATAGCCTTCATGACGAAAAGTGACCTTGCCCGCATCAAAAGCAACCATGATATGCGTAGGCTTATGCTCCTCTAGCAGACGCAGAAGCATCGTTGTGAAGCCGTACACGGCGTTGGTCTGCTGCCCGCTTGAATTCGTGAGCGGCGGCATGGCGAAGAACGCCCGGTAGATAATACTGTTTCCATCTATAAGCATGAGTTTGTCCATTCCAGCACCTCGCGTGATCATCATAAACATTTGCTCCCCTTATCTTAACACAATCCCCTTCCAACCAGAAAAAATTCGCCCTCGCCGCTCTCATTCAACCAATAAGGATCAGATGCTCCGCTTAAAAAGGAAAAAAACGGCTATTCTGTACCAGAGATGAAATACATCCATCTATCCTGATAGCATAAATAGTCGTTTTTTTACAAATAATTACTGATTGAGATCCGGACGCTGGCCTGTTACAAGGTAGACCGTATTCTCCCCGATGTTCGTTGCATGATCGCCGACCCGTTCGATGTACCGTCCGACAAGCAGAAGCAGCATAGCCTGCGAGGCCTGGGAAGGACTATTCATCATAAAGGAATATAGTTCCGTGATCATCTTGCTGTACAGTGCATCGACTTTGTCATCCTGCTGTGCCATTTTGTAGGCCAGATCCGTGTTTTCATCCAGATAGGAGGTAATGGAATCATCAATCATATCCTTGACGATTTCGGCCATTTGCGGAATGTCAACCAGAGGTTTGATCAGCTCCTGCCCTTCCATCCGCAGGGTAACCTTGGCCACATCCGATGCCAGGTCCCCCATCCGCTCCAGATCGGTCGAAATCTTGAACGCGACGATAATTCTTCTTAAATCCTTCGCCACCGGCTGCTGCTTAATGATGAGGCTCGACCCCATATCCAGAATGTTCTCTTCCATCTGGTTAAGAGCAGCATCATTCTTGATGATTTCCTGGGCAAGCTCCGTATCATTGGTCTTCAGACTGGTGATTGCCCGATCGAGCGCCTCGGATACATGCTGTCCCATCTGGCGCAGCAATACGCGGAGCTCCTCAAGCCCTTCATCAAATTCTTTTCTGCGGATCATCTGCAGATGCCCTCCCTCTGTGCTTCGCTCAGCCGAACCGGCCGGAAATGTAATCTTCCGTACGAGAATCCTGAGGTGTAGAAAACAAGGTTTCAGTAGGCGCAGCCTCAATCACTTCGCCGTTCAGGAAGAATACCGTTTTGCCGGAAACGCGGGCCGCCTGATGCATATTGTGCGTGACCATCACAATGGTATACCGGTCTTTGAGCTCCTGGACAAGCTCCTCAATCTTGGCCGTGGAAATCGGGTCAAGCGCGGAGGTGGCTTCGTCCATCAGCAAAATATCCGGCTGCACCGCGAGCGCCCTCGCAATGCACAGTCGCTGCTGCTGCCCGCCGGACAGGCTGAGCGCAGAACGTCTCACGAAATCCTTCACTTCATCCCACAAAGCGGCATGGCGGAGACTCTGCTCAACCAGCTCGTCCAGCCGTGCCCTGTCGCGGATGCCATGCAATCTCGGTCCATAGGCCACATTGTCATAAATGGATTTTGGAAAAGGATTCGGCTGCTGGAACACCATGCCGACCCGTTTGCGGAGCTCCTCCACCTCCATGCTGCTGTCGTAAATGTCCAAATCGCCTAATTGTACTTTACCCTCCACCCTGGTGCCGGGAATCATGTCGTTCATCCGATTCAGCGTCCGCATCAGCGTGGATTTTCCGCAGCCCGACGGACCAATAAATGCCGTTACCGTTTTGTCCGGGATATCAAGATTTATATTTTTGAGCGCATGAAATGATTCGTAATACAAATTCAAATTTTCTATCCGTATTACAGCCTCATTCAACTTAATTGCGGTTTCTGTCATGGGATTTGATCTCCTTCATTTGCAGATCTGAATTTCCATGCCTGCACTATTCCTGTATCTGCCTACAGGCAATATGACAAATTATAAACGGTCTATGTAAATGAAGTCCTTTATATTTGTTAACGCAATGTAAAATGTTTAATGATTCAACCTTCCTCGTCTTGCGTATGCATGTGCATGGCTCCCAGTTCTTCGGAAGCCTGTAAAGCAGCTGCCGCAGCATCTTCCGCCATACGTGACAACCCCTGGCTGCGGCGGTTGACGTTCTCCATATTAGCCATCAGCCTGGAGAAGGCTTCGCTGCCTGCATCAATGTGCACCGCACCTTGTTCAATTTCCCGAAGGCTTGATTGCGTAAGGGCTACATTTTCTCCAATCAGCGAACCGATTTCACCCAGCAGCGAAGCAATATCCTCTGAAAAATGGCGGGTCTGCTGCGCAAGTTTGCGGACCTCCTCAGCCACAATCTGAAATCCTTTTCCATGCCCGCCGGCATGAGCCGCCTCAATCGAGGCATTGATGGCAAGCAGGCTGCTTTGATCGGCAAGGCTGCGAATGGAAGAGGCCATGCCGGAAATTGTGTGAATGTGCCGTTCCAGCACGCCTGTCTGCTCATATTGCCGCTTCATTTGTTCCGCAATCATTTGATAGGAGTACATGACCTCCTCCAACCGGCTTCTGCCCGTTTCCGCCAGCCCGCTCATTTCCAGCGTTGCCTCCGCGCTTTCAGCCGCTTCCTGCGCCATCTGCAGCGCACTGTCCCCGATCCTGGCGACACCGCTGGAGCTCTTCATCACGGCTAGTCCGCTTCTTTCATCCGCTTCCTTCTGCAGCCTTCTGGAGAGCTCCATCAAATCCCGCAAGGTTAATATGCCGACAAGACGGCCCCCGTCCATCACCGCTACGCAGTCATAAAACTTTGAATCAGGCCTGAGCAGCGCTTTGTTCAACACCTCGGCAGCAGGATTGGCGGCATCCACAATCAGCGTGTCCGGATCGGCGAACATGGCCGCAGGCTTGTCATAATACAATTCAGCAGCAAACCTGCCCGCCAAATGGCGGTTGAACGCTTCGCGCATAATGATCCCTGCAACTTCCCCTACGTTTTGGACAAGGACAACACAGGGCGCCGCCGGATTCTCTCTAAGTATGTCCAGCAAAGCCAAGCAGGAAACTTCCATTCCGATCACGGGAACAGAACGGCAGGCCGTATATTCGATAAGCTTACCCGCATGGCCATTCTCTTCAGCCTGGCCGGTATGATCACCGTCCGAAAAGTCTTCCGTCTGTATCGTCTCTATCATCTGCATCGTTTCCAGCTCTGCTGCCATGATCATGTTCAAATTCCCCTTTGCAACCGAATACTGATGTGTTCAGCTCATTTTATAGGTCTATAGAACCATCATAAACGACATCGGTAAACAGAAAGGAAGCATTGTGTAATCCGCTTGTAAAACGATTGCAAAACTTCCGTGAAAAATCCAACCAGATGCCTATCTGCAGAAAAAATCCCCAACCTTTTATACTAAATGTTGGGGACTTCTTTTTCTGTTCACAACCAATTTATAGCCTACACCGCGTATGGAGTCAATATGCACCGATTCCGGCTCCAGCTCCAGCTTCTTGCGTAAAGAGCTGACATGAACATCCACAGTCCGCTGCCCCCCGATATAGTCGAAGCCCCATACCGCGTTCATCAAGTCATCTCTCGTAAGCACGACGCCTGGTTTTCTTGCCAGGTACAAGAGCACCTCAAATTCCTTCGGTCTGAGATTGATGGACTGTCCGCCCAGAATCACCTCATATTTTTCAGGGTAAATCTCCAGCTCACCGAGCACGATCCGGGAAGCGTCGCTCTGATCAGGCAATACGCCTTCATCTCCACCCATAGAGCGGCGCAGTACGGCATCCACGCGGGCCAGCAGCTCGGATACGCCAAAAGGCTTCGTAATATAATCATCTGCACCGGATTTCAGTCCCTGCACCACTTCGGCTTCTCCATTTTTAGCGGTCAGGATAATGATCGGTGTGGTCACTCCCTGGGTGCGAAGCTTATTCAGAATATCGAGGCCGTTCATGCCAGGCAGCATCAGATCCAGCAGGATTAAATCAAAAGCTTCTCTTGAGGCTTTCTCGAATCCGGCGGTTCCATGATCCTCTGTCTCTACCTCATAACCTTCTTGCGTCAGATTGTAAGTAAGCAGCCTGGCCAATGTAGGCTCGTCTTCTATCACCAAAAGACGTTGTGCCATGTCCTATCCCCCATCTCCCGTTATACATTGTTTTAGAGTTTGTTCAAAAAAGTCATCTTTTGATCACGAAGGAAGTCAGGAAGCGGACTCGACATCGAATCTTGAATTCAGCCGGGCCTAAGTGGATGCTTCCGAAGCATGTTTCCTACGGAAACATTTCAGGTGCTCACGTACCCTAAGTACGCTCCGCTTCTCAGTCCCTAGCTTCATTCAACTCCAGCGTTTTGAAAAAACGCACTTCGGAAGCATAGGCTTCGGTGCTGAAAACCTGATTTTTTGAACACGCATTCTTTCTTAATGTAATAACGCATGTATGTCTGACTCCAAACCATTTTATCACGGCATTGTTAACGGGGTGTAAAAAAATCAACCTTGCTGCTCCTCAACCTGCTGCAGAAGCGGCAACTCGACCGTAAATGTCGTGCCAAGCCCCAACTCGCTATCAACTGTGACGCTACCGTGATGAAGCTCAACCAGATGTTTGACGATGGACAGCCCCAGTCCGGTTCCGCCCGAGTTGCGAGATCTTCCTTTATCCACCCGGTAAAATCTTTCAAAGATGCGCGGCAAATCCTTCTTCGGAATACCGATCCCGGTATCGCTGACGGCGAACACCACTTTTTCCGGCTCATGATCCTGTGAAAGCTCCTTGACCTTCAGCTTCACAATTCCGCCTTCCTGGGTGTAATTGATTCCATTCGAAAGCAAATTCAGGAATATTTGCCTTAGTTTGTCTTCATCTGCTTCTATGAACAGCTCCTCGGGGACTTCCATCTGCAGGCTGATATGCTTCTTCTCCGCTACCTTGGCCAGCGTACCGTTAATCATATCAAAGAATGAGGACAGGTGAACAGGCTCGCACTCCAGTGGAGAACGCTTGGATTCAATTTTGGAAAGCTCCAGAATATCCCCGATCAGCCGGTTCAAGCGTTCACTTTCATCATAAATGATCTGCAAAAACGAGCGCGCTGTCTCCTCATCCTTGACTCCCCCGCCAAGCAGCGTTTCGGCGAAGCCTTTCACCGCCGCAATCGGTGTCTTCAACTCATGCGAGACGTTGGCTACAAACTCGCTGCGCATGTTCTCCAGCCTGCGGATGGCTGTGACATCCTGCAGCAGAAAGAGCATGCCGCGATAGCTTGCTTCATCCTGCATCGGAACACCGTCAAGCAGAATGAGCCGCTCCCCCGGATTAAACACACTGACTTCCTCATGCATTCGTTCCCGGTGCTGTATGCTGTGCTCCACCAGCTTGGTCAGCCCATAATGCTGCTTCAGCTCATGATAGGGTCTGCCGGTTACCCGGCTGCTGCTGATCCCGAGCATTCGTTCTGTCTCGCGGTTTACCAGCGCAATTTTGCCATGCGCATCAACCATCAGAATGCCGCCCGTCATATTGCTCATCACCCGCTGCAGCAGATCCTCGTTATCACGGATCGTTTTCATCTGGGTCTGCAGGCTATCCGCCATCCCGTTGATCGCTGCCGCCAGCTGCCCTACCTCATCATTTCGTTTCAACTCAACTCTGGCGTCATAATCAAGCTTGGATATGCGATTGGCTACCTTCGTAATATGCTCGAGCGGGGAAGTCAGATTACGGGCGATGCGGTAGCTGACCAGCGAAGCCAATAGAAATAGCAGCAGCAGCCCAATAATCATGGCCGTCCAGGCACGCTGCATACCTTCATCTACAGCCTTCAGACTCATCGAAAGCCGTATATATCCGTTGAAGCCGCTGTCGGTGCTGACCGGTTCAGCTACGTACAGCATATTCTGACTCAGTGTATCACTGTAACGAATGGCACTCCCGATGCCTTTTTCTTCAGCCAGCCGTACCTCATCCCGCAGCGCATGATTGTCCATCTTGCGGACATCCATTTCCGAGTCTCCTATGACCGTTCCATCCTTATTGATGAAGGTGATACGGGAATTGATCAGTCCGGCAAGTTCCTTCGCTTTTTCCGTATAATAAGCCGTGTAATCGTCGACTGGCACATTGCTTGTACTGTGAAATTCAAAGGTGCTGCGCAGGAGATTTATTTCCCGGGCCATATTTTCCTCCAAGGCCTTGATATGCGATTCTTTGAAAATCTGCCCCATCGTCAGTCCTGCAGCAATCACGGAAATTCCGATCAGCGTCAAAATAATAGCGGTCAGTCGAAAACGGAATGATTTCATAAGCTCTCCCTCGGCAGCATGCTATGCGCGTAATTGTAAAGCTTATTTTACCGTATCGGCTATCTTCCTTCCATATCGCATTGTAAACGCAGTGTTAAAATTGAACTGATTTGTGTAATCATCACACAATGAAGGACCGTCTCTCGACCGGCTGGCCAAAAAAAACGGTCCTTCATAATTAGAACTCATATCAACAATGCTCTGCAGCCCGGTTTCTCTTCATCAGCCGTTCACGACTTCGCCGCCATTGACATGGATAACCTGGCCGCTTACATAGGAGGAATCCGACGATGCAAGGTAAACGTACGCAGGAGCCAGCTCTTCGGGTTGTCCGGGACGCTTCATTGGCTGGGTAGCGCCAAACTGACTGACCTGCTTCTCATCAAAGGTGGACGGGATCAGCGGGGTCCAGATCGGCCCAGGTGCCACAGCGTTAACACGAATACCCTTTTCTGCCAAATTCATGGATAATGAACGGGTAAAGGCAGTAATAGCCCCTTTGGTCGAAGAGTAATCAAGCAGTTGCGGGTTGCCTTTGTACGCTGTAATGGATGTCGTATTGATGATCGCACTGCCTGGCTTCAACAATGGCATGGCCGCTTTTGTCAAGAAGAACATGCCGAAGATGTTGGTGCGGAAAGTGCGCTCCAGCTGCTCTGCAGTAATGTCTTCTATGGATTGCTGCGGATGCTGTTCGGCAGCATTGTTCACCAGGATGTCCAATTTTCCCAGATTCTCCACTGTTTGCTGTACAGCCTTCTTGGCAAATTCCTCGTCTCCTACATCACCGGCAATCAGCACACATTTGCGTCCCTCCTGCTCAACCTGACGCTTCGTTTCCTCCGCGTCACTGTGCTCGTTCAGGTAGACGATGGCTACATCCGCGCCTTCTTTCGCATAAGTTACGGCAACTGCACGGCCGATCCCGCTGTCACCACCTGTTATAAGAGCAACCTTGCCGGTCAATTTGCCCGCAGGTTTATAAGCTGGCGTCTCGAACTCCGGCCGCGGTGTCATTTTGGATTCAATCCCCGGACGCTGGTTCTGGTGCTGTGGCGGCAGTGTTTGCTGATTGCTTTGCTGCTTGGTCATGCTGCATTCTCCTTTCTTTAAGCCAGAATGATGGAATCTTCCCATAGGATGCACATAACTCTGTGTAAAAACTCTTCCCGACACTGTACTTTTACCACGCTCAGCCAGACTTAAACATGTTGATCAGGAGATTCTACTGTTGGCTGTTTTGAGACGCTCCAGGAACGAACCATTCCTACAATCGCTGTTGGCCCCAAATTTCAATGGATTATTCTTTAAGAGGAAGAAATTTGGTGCCAAAGGCGAACGCTGCCGCTTTTCCGGAATTGCTTCGTCCCTTCCGCTGCTTCGTGCATCTCCTTCATTAAAAAAAGAAAAAGAACAGGTTTGGCGGAACCCCTTCCACCAAACCTGTTCTTTCAAATCAAACAATAGTTATATTCGTAATACCCTATGTCTGTTAAACTCTACTTCTTACAGCATTTTCATAACGCGCCAGTAGAGTACCGCTGTTCGAACTTAAATAATCCGGCGGTACACCATGAAAAACAGCATCAGCAGCATGCAGACCGCCAGCAGAATACTGAATGTTCTGAGCTTGGCCCTCTGAGCGGATATATCGTTACCCTTGCTGATTCCCTCAGCCGCAAGGCGCAGCGGCTTGCCCATCATGCCGCCAATCCCGGCAATCACGAGAAACAGCAGAAAGACGATCACCATCCATGCGATAGAGTAGTCCTCGCCAGTCAACATATATCCGCCGGTCAGCAGTTGGATAATGAGCGCATACTGCGCAAACCGATTCAGCGTCCGAACTGTAGTGACTGCCCCTTCCTGCGCGGGAGCCGACATGCTATTAAGCTTTCCGACCACAAAGGGCAGAATGAGATAAAAGCCCATTGCCAGAGATCCGATAATATGCAGCAAATAGATAACCCTCATGAAATAACCTCCCTTATTTTGTAATCCTTTCGTGTTATGTAGAGTCTTACGAATCTTAAACCCCAAACGTATACTATTATACCTGGAAGAAAGCAAGAATCTCAATCTTCCAAAAAAGGAATCCTCCCATAAAGAGAGGATTCCCGACCTGATACGATATCTTGAATTATATTGAGACAACTTTAATGACACTGCGGACAGATTCAGCCGATTGATCAAGCGCCGCCTTTTCCTCTGCGGTCAGTTCAAGCTCGAATATTTTCTCGATTCCGCTGCCGCCGAGAAGAGCCGGTACACCGAGGAACAGATCCTCATACCCGTATTCGCCTTCCAGGTAAGCGATCACCGGAATAATCCGTTTCTTGTCCTTCAGAATCGCTTCAGTCATCTGCACCAGCGAAGCTGCCGGTGCATAATATGCGCTGCCATTGCCCAGCAAATTGACGATTTCTCCACCGCCAACCCGCGTCCGCTGCACGATGGCTTCTATGCGTTCGGCCGGAATAAGGGTGTCGATCGGAATGCCTCCAACGCTGGAGTAACGAACAAGCGGCACCATGTCGTCACCGTGGCCCCCTAGCACAAAGCCTCGCACATCCTCTACCGAAACATTAAGCTCCTGCGCAATGAAAGTGCAGTAACGCGCTGTATCGAGTACACCCGATTGGCCGATGACACGATTTTTAGGGAAACCGAGCGTCTGATACGCCGCATAGGTCATGGCATCGACAGGGTTGCTGAGGATAATGACTATGGCATCAGGACAGTAGGTTTTTACATTCTCGCACACTGATTTCACGATACCTGCGTTGGTATTGACGAGATCATCTCGGCTCATGCCTGGCTTGCGGGCAACACCTGCAGTGATAATGACAATATCGGAACCGGCGGTCTCCGCATAATCAGAGGTACCGATAATGTTGCTGTCAAACCCTTGCACCGGACTTGCTTCCAGCATATCCAGAGCTTTGCCCTTCGTCGGGTTCTCCAATTGCGGGATGTCCACCAGGATAATGTCGCCCAGCTCTTTTTGCGCGAGCATCAATGCAGTTGTTGCACCGGTAAAGCCGGCTCCGACTACAGTGATTTTTTTTCGTTGAATGGCCACGGTACCGCCTCCTACATATGGCTGATGACTTTGTCTGCGAACTCAGAGCATTTTACTTGAGTAGCCCCTTCCATCAGGCGGGCAAAATCATACGTAACCGTTTTGTTGTTGATTGCGGTTTCTATACCTTTGTAAATCAGGTCGGCAGCTTCCTGCCAGCCAAGATGCTCAAGCATCATAACGCCGGACAGAATAACGGAGCCCGGATTCACTACGTCCTTATCCGCATATTTCGGAGCCGTTCCGTGTGTCGCTTCGAAAATGGCATGGCCTGTCACATAGTTAATATTGGCGCCAGGGGCGATACCGATACCGCCTACTTGCGCAGCCAGGGCATCAGACAGGTAGTCACCGTTCAGGTTCAGGGTAGCGATCACATCAAACTCGGCCGGACGTGTCAGCACCTGCTGCAGTGCAATATCGGCGATAGCATCCTTGATGATGATCTTGCCCGCTTCTTCAGCCGCTTGCTGTGCAGCGTTAGCCGCATCTGTGCCTTCTTTTTCTTTGATTTCATCGTACTGGGCCCAAGTAAATACCTTGTCTCCGAACTCCTGCTCAGCTACTTCATAACCCCAGTTTTTGAAGGCACCTTCGGTGAACTTCATGATATTTCCTTTATGCACGAGCGTTACGCTCTTGCGGTTATGCGTGATGGCATATTCAACAGCCGCGCGTACCAGACGCTTGGAGCCCTCGGAAGAAACCGGCTTGATGCCGATACCCGATGTTTCAGGGAAACGGATTTTATTGACTCCCATTTCCTCCTGCAGGAATTTAATAACCTTTTTCACTTCTTCGGAGCCTTCTTTGTACTCGATACCGGCGTAAATATCCTCCGTATTTTCACGGAAAATAACCATGTCCACGAGGTCAGGACGTTTTACCGGAGAAGGAACACCGTCGAAATAGCGAACAGGACGAAGGCAGACGTACAGGTCCAGCTCCTGGCGCAGAGCCACGTTCAACGAGCGGATGCCGCCGCCGATCGGAGTTGTAAGAGGGCCTTTGATCGCCACGATGTATTCGCGGATCGCTTCGAGCGTATCATTCGGAAGCCACTCCCCGTATGTATTAAACGCTTTCTCTCCAGCGAACACTTCATACCATGCGATTTTCTTCGAGCCGCCGTATGCTTTTTCCACAGCAGCGTCCAGCACGCGCTTGGAAGCTTTCCAGATATCGCGTCCTGTACCGTCACCCTCGATGAAAGGGATAACCGGATTGTTAGGCACCTGCAGTTTTCCGTTGTCAATTGTGATTTTTTCGCCTTCTGTTGGGAGATCAAACTTTTCCAATTTCATGAGTTCCAGTTCCTCCTTGTATGGTTAATAGCTCGTCTCTGCCCAGGCTAATGGGCAACCAGCATAGAGGGGCAGGAAGAGTGACTTATATCATTGCCTCCCGGCCCCTGCTTCTCTATTGTACATGATTAAATTCCGGCATGTCACCGCAATTCAGGGGAAACGTATTTCTGATTCGTCGGACCTGTGTATTCCGCACGCGGACGGATGATCCGGTTGTCCTCATACTGTTCAAGAATATGCGCCGTCCATCCTGATACACGGCTAACAGCAAAGATTGGCGTAAACAATTCACGTTCGATCTCAAGCTGAGTGTAAACGGATGCGGAGTAGAAATCCACATTCGGCTTCAGTCCCTTCTGGGAAGTGACCAACTCCTCAATGCGGACGGACATTTCATACAACGTCGTGTCTCCATTCAGCTCGCCAAGCTCGCGAGACATCTTCTGCAGATGCTTGGCACGCGGATCGCCATTTTTATACACCCGGTGTCCAAAGCCCATAATTTTATCGCGGTTGGCCAGTTTTTGCTGAATGAACGGCTCCACATTGTCCAGGGAACCGATTTCGTCCAACATTTTGGCAACCGCCTCGTTGGCTCCTCCGTGCAGCGGCCCTTTGAGCGCGCCTACAGCGGACGTGATACCGGAGTAAATGTCCGACAAGGTGGCCACGGTCACACGGGCGGCAAATGTGGAAGCGTTCAGCTCATGATCGGCATGAAGCACCAGCGCCTGATCCATTGCTTTCACAGCCGTTTCGGAAGGCTCCTCGCCATTCATCATATACAGGAAGTTTTCCGCGATGGAAGCGCCTTCTTTTGGCTGTACCGGTTCCAGTCCCTTGCGCAGACGGGCAATCGCCGCGACAATTGTCGGCAGTTGGGCCTGCAGCTTGATCGCCTTAAGCTCATTGGCTTCACGGGACATATCATCCGCTTGACTGTCAAACAGGGCCAGGGCCGATACTGCGGAGCGAAGCGCCGCCATGGTGCTCATGTCTTTCGGGTACAGCTTCATTTGCGAGATGAGTTCATCGGGAATAGGGGCGTACCGGCTCAGTTGAGCCTGCAGATCGCTAAGCTGGGAAGCGTTCGGAAGCTTGCCGAACCACAGCAAATAAGCAACTTCTTCAAAAGAGGCGTTAACGGCCAAATCATCAATATTATAGCCACGGTAAGTGAGAACGCCATCTACAATGGAGCTAATGGAAGAAGTCGCAGCCACGATTCCTTCCAGACCTTTAGTCGCTGTCATATTACATCTCTCCTTTGTCTAAAAGCTTTGTAAAGGACTTGCAAATGAAAACAGTTTCAAAACTAAAGATGACATGGGAAAGCCTTAAAAATGTTAACGTCATATGTCAATAATTTTAATCTCCTCTAACTATACTGGATTTTGTCGGTTCTGTGAACAAGGATAAGCCAATCCTCCGCATTCAAATATTTTATCAGTCCTATAAACATTTTTTGAAACCCTTTACATTTTCAAAGTTTTTCGAGGTCCATGTCATATTTTCCGGAGCGGGCGCATACAGGTATACATCTAACAAAAAAGGAGAAATAGAAAGGTGAACCGACTTATATTTAAACGTATTGTACGGGCACTATGGGTCGTAATAGCAATCGTTTTGTTCATTTTCGCCGTGTACAGGCTCTTTCCGCTCGTCTATCCCTTTCTGCTGGCGTGGCTGGTCGCTTACGCAATGAATCCGCTTGTTCTATTTCTTCGCAAAAAGGCCAAGTTCCCCCACTGGCTGGCAGTTACCCTTTCACTGTTTGTGTATCTGGGAGCCATTCTGCTGGTGCTGTCCGCCGCGGTCACCCGCATCGTGAAGGAACTTATTGAACTGATGAAAACGTTTGACATTCATATTGAACAATTCAAAAGCATGTTCGTCTCCTGGACGAAGAGTGATATCATACAAAATATTATTGTAGAAATGGATAGGTTCATCCGTGAAAATCCCGATTATCAGCAGACCATCAACAATAATATCGATAAAACAACACAAAATGTCAGCAGCGCCGTCACGGATCTGGTTAGCCGTTTTTTCAACGGGATTCTGAGCTTTCTGACAGCCCTGCCGAATATGGGAGCTGTACTTATGGTTGTTGTGCTGGCCGCTTTTTTCATCAGTAAAAACTGGGAGCGACATGGCCGCACATTTGCCGGGCTTGTCCCGGTCGCGCTACGCAAGACGGCCGCCGATATTTGGCAGGATCTGCGCAAGGCCCTGTTCGGATATTTGCGGGCACAATTCATTATGATTTCCATAACCGCTGTGATCGTTATTATCGGACTTATCATTTTGCAGGTGGATTCCGCTTTTACCATCGGGCTGATGATCGGTCTGATCGACCTGCTGCCTTATCTCGGTGTAGGTATCGTCATGATCCCGTGGGCCATTTATGCGTTTATGTCGGATAATTTTGCCCTCGGGTTAGGACTTTCCATTCTTTATATCGTCATTTTGATTGCACGTCAGATCGCGGAACCCAAGGTGCTGGCAAGCAGCGTCGGACTCGATCCACTGGCCACCCTGATTGCCATGTTCGTCGGGCTCAAGCTGTTTGGCGTACTGGGGCTCATCATCGGCCCTGTCTCCCTCGTCGTGCTGGATGCGTTCAATCGTGCCAATGTGCTTCGGGATTTGCGCAATTACATACTTGTCGGCAGAATCAGATAGCATCATAGTGAAAAAACGGCGGCATTACGTCAAAACCGCCTGAACGTAATGCTGCCGTTTTTCATTTTTTTCTCTACCCATTTGAACAGCAGCTTTCTGTAAATAGGCCGTGTGAGCGGAAAGATCAGGGTAAAGCCGATGATATCGGTGATAAACCCCGGAATGACCAGCATGCTTCCGCCCAGGAAGACACATAATCCATCAAGCATTTTATTGCCTGGCATTTGTCCCTTGTTCATCTGCAGCTTGGCATCCGCAATGACCTTGCGGCCTTCAAACTGCAGCATGGCAAAGCCAATAATGGAAGTCATGATAATCAATAATATCGTCTTTCCTGCACCGATCCACTGACTTACCCACAGAAAACCGTACAGCTCCAATGCCGGAATTAATAATAATAAAAGCCAGTAGGGCCTGCGCATGCTTTACTCCTTTCCGTCTGCAACCAGCTTCTGCAACGCCTGATACACTTCGGGCAGGGCTTTATCAAGCCTTGCCGGTTTCCAGTCCCCGTTCAGCCATACATGCTGTGTTGAGCCTGTGACCAGCAGCTCGCCCCGGTTCCGCTGCAGCTCCTGCCCTTCTGCCTCCAAGCGTCTTATCTCGTAAGCAAAGCTCAGGCGCATCCTGGTCAGCTCCGTAATTTGTGTATATACGCTTACCAGATCATCATATTTGGCCGGTTTGTGATACTTCAGGCTTGCATCAATAACCGGCAGCATCAACCCTTGCTCCTCCATGCTGCGATAGGTAAAACCGGACCGTCGGAGCATTTCCGTTCGCCCGATCTCGAACCAATTCAAATAATTGGCATGGTACACGACCCCCATCTGATCGCATTCCGGATAACGCACGCGAATCTGAACAGATGACCATCCGTGTCCTTCATCCTGCTTTTCTCTGGTCATATAGTTCTTCTCTCCTGTCCCGGACTTCTTTCTTTAAGAGGTTGTTCAAAAAGTCATCTTTTGATCACGAAGGAAATCAGGAAGTGGACTCGACATCGAATCTTGAATTCAGCCGGGCCCTAAGCGGATGCTTCCGAAGCATGTTTCCTGCGGAAACATTTCAGGTGCTCACGTACCCCACGTACACTCCGCTCCTCAGTCCCTAGCTTCATCCAACTCCAGCGTTTTGAAAAAACGCACTTCGGAAGCATAAGCTTCGGTGCTGAAAACCTGACTTTTTGAACTCGCACTTTAATATAAATGTCCCAATTCCATTAAACCACATTTCAGGCACAGGAACAAAAAAAGGCCTGCCTCGAAAGGCGGCCTTGTTATTTAGCCGAAACGTCCCATGATATATTCCTGGGTTAGCTCATTGGTCGGATTCGTGAAAATGTCCTTCGTTTTTCCGCGCTCAATCAGATTACCTACATAAAAATAAGCAGTGAAATCCGAAATACGGGCTGCCTGCTGCATGTTATGAGTGACGATAACGATGCGCAGCTCCTTCTTCAGCTCTGTAATCAGCTCCTCAATCTTGCCCGTGGATACCGGATCCAGCGCTGAGGCAGGCTCATCCAGCAGCAGTATGCTCGGATTGACCGACAGCGCGCGGGCAATGCAGAGACGCTGCTGCTGGCCGCCTGACAGAGCAAGCGCCGAACCGTGCAGACGATCCTTCACTTCATCCCACAAGGCGGCTTTGCGCAAACTGGATTCAACAATCTCATCAAGCTCTTTCTTCCTCTTGATGCCCCGGTATCTGGGTCCGAAAGCGATATTATTGTAGATCGATTTATAGAACGGATTCGGCTTTTGCCACACCATTCCAATCTCCTGTCGAAGCTTGATGACATCTGTATCGGGATCGTTCAGATCCTTTCCATTCATCCAGATATGTCCTGTCGTGTGTGAACCTGCAATCTCGTCATTCATCCGGTTCAGGGAACGCAAGAAGGTCGATTTCCCGCACCCCGACGGACCAATCAGCGCCGTCACCGTCTCGGCGGGAAATTCCATGCTGATTTTTTTGACAGCTTCAAATGTTCCATAATATATGCTTAAATCCTCAGTACTGAAAGGCTGGGCCATTGTGTAGGTTCATCTCCTTTTAATCCATACGCTTCGCAGCAGTCAACTTTTTGTATGCCACCCTGCCAAGCCAGCGGGCCGACAGATTGAATACCAGTACAAGCAGCACCAGCACTGCTGATGCTCCGGCGGCAATTTCTGCGGAGTCAGGCGCAATCCCCTCACTGTTCACCTTCCAGATATGAACGGCCAGCGTTTCGGCAGGCCGCATCGGATTGATGGGAGACCTTGGGCTGAGCGGATTCCAATCCGTGAAATCAAGCGGAGGCGTAGTCATACCCGCAGTGAAGAGCAGGGCTGCCGCTTCGCCAAAGATACGGCCTGCCGCCAGTATCGTACCTGTAATCAAACTTGGCAGCGCAACAGGCAGCATGATGGAAGTGATGATTTTCCATTTGGACAGGCCGAGGGCCAGCCCCGCCTCTTTTTGCTCCTTCGGCACAGACCGGAATGCCTGCTCCGTCGTACGCACCATAAGCGGCAGGTTAAATACAGCCAAAGCCAAGGCACCTGATAACAAGGAGAAACCAAAATTAAACGTATTTACAATCAGCAGCAAACCAAACAGGCCGATAACGATCGACGGGAAGGATGAAAGCACCTCTACCGTCAGACGGATGAAATCCGTAAAACGTCCCGGCTTGGCATATTGAGCCATGTAAATGCCGCCTCCCCATCCCAGGGGAATTGTAATGATCAGCGTCAATATAAGCAGAAAAACGGAGTTGAACAACTGCGGACCGATGCCGCCGCCTGCACGCAGCGTTTGCGGAGCTGCGGTCAGAAAATTCCAATCGATATGGCTGATGCCGCGGAACAGAATAAAACCGATAAGACCAATCAGCACGGCGACGATCAGCAGGGCAAAGAAACAAATGATAAACGTAGCGGCTTTATCTATGGATTTAGCTTTCATTAAATACGGTTTCTCCTTTCAAGCACCCTAACGAGCAGCACGAATACAAATGTCATCAGCAGGAGAACGAGCGCCATGCTCCACAATGCATCGTTTTGGAGCGAGCCCATCGCTGTATTCCCCATACTGAGGGTAATCACACTCGTCAGCGTTGAGGCTGATTCCAGCAGGGAATGCGGAATGTGCGGAGCGTTACCGATAACCATCTGAACAGCAAGAGCTTCACCAAAGGCCCTGGCCATGCCAAGGATGATGCCTGTCATCAGCGCCGGCAGCGTCGTCGGAATGATAACCCGGGCAATGGTCTGCCAGCGGGTTGCACCAAGGGCAAAGGAAGATTCACGAAGCCCCTTGGGCAGGGCTGCCAGAGCATCTGCCATGATACTTGTAATCGTAGGAAGAATCATAAGGGACAAAACGAGACAGCCTGCAAGAATCCCGTTGCCCTGGCCGCCAAATACATTGCGCAGCAATGGCACAAGCACAGTCAAACCGACAAATCCGTAAACGACGGAAGGAATACCGGACAAAAGCTCAATCGCCGGCTGCAATATCCGTTTGCCGAACTTCGGCACAATCTCCGTCATGAATAAAGCCGCGCACAAACCGAGAGGGCTGGCAATAAGGGCCGCCAGAATAGTAACCGCAAACGATCCCGTAATAAAAGGAAGAGCACCGAATGAAGCCGGTTGGCCGTCCGGGCTCCATTTCGTGCCAAAGAAGAACTCGCGCAGACTTACTCCGTCAAACGCAAAGGTAGCCACTCCCTTGGAAGCGACAAAATAGACGATCGATATAATAACTGCAATCAAAAAAACGACACAAACCGACGTAAATATACGGCCGGTCCATTCTTCCCAGTAATGCTTTTCTCTCATCATCCCGCGGGTTCTTTTACTTTGCTCCATGTAAGTCTTCCCTTCAATAGGTTCCATCTTTAACTCCTTTTAAATCGAAGAATAGAGGCTGGACGCATGTCCGCCTCTTTTCTCCGTGTGATGACTGTCTTGTTCGCCGTACATGTGTCCGGCTCATGAAGTAGCTATTATTTTTTCGTTACGTTGCCGTCAACGTCACGAGTAACTTGCATACCGCCTACTGGAATGTAGCCAAGATCCTTAACATCAGCTTGTTGCACTGCATCGGACAGGATGTAGTCCAGGAAAGCTTTTACATGAGGCTGCGGGTCGCCTTTCGTGTACATGTGCTCGTAAGCCCATACCGGATAGTCGCCTTTTTCCACGTTCTCTACAGTAGCTTCAACGCCGTTGTATTTCAGAGAAGTAACCGTGTCATCCAGGTAAGACAGAGCCAGGTAACCAATTGCGCCAGGTGTTTCAGCGATCAGCTTTTTAACTGTACCGGAAGAATCCTGTTGGATGGAGCCTGGAAGGTCTTCCGTTTTTGTGCCAAGAGCATATTTCTCGAAAGTAGCACGTGTACCGGAACTGCTGGGACGGTTAACAATCACGATTTCTTGATCCGCACCGCCAACTTCTTTCCAGTTCTTCACTTTGCCAGTGAAAATGTCTACCAGTTGTTCTTTGGTCAAGTTGTCCACGCCAACTTTAGGGTTAGCAACAGCAGCCATGGCTACAACAGCTACCTGATGGTCAACAAGCTCATCCGCACCGGATTCCAGCTTCTCTTGAGCAAATACGTCAGAGTTGCCGATATCCGCTTGTCCGCCGGACACTTGTGTCAGACCCGTACCGCTTCCGCCGCCTTGAACCTGAACAGAGATACCTTTATATTGATCTTCAGCCATAAACTTCTGTGCAGCTTGCTCTACCAACGGCTGCAGTGCAGTGGAACCAACAGCCAGGACATTTCCGCTCAAAGCTGGTGTTTCTGCAGTCTGACCACCTTCGTTGGTTGTTCCTCCTGTCTCTCCGCCCTGCGCTGCATTATTGCCCGCACCGCATGCGGCAAGCAGGAACACCAGAGTAAGTGTCATCAGAACGAACGGCCATTTTTTCAACATGATAAATTGTCCTCCCCTTAGTTAGTGACGGTTTGTGTTTATTTTTGTCCATCAACTACTTTTACATTGTAGTTTTCGATTGTTAGGTTAAAAACATAGTTTTGTAAAAGCAGTATCAAAAAACAATAGATTTTATCGATTTTTTGTATACAATAAATCTATACTTATTTTAGGCAGGGGATTAGCTTTGAATTTGCTCAAATATCAGATTCTGGTACTTATGGACAGGTATCATAAAGTGACTGAAGTCGCACAAGCATTAAATATGAAGCAGCCAACAGTGTCCTTCCACATGAAGAGTATGGAGAAAGAAATGCAGACACCGCTGTTCCACGCTGCAAAAGGCCGAATCCTGCTTACGGAGGCCGGAAGAAAGCTGCTTCCTTATGCCAGGCAGATTCTCTCCCTGGAATCCGCAGCCATGCAGGCGCTGGCGGACCATGCAGGCCTGACGGGTAAGAGAATTCGGATTGCTGCAGAAATCATTCCCGGGAGCTATATCCTTCCCG
This sequence comes from Paenibacillus terreus, assembly GCF_042138595.1. Taxonomy (NCBI): domain Bacteria; kingdom Bacillati; phylum Bacillota; class Bacilli; order Caryophanales; family Paenibacillaceae; genus Paenibacillus; species Paenibacillus terreus. The sequence continues at coordinate 65,813 of NZ_JBHIRX010000016.1, read as the reverse complement.
GGCCCGTGACGGAATATACCAAAATAAAACCCGAGGCCTATATTTTGCTTGAAATTCACCCGGCGGATACAATCAACCGGCTGCTGCAGGAGGGAGAAATTGATTTTGCATTTGTGCATGATCCGCTCCTGTCCGATTCAATCACCTGTCATCCTGTATTCCGGGATGAAATGGGGATGATCACTTCTGCATCGCGATCACTTCGCTTGGACGGTTCATCCCTGAAAGAAACGCTGCTCCATGAAGCTTTCGCCATCGCCTCTTCTCCATCGTTTCTGCACAGCTTTGCGAAGACATGGTTTGAACGGAACAGCATCTCCATGACCTCTGCAAATATCGTACTGGAGTCCGGGTCCTTGGAAGCAGTCAAGCATGCGGTGTCAGCCGGGGGCATGATCTCCTTTTTTCCGGCATGCGGCATTCGTGAACGGGAAGAGGGGATCGTATGGCATGCCCTGCCCGGCGCTCGGCCGGCTTTTTATGAAATCTATATGATGCATGGAAATCATCCGCTGTCTGAGTCTAAAGAAGCATTCAAGAGCTTTATTCTCGGCCAAACAGGGCAAACGATGGGAATGTAAAGCATTTTAGATTCGGCAGAAACATCGAAATTTGGAGGCAATAAAGAATCGAGGAATAATGAAAAAGGAGAGCCCCAGATCAGCGGAACCTTAGGGGCATCTCCTTGCGTTTATCGTATCTATGAGTTGTAGATATTCATGGTATATCCAGTGATGGCTTCGTCATAATCCGGATACTTGAAGCCCTGACTTGCCGCCACGGCTTTGGCGTATTTTCTGAACAGCTCGCAGCAGGTGAATAAAGACTGCCACATATTTTCGTAGCCATTGCCGGCGTAAGTTGACAATAACGCTTCCCAATCTTCATTCGGAAGGTATTGATCAATAAATTTATAATTTTTTCCCACACTAAAGGAATACCCTCGCTCTGCTCCAATTTGCCAGGCCATCATTCGAAGCAAGTTAGGACGAACGACCTCATGCAGGTGGTCGATGGCAAACAAAATTTCCTTTCGCGCCAATCCTTTGACTACGTATGTCGTAGTCATCCAGAATTCATTGCAGCAATCGTCAAATTTCCTGGCCGTTGGTTTCTGAATCCAATATTGGCGGTCATCTGCCCGCACTTCATTTTGAATCAGGCTGTCTTTATCCAGCAAAACTTCAACCAAACCGTCGCTGCTGCTGAAATACTCTTCTGTCTCATCAAGCGGAATGAGCGTCAGGTCCAATTTATTGCCGTCTTCAAAAAGAATGATATAGGAGAACCAGCTGCCCAGCTCTGCCGGAAACAGCTCCATATCCTCCGGCTTTTGCATCATCATGCGCTTGCCGAAATGATTAAGCCAGTCATCATTTTCCTTGAAAGAGTCCATATCGGTCACAAAATATGAAATATCGTAATCCTGAAATGCATCAGGGGCAATATTTTTGTTGGTTCTTGAACCTTCCAAAGTGACCAAACGGATTCTGGGGTCCTCCACCGCAAAATTCACCAGCAGCTTCATCATGTCCTGTTCACTTCTCAAGCTTGCCGCCTCCCTTCTTTTAACCCGAATAATAACTGCTCATTATACTAAAAAAAGCTGCTCCTCAGCGCAGAATAAAATTCTGCAGCGGGAACAGCCTATAGTTTACCTGTCTTTTATACCTGAGTCACTTTGATCAGGTTCGTGGAGCCGGAGCGTCCAAGAGGAACACCTGCCGTGATGACAACAAGATCTCCTTCTTTAACAAGACCAGTCTTTAATCCGCCTTCAATAGCGTTGTTAAAGAGCTCATCCGTTGTGTCCACAGATCTTCCCTGTACAGCCACCACGCCCCAGGTGAGGGCCATCCGGCGGAGAGTCCGCTCATCGGTCGTAACGGCAATGATCGGAGCTTGCGGACGATACTTCGAAATCATGCGGGCTGTAGTACCCGACTCTGTCGAAGTAAGGATCGCTTTCGCATGCAGATCAAGCGCGGAGATGGAAACCGATTGGCTGATCGCTTCCGTAACGCTGACTTCCTGCGCCGTTCTTTGTTTCTTAAACAGCTGACGGTAGTTCAAAGCGGATTCTGCTTTCTCGGCAATGCGGGACATCGTAAGCACCGACTCAACAGGATATTTACCAGCAGCCGTTTCGCCGGACAGCATGATCGCATCCGTTCCGTCGAAGATCGCGTTGGCAACGTCACTTGCTTCCGCACGGGTAGGGCGCGGGTTGCGCTGCATGGAATCCAGCATCTGTGTCGCCGTGATCACCGGTTTGCCGGCAATATTACATTTCTCAATCATAAGCTTCTGCACGAGCGGAACTTCTTCGGCAGGAATTTCTACCCCGAGGTCACCACGTGCTACCATCAGCCCGTCGGACACTTCCAGAATTTCATCCAGGTTATCTACACCCTGCTGGTTCTCGATCTTGGAAATGATCTGGATATGGCTCGCATTATGCTTCTCAAGCAGCTCGCGGATTTCCAATACGTCGCTTGCTTTCCGTACAAAAGAAGCAGCGATAAAATCAATGCCCTGCTCGATACCAAATACAATATCCGCAGCATCCTTTTCCGTAATACCAGGCAGGGAAATGCTGACCCCTGGCACGTTGCAGCCTTTCTTGCTTTTGATCGTACCGCCGTTCACGATACGGCATTTAATTTCGGTTCCCGCAACTTCAACAACAGTGAGACCGATCAGACCGTCGTCGATCAGAATCGTCGAACCAGGCTTCACATCGGAAGGAAGATCACGGTACGTAACGGAAAGGCGTTCTTTCGTACCCAGAATTTCTTCCGTCGTAAGTGTAACGTACTCGTCCTGAATAAGTTCGATCGGCTCGACTTCAAGCTTTCCGGTCCGGATTTCCGGCCCCTTCGTATCGAGCAGCACAGCAACGTTTTTGTTCAGCTCCTGGCAGGCTTGGCGGATGTTCTTGATACGGTTGCCATGCTCCTCGAAATCACCGTGGGAGAAGTTCAGACGGGCCACATTCATGCCGGCCATAATCAGTTTCTTTACATTTTCCAACGACTCGCTGGAAGGACCGATGGTACATACGATCTTTGTTTTGCGCATTTTGGGTTTTCCTCCGTTTTCACAAGGTCTGTCTATATCTTTTTCCAACAATTAAATCTACTATAATTTTTTCTTTTTGTATAGGAACTTCGTCATATTTAATGTTTATCCATTATTCCTCATTCAAAACCGTACTGGGCGTTTGGTCCTGTGCAAATGTAAACTCGCCGATTTTGCGGAACTTGCGGTAGCGGTCTTCCTTGAGCTCATCCGGATTCATGGACGACAGCTGCTGCAGATGCACTTCCAGAGCCGATTTAATCGCTTGCGCTGTCTGCTCGTAGTCCCGGTGAGCGCCGCCCTGCGGCTCAGGAATAATCTCTTCGATCACTTCCATGTCCAGCAAATCATGCGCGGTAATTTTCATCGCTTCAGCCGCCTGGTCCGCTTTGGATGCGTCCTTCCACAGAATGGAGGCCGCTCCGTTAGGAGAAATCGCGGAGTAAATGGCATGCTCCATCATCAGAACCCGGTTGCCTACAGCCATGGCGAGCGCGCCCCCACTTCCTCCCTCACCGATGACCACACAAATAACAGGCACCGAAAGCTTCGCCATTTCCCGCAGGTTGCGGGCGATCGCTTCCGATTGACCTCTCTCTTCTGCCGTATTTCCGGGATAGGCCCCTTTGGTGTCGATAAATGTAATAATCGGCCGGCGGAACTTGTCCGCCTGCTGCATAAGACGCAGCGCTTTGCGGAAACCTTCCGGATGCGGACTGCCGAAAAAACGCGCAATATTGTCCTTCGTGTCCTTCCCCCGCTGCTGTCCGATTACCGTAACCGGCGTGCCGTTCAGCCGGGCCAGTCCGCCTACAACCGCCAAATCGTCACCGAAGAGGCGGTCGCCATGCAGTTCCATGAAGTCCGTGAACACCAGCTCGATCAGGTCCAGCGATGTTGGCCGTTGCTGGTGCCTGGCAAGATGCATTTTTTGTGCAGCGGTAATGTTGCTGTATATCTCTTCTTCCAGCTTGCGGTACCGCTCCTCAAGCCGGCTGATTTCCTCTGTGAAATCGATCCCTTTTTCCTGACCGAACTGCTGCAGCTCCTGAATCTTTTGCCGCATCTCCACTAGAGGTTTTTCGTAAGGCAATTCTCCTGCCAATCTAGTTCGCCCCTTTCGTGCTGTGAAGTTCCAGCAGCTTGGCAAGTGTTGTACGCATGTCCTTGCGGTGCACCACCATATCGAGCTGGCCGTGCTGCAGATTAAACTCCGAGGTCTGAAAATCATCAGGCAGCTTTTGGCGAATCGTCTGCTCGATGACAATCCGGCCCGCGAAGCCGAATACTGCGCCCGGCTCCGCAATGTTAATGTCTCCAAGCGTGGCGAAGCTTGCTGATACGCCACCGGTCGTCGGATCGGTGATCACAGAAATATAAAGGCCGCCCTGCTCGTCCAGCCGGGCAAGGGCAGCGCTTGTCTTGGCCATTTGCATGAGGCTCAGAATGCTTTCCTGCATCCGTGCGCCGCCGGATGTCGAAAAGATGATCATCGGCAGTTTATGTTCGATGGCATGTTCAATAGCACGGGTTATCTTCTCGCCTACTACAGAACCCATGCTGCCTGTGAAAAAGTCAAAACTCATAACAGCGGCCACAACAGGCTGTCCGCCTATCGTTCCGCGCCCGGTAACCACCGCTTCACGCAACCCCGACTTCAGCGTCTGCTGTTCGAGCTTGCTGCTGTACCCCGGGAACCCCAGCGGATCGACCGAGATCATGTCCGCGTCAAATTCCGTAAAGCCTTCCTCGTCCAACGTCATTTTAATCCGTTCCAGCGCATTCAGCCGCATGTGATAACCGCAATTTGGACATACTTTCAGATTTTTCTCTAATTCTTTGCTGTATTGGATTGTTCCGCACTTCCCGCATTTGGTCATCAGACCTTCGGGAATCTCCCTCTTGGGGCGTTCCTGTGTCTCCTGATCGCCACTTCGCAGCGTCCTGTCGGACGGGATGGTCGCGTATTTCCTCTTCTTCTGAAATAAATCTTTAAACACAACTACACCTCTTCAGCCGTGAATTTGTCGGCCGCAACCGATAAAGGTCATCGTGTCGCCTCTGCGGCTCCTGAAATACGATATAATATCAGCCGCCGACGCCCGCGGGCGTCACCGTTGTCCATACTCTTCTTATGTCACTGCCGCCGTTTCGGACTCAGGGGTGCAAAATGGAATTAAGCACTTCCTGAACTTCTTCGACTTCTCCAGAAGGGACGAGTATCTCAAACTGCTGCTTGGAAGCGCTGATCGCGCGCGTCTTCACCAGAAAACCTTCCTCGGACAGTTTAAGCTTGATCCTCTCGGCCAGCTTGGCCGTAGGCGCAATATAGATCACCGTCCACACCTCTTAACCCCCTAAATATGATGTTCTGAGTCCGTATAATGAAACAATGATACCATACCTTTCTTTTTTCCCGCAAGAAAGGCCCCCCTTGTCAAAGGGGGGGCCAGAAACTGAAAAATACGAACAACACAGGCTTCACGCGTGTTTTGCCCGTCTATTAAATTTTAAGATAACGGGGTAGGATACTGCCTTGCCCCCTCATTCCGGTGCGCAATTCTGGCGGAGGCGGCCGCCGCCAGGCCGGCAACAAGGTCGTCTAAAAAGACATGAATGCCTTGCTCTTTGTTGTTCAGATGCTTCATGATGCCTGTTTTATCTTTATCCACGTATCCGAAACTTGTCAAGCCGATCATGCCATACACGCTGGTGATTCCAAGAGCAAGGGTTTCATCGACTCCGAACAATGGTTCGTCAGCCTCCATCATTGCCTGCAGCGGCTGGGGCAAAAGCCTCTGCTCGGCTAATTCATCCAGTGCAATGCCGGTATAAAGCGTATACTGAACTTCCCTTTTCTGCAGGACGGCCCTGACACTCTCGGCACATTCCTCTAATGTCAAATCCGGATAATAGCCATGCTGCAAATGAAAAACAATTTCTGCAATGGACTCGATTCCGACTCCTCTGCGTTTCAGCAGCTCCTCTACATACACCTGTGACATTAGACTCCCTCCGTTTCACCGCGGCCGCAATACTCCGGCTTTGCGAGCTCGTGAAAAATTTTGAATCAGTTTGCCAATGTTCTCAAGTGTATGCGGAAGAAAGCCAAATAGTTCAAAAATCATCCAATTTGAGTCATTTAACCCGGACTGTTCCCTTGCCGAGCAGCGCCTCCAGCTGTCCGATCAGCTCCCGTGACGGCTCGATTCTGTATGCCTGGCTCAGTGCCAGCAGCTTCTGGCTGCTCTCGTAGAACAATATGGTTTCAAGCGGGCCGCTGTGTTCCTGCAGCACCTCTTTAAGCTGCGCCAGCAGCTCCGCATCCTCCTCGGCCTGCCGTGTAATTTTGACAAATACACGCGGGGCAGAAGCATTACGCTCAGGAGCAACGCTCCAGGTTGGCGCGGTCTGGACCGCCGCATTACCGGCCTGCGGGCGCGCATTGGTTCGTGCCGCACGGTTTGCGGAGCCCGCTGCCGGCGCTCCGGCACTGCCGGACAGCCTGCGCCGCAGCCGCTCCAGCTCTTCCCTGCCAAGGGGTCCGACTTCGTCGGCGAGCAGCTTGAAATGCTCATCCTGCTGCTGGATCTTCGCGCGCACGGCGAGCAAGGCGCCCTTCTCCACAAGACGCTGGCTGCGCCGCCACACCTCGGGGAACAGCACGACCTCACAGCGTTCAATCTGGTCCTCCAACTCGATGAAGGCCATAGGCTTGCCCTGCTTCGTCGTGATCGTTTTGACCGAGACGACCATGCCCGCCGTGACCACCGCCGCTTCGTCCTCCGCTTCGGCAAGCTCCATCAGCCTGTCAGTCCCGGCCGCTTCCAGCTCTTCCCCGAAATCGTCCAAGGGATGACCGGACAGATACAGCCCCAGCAGTTCGCGCTCCAGCTCCAGCTGCTGACTCCCGCTGAACGGCGGCACCTCCGGATACGGGATGTCCCAGTTCGGTGTCTCCACAAAATCGAACAGCTGAATCTGCAGATCATCCCGTTCCTTGCGCCATTTCAGGGCAGCCTCCACCGCCTCGTCGAGCATGGCCAGAAGCTGTGCGCGGTGGCCGGGCAATGAGTCGAATGCGCCTGCCTGAATCAAGGATTCGATCACCCTTTTGTTGCATACGCGCAAATCCACGCGGCGGCAGAAATCCAGCAGGCTTTCGAACGGCTTCTCGGCCCGGACTGCCAGAATGCTTTCCATCGCCTGGGTTCCGACATTCTTGATCGCCGCAAGGCCGAAGCGGATGTTGCCGGGTCTTGACATGCCTTCATTTACCGAATCGTCCGGGTCATTCAGGACTACAGGTGTGAAGAGCACTCCGCTTTCATTGACATCCGGCGGCAGCACCTCAATGCCCATGCGCCTGCATTCGACGACATATTCCGCCACCTTGCGGTGGCTGCCCATTACGGCGGCCAGCATGGAGGACATGAAATGAACGGGATAGTGCGCCTTCAGATATGCCGTCTGAAAGGCCAGCACGCCATAGGCAGCGGCATGCGCCCGCGGAAAGCCGTAGTCGGCAAAGCGGACGATCATATCATACACGGCCTCCGCCTCGGCTTCAGAGTACCCTTGCTTCAGGCTGCCCTGCACGAAATGTCCGCGCTCCCGGTTCAGCACTTCACGCTTCTTCTTGGACACCGCCCTGCGCAGCAAATCGGCGTCTCCCAGCGAAAAGCCCGCCATTCGGGATGCAATCTGCATAATCTGCTCCTGGTAAACGATAATGCCGAAGGTATCCCTGAGGATCGGCTCCAGGTCGGGATGCGGGTATTGAACCTCCGTCTTTCCATGCTTGGCCTCGATAAACCGCGGAATAAACTCCATCGGACCCGGCCGGTACAGTGCCACTACGGATATAATATCTTCAAACCTTGATGGCTTCAGCTCCTTAAGAACACGCCGCATTCCCGCCGACTCCAGCTGGAATACGCCCGTCGTATCTCCGTGCCCCAGCATCTCATAGGTGAGGCTGTCATCGTCGCTGATTTTGCTGAAATCGGGATGCTCGCCATACTGCTCCTGGATCCACTTCTGACAGCGCTCGATAATGGACAGAGTCCGCAGACCGAGAAAGTCCATCTTGAGCAGACCGATGGATTCCAGGTTTTCCATGGAATACTGGGTCAGCGGAATGCCTTCCCCGCCCTCCTGCAGCGGCACCGAATCCGTCAGGGGGGATTGCGAGATGACAACACCTGCGGCATGGGTCGAGGCGTGGCGCGGCATGCCCTCCACCTTCATGGCCATATCCAGCAGATTGCGGGTCTGTGGCTTCGTCTCATACAACTCCTTCAGATCAGGGCTGATCTCCAGCGCCCTGCTGATATGAATGCCGAGCTGCCCCGGAATCAGCTTCGCCGCTCTATCCACTTCACCGTACGGCACATTCAGCACCCTGCCCACGTCGCGTACCGCAGCTCTGGCGGCCAGTGTTCCGAAGGTAATGATCTGGGCCACATGCTCACGTCCGTATTTTTCAGTCACGTAAGCAATCACTTCATCCCGCCGCTCGTCGCTGAAATCGATATCGATATCCGGCATGGTGATCCGTTCAGGATTCAGGAAGCGCTCGAACAGCAGCTTATACTTGATGGGGTCAACATTCGTGATTTCCAGCACATAAGCAACAAGACTGCCGGCCGAGGAGCCCCTCCCCGGTCCTGTTACGATCCCGTTCTGATGAGCAAATGCGATAAAGTCCCAAACTATTAAAAAATAGTCGCTGAACCCCATGCTCTCAATCGTGCTGAGCTCATATTCCAGTCTCGCTTCAAGCTCCCGCCGCCCTTCAGGGTCTGTCCACAGCGGAGTGGAAGCATACCGCTTCTCTAAGCCTGCGCTGCACAACTGCTGCAAATAGACGGCAGGTGTCATTCCCTCTGGCAGAGGGCGGTAAGCCGGCAGGATCGATTTGCCGAATTCCAGCTCCACATTGCACTGGCGGGCAATTTTTACCGTGTTCTCAAGCGCTTCCGGAATATGGGGAAACAAACGTGCCATCTCCTCCGCGCTCTTGAAATAAAGCTGATCCGTCGGAATGCGGAAGCGTCCTTCATCCTCCACCGTTTTTCCTGTTCCGATACAGATCAGCACATCCTGGACCTCCGCATCCTCACGGGTCAGATAGTGAATGTCATTGGTTGCCACAAGGGGAATACCAAGCTCCTGCGCAAGCGTAACCAAAAGCCCATTCACCCGCTTCTGTTCCGGCAGCCCGTGATCCTGCAGCTCCAGATAAAAGTCGTCGCCGAAAATATCCAGGTACCGCCTTGCAGCCCGCCGGGCTTCCTCTTCACGGCCGTGAAGCAGGTGCTGCGGTACCTCTCCGCCCAGACAGGCGCTCAGACAGATGATACCTTCGCTATGGGCCGCCAGACTTTCCATGTCGATGCGCGGCTTATAGTGGAAGCCTTCCAGATGCCCAATGGAGCAAAGCTTCATTAAATTGCGGTAGCCCGCCATATTTTTGGCGAGCAGTATCAAGTGGTATATGGGCTGATCCTTGCGGCTGCCGCGCTCCTTGCGGGAGCCTGCCGTCAAGTAGGCTTCACACCCGATAATAGGCTTGACGCCGTGTTCGATGCAGGCCTTGTAAAAAGGGATAATGCCGTACATGACCCCATGATCCGTCAGGGCCAGCGCCTCCATCCCATCCGCTGCGGCTTGTTTAACCAGGTCCAGGGTACGAGCCGCGCCGTCCAGCAGACTGTATTCACTGTGAACGTGCAAATGCACAAAAGAGCTCATGCGCTTCTCTTCCTTTCACCCGTTGTCTCTATGCAAAAGTCTCTCACGAATTTCAGTTGCTTTAAGAGGTAGTTCAAAAAGTCATCTTTTGATCACGAAGTTAATCAGGAAGCGGACTCGACATCGAATCTTGAATTCAGCCGGGACTTCCGGTGCTCACGTACCCCAAGTACGCTCCGCTCCTCAGTCCCTGCTTCATCCAACCTTCTCGGTGCTGAAAACCTGACTTTTTGAACTCGCACTTTTATTGAAACTATTTTATCATAACCTGCAATAGCCCGCCCATAGAATAAAGTACAGCCCTGAGCGGACAAGTGTGCATCCCGGGACTGAATCTATCTGGCTTTGCCAAGTCGAAAGGAGCACGGGCCGAATGAGCACATTTATCTCCAAAGCCATTCTGGATTTCTTCATTGCGTTTGGGATTGTACTGGGAGGGGCCTTGCTGGGAGGAATGGGTGCGGTCGTCTCGCTTCAGCCCCCTACACAAACCATGCTGGATGTTGCCGGACGGATCAAAATATGGGCGCTGGCCGCCGCCGTGGGCGGCACCATCGATCCCATGCGGGTTATTGAGAGCAATGTGCTGGACGGAAATCTGTCTCCGGCCATCAAGCAAATTCTGTATCTGATCTTTGCCTTTCTCGGCGCGCACATGGGCACCGAACTCGTCAAATGGGTATGCAGCGGTCGCAGCTGAACGGGTCGACCTATGAATAAATGGATACAGGCTATCCGGTCGTCCGCCCTTATCGTGCTTGGTATGGTGTTCGGAGCAGTTATTTACAATACGGTGTGGCACAACCGCTTCAATGAGCTCTGGACCATGAATCAGGACCTGCGGCTGCAGCTGCAGCAGGCGCAAGAGGATAACAAGACCCTGCAGCAGCTCAGCGGCAGACAAACGGTCATTAAAAAAATTAAAATCACCGCCGAGCAGGCATCTGCAGAGAAAATCGATCCTGTCGACATCAAGGAAATCACCCAGCAGCTGTATAAGGATATGGAAGTGCTCCGCGGCAGGGACATTTTCGAAATTGACAGCGACAGCCGCCTGGTGCGCACCCTGCTGAACCGCAAAATCTATACAGTCCGGGAAAAGGAGTACATCATACAGATCAAAACGATGCTCGTCATGGAGCATGTGCTGCAAATCTGGATTGAAGTCAGGCCCTATATCCGGAGCTGACCCGCCTGTCACTTTAATGGAGCAGAACCGCCGTCAGCCCGAATCTATGGAGTGCATCGTCATGACCCCTTTACACACCAGGCTGCTCTCCCGCAAAATTTCGATTTCAAGTCTGCATAAACGGCGGCTTGTCTCCAGAATAGCCGGACGAATCACCACCGAGTCCTCAATCTGCACAGGTCTGATAAAATAAGTGGTTATATTGTCAAGCACATGATCATTCCCTGTTACATCCTTGGCTGTGCGATAGGCCGCCTGGGTCATAATGTCGATCAGCACGCCCTCGGAGATCGTTCCAAGGTTCGTGGCCATCTGCGGGATAATGAAACCGCGGAACATCAGCTCCCCGTCTGCTCCCTTTTCCTCGACAAAACCGTTCCAGATCAGATGGTCGAACGTCTCTCCAAGCTGCGGCTGTTTTTGCGCGCTGCGGAGCGCCTCCAATACTTCACGTCTTGTAACGGCCCCCACCAGCTTGCGGCTGCGGTCCACGACAGGAAGGTAGTGAATGCCCTCCCACGTCATAATCTGTGCAGCTGAAGCCAGCGAGGTCTGCTGGGATACCGTTACAGGATTACGGATCACAACCTTATCGATCGTCTGCTCCGGCGGAAGTCCCTCCACATCGGCACGGCTGACAATACCAACAAGACGGTTCCATTCGTCCACGACCGCAAACCGATGCTCTCCGGTAGTATGGGCCAGCCGTTCGAATTCTCCCGCCGTGCTGCCTCCCTTCAAGGTGTGCAGCTTGGGTTTGTGGGCCGTAATATCTTCGATGAGCATAATTTTCTTCTTGATCAGCCGGTCAAAAATGGCCCTGTTGATCATGGAGGCCACTGTAAATGTATCGTGGCGTGAAGAAATGATCGGCAGATTCAGCCTATCCGCGAGCAGCTTGACGTCACGTGTCGTTCCGAAGCCACCGGTGATCAATACGCCAGCTCCCTGCTCAAGGGCCAGAGAGTGCGCGTTATCCCGGTTGCCTACAATAAGCAGGCTGCCCGGGTCGATATAACGGGCCATCGCTTCCTCCCGCATGGCTCCGATCACATATTTATGCAAGGGTTGATCCAGTCCCTCGCTTCCGCCCAGCACATGACCTTCGACAATTTTGACCACATCGGCAAAGGTCAACTGCTCGGACATCCCGCGCGGCCTTTTCTCCACACGCACCGTGCCGATCCGTTCCTTCGTGATGACTATCCCCAGATTCTCCGCTTCCTTGACGGCACGATAAGCCGTGCCTTCACTGACCCCGGTCTCTTTGGCCAGCTTCCGCACGGATATTTTGGACCCGATCTTCAGCTCCTCAATATGCCGCAAAAGCTGCTCATGCTTCGTTACCGTTTCATCATAGCCCTCCACAACTGTTTCACCCCCACACTTCGATCTGTATTAATCTGTATCTATTATAGCAATACGTCAGGGCAGAGTAAAACGAAGTTATGGGCTGGCTGAAGTCTATGATTGCCCAACATACTTTCTACTTTTGTAAAATCCGTTCTCCTTTTCTTTTTGGCTATGTTAAATCCTGATGTTGATTTTTACGATAAGAAAACCGCCTCGTTGAAGAGGCGGCTTATTGAGCTATCGCACCCGTTAGCTTAACTCTGCTAAACAAGACTCGCGAGCGATTCACCGGTATCTTTACTGTAATGTAGGGGTCGATAGCTTTTGTAAAATTTTTTACAATGAAATAATTGACGAATGCAATAAAGAGCTTATCTCATGATTCATCTGTTTCAACGAGCAAGAGCAGGTCGCCAACGCGCCTGCTACATTATTGCTCCTGGCTGTGTCGCTCAAGACTCTACAATCACCTTGACTTCAGGAACTGTTTTGTTGTCCGCTTTCTGCTTGCTGATCATGATGCCAAGTGCGGCACCGGCAATGGCAGTGAACATGACGACCTTGGCTCCGAACCGGTCGGACATTCAGCCCGCGAGGGGAATGACGCTGAATACCGCCGGGATCGTACCATCAGCAAACAACCGCTTTCCACTGCCCAACGATAAAGTGATTTAGCTTCTTTTTTTATTATGCAGCATGTCCTCTATTTCTGCTTTCAATTGTTCAAACCACTCTAAGTTAACCAAGTGATGGGAACGGGAATTTTCGTTCATACGGCGGTAGTAATCGATTGTGTCGGGAAGTTCTTGTGTGTTGGACAGGTATTCATCAAGGAGGGCGATTCGGGTTTTAGTCTGGTCTATTTGCGATTGGATCAGTTTCAGTAATTTGTTTTTGTCGTATTCATCGGCAAAGAGCAGCGCCCCATAAAATTGCAGGTTCACATATTCCGATTTGGTGCCGTATTTGACCATTAATTTTTCGAATTCATCCATTCCCGATCCGGTGATTTTAAAGTTCCGAATTTCGCGCCCACTGGTTGAAGAATTCTGCTGAATCTGTTCAATCCAACCTTTTTCTTCAAGTTGCTGCAGATTGTAATAAAACGAGCCTTTTGTGAAATTTACAATGTATTTGTAATGACGTTTTTCCATTAAGGCCAGTAGTTCATAGCCGTGAGCGCCGGGGTTTTGGATGAGCAAGCCAAGGATGAGTAAGGGAATCAAGGCTGCATCACCTTCGCCATCAGCGCCTCGAATTCTGCGTACGTGATTTTATCCGAAGCCAAATCCATGCTATGAAGGTAAATCTGTTCTGTTTTCGAATAGTTTCGCTTCACTTTCAGCGACTGCTCCTCCCCAGGGATGGGTTCCATGACATGATACTTTTTCGAAAAAGCCTCGAAATAGCGGTAGCCGAATTTGCGTTGCGAAACAGCGTCAAAATGAATGCCATCAGGATTCGCGGTCAAATCTGCCGCTGTTACAAAATAACAATTTTGCTGTTCGTTAGCGAAGTGCTGCAATTGTTCATTGACCTGTCGATACTCTGTCGCGTGCTGTCCAAAGCCGGTCTTCCCAAGGAAATCACCAAGTTCGCCAATGATCAACGGCACCTCATCAAGATTCAATTCGTTCCTTAGGGTCTCGATGATAAGGGTTAATTTCTCGTAATAAGTTTCATGTAGTGAACCATAACTATCGCTCTCACCCTGGTGCCAAAGGATTCCTTGGATTTGGCTGGACCGCAGGGCGAAGCGGGCTTCGGACAAAGCATGCTGAAAAAGGATGCCTTCCGGATGCCAGTCATTCAAGGAACTGCCACCTTCCGCACAAGGAATCAAACCAATTTCTTCATCGGGATTGGCTTTCGACCAGGCATCGGCAAAAGACGCCGCCAGGCTTACACCGGAAACCGGACGGTCGTAATTAATCGGCTCTGTCATCATCTGCCACTGTCCATTGCGCAGCATTTTTATTTTTTCATGATAGATAGGATCGACTTCATGCAAAAATCCTCGGCCCGCCATATTCGACTGCCCCAACATTAAGAATGACTTTATCATTTACTCTTCATTCCTTTTCATCACTATTATGGTCTAATTAGACTTAAAAATATTATATAGTCTAATTAGACTATGGTCAATGGAATTATATTAAGAGGGCTAGATATTCCACCTAACACCATATTTACGCTTCGCGGCATCTGGCAAGGTCCTTTACACTAACGAATACGATATCGTTTATGGGCACACAAAAGGGGAGCCCCCAGGTCAACAGGACCTTTCGGGACTCCCCACGCATCATCTTCCGCGCTCCTTGTCCAGCTGCAGCTGCCACTGCTGCAGCTTCGCTTTGCGAACTCTTTCCAGCGCCTTGCGCTTCTCGTCGTCCACGCCGAGCAGGAAATGAAGATTTGCGCCAATGACCATCAGCGCAAACAGCACCCAGACAATGCCAAACCCGTTGACAAGGTTCAAGCCTCCGGTCAACGAAATGCGCGGCACGGCAATGAGCACCATCGCCAGGGCAATCAGCACATAAACACCATGTTTCCACTTTTTGTACATACCATACCGGTCCCCTTCCTTACTCCGCATCAGTCTGAACCTGATTGCGAATCTATGTATCTAGTCTATGAGGAAGGGAGCGCAAATATGAGACAAACTTATAGAGGTTGTTCAAAAAGTCATCTTTTGATCACGAAGGAAGTCAGGAAGTGGATTCGACATCGAATCTTGAATTCAGCCGGGCCTTCCGGGGCTCACGTACCCCAAGTACGCTCCGCTCCTCAGTCCCTTGCTTCATTCAACTCAAGCGTTTTGAAAAAACGCACTTCGGAAGCATAGGCTTCGGTGCTGAAAACCTGACTTTTTGAACATGTACTTACATGGAAGATCCGTACAAATGCTGCATGCTGTCAGTAATGATTTTGTTGACATCCTCAATAATGACGCTCAGGCGGCGTTCCGCATCAAAGAGCCTGCGGATACTCAGGTTCATGCTGAGCACCTCAAACAGCTTTTCCAGCTTCTCCATCTCTTCCTGATCAGGCATGTTGCCACTCATCATGCGCTGCTGCATTTCCATCTGCTGTTCCCGAAAATTATCCAGCATCCGCTTCGCTTCCGGGTCCGCATCAATCAGCTTCATGGCAGAAGTGATTTCAGCTACCTCGGAGCTCTCTTTCAGCGCTTTTGCCAGATCGTGGGCTTTGTCATAAATGTTCATGGTTTGCATTCCTCCAAGTTTTTCTTGCAATCTCAGGAAGCTTGCGCTTCCAGGCTTACACTTTCTGAGATCTTAAATAGCGGCCAATCACCAAGGGATATATGTCCTCATATGATGAACTACATGCAATGTACTGAAGCAGCCCTTGCCTCCCTCAGACATCGAAGTTGCAGCCCGGAAGGAGATCCATGATGTCCAAAAAAAAAATAACGGTTCAGGTTATGGGATCGGGCATCTTGCAGGATGACGTCCTTATGGTTGGTGACAAACTGCTGAAGCAACTGAAGCTTCAGGCCGGGTATCCTGTTCAGCTGGCATTTGGCTCATTCCGTCAAGAAATGACCACGATCTCTGTCCCGCGTTATGACGGAATACGCCTCGGAAGCGGAACCGCAAGCAGTATGGGAATCCCCTCAGACTGCACGCTTCGCATGCAATATAGCCCGAGAAACAAGACACTTCGGCTGGGCCCGCTGATCAGCGTCCTCATCAGCCGGGATTATCCCGAGCAAAACGACAAGCCTTTTGGTAAAATCACTCAATTTTGCCGTGAACTATCCAGTGCATGCGGCAAACAGGGCGCGTTTGTCTATTTTTTCACACCCGATCATATTTCAGGCAATCCAGACCGGGTTGAGGGCTGGGTATTCAGCAATGGCTGGAAAAAGGCTACACTGCCGGCACCCGATGTCGTCAATAACCGCCTGACTTCCCGCAAGCTTGAGAACAAACCTAGCGTACAGTATTTCATGAAAGAAGTAAAATCCCGCTACGGCGCCTACGTGTTTAATGAAAAGTTTCTCGATAAACACGAGGTTTTTGATGCGTTAAAAGGCAGCAGCATACTGCGGCGGTATCTGCCCGAGTCCCACTTGCTGGACAGCTTTGCCATTTTCAAACGGATGTGCGGCTTGTACAACCAGGTATTCGTCAAACCGGTGCGCGGCAGCCTTGGCAAAGGGATTATACGCATTAACAAAAATGCCGACGGTTCGTTCACCATGCTGACGACCACCACGGGCTCGCCGCTCAAACAGAACTATCCGAATGCCACCAAAATGTTTGGCGGGCTGTCAGGCAAAATGCGGTCCACCAGCTACCAGATCCAGCAGGGGCTTACACTGATTCATCACAACGCGCGCCCTGTGGATTTTCGCGCTCTGGTGCAAAAGAACGGCAACGGCGCATGGAGCGTGACCTCGATTGTTGCGCGCATCGCCGGCGGCAGCCATTTTGTGTCCAACCTGGCCAGAGGAGGTACACTCAGCACCGTAAAGGATGCGGTTGCCAAAACCACCCTTTCGGCTACGGCAAAAGCAAACGCCCACAGCAAGCTGAAGACAGCGGCCCTGCGAATCGCAGCAGGGATCGACCATGCGATCCCCGCCCACTTCGGTGAATTGGGTATTGATTTGGCTATTGATACTTCAGGGCGAGTCTGGCTGATTGAAGTCAATTCCAAGCCGTCCAAAAATGACAACACCCCTCTCGGGGATGTGAAGATTCGTCCTTCCGTTCTGAAAATGCTTGAGTATTCCTGTCATTTGACCGGTTTTTAGGCGCGCGGTCCGGTCCATGGTTGCCGGAACATCCGTCCGAGTAAGGAGGTACTCCGTATGCTGGATTTACATGCAGTTTCCAAACCGATGCTGGGCGTGCTGGTCAGTACGGCCAGGGGCTCAGTCCCCATAGGCGAGCCAGGCTTCTGCCGCAGACTGATCCGGATGGGCAGACGGCTGGGCATACATGTCGCCGCCTTCAATGCAGGGGGCATTCACCCGGAAAGCGGACGAATCAACGGCTTCGTACATCGTGACGGGGCTTGGCACACCTGCAGCTTCCCCCTGCCGGACATTATATATAACCGCTGCTGCAATTACAGGGAAGGAAGAACGGCCCGTTCCCGGCTGCGGCGCATGGCTTCCGGACTGGGGCGGCCATGCACCTTTCTCTCGGGCAGCCTGCCTGGCAAATGGCGGGTTTACGTTACATTGAGACATGATTCCCGGCTATCCGGGTATCTGCCTCTGACCGTACAGTTCAGCAAGGATCGCCTCCGGGATCTTCTTTCCCGCCATCAGAGTGTGTTTCTGAAACCACAGTCCGGCATGCAGGGAAAAAGAACGCTTTGTTTACAGAAGCAGTACAATTCCGGCGAGGCTCCGTTCTCCCTCCGGGGACGTGATCGCAGCAACCGGCCTTTTTTCCTTGCTTATTCCAGTTTTGATGAAGCATATGACTGGATTGCCGCGTTTATTCGGGGGCGGCCGTATATTATTCAGCCTTTTCTGGATTTACATTCTTCCACAGGCCGTCCTTTCGATGTCCGTGCCCTAGTACAGAAAGACGGAAAGGGACAATGGACATTGACCGGGACCGCCGTCCGCGAAGGTGAGCCGGGAAGCCTGACTTCCAACCTGCACGGCGGAGGAACAGCCCGGGAAGCTGCAGGTTATTTGCAAGACCAGTTTGGCACACAAAAAGCAAGCAGTGTTCTGAAGAAAATCAATCAGCTGTCTATGGATATACCGCCAGTATTGGAGTCCCGGTACGGCCGGCTCGGTGAGCTGGGCATAGATTTTGGCATTGACCGTTCGGGGCGGCTGTGGATCCTGGAGGTAAATTCCAAACCGGGGCGGGCCGTTTTCACAGAGATTGGAGATCAAGCAGGTGCCGTTGCAGCTGTAACCCGTCCGCTTCTGTATGCGCGGCATTTAATGCACCGGCATGCCCCGGCTGCGATCCGCACTGGCACACATGCAACTTTCCAAGTTTTCAGCTAAGCTGACCCGGCTGGCGTTCACCGCCGCGGGTTCATGCCCGGCCGGGATAGGAGGATAAATATATGAGGTTGACCCCTTGTAATGTTCATTTCACGGCACAGCCTGATCGAGTCGTCTATATCTCCAATGCGCTGTATAAAAATTTAAATCTCTCAGGAAACAAGTCGGTTCAGCTCAGGTTCGGGAAAGGCCGGATTCCGGCAACCGTAAAGCCGATTAAAAAAGCGGGGCGTCATTTATATCTGGCTTCCGGTGTCCGAAATGCGATCAGGGTGCCAAAAGCAGGAACCATCTATTTGAAGAATGAAGACGGTGTAGTGCACCTCGGACCCCTGATCGGCGTGCTGTCCGATGGTCAAGGCTCCTCCGCCAGCCCTTTCGGATCACGAACCGGGTTCATTAAACAGCTTCTGAAGGCAGGAAGCAAACAATTCTATATTTTCGCTTTCACGCCAAAGGACATCAACTGGCAGACAGAGAAGGTGATGGGTTACTTCCTTAATGAGAATGGAACATTTACCAAAAAATCCGTACCTCTTCCCGATGTTGTATATAACCGTCTTCCAAGCAGAAGATATGATTTCGCACCTTCCACCAACCAGCTGCGGGAACGTTTTATACGCCGGAAAATACCTTTCTTCAACTGGAGCTTCTTTAACAAATCCGACATTTACCGCATGCTGGAGAGGGAAGCGACGGTTGCCCGTTATATTCCGGAATATCACGTGAACCCTGGAAGGGAGCTTATCCAGGAAATGCTCGAACGGCATCAGATGGTGTATTACAAACCGAGTGCCGGCAGTCTGGGCAAAGGCATTTACAGGCTTTCCACGCTTCCCCAGCGCGGATACTATGCTCGCTTCCGCAAAAATAAAAGCAATGCCCTGCTCCGCTTTTCCTCATTCAATTCTTTATACAGGATGCTGCAGGGGAGACTGGGATCATCCATGCGCGGATATGTCGTTCAGCAGGGAATCCGCCTGATTGAAATCGACGGCTGCCCCATCGATTTCCGGTTTCACATGCACAAGAACGGCTCCAATAAATGGGTCGTCGTCGGTATTGGAGCCAAGAAATCCGGCCGGGGCAGCGTTACCACTCATATTAAAAACGGCGGCTCTCTTCTGACTCCCGAACGCGCACTCTCCCGCTCCTTCGGAGACCGCTCCGGAGAGGTGCTTGAAAAGGCCAAAAGGGCAGCAATCACGTTAGCGGAAGCTATTGAACGCCAGCACCCCCACCTGATCGGCGAGCTCGGCTTTGACCTTGGTATTGATCAATCCGAAAAAATATGGATGTTTGAAGCCAACTCCAAACCCGGGCGGTCCATCTTCCAGCATCCTTCTCTTCGCGCGGAAGGCAAGGCGTCCATTGATCATATCCTTGAGCACTGTCTCTATCTCAGTAAGTTCCGCAGGAGGGAGGAAACGTGAACAACAGGAAGCAGGATAAGCCGATTGTCGCCATTCTGACCATGCATGACAACAAACGAATGTTCCGCGGGAATCTGGAAAATTTTCAGGAGATTTTGGAAACCGGAACACGAATGGGGCACCTCGTCTATGTCGTTACAGTCAAAGAGCTTGACCCGGCAAAATATTCAGTGAAGGGATACAGTTACAACAGAAGCACAAAACAATGGGAGTCGGGGTATTTTCCCCGCCCCCAGGTTGTCTACAACCGGATTCCCGGCAGGGTGGATGAGCACAAACCGTGGGTACGCAACCGTATTGAGGAGCTGCAGCGGGCCAAGGGCATCTCTTTATATAATTCCGGCTTCTTCAACAAGTGGAATTTGTTTCAGTCGTTAAAGTCTTCCAGCAAAACACGCGGATTGGTACCTGCCACGAGAAGGCTGCTGAATTCGGGGGTACTGCTGAAAATGCTGCAGTCCTATCCCTCCCTTTATCTCAAGCCGGAGAGCGGAAAAGCGGGCAAAGGCATCATGACGGTGAAATGCAGCAGGAGAGCCCCAACGACGTATCGGCTGAAAATTCAGACTGACCGCAAAAGCAGTATTTACAAAACAAGCAACTTCTACAGTCTGTGGTCACGAATTCAACGCAAAACAGGCAGTATTCCTTACATTGTTCAGCAGGGCATTGAACTTGCCACCAGCCGCAACCGTCCGTTCGACCTGAGGGTATTGGCCCAGAAAAACCGGAGGGGCCTATGGCGTGTCACCGGGATCGGGGCGCGGCTGGCCGGCAGCCGCAGCATCACGACCCATGTTCCGCGCGGAGGCAGCGTCGAGGATCCGCAAAGACTGCTGTCCGCCACTTTTGGCGCAGAAATGACTGATGCCCACCTGCAGCGCGTTCAGGCATCAGCACTGCAAATTGCGCGGCAGATTGAAAGCAGCACAAAAGGAATGATCGGCGAAATGTCGATGGACCTTGGAATTGACCGCTCCGGCAACCTGTGGTTCTTCGAGGCCAACGCCAAGCCGATGAAGTTTGACGAACCTGAAATTCGGAAAAAATCGCTGGAACGAATTTTTTATTACAGCTCTTATTTGGCCGAACAGCAGAAAGAATGAGTCCGGGAGGTGATCAACGCTTGATACACATCGTTTCCGTCAGAAGTTATCCCCCCGATGAATGGCTTGCGTTCAGGCGTAAACTGCTGTACCTGGCATACAGCTGGAGCGACAATCACGCGTTTCGCACTAAACTGAAGGAAGTTTTGCTTTTGACCCCCGAGCAGCTCCGCCAGCCCGGTTTCGCTCTCGTCTGCGGCTATGTCCGCACCGAGCTGGGACCGGAGCTGGCCGGTTTCAGTCTGATCATGGAGTATGGTACCAGGGCGTCCATCGTGGCGGTCAGACCGGTATACCGCGGCCATGGACTGGGGGCTCGTCTTTTTCATACTGCGCTCAGGCAGGCAAGCAGAAGGCGCAGAACACCTATCAGCTTTAAGGATCCGCAGTCTGCAGCCCACCCTGCAGAATTTAGCGCCAAGGCAGGTGAATTGCTATGCAGCCCGTCTTAGGCATTATGACACTCTACCTCAACAAGGCGAAGCAGTTCGAAGATCGGCGGGTTTATCAGAAAATGATCGAGGAAGGCCGCCGGCTCGGCCTGGACGTTTACGTCTTTACACCGGCGGATGTCCATCCGACACGCAGGCAGCTGCTGGCGCATGTTTTCGACCCATCCCAAGGCAAATGGACCCGGAAATGGCGTGAGTTCCCCCATATGGTCTTGGACCGCTGCCGCATTCAAAAGAGCGTGCGATTTCAGCAGCTTAAAAGCTTCCGGAATAAGTACAGCCACCTGGTGTACTTGAACCGTCCGCTCCGCAACAAGTGGACGATTCATGAGGTACTTTCCACCAGAGCCGCCTTCAAGCCGCACTTGCCGGAAACCGTCTTTTACCGGAGCTACAAAGACATCGAAGAGATGCTCAAAAAGACCCGTCTGATCTATCTAAAGCCTGTTAACGGTACCGGAGGACGGGGAATTCTGCGTATTGAACATTTAGGTGCAGATGACAAGTACTATGTAATTCAAGGGCGGAATATGAAACGGCAGATCATCCCCCGCAAACGGATCCACCGGACACGGCTGCAAGCATGGCTGCATTATTGGAACCTGGACCAATATTTGATCCAGGAAGGCATACCTAATGAGCTGGAAAGCGGCCGGGTACATGATTACAGAATGCTTGTGCAGAAAAACGGTCAGGGCAAATGGGAGGTAACAGGCTGCGCGGGGCGCGTCGGTCCGGTCCGCAGCGTAACTTCCAATCTGCACGGGGGCGGGCGGGCCATTTCCATGAAAACCCTGCTGGAACACTGGATTAAAAGCGACGAGCTGCGGGAGCGCGTTCAGGAAGATGCAGGCAAGCTGGGCATTCAAGTTGCCTCATTTCTGGACTCGGAATATGGCGGGTTATGTGAACTGGCTTTAGACCTGGCGATTAATAAAGAGGGGAATATTTATCTGCTGGAGGTCAATCCCAAGCCTTCCAGGGAAGTGTTTGCGCGGATCGGGGAAAAGGATACCTATAGAAAAGCCATCATTCGGCCGCTTGAATACGCATTATGGGTGTATCGGACCAGACTGGCTACAAGCGAAGCGGTAAAAAGAGTGAAGACCGTGAAGAATGTGAAAGCTGTCAAGAAAGGGAAAGCTTCAAAAATCGTGAAGAATGCGAAAATCGTGAAACCTGCAAAGCCTTTCATCGGGAGAAAAAAGAAAAGGAAAAGTCCCGCCTGAGCGGGACTTTCTTCTCCGAAAAAAGGTCATTGCGCCTCTTTGTAAAGGCGAAGCAGCTCTGTAAAATCATTGATGATCACATCAGAGCCCTTCAGTTCATCTTCCCTGCCGAAGCCGGCGTATGCGCAGCCGATGACCGTCTGTCCGTTTTCTTTGCCAGCCTCCACGTCAGAGGAACGATCTCCAACCATCCACGCGCTTGATACGCGGTGTTTTTCCAGGAGCAGTTCAACCAGATGGACCTTGGAAGACGTATTGTACTCCCCCGCGCTGTACAAGCCTTCAAACAGTGGCAGCAGCTCATGCGCAGCCGCCACCCCTTTGACATAATCCTCAAGTCCGTTGCTCGCAACAAACAGCCGAACTCCCTGATCATGCAGCGCCTGCAGTGTCTTCTTGACCTGTGGATACAGCTGATGGCTTCCGTGCTTCAGGCCTTCGATTTCCAGTTCCAGCAGCAGCTCATCCGCCCGCGCGCGGGCAGCGTCACTCGCTTCGGGCATCACCCGCATCCATATATCACTTAGCAGCATGCCGAGGCTGTTCAGCATTCTCTCCTCCGGCGGGGTCTCCCCTTCAAAAAGCCCTTCCGCGCGCAGCGTGTCGAACAGCTTGTGGTACGCCGGCAGCAGCAGGGTTTCCGTCTGAAACAAGGTGCCATCCATATCGAAAATCATCGCTTCCGGCTTCTTCAAGAGCTTTGCGGTTTCCATCCTCACTTATCCATCCTTCCGTAATCCATAGCAGTGTAAGCATCCCCTGTAATCATAAGCAAAAACGGAGAGCCGTGTAAACTAAAGAAGAAGGCTGCCTTAGAAACGGTCGAAGTAGCTGCCTGTGTCATCCTTGTTGTAAACATATCCGTACACACTCGCATCAGGGAAAAACTTGTACGCATCGTCACGCAGGTCAGACTTGAACGACGATTGGCGGTAAGAGCTCAGACTGTCCCAATCCTTCTTGGTTACGTACACTTTTACGGTTATTGAATCATCTGCTTTCCCCTCCAGCTTGAAGCTGAAAGTTGCTCCATAATAACTGCCGAAATCATTGGTCAATTGGCTCTCGATGTCCTCGATATCCACATCGGAGCTCAGATTTACCTCTCCTCTGCTGCTGACAGTGAAGGACGATAGTTTGGAGGAATCGTAAATTTTGCCCGTTATTTTGGCATCTTCGTATTCAGCCCGCAGATCATCAACGATGTCCTGCAGATATCTTCTCTGCGTGGCGGTCGAAAGCTCGCGCCAGCCGTCTTTATTCACATCGATTCTGACAGTAATATCGTCTTCGTCACCGCTCAGTGAGATCCGCGAAGAAGTTTTTTTGTATCTGTCATATTCGTCCTTGAGCTCGTCCTCCATCTCGTCCAGATCCATTCCCGAGCTGCCGCTCAGGCTGACCTTGCCGCTGCTGCTGACAGAGAAGGATTCCAGCTTGCCGGAATCATAAATGCCGCCGGAAATATCCGCGTCTTTATATTCATTCAGCAGGTCGTCCACAATGTCCTGAACGAAGTCCTTTTTCACGCTGCTGGTCAAATCTCTCCATTTAGACTTATTGACATCAATTCTGACGGTAATATCGTCCTCATCCCCTTTGAGAGAGATTTCGGCGTCCGTTTTTTTGTAGTCCCCATACCGGTCGTTCAGTTTATCTTCCATTTTATCAAGGCTGCTGCCTTTATTTTGCTCGGCTTTAAGTTTCTCAATATCCGCCTTCAAAGATGTAATTTGAGAATCCTTGCTTGAAATGGAAGTTTTGGTAGTCGTCAGTTCCTGGTTCAGGCTGTTAATCTGGCTGTTTAAAGCCGTCAGCGTGGAATTGTCCACGGCCCCGGCTGACCCGTTGTCAGTGATAATCACCCGTTTATTGGTGCCATCCCAGGATACATTTTTGTTCAGGGCAGTCCCTACCATACGGAGCGGAAGATAGGTCGTACCATTGATCATAAAAGGCTCGCTTTCGGCATCATATGAGACTGCAGTACCGTTATACGTAATGCCGATATTGTTATACACCGCCTTAAGGGTCTTGGTGGCTTGGGCCGCATATGTAGTCTGGCTGAAAATCACTCCGGAAGCGGTAAGTACGGTTACTGCGGTCAGGGCAATGGTTTTTTTCTTGGATTTCATGACTGTCGTCTTCTCCTTTTCTATCAAATTTGCTCTCATCCTACTGCTTGATAGATACAGATGCCCAAAATTCATTATTGGACTTAAAAACGCAGCTTTTCCCTCCAAACAGAGAAAAAATGGATAGGCTTATTCTACTAGGGTAACATTAATAGGATGATTTGATAACCCTTTAGGCCATTTTTCCGGTTAAAATCTTCCTGTTTTTTTGATGCTTACTGCAAAAAAAAGACTCTACCGGCGGGCGGTAAAGTCTCATATTTCCGTTCTGAATTCAAATCGGTCCCTGAAGTAAAATCCTCCGTTAATCTTCACAGCTTCGGGAGTAAACTTCTCGATCGGTCCCCCACTATTTACAACTACATCTGAAATATGATCCATCGGCATGACTACATGAACCTTCACTTGAGCTGCGACAGCTGCAAATAATTCCAAATCTGTATGTAATATCTTGTATGTAGAGTTCATTTCTATCACCTCGTCTCCTTAGATGTCTGTATTCGACATCTTTTTCCCAATCCCTCCTTTTGAACCATGAAAAAAGCACTGATATTAAAAAAATTTTAGGCACTATTTCTTTCAACTTTGTAGCCCCTACATATCGGACCTGCCCGGCGCCCTGCCGACCGCTTGCGACCAGAGATAGGCCCTGTGTAATATATCCCAAACTATTGGCCCTTTTCCTTTGACATACTTTGGGCGTTCATTCTTATACAGCTTCATGAGCCGGTGTTTTTCGCTGGCATACCTTAAGCCGTCCTCCGGATGTGTCCGCAAATAGTCCCTGAAGACCAGGGTTACCTGTTCCGCCAGGCTTCCCGCCTGCCGTACATGGATATGGGTCCTGCGTGCTCCCGGCACCTCGCGGAAATATCTTTTCGTCTTGTCCGGATTTTCCTCCCTTAACACGAAGCCCACGCTTTCAATCTTGTGCCTATAGCTGGGCAAGTCATCATAGTCGGAAACGGAGATCTGAATATCGATGATTGGCTTGGCATCCAATCCGGTCACGGAAGTAGAACCAATATGATCGATCCGCACAGCCACCTCCCCCAGCGACTCTCTTAATTTGCTTGCCGTCTCCGCAAACAACTGTTTCCACTCCGTTTGATAGGGTGAAATTCTCCATTGGTCCTCCATGATTCCGCTCCTTTTAAGGCCGTTTCAACGCCAAAATTTTTAAAATCCGCCTTTTGCATTCGCAAACTTATGTAATATCCTGCAATTTCATCGAACAACTCAAAGGATTCATTGGGAAAACGATACCTGTAGAGCGTGGTATTCCTGATTCGTTCATACCAGTCTTTTTCCACCGTGATGACGACATCTGCTGAAGATAAGCCGAAAAATTTAATCTGGGTGGGTTGACGGACAAAAGAGACTGCCGTCAGTTTGTAGCAGCCTCTTTTGGAAAAACGTATAGTATCTTCTATATGAACTGAAAACGATATCAAAGTCAAGGGAACAGTTATGCCCTTACGCCTCGGCATCCACAGGCCGGACCAGCCTGACCGCAAGCCCATGCCGCGGCGAACAAAGAAAGCTCACCAAAAACACAATTCCCGTCGAGAATGCCATCGAGCCGGAAATCGAGGTATCCAGCCACAGCGCTATATAATATCCCATGAATGCAGAGAGCACGCCGAACAGTCCGCTCAGCCCCATCATGACCAGCAGACGATCCGTCCACAAGTAGGCGGCCGCGGCCGGGGTAATCAGCATAGCTACAACCATAATGGCACCGACAGCGTCAAATGCGGCCACCGTTGTGATCGAGACAAGAGACATAAATACATAATGCATCAGCACCACGGGGATGCCCAGACTGGCGGCCAGCGCAGGGTCAAACGAAGTGATTTTCCACTCCTTATAGAAGGCAAGGATGACTGCCAGCACGATCATCAGGACCAGTGATAACAGAAAAACGGCTGCAGGCACTTCCCCAATCCAGGGCAGATGCATCAGCTCCCAGGGGATAAAGGTGATTTCCCCCATCAGTGTATGCTGGATGTCCAGATGGGCATTGCCCACCCGTGTGGCGATCAAAACCACCCCAATCGCAAACAGGCCGGTAAACACCACCCCGATGGAGGCCTCCTGCTGCACGCCCCGCGCATGAAGCCATTGAACAAACAGTGATGTAAGGAGCCCTGCTGCTACAGCACCGATGAGCATATGCACTCCACTTAACTCACGCGTAACGAGGTAAGCGACGACGATGCCCAGCAGCACCGTATGGCTGATCGCATCCGCCATCATGGCCATTCTGCGCAGAATCAGCAGCACACCGATAAAACCGCAGGATAGCCCTACCAATGAAGCGGTTATCAATATCCATCCGCTATAAGACATGTGTCATCCTCCCCTTTCAACGGACTCGCGGGCAGTTGTCTGCTTCGTCGCTTCCAGCCTTTGGGCACGCTGCTGCAAGAAGGTGACAAGTAACCCTTTACGTGAACCGAACGACAATGAAACGACAAACAGGAAAGTGGCTGAAAGCACGATGAATGGCCCTGTCGGCCATCCGTCGCCCATGGCGCTGATTAATGTGCCCGCAATGCCCGAGCCACCGCCGAACAAAGCCGCCAAACCCAGCATCGCCGTATAGGAATGTGTCCAGTAGCGGGCGCTTACACCAGGGATAATCAGTAGAGCCGCCATCAAAATGACCCCCGCCGCCTGAATCCCGATGACGATCACAAGCACCAGCAGAACCATATATACCATGTTCATCACACGGCCGGACAGTCCGAGTCCGCCGGCGAATTGCGGATCAAACAGAAACAGCTTCCATTCCTTCCACCCTGCAATTGCGGCAACAAATACGAGCAGCGTAATACCAATCATCGTATATACATCCTGTCTTACCATCGACGCCGACTGACCGAAAATAAAGCTGTCCAGACCGCTTTGTTGTCCGCCAGGCATCCTGTTGACGAGCGTAAGCAGCATAATTCCAAGTCCAAAAAAGACGGACAGCACAATTCCCATCGCCGCATCTTCCTTGACGCGACTTGACGTCCGAATCCAATGAATGAACAGCGCGCCCAGCAAGGCGCTTAAGGCCGCACCGGCAAGCATGACCGGCAGGCTTTTCGTCCCCAGAACAGCGAATCCCGCAACCACGCCCGGAAGCGCGGCATGGGATAATGCGTCGCTCATCAGGCTTTGTCTCTTCCAATAGGCAAAGCAGCCGATGACACCGGCCGCCATACCCAGCATCATGGTGCTCAGGAGCACCCATTGCGTGTTAGCGGACAGTGTAATCATCCCAGCTTATCCCCCATCCAGCGTAATGAGCCGCCATACGTTCTCGTGATATTGGCCTGATTGAATACCTCCGCTGTCGGTCCGTGCGCCATGACGGTCCGGTTCAGCATCAGCACATGATCGAAATACTCCTCCACCGTCTGTAAATCATGATGAACAACCATGACCGTACGCCCTTTGCTTTTGAGCGTGTTCAGGGTGTCCATAATGACCTTTTCCGTGGCCGCATCCACCCCGGCAAGCGGCTCATCCAGGAAATACAGGTCGGCATCCTGCACAAGTGCTCTAGCAAGAAACACCCGCTGCTGCTGCCCGCCGGATAACTGGCTGATCTGGCGGTCGGCATAGCTGCCGAGCCCCATCTCCTCCAGTGCAGACATAGCCAGCTCCCGGTGCTCGCGCTTAGGCCATTTTAACCAGCCGATTCGGCCATACAGCCCCATCATGACCACATCCAGCGCGTTTGTAGGAAAGTCCCAGTCCACCGATCCCCGCTGCGGCACATAACCGATTCTTGATTTGACCTGGGCATAGGAAGCTCCAAAACAGGTCACCGCTCCTGACAATCGCGGATGAAGCTCCAGAACGACTTTCAACAGGGTGGACTTCCCGGCACCGTTCGGTCCCACAATCGCCGTCAGCGTTCCCGGCTGTACCTGAAAGCTTACATTGTTCAGCACTTTGTTTTTGCGGTATGAAGCGGTTAGCTGCTCTACACTCAATACGCTGTCCATGTTAATCCCCCTTTCCACTCAAAGCTTTATGGATCGTATCTACGTTGTGGCGATACATGCCGATATAGGTGCCTTCTTCCGTATCCGCCGCTCCCATGGCATCGGAGAAAAGCTCACCACCAAGAGAGACCTGCAGCCCCTTCTGTTTGGCGCCTTCGATGACTGCGTTGACAGAAGCCGGGTTGATGCTGCTTTCCACAAATACCGCAGGCACGTTGTGCTCCAGAAGAAGATCGACGGTATGCTCAATGTCCGAAAGTCCGACCTCATCCTCTGTGCTTAGTCCCTGCAGTCCCACCACCTCAATATCCAGCATACGCCCAAAATAGCCAAAGGCGTCATGCGCAGTAATAAGCACTCTCTTTTCCTCCGGGATTTCCGCTATTTTATCTGACGCTTCCTGCTTCAGGCGGTCCAGCTCTGCAAAGTAGGCTCTTTTGTTTGCTTCAAATTCATCCGCATCTTCAGGAGAGGCCTTCTTCAGTTCCTCCACTGCCGCGTCAAGCGCCTGTTTCCACAAATCAATATCAAACCAAACGTGCGGATCAATGGCTCCTCCCGTATCCTTCAGCAGCTGCTCCTCCGGAAGAGTATCCCCGATCCCGACTGCAGGTTTGTTCTTCCCAAGCTGCTCGAACACCTTGAGCATATTGGCCTCCAGATGCAGCCCGCTGTACAGGACCATTTCAGCACCGTCAAGCTTCTTGATATCCCCCGGCGTCGGTTTGTATAAATGCGGATCCACTCCAGGCCCCATCAAGCTTTCCACCTGAACCCGGTCGCCTCCGATGATGGAGACGGGTTCGGCAATTTGGGCAATGGTTGTTACGACACGCAATGGCTGCCCAGGATCACGGGCTTCCGGCGGGCTTCCCGCCGCTGAGGAACAAGCCGAGAGCATAAGCGCCAGTCCTAGTGCCAAACACAGCCTTACCTGCCTTTTGCTTCTGAAAATGCTCTTTTTCATTAATTTAACTCCCTTCACCACTTTTTCACGAATGAAAAAAATATTTCTTATGTACAATAAGTTTCCTTAAGGAAACATTTATGTTTAAATACAAGTTATTTGAACGAAGTCATTTTGTCAATAGTTTTTTTGAGAAAAACAGGCAAACAAAAACCGCCTCCGGGCTATACCGGAAACGGTTAATGTATAAAGGTTATTTTATACATATCCGAGAATTGTGCGGGGCCTGCTGCAAATCACAATGCTCCAACCTCAAGCAAGGCCCGTAAAAAATGGGAGTCGTTCCGCATAAGAACGATTCCCATTTTTTTAACTCCAGTTTATCTTGAGTGAATGTATTAATTCGATTCCCCTCTAAAAGAAGCCTCCAGGGCACCCGTATCTTCAAAACCCCGGAAGTACTTAATCTTGCCGTCTTCCACTTCGCACACGACAGCCCAATAGCTTTCAAATATTTTATTGGTCGGTCGCACCCGATGCTGAAATCGTCCCCAGGCAAAAGCTGTGATTTCGTCGCCCAGTACCTTATGGATTTCAAATTCCTGGGTATCGAGATCTCTTTGAAACTTGGACAACAGCGTCCTTACGCCTTCTACCCCATAATACGTCCCATAAAAATGATGTCTGTCCGTCTCTTGCTCGAATGCCGCGATAAACTCTGCATCTCTGTGAACATAATTGAGTGCCTTGTCCATATCCTGCAAATTTTGAAAATACTGTTGTAACACTTGGGCAGCTTTCATATAACATCGGTCTCCTTTTTCGAGATTGAGTTTACCTTATTGCATTGCTTTAAGCAGGCCGGAAATGGTACCCAGGTGAATTCCCTCGTGAATCAAAGCAAAATTGAACAGCTCGCCTGCCGTATCGAATTGGAATGGTCCCATAACATATGGCGATTTCAATGCCGCGGTCAGCATGGAAGGCGTCAGCTCGGAGAAGCGGGAAAGCTGCATCGTCAACATTTGCATCAATTCTTCTTTGCCCGGAGGAGCTATGGACCAGGATGACGGTTTGGTTCCGGAGTTAAACAATGACTCATAATGCTCCGGAATCGAAGACGGGACATCTAGGCAAAGTGTGGAGTAACGATCCATCCAATAGATCATGTGACCAACATTCCAGCGGATTGTGTTGTTAAAGCCCTTGGGCTGCACGTCCAGCTGCTCCTCAGAAACTGCTTGAACCTGACCAATGACAACCTGACGGAGCACTTTACTTGTGTGGATAATTGCCTGACTCATAAGAGACGCCTCCTCTTTTTGATGTTGCTGTATATAGTTCCAGTGTAGTCGTCCCCTGAACACGCAACAATCACACGATTCCGATCCAATGGATCGGTATTACTAATGGATCAATAGTCAGCTAGTGAAAATAATCCAAGTCTTCGTTATACTGGAGGCAAGCAAGATCTGCTTTTGCGCGAAACAAAACAACAGATAAAGGGGCATCGCGGAATGGAACTTAGACAGCTCCAGTACTTCGCTGCTATATGCAAGGAGATGCACTTCTCCAAAGCGGCAGAAAATCTCTGTACGACTCAGTCGAATCTCAGTCAGCAAATCAAGTTTTTGGAAAATGAACTGGGGGTTCCGTTGTTTGACCGCATGGGGAGACGGATTGCTTTAACGGATGCGGGGCAGATCCTTCTGGAGCAGAGCAAGCTAATTTTCGAGCGTATAGACTATATTCAAGCGGCCATAGCGGATCTGAAGCAAATCGAGGGGGGAAGACTGGACATCGGCATCCTGCCCGGAGACGGAGATCTTTTATTTGACGCTCTGCTGATCGACTTTCATCGGTCGTATCCCAAGCTGTCGATTAAGGTCACGGAGACGACGGATGTATACGAACAGGTTGTTGACGGCATTCGGGATCTCGGTGTTACCACGACACCTGACAAACCTGATGAGCGAATATCCGTTATCCCGCTGTTCCATGAAGAGTTTGTTTTAGCTGTAAGGTCGGACCACCCTGCTGCAAAATTGAAAGCCATTCCTTTTGAACAATTACAGCACATGAAGATGGTCATGTTCGGGCCGGAGCACCAGATTTCGAAGGTTATGAACGCCTGCTGTCAGCAAAAGGGAATTACACTCGACAGCCCCATTATAACTTCTACTCTATCAACTCTGCTTTCCCTGGTCGAGCAGGGTGTCGGAGCATGCATTCTCCCCCGGCTGTTAGTGGACTATCTTAATCGGGAGCAGATCACCGCCGTTACACTGCTGAATCCCACACCAAGTCAAGATATTTGCATCATCTATCGTGCAGACAGGTTTATGGGCAAAGCAGCGAAGTTGTTCATTGAGGTATTGCAATCTTACATCCAAAGCGTCATGGAGCACAGCAGCCGATCCTTAGGCTGAGCGCTTCTACTTTCTCATGATCAATTTGCCGGGCACAAAAAAACAACTGTAAGAAATCATGTTACATGTAAGAATCATACAGAAGGAGGTTTTTTCCATGATGGATTTTAGAAACCCACCTGACCAATATGATCCTGAAGCCCATAAGAAAAAGCACCCCGCAGGATGCTTCGTCAACGCAAAAAACGAACTGCCCAGAAGCCTATAATCAGCAACAGGCCGATGCCGCCAATGACGCCGGTGGTTTTGTTATTACGCTGCTTGTTCAGCTTTCGATTCATAAATACGCAGATGATGAGCCATACAACCACCATGCCGATAAGCAACCACACTTTATTTCCTTCCAAGCCTTCCAAGTCGTTCGCAGTTGTTAACCTTAATATGTTCACGGGACCCCCCTGCTCCAATTAAAATTTGACATTAGGGAGGTTTTCCCAATTGGCCTGAAACTATACGATGCCTGCTGCACCTGACCAATTTCACTCAGAACGTTAGATAAACTGCTTCATGATTTACGGGTTAGAAGCTCATACACCAGCGGAAATGTTGTAAAACCATCGCTGCCCAGGAAATGTCCTCCTTGGTCAAGCTCATGAAAGTCAGCGTCTATATTCCGGGCCAACTCCTTACTGAATTCCACAGGGACGATCTCATCATTTTTGGAAGCAACAACGATCGGTGTCCCGGCAACTGCCACTTTGATTTTGTCGAAATCAAACGGCTCTCTTGTAAATTCATCCAATATGGGCAGGCTGGGCAAGGGTTTAGTAAAACCGGAAACAAGAATAATACCTCCCGCCTGCTCGGATGGGCCCAATTTCTCCAAAAATCTTAATACAGCAGCGCAGCCCAAGCTATGAGCAACGATGTAAGTTCCTTTATGGATATCCCGGACATTCAGCGAAATTTCTTGTGTCCAATCCGCAAGCTCAGGCTTCGACGGACTCGGCATTTTTAAAATATCCGCACTTATGTTGTCCGAAGCCAGCTTGTTTTGGAGCCACTGAAACCAGTGATCTGCCGGGGATGCACTATAACCATGAACAATATACACGTGATCAATAATAGCAGTTACCTCCTTCCATTTTTAATGATTTTAATATCGTACCTATTTGTTAACAAGTACTTACCTTTGGGTAAGTCACTTGTTTTATAAAGTATTTGCAATGAAAAAAGACCGGCTTTCGTGCCAGTCTAGCAGCTTAAAAATAATAACCCCAGTTTTTAGTATACAACTCCTCAAATAATTTTTTATAGGTCGTTGATGGTTCTGAGGAGTCCTTTTCCTTGTAACGTTCAAATAAACCTACGCATTTTACTAAACAAGATTTAAGGTTCCCTATAGAGGATATTTGGAAGGCCCTAACCAAATAACTAAATCCTCCGGAGTATTGGCCGTTGCGTAGATAGTAGTCAGCCAGCTCGCTGGAGAGTCGGGCAGTCTGTTCATTTACAAGCTTTTTAGAATATATAACGTTAATCGCTTCTTGATGCTGCAAGTAATGCTTGATCTCCGGATCAAAGCGTTCAAGAATTTCATCAATATTAACATTAAACTTGTTCGCTGCATCAAGGATATTTAGCAGGGAAACAATAATCTCATCTTTTCTAGGTGCAATAAATTCTACATACTCAGAAAGTATGCTCATATCCCCGCAAAATAGTTTACTTACATAGGTATTTGCCTGTGCCCAGTCCTTAAATAGATTCATCCAATGAATCGTCTCTTCGTCTGTCTCCTTAACCCAACTTAAATCGGCATAAGCTTCTGTATACTTCAATGCCTGCTCATAATTCCTGTTCGCCTCATATGCGCTGGATATTAGTAAATCCGCGTATGCCACGTAAAAAAACGGCGGCCTGCTTAGTTTATTTTGTGCGTGTATTTCTTCTCTATCCCTCTGGAAGGTAAAATAGTGTATCTTCGCTTTCTCCCCCATTTTCCGGGCCATTTCTTCAACTTTATCCCATCTGCGCAGTGATCGGTATGTATTCGCTAGTTCTTTCAAGGCATCCAACTGATCCACTTCATCCAGACGTTCAACATATGGCTCAAACTGGATAGCCACCTGATTGTTGAGCTCCTGGTTATCGCCTAACCGGATTGTAAATAAACGAAATTGGCACAGGGCCAGACGCTCGGAATGCTGACTCTTTTCACTCATCGCTATGCTTTCGAACAGCACGGCTGCCGCTTCACGTTGATCACACTTAAAAAAGTCCTCGGCGACTTCAAACAGCAAAGGAGAGTATGTCAGATTATCCAATAACAACCCAACGGTCTGGCGGATGCATTCCAGCTTGTCCAATGCTGCGCAGCGGTACAGGAAAGGCCTGATTCTGCGCCAGTTCGGTACAGCCTCATTGAGATACTCCTCAATATACTGCTCATAGAAATGGCCTTCAGGCAAACCCAGAGCCGCCGTGAGCCGATCCAATTGAGTTACAGCCATAACCCTGTGTCCGTGCAGCAGTGAGCTCATGGTTCCCGCGTTGATCCCGGCCATTTGGGCCAAACGGGAAATGTTTAATTCCCCCTGTTTCATGAATTGTTCCAACTCCATGCGAATCGTGGTTGTATTGTACAAAATAAACCGCCCCTTAATCTGCTGCATTCGTATAATATTTCCTGTTCTTTGCTCTGCTTCAGTATACCACTTTCTGGAATGCTTGTGTATCTTTTTTAAGTGTTTTTTCAAAATTCTTTTTCAAGCCTTTCCCAGACCATTATTACTTTTAGGTAACTATATGACTTTAAAGTGCGTACTTTTAAGTTCACTTTTTTTGTCTCACAATCAAAGCAGAAGAAACCTGGGAGGGAAACATTGATGAAACAGGAGCACTCAGAAAAAAACAGTAAAACTGCATTGGTAGTCGGGGCCAACGGTGTCATTGGACGGAATCTTATTGATTATCTCTTGACGCTCCCTGACTGGAATATCATCGGGGTGTCACGGCGCGGCGGGAAAGATAGCGGTCGGCTGCGGTATATAGCGGCTGATTTACTGAATGAACAAGAAACACAGGAGAAATTGGGCATTCTGAACGAAGTGACTCATATTTTCTTCGCGGCTTATCAAGATCGCCCGACGTGGGCCGAATTGGTTGAGCCCAACCTGTCCATGCTTGTGAACGTGGTAAACGCGATCGAACCGATTGCCCCAAATCTGCAGCATATCAGCCTTATGCAGGGCTACAAGGTATACGGAGCACATCTCGGGCCTTTCAAAACACCGGCACGGGAAACGGATGCCTATCACATGCCGCCTGAGTTCAATGTGGACCAGCAGCAATTCCTCGAACAACGGCAGCCTGGAAGCAGCTGGACCTGGTCGGCACTGCGTCCGTCGGTCGTGTGCGGGTTTGCTTTGGGCAATCCGATGAACCTTGCCATGGTTATTGCCGTTTATGCTTCCATATCCAAAGAGCTGGGCTTGCCGCTCCGTTTTCCCGGAAAGCCGGGGGCTTATCACAGCCTGCTGGAAATGACGGATGCCGGGCTGCTGGCACGTGCAACAGTCTGGGCGGCAACCGAGCCGCGTTGCGCGAATCAGGCCTTTAACATCACGAACGGTGACCTTTTCCGCTGGAACGAGCTTTGGCCGAAGATTGCCGCCTTTTTCGAGCTTGAGACTGCCCCGCCGCTGCCGATGAAGCTGGAGACGGTTATGGCTGATAAGGAAATGCTGTGGAATGTTATGG
The DNA here is from genome assembly GCF_042138595.1 of Paenibacillus terreus. NCBI lineage: Bacteria > Bacillati > Bacillota > Bacilli > Caryophanales > Paenibacillaceae > Paenibacillus > Paenibacillus terreus. The sequence continues at coordinate 30,024 of NZ_JBHIRX010000016.1, read as the reverse complement.
TTGAAAAGTATGACTTGGAGAAAAATAGCTACCAGGACGTTTCTTCCTGGGGCTTCGGTGATTTCGTATTTTCATGGGATTACGACTTTTTTGCGGACGGGTCCAAAGCACGCCGCTTCGGTTTCCATGAATTCGTCGATACAGAAAGGATGTTTATAGACATCTTTACGGATTTCCGCCGCCGCAAAATCATTCCTTAATTATAGATACCGGTCCTCTATCATCAGGGGCCGGTATTTTCCTTATCCTCTACCTGTGGTGGTGTGAAAAGTATACTTACTTGATCCCCGTACACCCTTTCAGCATGCATATCTCCCCATCTGCACATGAGATGAAGAAGCTCTTTCAAGCTCCAGCCATATTCCGTCAATTCGTATTCGACCTTGGGCGGGACCTGGTTGTACGAAATACGTGCGACAATGCCAGCCTCTACCAGCTCGCCGAGCTGTTGAGTCAGCACTTTTTGTGTAACGCCAGGCATAAGCCGCATGAGTTCGCCGTTACGCTTTTTGCCGAAGGTCAGGTGAAAAAGAATGACCGGTTTCCATTTGCCGCCGATCACCTCAAGAAATGCTTCGACCGCTGTGTTATAAATTTTAATCGGCTCCTGCATCACCTTAACTCAGCCCCCTTTGACTTCACTTTACCGACTGGAGCACCGGTTTGCAAGCCAACCGTTCGATAAAACATACCTTGGCTAAAGATATTGAAGCGAATGAATCGGATTACTTTTTCAAAAAAGTATATTGCATTATTAAGTAATATAACTTATGATTTTTATGTACTCAATAATGTTGAGTAATTAGTTTGGAGGTAATGTCAATGAATGCGGAAATGCTGAAAGGAACAATCGATCTCCTCATTCTGTCTGTATTGGTCAGGCAAGATAACTACGGTTACGAAATCTCCAAAGCCATTAAAGAACAGACGGAAGGAGCCTTCGAAATTCAGGAAGCTACGCTGTATCTTTCTCTGAAGCGTCTGGAGAAGCAAGGGGCAATTTCTGCATATTGGGGGGATCAAAGCCAAGGCGGGCGGCGTAAATACTATACCGTAACTGAAGATGGCCGAGGATTGCTTGCAAAATTCATTTCGGACTGGAAGAAGACAACCGAGATTGTAAATCGGTTCATTTGAACTCGGGAGGTGAGAAAAATGGCGAATTTTTCACGGAAAGTTTTTAGTCTGGGAGAAATCAGATACACCTGGGTATTGCTGCTTTCTATTATCATTTGTATCGTTACATTCTTTTGCGATGAGCATTTGAGTCCCGACGACCAAATTTGGCTGGCCGTTTCGTATTATGCTTCCTTCATTTTGGCGACCATTTGGAGTGTGGCAAACTATGCAGGACATATTCAAATGAACAGCATATACCGTAAGCAAAACAACATCGATGCTTACGTATCCCAGCTCGCTCTCAACAAAGAAGATAAATTGGAGCTTCAAAATTATTTGGAGGATTTTGCTGCAGATCTCGAACAGCAAGGAAGGTCAAAAGAAGACGCCGCCAAGGAAGCAATTAATCAGTTCAAAGTCAAAGAGTTTCTCTCAATGTCCAAGCATACCCAACCTTTCGAATTGCATGGCCATCATTATTTGATCGGGTACGCTTTGCTTATGCTGGTCTCGGCACTTCTGCTGTTCATTCTCGACCAAGCCATTGCCCCGGGCACATTGCTTCTGTTCATTATGCAGGTCGTGTTGGCGGTTTATGGAGTTTGCTTCATAGCGTTATTTATGCTGTACAGAATTGCGGACAAACTCATTCACCGTAAACTGAAACAGTATTTTTCTTAAGAAACTAAGGAGTGTGCTGAAATGGAACATTGGATTACCGAAATTATGGATTCTTATGGCTACTTGGGCATTTTTCTGCTTATTGCTTTGGAAAACCTATTTCCTCCCATTCCTTCGGAGGTGATCCTTACCTTTGGCGGGTTTATGACCACTACGTCGGGGCTGAGTATAATCGGAGTGATCGCTGCCGCTACCGCCGGATCGGTAGCCGGAGCTATCTGTCTTTACGGTGCTGGAAAAATACTATCTGTTAACAGGCTGGAAACCCTTATCATGCGTTATGGAAAAGTTTTTCGTTTAAAGCCGGAAGACATCAGGAAAGCATATGCGTGGTTCGACAAATATGGGGCTTGGGCTGTATTCCTGGGCCGGTTAGTGCCACTAATCCGCAGTCTGATCTCTATTCCTGCCGGGAGTGCAGGAATGAGCTTTCCCCCGTTCCTGGTCCTCACCACGATCGGATCTCTGATCTGGAATACTGCTCTTGTGTATATAGGCTCGGCAGTTGGCGCTTCCTGGGAAACAATCGTAGGATACATGGACCTTTACTCAAATTCCGTGTATGCCCTTCTGGCACTGGGGATGCTTGTGATATGTTTTCTGTTTGTGCGCAAGCGAATTATTAAAAGCTGAGGATTGCCGATAATCCGGACAAAAGATAGCGGATGTTTGCCTAAACGCCAAACGTGCCGCTATCTCACCTTTTAAAGATAAACTTCTTTCGTATCGTCAGATATTTCTTCTATAGTCAGAAAATCAAAGTAAACAACCTGCCCTTTCCCCTGAGGACTGCACGCGTACAATCCAGCCAAAACGGGCTCGTTGTCCGGTATATCCATATGAGCTATGCGAATCTGGTTCCAATCTTGCCCGTTCCACGAGAAATCCACATAACAGTTCTGAGCAATCCTCGATATTCTGAAATACAGATTAACATCTGTGCGATCTACATATTGTGTTGACCAGTCTGAGTATCCGTGATTTGTAACTACAGCCCCCAATTTGCTAGGGCCATCAGGTATGTATTCTAAAGAAGTTTTAACCCACACATCCTCCGAATAGCGAATCATCAAACCCGCCTGATCATATTTTGACTTGGGAGAAGCTTGGACCTTTGTGGTCATCCGAAAATTTCGGTTTGTTTGGATAGATAGAAAATGTCCATTATCTGCCCGAAAACCGTAATGGGTCCGCTGCCAGAAATCCGTTTCTGCTTCTGTTTCTACAACAAGCTTTGAATGAGCTTTATCTACGAACCACTTGTTTGGCTCACACCGCCACTCAAGCTGGCTATTCCATTTTTCGGTGTCAAACTTCTCATTCAGAATCCATTTTTTCATGTTCATAAGCCTCCTGTGCACTCAATAGTCCCTATGGAACTCATTCCCAATCCATTGCGTAGTTATTACCAAAGGAGGGGATCCAAAATGTCTATTTCTAGCGGAATCTTTTTGATCCTGTTCGGTCTGATCAGTATTGCATTAGGTTTACTGTCCTTCCTGAAACCCTCAATCGGATGGTATATCAATGAAGGCTGGAAAGTAAAGGGAGACTCCGAACCCAGCGAAACTTATTTAAGTGTAACAAGGTTTGGAGGAATCGTTTCTATGATGCTTGGGGGAATTTTACTTTTTGCGGGTATTATGCATATTGTAGCATCTGTTTAATGATTAGAGTTACTTTACTTTCGAAAAAATGGAGGATTTACGATGGAAAAATCCATGAGATCAAAAATCACTTCAAGGGAGTTTTTGCAAAAGCCATTATGGAGTGCCCTGGATTGGTTTATTGCCATGCCGGGGACCATTATCCGCATCATTGCCAACTTGTTTTGATCACTTCCGGTTCCTATGGACAAGGCTGGCCATGATGCCGGCCTCTCGGCTTTCACGGATTTTGCTCTTCAGCGGGATGCAGGCCTGCTCGCGGATAAACCGATGCTCGTTTCCTCCCTTCTTGAGCACTCATACTTTATAGCAAACTGAAGGGAGATGATCATGTTGAAGATTTCCAAGTCGCTTTGCGACCGGTTAGCTGCAATTCTGGGCGGTACAGGAATGTCTGACGGCAAAAGCTGCTCCATTATGGTTGAGAGAAAGCTGGGGGCCAAAATCCTTGGCAGAAACTACGAAACCGAACATGAAATCGTCATTCAATCTCTGAAAAACGGAAAGACTCTGAATACAGGTGAAATTACCCTCTTGCAATCTGAGGTGCAGCGCTTTGTCAACGCCGCCCGCAGACGCAAACTGAAAATTACCGCCATACACAACCACTGGTTATTCGAAAAGCCAAGACTGATCTACCTCCACCTTGAAACCGTTGAAAATCCAATTGTTTTCGCCAGAAAATTAAGATCTGCTCTAGATGTTCTGAAGAAGTAACTTTCAGTAATCGCATTTCCTGAATAATTTCAATGTGGTAACATGAGAATAGAAATAAGGGAGGCGCAACCCTCCCCCAGGATAACGAGGTGTGCCTCACGGCGCGCATCTGTTACGATGAACAGCAAAACCCACCGAGGCTGTCAACCTTTTAGCGGTGGGTATTGCGCTTGTTACGTCTTTTTCTTCGTCAAAATACCTTCTTGCCTTCCCGATCCGACTTCAGAATTTCAACCGCCTCGCGGAAGCGGAGGGAATGGATGATCTCCCGTTCACGGAGGAATTTCAGTCCATCCTGCAGATCCACATCATCCGTCATGTCAATCAGCCACTGGTATGTAGCCCGTGCCTTCTCTTCGGCCGCAATGTCCTCATACAAATCCGCTATCGGGTCGCCCTTGGCCTGAATGTATGCCGCCGTCCAGGGAACCCCGTTTGCATTCTCGTAGAACAACGCCCGGTCATGCGCCACATAGTGAGGGTCCAGACCAGCCTCCTGCAGCTGCTCCACCGTGGCATCCTTGGTCAGCTTGTAGACCATGGTGGCAATCATCTCGAGGTGCGCGAATTCCTCTGTTCCGATATCATTCAGCAACCCAATCACTTTGTCCGGGATCGTGTAGCGCTGGTTCAGATAACGCAGCGCGGCCGCCAGCTCGCCGTCGGCTCCTCCATACTGCTCCAGCAGCAGTTTGGCCATACGTGGATCACACTTGCTGACACGAACGGGATACTGCAGCTTTTTCTCATAAATCCACACGGAACCATCTCCTCACTTTGGATTCCCGCTCTATACCTGCCATGGCCAAGGCGCTTTGCTCCATTCCCACGGATACTTGGAATAAGCATGGCCGAAATTCATCAGCGGGCCGTACAGAAGCTGAAAATGATGGGCCACCTGCATGCGGTCGCGTGTCAGCTGGTTGTACTGTTCAATCGCCTGCAGATCATTGGGATGGGTGTTCAGGTACAGATTGAGCTCCACCAGGACAAAATCAAGCTCCTGCAGCCGCTCAAGCAGCTCATAAAATTGTTCGTCACAGGGCACCGGCTGCTGGGTCCGCTCTTCATCGCTCATCCTCAGTCAGCCTCCTTTGTATTCATTTTCGACACATACGGGCTGTACAAATCAGGCCACAGGGTCCCCCGCCTCAGCGCCTCACTGGGACTGAACTGAGGCAGGCCCAGGGGCTGGAAATGGATGAACAGGTTCGGCGGAAGACTGTATGTTTTTAGCTTGATGGGCGGACAGGGATCAAATGGACCGATAAATGGAGCATACACACCCTCTTGCGGAAACTGCATAGTGTTCTTGGTATGCATAACATTCGTACCCATAACATTCTCATCCTTCACAACATATGCCTCCTTCCTTCTCTCGAAGCTGAAACCAAGTAGCTGAATGGCTTGCCGCTTATTGGACCTCTCTTTTCAAACGTATGCGGACATCGGGCAAAGCTGAACCGGAATCTTTGGAGGGAACAACAAAAAAGGCTCCCTTAGCCTTCCGGCTAATGAGAGCCTTTCTGATGACAGCGTAATGTCCTCTAAAATTTGATTTTAATCTGAAAAAGTCCGGCTTTCCTCATGGCTGAGTAGATAATGATGACAAGTGGACCGATGAAAAAGCCCACAACGCCAACGAGCTTGAAACCAATATACAAACTGATCAGGGCAGGCAGTGCCCCGATGCCGACCGCATCGCCGATGACCTTCGGCTCAATGACTCTGCGCAGTACCGTAATGGCGATAAACAGGATGATCAGCCCGATGCCTGTGAAGATATCGCCGGTAATGAACAGGTACACGGCCCATGGCACAAGGACGGAACCGACCCCCAGGATAGGCAGAAGGTCCACGAGCATGACCAGCAGCGCAATAGCCAGAGGGTAATCAACCCCCAGGATCAGCAGACCGATCAGCGTTTCTACATAGGTCAGAACACAGAGAATAATCTGGGCACGCAGGAAGCCAAAGATGGACTTCTTGAGGCTTGCAAGCACATCGCTGACCTGATCACGCGACTTTTCCTCGAAGAAGGACAGCACCGACGCCCGCATCGTATCCAGACTGAAAGAAAACAGATACACCGCTACACAGAATACAATAAAGAAAATGAACATATTCGGTATTTCCTTGGCAAACGAGAGCACACCGGATGAAAGCGTGTTGACCAGCGACATCGCATAATTGCTTACATTTTCCACAAAGGTCCCGATGCCGTTTGCCGTCTCCGCAGGAAGCTGCTTGAACAGGCCTTCGGCCTGCACGATCGTATTCTGTAAAAAGTCATTGGCGGACTGGAAGTAGGCAGGAGCGTTTCGCCAGTATTCGACCAGCTGTGTAAACAGCTGAAGCCCCAGTATGTAGGCCACTATGAACAGCAGCACAAGGAATGCAGAACAGCTGACCGTACATGCCACTACTCTGCTCATTTTCAGCCTGCTCATCAGAAACCCAACCAGGGGCTCCAGGAAGATGGCGATGATAAATGCGAGCAGAAAGGGGGCTCCGACGGTAAAAGTCCCGTACAGCAGGACGAGCCCCACTGCAATAATAATCAGTTGTTTCCCCGACATAATCCACTTCCCTTAGACTTAATGCACCTCGCCTTCAGCTTCATCCCCCAGCCTTGGTATACGGTGAATTTTAACCCTTAAAATGCGCAGCTTCGTCGAATCCTCGATCTCGATTTTGAAACCGTCCAGCAGGATGCTTTTCCCTTTTTGCGTGTTGCCTTCAAGCTCTTTGTACAGCCAGCCTCCTATCGAATCCACTTCATCATCCTCGATCTCCGTGCCTGCCACCTCATTGACCTCTTCCAGCAGCAGCCGCCCGTCTACGGATATCGCATCTCCGACAATTTCTACCGATGGTCTTTCATCCTCGAATTCATCGTACAGATCACCCACGATTTCCTCAAGGATTTCCTCTGTAGTGAGAATGCCGGCTGTTCCGCCGTACTCATCCATGACAAGTGTCATTTGCACATGATTTTTCTGCATCAGACGCAGCACCTGACTGATTTCCATCGATTCCGGCACGCTTAGAATCGGCCTTGCGATCGAGGCCAGGTCTGGCTTATCGCCGCAATCCGGCAGGAAAACATCCGCGATGTGTACAAACCCGATAATCTGATCCTTGTCCCCCACGGCCACCGGATAGCGTGTGTGCCGTGTTTCGTTGATGATCTTCAGATTTTCCTCAAAGGAAAGGTTCGTATACAGACAGTCCATATCCGTTCTCGGCTTCATAACCTCACGGGCAAGCAGATCGGAGAAATCGAAAATATTGTCCATCAGCTTGATTTCATTGCTGTCTATAACGCCGCTCATGGCGCTTTGATTCATCAATATGCGGATTTCCTCTTCCGAATGCGCCGCTTCCGCTTCACTTGCCGGCTGAATGCCAAACATGCGCAGCAGCCCGTTGGCGGATGCGTTAAGCAGCCAAATGACCGGGAAAAATATTTTGTAAAAGAACAGCAGCGGCGCGGACAGCAGCAGGGCCACCCCTTCGGTCCGCTGAATCGCAAGCGACTTCGGTGCAAGCTCACCCAACACAATGTGTAGAAACGTGATCACACAGAAGCCGATCACGACAGAAATCGTCGTAATCAGTGTCCCATCGGTGATGCCCAGCTGATACATAAGCGGCTCCACCAGCAGCTCGGATACGGCCGGCTCACCCAGCCAGCCGAGCCCCAGCGAGGTTAATGTAATGCCAAGCTGGGTTGCTGACAAATAGGCATCCAGTCTGCTGTTCACCTTAATCGCATACCCTGCCAACCGGTTCCCTTCGCTTTCCAGCTGGGCTAATCGGGATTGGCGCATTTTCACAAGGGAGAATTCAGCGGCTACGAATACCCCGTTAAGAAATACGAGCAGCAGCACCAGGAACAGATTCAAGAATAGCTCTCCAAAATGAAATTCGGTATGGCCCAAGGCTTATTCCTTCTTTCCGTCATGTCTGTAGTAGGATCATTTGCTTAGATGATTGCCTCTTTCGTTTTAAAATCAACCTCTTTATAATACATGTCCGCTACGAGCAGGTTCGGACCGCAGCAATTCGCCGCAGCACAGTGGCAGTTCACCGTCTGATAAAGCGGGTGCTCGCTGAGCCAGCTGCCGAAGATGTCGTCCAGCTTTTGCTGATGAATGTTGCCAAAGGCCGGGATATCGGCAAAATCCGTTACGTACACATTACCTGTGAACATATTCACGTTAACTCTGTTGCGCCCGTCGGGGTCGTTGCGTACCGTGACGTTCCGCTCAGCCCGCAGCCGCCGCAGCAGCTCCTGATCCTGTGGGTTGCCGGAGCAGGCAAAGAAAGGCAGCGTACCAAACAGCATCCACAGCTCCGGATTGCGATGATCAAGCAGATGATGGATCGCGGACCGCATGTCCTCCAGCGACAGTACCGGCAGGGATGCCGCAAAGTTGGATGCATACATCGGATGCACCTCATGCCGCCGGCATCCCATTTCCTGAACGAGCCGGTGGATTTCCGGAAGCTTCGTATGCGTTCTGTAATTGATCATGGATTCCGCAGAAATGAACATGCCCATGCTGCTCAGCTTGACGGCGTTATCCATCATTTTCTCATACAGCCGGGAAGCTGCAGCCCGTGGAGCCGGACGGCTCGTATTGGCAAAGCCCACCTCGTAAAAATTGTCAGCATCCGTGTAATTATGCGAAATATGCATCACGTCCAGGTAAGGCAGCATTTTCTCATATCTGCCGATATCCAGCGTAAGATTGGAGTTGATTTGCGAACGGACGCCGCGCTCCCTCGCATATTTCAGCAGCGGGACGATGACCTCGTCCACGGTTTTCTCCATCAGGGCGGGCTCGCCCCCGGTTATGCTGATCGTCTGCAGGTTCTCTACCTCATCCAGCCGCTTCAGCATCAGCGATAAAGGCAGGAAAGGCTCCTCCTTCATCACCAGCGAATCGCCGACAGCACAGTGCTCACAGCGCATATTGCATAAATGGGTCACGGTCATTTCCACACTGGTCAGCGTGTGCCGGCCAAATTGTTTTAAAGAATCGATCGGGTCCCACGGGTCGTACTCCGGGGTTAAAGGTTTTAGCGAATGGCTTGCGCCATATAGTCCTGACATTTAGTTTTCCACCTTATTTCTTCTTGTTATGCTGATTTCATAGGAACATAAATTTCCTGTTATATAATCATAACACGAGGCGGGCGGCAGCTGCACAGTTTCCAGATTTGAACTGTCCCTTACCCGGCATGCTCCTCAGCCTTTTTCACGCCGCCCGCTTCCGTGATAATCACGGATAAAACCGCTGACAGATCAATTTCATAAGGAGCTGCCAGCTCCTGTCCGTCCCGATCCTTCAACACCCGGATGACGGGCCGGTGCGGAACACTGGGATCGATCCGCACAACTACTCCCTCTTCGCCCGTGCTTAATACGACAGGCAGGCCAAGCGGATAAATGGCTACACTGTCGCGGAATTTTTCCAACATATATTGTTCGTACAAGGTACCCGCACCGGAATAGAGCGCCTCTACCGCCTGATGGGGAAGCAGAGGGGCTCTGTAGCTCCGGTTGGCTGTCATGGCGTCATAGGAGTCTGCAAGCCCCACCCATTTGGCATAATCATGAATTTCCCCGTTATGCAGTTTGTTCGGATACCCTGATCCGTTGATCCGTTCATGATGCTGCAAAGCGCAAATTGCAGACAGCAGGGAAATATCCGGCACCTTTTTTAGAATCTGATATCCGATCTGTGCGTGTTTTTGTACCTCCAGATACTCTTCCCGAGTCAGCTTTCCGGGCTTCAGCAAAATACTTGGGGGAAGCTGCGTTTTGCCGATATCATGCAGCAATGAACCGATGCCCAGCTCCAGCAGCTGCTGACGGTTATACCCGTTGGCCTTGCCCATCACGAGGGTATACAGGCATACCGTCAAGGAGTGCTGGTACAAATTTTGATCCGTACTGCCCAAGTCATTGAGCATAATCATCGTATCCTGCCTGCTGCCGATATCTTCCAGAATTGATTCCATGATCCCGCCAAAAGCTTTTCCCAAATGGGGCACAGACCTTTGCAGCGAGAGCCCGGAAATTTCCCTGAACTGCTTTCGGATTTCCTGCAGAGCCTTCTGCCTCGTCTTCTCCTGAATCATTTCCGGGATATCTATATCGTCGGTTTTGGGGTCCTGAATATACACATATGCAATCCCCACCTCGCCAAGACGCTTGATCATCCGATCATTCAGCTCTACCTCCTCCGACAGCAGAATCAGTCCGTCCTCATTATAAATTTTTTTGCCGAGCTTCATTCCCGGACGTAATGAACCAACCGCTAACAGCCGCATTGCAATACCCTCTTCCGCACCAAAGATAACTTATGACCTGCTCCTATTCATGAACCGCAATCCAGCGGGATACCATGCTGTCCTTCAGGGCATTCGGGCGCTGAAGCTCATCTCCGATCAGATCTCTTAAAAATTCCGGCAAACGATATTCAAGCTCCGTCCCTGCAGCCAGACTTTCATACCCTATTTTAAAGGAAAACATATCCAGCGTACCCACGTTATAACTCGCATCATCCGACATCAGGCTGCCACCCAGTCTGACTTCAATGACTCTGTCATACGGCTGTCGCTGAAGGTCGTATAGGACCTGAATCCCGTCAACGCACAGACTGCCCAGTACCTCGCCCCTAAACCCGAAGCCAATAATCTTTTTATCGGCAAATTCGGGCAAAAGTGATTGCTCCAGCGCAAGACGGATTGCCGCCCCCTTCAAATTCATCGTACAGGCGTTGATGGGTGAAGGGCACAGTTGATGCAGGAGCCCTTTCGAAATGCTGCCTTTCGGAAGTGGTCCCAGAAGCTGTCCCGAATTGACTATGGCAAGCTGAGCCCCTGTAAAATGGCGCACAGCCTGGGCCATAATATTGCCAAACTCCGATTCCCTGTCATAGGCAATGGGGCAGACGCGGTCTATGAAGGCTACAGTTTCCTGCAGCCGGATCTCCGCCTGTTCGCGATGGACAGCGATGGCAGCCGCCACGCTTTCGTCCAGTATGGAGGTGTTCAGGGGCAGACATTCCCCGAAGATCACCCTATAGGGCTCCTGATCGCCTGAGCGGCCCAGAACCACCTTGCCCATCAGCATTCCATGCTTGCCTGCGGCGCACAGCGCCGTTCCATTGATCATGAGAGGTGTCTCCAGCACATGATGCGAATGCCCGCCGAGAATGACATCGATACCAGTGATTTCACTGGCGAGCCTCTTATCTGTATGTAACCCCAAATGCGACATTACAATCACGACATCCACGCTGCCGCGGATTGCTGACACCTGCTCCTTCAGGCTCTCAACCGGATCTCTTGCTTCCCAGCCAAGCAGCCTGTAAAAATCCGCAAAAGGCGCCGTTGCCGCGACCAGCCCGATACGAATGCCATCCTTGTCCAATACCAGGGACTCACTCATCCAGGAGGGGGCGAATCCTGTCGATATCTCTCGAATATTGCCGCAAACGACAGGGCATTGGATACCTGCATAAACCTGCTCCAACATGTCGGGAGTGAATGTCAGGCCCTCATTATTGCCGATCGTTACCGCATCATAACCCGTCAGATTGATTACATCCACATTGGCCCCGCCATAGGTGCCTTCCGTTTCCGGGGCCATTCTGTCCATATGATCACCGATATCAAGGAGAAGCACCGCTCCTTCACAGGCTCGTTTCTGCTCGGTAGCCATGGCTGCGAGCGAAGGCATGCTTCCGAAACGGCTGTGGATATCGTTCGTGTGCAGAATCGTCAAAGTTTGCTCATAAGGGGATTCCATGTCCGTTCCTGCCTCCTATACCGGATCCGATTCTTACATGCAGCTTGTTTATGCCATGAAATATATAGGATATCTAATAGTTAAGAATAACATTTTACTAGGCAATATGATATATTGAAGGAGCTAAAAATGTGCATCAATCATAAACCGAGGTGAATCATCCATGAATATAGAAGTGCTGCTGTTCGCCGGGCTTGCCGAACGTATCGGTTCATCCCGTGCAGTGATCAGCATTGCATCAGCTTCCGTTACTGCCGATCATGTCAAGACACAGCTCGCCGCCGATTACCCGGAGGCCGCAGCCGCAATACAATCATCTTTTGTGGCCGTAAATCAGGAATTTGCATCCCCGGATACTCCTGTCAATGAAGGCGACGAGGTCGCCATCATTCCGCCGGTTTCCGGCGGCGACGGGCATGGGGGCCATCCCGTATATACGAGCAGCGACGGTTGGCATGTCATTACGCAAAACCCGCTTTCGCAGGAGAAGGTTACGGCCAAAGTCATTACCCCGAATCATGGCGCTGCTCTTGTATTCGTTGGTACGACAAGGGAAATGACCGCAGGACAACGAACCGTACATCTTGAATATGAGGCTTATGTTCCCATGGCGCTGAACAAACTCTCCGAAATCGGCAGGGACATCGCTGAACGATGGCCCGGCACGCTTTGTGCAATTGCGCATCGAACAGGCAAAGTAGACATTGCGGAAGCGAGCGTCATCATCGCTGTATCTGCCCCGCACCGTGATACATGCTACGAGGCCAGCCGATATGCCATTGAAGCCCTCAAACATAAGGTCCCGATCTGGAAGAAGGAGATTTGGGAAGACGGCTCCGAATGGAAGGGTTCACAATTAGGACCTTGGAACCCTACACTCCCGCCACAAACCTAGTAAGAAAGTCGTTGTCATGGGATTTTTTTCTTGATATAGTATTCTTATTACTTCAAGAAAAAAAGGTGGTAGAACCGATTGAGAGTCCATGTCACCGATGCCCAACCAGGAGACCGTCTACAGAGCGATACATACAACGACAACGGTGTGCCAGTCTTGACCAAAGGTACTACACTTCGACATGATGACATTCGTAAACTGTTAATGCACAATATTGAATATATCGATATAGAAGCAAGCGCTTCTAATCACGGGCACGGTTTTGGTCCGGATGAACCTGCTGCCCCTGATTCATTCGCGCATGTTGTTCCTCTGTTCAACGATGCCATCGATGGTATGCAGGCCATGTTCTTATCCGCTTCCGCTTCAGGCCAATTCAATTCTCATCGGGTAGATGAGCTGTTTGCTCCTATTGTTGACGAGTTAGCCCAGCAGAAGGACGTTGTTTCCATGCTGTTGCTATTGGGTCAAGGAGACGAGTATACCTACAATCATTCCCTTGAGGTGGGTGTTTTATCTTATTATCTTGCCATTTGGCTCGGATACTCCCCGGAAGAGGCCTATGCGGCCGGCAGAGCCGGCTATCTGCATGACATCGGCAAATGCATGGTACCGGCTCATATTTTGAACAAGCCTTCCAAATTGACGGAAGAGGAGTTCCGTGAAGTCAAGAAACACACCCAATACGGATATGATCTCATCCGGAATTCAACATCAGATGAGATTGCGGCAGCAGTCGCGCTTCAGCACCATGAACGCGAGAACGGAACGGGCTATCCTCACGGCTTATTCAAAGAAGAGATTCATCCCTTTGCTCGAATTACTGCTGTTGCAGATGTATATAGCGCTATGACTTCCAACCGTGTTTATCAATCCAAGCAGGAGCTGCTGGCCGTTCTGAGGGAGCTGCACGCCATGAGCTTCGGCCATTTGGACCCGATTGCTACCCAAACCTTCATTCGTCATATGCTGCCTAACTTTATCAAGAAGAAGATACTGCTCACCAACGGGCAGACCGGCACGATCATTTTGAATAATCCGGTCGATTATTTCCGGCCCTTGATTAAAATGGATGACGGACGCTTTATCGACTTGGCTAAAGAGCGGGATCTGGCTATTGAGGAAGTATATATTTAATATGGCTGAAAAAAACTGCCTACAGCAAATTTTATGCTGTAGGCAGTTTTATATTGCAATAAAGCAGCTTAACCGATGGAGCCTTCCATTTCGAACTTGATCAAACGGTTCATTTCAACGGCGTATTCCATAGGCAGCTCTTTGGTGAACGGTTCGATAAAGCCCATAACGATCATTTGTGTCGCTTCCGCCTCGGACAAACCGCGGCTCATCAGGTAGAAGAGCTGATCCTCAGACACTTTGGATACTGTAGCCTCATGCTCCAGCGTAATGTTGTCATTCATGATTTCATTGTACGGAATCGTATCTGAGGTGGACTCGTTGTCCAGAATGAGCGTATCACATTTGATATTGGACTTCGCGCCTTCCGCTTGGCGTCCGAACGATGCCAGACCGCGGTAGGTTACCTTGCCGCCATGCTTACTAATGGATTTGGACACGATCGTTGACGTTGTATCAGGGGCAAGGTGAATCATTTTTGCGCCTGCGTCCTGATGCTGGCCTTTACCCGCTACGGCAATGGACAGAACCATACCTTTGGCGCCACGGCCCTTCAGGACAACGGCCGGATATTTCATGGTCAGCTTGGAGCCGATATTGCCGTCAACCCATTCCATCGTTGCATTTTCTTCCGCAACCGCCCGCTTGGTCACCAGATTATAAATGTTAGGCGCCCAGTTTTGAATCGTTGTATAACGGACGCGCGCATTTTTCTTCGCAATGATCTCAACTACAGCACTATGCAGGGAGTTGGTGCTGTAGATCGGAGCTGTACAGCCTTCCACATAATGAACGAAGCTGTCTTCGTCCGCAATGATCAGGGTACGCTCAAACTGTCCCATGTTCTCCGAGTTGATCCGGAAATAAGCCTGCAGCGGAATTTCACATTTCACGCCTTTAGGCACGTAGATAAAGCTTCCGCCGGACCATACGGCACTGTTCAGTGCTGCGAATTTGTTGTCAGCCGGAGGTACCACAGTCGCAAAGTATTCTTTGAAAATTTCAGGGTGCTCTTTAAGCGCAGTATCCGTATCCATAAAAATAACGCCCTGATCTTCGAGATCCTTCTGCATGTTGTGATAGACAACCTCGGACTCGTACTGTGCGGATACGCCTGCCAGGAACTTCTGCTCCGCTTCAGGGATACCCAGTTTGTCGAAGGTTTCCTTGATTTCAGCCGGAACTTCCTCCCAGGTTTTGCCCTGCTTCTCGGAAGGACGCACATAGTACTGAATATCGTTAAAATCCAGATCGTTCAAATCACCGCCCCACTGCGGAGTGGCCATTTTTTCAAATTGCTTCAGCGCTTTAAGCCGAAATTCCAGCATCCATTCCGGTTCGTCTTTAATCCGGGAAATTTCTTTAACAATTTCCGGTGTCAGACCCTTGCCGGTTTGGAAGATGGCTTTGTGTTCATCGCGAAAACCATACTTGTACTCCTCTAACTCAGGTGCCTTTTTCGCCATTTCGTTCAACCCCTTCTGGATGGGAACCGGCAGCCTCTTGCATCCCCGGCTGTTCCCACTGCAGCTGTGCTGCATAAAATTTTTGAAGCTTAATGCTCAAGATCGATGCCCTTGCGCAGCGCATTCCAGGCAAGTGTCGCGCATTTGATGCGGGCAGGGAATTTATTCACACCGGACAGTGCCTCGATATCTTCGTATTCATCAAACTCCGCAGGCTCCCCTTTCATAAGGGAAGAGAAGCGGTCCGCCAATTGAAGCGCCTCATCCAAGGATTTGCCTTTAACAGCCTCTGTCATCATGGAAGCCGACGACATGCTGATGGAACAGCCTTCGCCCGTATATCTGGCATCTTCAACAAGTCCGTCCCTCAGCTTCAGCTGCAAGGAAATTCTGTCGCCGCAAGTCGGGTTGTTCAGGTCCACCGTAACGGCATCCTCATCAAACCGTCCCTTGTTGCGCGGATTTTTATAATGATCCATGATGACGCGCCGGTACAGATCGTCAAGTTGCATCGCCAAAGTACTCCTTTGTCTGAATTAGGGCGCTAACCAATGAATCAATCTCTTCTTCTGTATTATACAGGTAAAAGCTCGCACGTGCAGTAGAACTTACCTTGAGCCAGCGCATCAGCGGCTGGCAGCAGTGATGGCCTGCCCGGATCGCTATGCCTTTGCTGTCAAGCACTGTCGCCACATCATGCGGATGAACATCGCCAAGGTTGAAGGTAACCACGCCGACGTGACGCTCCTTCGGACCGTAAATCGTGAGCCCTTCCACTTCACTCAACCGGTTCACTGCATAGGCGGCGAGGCGGCTTTCATGAGCGGCGATTTCGTCCATGCCAATAGCCTGAAGAAAGTCGATGGCTGCTCCCAGCCCGACGGCGCCCGCAATGATGGGCGTACCACCCTCAAACTTCCACGGCAGCTCCTTCCAAGTCGAGTCATAAAGGCCAACGTCGTCGATCATTTCGCCGCCGAATTCCACCGGTTCCATGGCGTCCAGCAGCGCTTTTTTGCCGTATAATGCGCCGATGCCTGTCGGACCGCACATTTTATGGCCGGAGAGCGCATAGAAATCACAATCAAGATCCTGCACATCCACCTTCATATGCGGCGTGCTTTGCGCACCGTCCACGACCATTACCGCGCCGTTCCGATGGGCAATCTCGGCAATTTCTTTAACCGGGTGTACCACACCGAGCACATTGGATACGTAAGCAATGGACACAATTTTGGTGCGTTCCGTCACAGTTTGCTCAACGTCCGCCAGACGTATGCTGCCATCCTCCTGCAGCGGGAGATATTTCAGGGTAGCCCCTGTCGCCTTTGCCACCTGCTGCCAAGGAATCAGATTGCTGTGATGCTCTGCGGGCGTGATGACAATTTCATCGCCTTCCTTGCAGTTCGCTCTTCCGTAAGAGGAAGCCACAAGGTTCAGCGCCGTCGTCGTGCCGCGTGTAAAAATAATTTCCTGGCTGCGCTTGGCATTAATAAAACGCGCAACCTTTTCCCTTGCCCCTTCATAGGCATCGGTCGCCCGGCTTCCCAGCGTGTGTACCCCGCGATGAACGTTGGAGTTATCAAACTCGTAATAACGCTTGATCGCCTCAATTACGGAGACAGGCTTCTGGGAAGTGGCCGCATTATCGTGATAGATCAACGGATGACCGTTAATCTCCTGATTCAGAATCGGAAATTGCTCGCGTATTCCGGCGATATTCATTGTCCCAGCTTCCTTTCCACCAGACGCTGCAGCTGCTGCTGCAAAGCTTCCAGCGGAATATCGGAAACAACGGGAGCAAGGAATCCGTAAATGATCAGCCGTTCCGCATCCGCACGGCTCACACCGCGGGACATCAGGTAATAAATTTGCTCCTGATTCACCTGTCCTACGGAAGCCGCATGGCCTGCGGTTACATCATCCTCATCAATCAGCAGAATCGGATTGGCGTCCCCACGTGCTTTGCCGCTGAGCATCAGCACCCGTTCCGTTTGCTGGCCGTCCGCTTTTGTAGCGCCCTTTTCAATTTTGGTAATCCCGTTAATGATCGCAGAAGCTTCTTCTCTCATAACCGCTCTTGTGATCATCTGGCTTTCAGAGCTTTTGCCGAAATGCTGCGCTTGTGTTGTGTAGTTCAGCTTCTGGCTTCCGGAGCCGACAGCAATCACTTTCGCGTCAGAGATTGATCCGTTGCCTTTCAGTACGGACATCGTATTGCTGGCTGTGTTGCCGTCGTTCATTTCACCGACGATCCACTCAATGGAAGCATCGTTATCCAGCACGGCACGGCGGGTGGAAATGTCCGTAGCAGCTTCGCCGAACTGATGCACGGAAGCAAAACGCACCTTGGCGCCTGCCTTGGCAAATACCTCAACAATACCATTATGGAAAATAGGAGCAGTCAACTCTCCTGAAACATAGTTATCCACATATGTGACAGAGCTGTTGCTTTCGACGACGATCAAGACGTGAGGGACAAACGACGCGGAAGCATCATCCGTCAAAAATACAGCCTGCAGCGGAATGTCCTGAATTTCCACATTTTTCGGTACATACAGGAATACGCCACCGTTCCACAGTGCCGAGTGCAGAGCAGAAACCGCGTTCTCATCCGACTTTACAGCCGTATGAAGATAAGACTGAACCAGATCGCCATGCTCGCGCGCCGCTGTTTCCAGGTCAGTGAAAATAACACCTTTAGCAGCAAGCTCATCATTCAGCTGCGTAAAGACAACGCCGGAATTCCGCTGAATGACCAATCCGCCATTATTTTGCTGGGTCTCGACAAGTTCGGCGATGGAAGCAGGGGCATCCTTCAGGGAAGCCAGCTTCTGCACATCCTGATGCTTGCCATACTCGCTGAGGTTCCAGCGATCAATTTTCGTTTTCTCATATACCGGAAGCTCCAGCTTGCCCGCAAGCTCAAGCGCTTTAAGTCTTTGCTCGGTAAGCCAGGCAGGCTCATTTTTTTGAACCGACAAGGCGCGAAGCTGCTCAGAGTCAACCGGAAGCATTGTTTGTGTTGTCATCAGTTATCCTCCTCCGCTCCGGCTTACGCCTCTTGGCCTACAGTTTCATCGACAATTCCCAGTTCCTCTTTAACCCATTCATAACCTTCTGCTTCCAGACGCTCTGCAAGCTCAGGTCCGCCCGATTTCACGATCCGTCCTTGCATCATAACATGGACAAAGTCAGGCTTGATGTAGTTCAGCAGGCGCTGATAGTGGGTAATGATGAGGAAGCCGCGGTCTTCCGAACGCATTTGATTTACACCGTTCGCTACGATTCTCAGAGCGTCGATGTCGAGACCGGAGTCGATTTCGTCCAGAACGACAATTTTCGGGTCCAGCATCATCATCTGCAAAATTTCGTTCCGCTTCTTCTCACCGCCGGAGAAGCCTTCGTTCAGATAACGGTGCGCGAATTCAGGGTTCATTTCCAGTTCCTTCATCTTGCCTTCCATCTGGCGGATGAATTTGATCAGGGAAATTTCCTTGCCTTCCTCCATGCGTGCATTGATAGCACTGCGCAGGAAGTCCGAGTTGGTTACACCCGCAATTTCGCTTGGATACTGCATCGCCAGGAACAACCCGGCCCGAGCACGCTCGTCTACTTCCATTTCAAGCAGGTCTTCGCCGTTAAGCACAACCTTGCCTTCGGTTACTTCGTATTTCGGATGGCCCATCAATGCGGAAGCCAGCGTACTTTTACCTGTACCGTTCGGTCCCATGATGGCGTGAATTTCTCCGCCCTTCATTTCCAGGTTGATGCCTTTGAGGATCTCCTTGCCTTCAATGGTCGCTTTCAGACCTTCAATCACGAAATTTGTAGCCATGTCAGTTGTGTCCCTCCGTTTATCGTAATAGCGGCCTGCAAAATAATGACACTATTCCGCAAAAGCCAGTAAAGAAATTTCAAGTAAAATGAACAGGCTCGCGCCTGATTCCGATTTACTTTGTTTCAGCAGAATGAATAGCTCATTCTCTACTTATTTATAATCATTCTAAACTGATTCTCAATGATTCTCAAGTCATTTTATAACATTCGTATTTGCAATTGCAAACAATCTGCGGTATTTCCAGCTTCTTAATAGCTCAAGCCTTCGCAAACTGAAAATCCCAATTGGACAAACTTGCTGTAAACCTGTAAGAAAAACTTCTATCGACGTGCACTCAAAGAAGCCAGATCCCGTCTAGCAGTAGTTTTTCTTGCGATTCCATTCTGAAATCTTCAAAAAGCTATTGAAACTCACAGCACCCATAAAACAGTTGGCTCAATGTTCGCCGTTCTTGATCGGTTAGACATGAAAAACATCCCTCTATGGCAGATTTAGTGCAATAACTATACTCTGCCGCAGAATGGGATGTTTTTCAGTTGTTTCTGCCTTAGGTTACTTGATTTCTCCTGTTGCCACGAGAACGGCTCTCCCCAGCGTATGCCCCAGCATGGTGAATCCTAAGAGAGCCGGTGTAGCCTTAGGGTCGACGCCGATATTCTCGACATCCAGCGCATGAACGACAAAATAATACCGATGCGGGCCGTGTCCCGCTGGAGGAGCCGCACCGATAAACCGTTCGAGCCGCAAATCGTTCGGCAGTTGCAAGGCGCCTTGCGGCAAACCGCTGCCTTGCTCGTCGCCTGCGCCGGTCGGCAGTTCGGTGACGCTGGCAGGGATGTTAATGACGGCCCAATGCCAGAGGCCCGATCCGGTCGGGGCGTCCGGATCATACGCGGTTACAGCGAAGCTCTTCGTCCCTTCGGGCGCACCCGACCATTTCAAATGGGGCGAAAGATCTTTGCCGCCCTCCACTCCTGACATCCCCGAGTATTGATGGGGCGGTAGAGGATGGCCCTCCTGAATATCGTTACTCGTCACCTGAAAGACTTTGACTTCCGGCAACTTGGCTAATGGATTGTTGTTCACTGTAAATGACCTCCTTGTTATGAATACAATTCGATTATAATTATAATAATCGATTTTGTAAATATAAATCGTTTAATTTTCTGATTATCGAATTCATTCTTTGTTTTTTTACAGATTTATGTAAACTATTTAATCGTGTATAACCCCGATGTGTATGATGGATATCCTGTTTGACAACCGATAGCAGA
The DNA here is from genome assembly GCF_042138595.1 of Paenibacillus terreus. Lineage (NCBI taxonomy): Bacteria > Bacillati > Bacillota > Bacilli > Caryophanales > Paenibacillaceae > Paenibacillus > Paenibacillus terreus. The sequence goes on along the minus strand of NZ_JBHIRX010000016.1, from coordinate 9,399 downwards.
TTATGTCTACAAATGGACAATTTTACCCAAATCCGTTTGCAGACAAAAAAGGAGCAGTTGGCTTGCAGCAACTGCTCCTTTTCCCAATAACCAAAACAGGCTTGACTGAATTTATCAGTCAAGCCTGTTGCGTTCAAGCATTTAACGTACTTTTGATTTCGCGCACCTGTGCTTCAAACTCCCGGGCGTCCAGCACCGGCGTCATTTCGCTCGTCACCGGACGTGCATCCATGGAAATCCATGATCTGCAGCCCAAATATTCGGGGCGGATCTCGATTTCCACCGGCTGCTTCAATTTATATATTCGAAGCAGCAGGATGTGCAAGGGGTCCTTGCGCTTCCATTTAAGCCGCTCGGCCGCAAAATCGTCTGTCCACATATGATATTCGCGCAGAAGGTCCAGCGTGCCCTGATCATGGACCTCAATATCCTCAACCGCTTCCGCGTAAGTCCGCAGCTGGACGGTGGTGTTGTCAGGATGCCAATGTTCAAGCGAATCATCAATTCTGTGCCGGTCCTGTTCTTTTACCAGTTCTCTGCGCTGATGTTCATATGTGGGGTATAAGTAAAAAGCATTTCTTTGCAATTGAAAATGCCTGGTCCCCTCCGCTATGCCGCCTTTGCGCATCAGGATAATCTGGCGTCCGTTTTCCAAAGCCCCAATCGCTGAAGCCCATTCCTTCAAGGCAACTGCCCGTTCATTCATTCTTCTTCCCCCTTGGCCTGCTATTTCAATGTATCCGAATTATAGCCTGCCGGGAAATGATGCACAACCGGAAGTGGAAAACCGCCTTCTTAAGAAAAACGTCTATCGATAAGTTTATACTTTCTGAAATCTCCGCAAAAGATGATTAGCCGAGGTAGGAGCGCAGCATCCACATATGTTTTTCAAAATCCGTCTTGAAGCCTGTCAGCATATCTGCCGTAGGCTGATCCTCAGCCTTCTCCGCCAACTCGATGCCTTCCTGGAACTCCTCACATACGGTGGCAAAATCCTCGATAAGCGTCTGCACCATCGTATTGGCATCCTCCGCTCCGGAAGCTTCATTGATGGAGCTCAAATCCAGGTATTCCTTCATCGTTGCTGCAGGCGAACCTTTCAGCGTCAGCAGGCGCTCCGCAACCTCGTCCATTTTCAGCGTGACTTCATTATAAAACTCTTCGAATTTGACATGCAGCGTGAAGAAGTTCGAGCCTTTTACATACCAGTGGTAATTATGTAGCTTCACGTAAAGTACGTTCAGGTTGGCTACCTGGCGGTTAAGCAGCTCTTCTACGGATTGTGCCTGTGTGCCTGCTGTGTTTTTGGTTGATTTAGCCATGTTCATCCCATCCTTCTTCAAATTAATTTAGGGCATTCAGAAAACGGGCATGAGCCCGTAATTCTGCGGCCCTTGTGCACTATCTGTCGGGAGGTGTCATCATATTCTAAAGTCTGAACAAGAGACAGAATAGCCATAAAAGGGCGACGCCAGCTGGCCACCTTGCTTCGCCTGCCTGACGCCTAATTCTTTCTTACCCTTCCGCGAAAAGGGCGAAACAAGCAGAAGTTCCTCGGAAGCCATCAGGCCGGGCTCATGCTTTTTCGAAAAAAAGCTATATTAAACTTAGACTATTTTCGTTATACTGTCTATACCAAGTGAACCAGTAGGTTTTAGTACATTACGGAGGTGTCATCTTTGTCAGCCTATCATCCATTATCCAATGAAGAAGCCATCATTCTCGCCAAAACGATTCCCGGCTTTTTCCCGGAAGGCGCCGAGCTCGATTGCCGGGAAATCGGAGACGGTAATCTGAATCTGGTGTTCCAAATTACAGAATCCGAAACTGGTAAGAGTATTATAATCAAACAGGCTCTGCCTTATGCGAAAGTTGTAGGCGAATCGTGGCCGCTCAGCCTCGACCGCGCACGTATCGAACGCGAAGCCCTTCAGGTGCAGCACAGGTTGTGTCCTGACCTGGTGCCCGAAGTGTATAGCTATGACGATGAGATGGCACTTACGGTCATGGAGGATCTCAGCGACTATACCATCATGCGGCACGCCTTGATTGCAGGCAAGGTATTTCCGCACTTTGCGGACCATATCGGCACTTTTATCGCCAGAACCCTCTTCTTCACCTCCGATCTGGCGATGGACCCGCGTGCGAAAAAGGAGCAGATGGGACGGTTCATCAACCCGGATCTGTGCAAAATTACGGAGGATCTGATCTTCGACGATCCATACAGGCTGTCGGACAATAACAATTACCCTGCTGCCATTGAGGATGAAGCGGAAGCCCTGCGCACAGATAAGGCGCTCCATCTGGAAGTTGCCCTGCTGCGTGAGAAGTTTCTGACCCGTACGGAAGCGCTCCTGCACGGAGACCTGCATACAGGCAGTATTTTTATCACAGAAGAATCCACCAAGGTCATTGATCCCGAGTTCGCCTATTACGGCCCCATGGGCTTTGATATCGGTGCCGTCATTGCGAACCTGCTGCTGAACCTTGCCGCCCAGATCGGCTGGAAGCAGGATGAAGCGGATCGTCGCAGCCATCAGAGCTGGCTACTGCAAACCTCACTTGATGTATGGACCAGATTTGAAGCGGAATTCCGCAAATTGTGGGACGAGCATGCTGTTGATCCGCTGGCTCATACCCCGAGATATCAGGATGTGTACATTCATAAAGTGCTGCAGGATACCGCAGGTTTTGCCGGGGCCAAAATGATCCGCCGTATCGTTGGCCTTTCCCACGTGGCGGACATTGATACCATCCCGGACGACACTAACAGGGAGCGTGCCCAGCGCCTGGCGCTCACCATTGGCAAAGCTCTGATCATGAACTGCCGAAAAATCCATTCCATCGCCGAGATCGACGATATCGTCCGGACTGCTGCCGGGAACAGAGGTGAAATGATATGAACGACACATTTGAACAAGCCGGCGCGCCCGTGTCTCTGATCTGGAAAGGAGACCGGCTGGCCATGCTGGATCAGCGCCTGCTTCCCGAATCCGTCGTCATGCTGGATTTGCTCACGCCGGAAGAGGTGTGGGAAGGGATTCACGCCTTGAAGGTACGCGGAGCTCCTGCCATCGGCATGGCGGCAGCTTACGGTGTCGTCCTCGGGGCGAAGGCTTATGGTGCTGCAGGACCGGAGGGCTGGCTGGAGCATGTGCAATCCGTATGCGGCCACCTGGCTACCTCCCGTCCGACAGCCGTGAACCTGTTCTGGGCCCTGGATCGCATGAAAAAACGCGCTCAGGAGCTTGTGCAAACCGGAACGATAGAAGACTGGAACGCAGGGCTTGAACAGGAAGCCATCGCGATTCAGGCTGAGGATGAGCAAGTATGCAAAAGCATTGGAGAGCATGCCCTCCCCCTGTTCGAAGATGGCATGGGAGTTCTGACCCACTGCAATGCAGGCGGACTGGCCACAGCCAAATATGGTACCGCTCTTGCACCCATGTATCTTGCACAGGAGAACGGAATTCGCTTGAAGGTGTTTGCGGACGAAACGCGCCCTGTTCTGCAGGGAGCGCGCCTGACGGCATTCGAGCTGCAGCAGGCTGGCATCGATGTCACCTTGATCTGCGACAATATGGCAGGCATGGTCATGTCAAAAGGATGGGTCCAGGCGGTTATTGTAGGTACTGACCGTGTGGCGGCTAACGGAGACGTCGCCAATAAAATCGGAACCTATAGTGTCGCTGTGCTGGCGAAGGCACACGGTATCCCTTTTTATGTGGCTTCCCCTTTGTCAACCATTGACCTGAATACACCGACAGGCGCTGATATTCCGATCGAAGAAAGATCTGCTGAAGAAGTTACCGAAGGCTTTGGCAAAAGAACGGCTCCCCAAGGTGTGAAAGTGTTCAATCCGGCGTTTGACGTTACTCCAAATGAATATGTAACAGCGATTATTACCGAAAAGGGCATGATTCGCCCACCCTACTCGGATAATCTCGCTGCTCTGTTCAAAGCAACCCGCTAACGCGGTAAAGTATTTTATGAAACCGGAGCCGATCGCTCCGGTATTTTTGTAACTCATACAGCATTCGGCACCTGATGGTTATACCATTTTCAATAGTGCTTCATATCCAGGTAATCCCGGGTGAATGCCAAGTGCCTCCGCTTCGGCTGTTACGGACTCCATTGGAGCTTCCAGCAGCTCTTTGAGCGTGCGTACTCCCACAGCTCTGGCAGCAATAATCTTGCGGTCCGCAAGCCGATCATTCAGCAAACCCACATCCAGTGCTCCACACATGATGTAGCCGCGGTCATTGGATATGGAAATCAGGGTGGTTTTAGGCAGCTTCACTTCCACTCCAATGAAGGTATGCTCACCCACTTGAATAGGCTCCACATGAATCAACTTAAAAACACCTCCTCGTTGTGCGGCGTTTGTTCCAGTTTATGCAGCAGTTTTTGACAGGTGTGGACACGTGTGGTTATAAAGTCGCAGCTTATATGTAAAAAGTTCATAAAATCGATCATTAGGACTATTCTGATTTGCATTTTAATGATATATTGAGAGTCTGAAAAAACTTTAAAATTTGATTGAAATCAGGGCTGGAGGAAATATGGATAAGATAACGCCAAGAGAGGAATCGAGTTATTTATTTAACGTGGATGTCTTAGTAAAAGGCAGCTCCAACGCCGCTGCGCTTCAGTCCCTAATGGAAGTTCTTAACAGCTTTGAACAAATCGCCGATTACCGGGTCGTTTCGGGTATTGAACTAGGCAGTCTTATTGAGACTGCTCTGAAAATGAAGAAAAAGGCATTGAGTGAACAGGCAAATACATTCGAAAGTCTTCCAAATGGTCAAAAAAACAAACAGCAGAAGCCTGGCGCAAGTAAGGCCGCTTCCAAAAATAACGCATCACCTGCACCATCAGCCGGGAGTCAATCCAGCAGCATGCATGATTTGATTAATACTTATATTAAGAAAAATTCACTTGTCCGTCTGGTTGTAAACCGTTACGGCGGCCAGCGCAGCATCCCGTGCAGGATCATCAACAATGATCAGGAAAGCGGAATACTTAGCGTCTATCATGTGGATGAAAAGCAGGTGTATACCTTCAAAATCAATGAAATTGATGAAATCTACCCCACCTGATGAGGGTACATATACAAAAAACAAACCGTTTGCGGAAGCGCCTGCAGACGGTTTGTTTTTGTTCAGGAATCTTTTTTCAATCCGGCAGCTGCCAGCATAAGCATCAGCCATCCGCCCATAAAGCATACTCCGCCAAGCGGCGTGATTGCTCCAAGAATGCGAATATTGGTGATGCTCAGAAGATAGAGGCTTCCCGAAAATAAAATAATACCGGCAAACAGCAGCCTTGCAGCCCATTTGAGCTTGGATGAAGCCCCCCATTGGCCTGCCGCTAATCCTATAATCAGCAGACCCGCCGCATGTATCATATGATATCTGACGCCTGTCTCATAGACCGCCAGCTGATCCTCACCAATCCGCGGTCCGAGCGCATGTGCGCCAAACGCCCCAATGGCTACGGACAGCAGCATCATGAAAGAACCAAGCATTACCCATCTGCGCTGCATTTGTACATCCCCTTCTATTCTGTTTAACTTATTGTACAAGGAAAGATGCTCCATTTCCAACTTCGGCAGCCTGCCTTGATTTTTCACATTTTTTTGTGGAAAATATGAACATGATTTCTGTATTACCGAGAGGAGCATTTATGAATCCTGTTAAAATTTTTACGGACAGTACAAGCGATCTTCCCAGGCCATGGATTGAGCAATATGACATTGGCATCGTTCCGCTCTACACCGTTTTTGGCAGCGAATCGTTACGAGACGGAGTAGATATCACCACTGATCGCTTATTCGAACGGGTCTCCCGTGAAGGAAGCCTGCCGAAAACGGCCGCCCCTTCCCCTGCCGACTTTATTCAGCATTTCACACCTTATATTGAGCAGGGCATGGACATTTTATATATCAGCTTATCCTCGGAGCTTTCCTCTACCTATCAGAACGCGCTTTTGGCAGGCGGAGAGTTTCCGGAGGGCAGAGTTCATGTTGTAGATTCCAGAAACCTGAGCTGCGGTATCGGGCTGCTTGTCATGAAGGCCGTCAAAGCGGTACGGAACGGCTTGGCCATACCGGAAATTGTGCGGCAGTTAGAAGACATGAAACCCCGGGTCGATACCGAGTTTGTCATTGATACTTTGGAGTATCTTTATAAAGGAGGCAGATGTTCGGGCATGCAAAATCTGATCGGCAGCCTGCTCAAGATCCGGCCTGTCATTAAGGTGATCGACGGGAAAATGACACCGGCCTACAAAGTACGGGGGAAACGGGAAAAAGCGCTGGAGCAAATGCTGAATAACGCCCTCAATCAAAAAGATAACATGGACCTGGAGCTGGTCATTGTCGTGCATGCCATGGCTGAAGAAGATGCACTGGAGCTGCAGAAAAAGCTGCAGGAGCAAACAGGAGCTGAAGTGGCCCTGGCAACGGCCGGCTGCGTGATCTCCAGCCACTGCGGTCCAAAAACGATTGGTATTATCTATGCTAAAAAAAGTTAATGTTCCCCCGGGACCGACTATCAAGCACCGCCTGAGACAGGCGGTTTTTTTGCTTCCATAAATTTTACAATGCAAGTCTGCAGCTGGAGTGATACCATTCTTTGATGGGCTCTTTTTGCTGGAGTCCCTTTTAGCAGTTGTTCAAAAAGTCATCTTTTGATCACGAAGGAAGTCAGGAAGCGGACTCGACATCGAATCTTGAATTCAGCCGGGACTTCCGGGGCTCACGTACCCCAAGTACGCTCCGCTCCTCAGTCCCTAGCTTCATTCAACTCCAGCGTTTTGAAAAAACGCACTTCGAAAGCATTAGCTTCGGTGCTGAAAACCTGACTTTTTGAACTCACACTTTTAGACTTTATGTAAAGAAGGTATATATCGTGAAATGGTTACGTATGAGCTGCGTTCGCATCTCTTCTTTTTTGGCTGGTGCCGTATTGATGGCCTTCAGTCTTGTTCCTGCTTCTGCGGCAACTGCGTCCACTCTGCCTTTTGACGATATCAAGGGCAGCTTTGCCGAGCAGGCTATTCTACAGATGCATGCAAAAGGATACTTGAACGGGAAGAACGGCCGCCAATTCTCTCCCAAAGCAAATATGACGAGGGGCGAGTGGGTTGCTGTGCTAGACCGCATATTCGGGCTTCAGCCGGTGTACTCATCAGTTGCAGCCTATCATGATGTGAAGACAAACGACTGGTATTACGGTTCGGTTGAAGCGGCGGTAAATGTAGGGCTGATTCAAGGCACAAGCAGTTCCTCCTTTATGCCCAAATCTCCCATCACCCGCCAGGAGGCTGCTGTCATGCTGAGCAGACTGATGACCAGCACTCCTGCTGCCGCCGGCTGTACCCGCTACACTGACGACAGTGATATCGCTTCTTGGGCGGCTGCTGCTGTATGTCAGGCAGGGCAGAAAGGCTTGATGATTGGTTCAGACGGTCAGTTTAACCCTCGGCAACCGCTGACACGTGAAGAGGCTGCCGTGCTGCTGCAGCGTCTTACACAGGCGGTGAAGGTAAATAAGAACGCGACAGAACCCATTCAACTGGGGTGGCAATATGACCAGACAACTGAGCAGTATGAATCCTCTGTCCTCCATTCCAATATTAATACATTGTCCCCTCGTTGGTATTTTCTAGATGATGAGGGCAGTCAAATTAACAGTAGTGCTGATACGTCGCTTCTGAGCTGGGCAGAGCAGCACGGCAAGCAGGTATGGCCCATGTTCGGGAACCGCTCTGATGCTGATTCGACACACCTGATGCTGACGGATTCAGCAAGAAAAAATCAAATTATACAGCTTCTTACCAATGAAGTCCAAAAGTATTCTCTTGATGGCATTGTGCTTGATCTGGAAAATGTTTATCCCGCAGACCGCAATGCGCTAACGGTCTATGTCAAAGAATTGGCGGCAGCTCTGCATCAGGCCGGAGCGGTGCTCTCGATCTGTGTTTCCCCGGATCAGGGTTCGGATTGGACAGCGGCCTTTGATTATGCCTCCCTTGGCAATGCTGCGGATTATATCATTTTGATGGGCTACGATGAGCATTGGGCCGGCCGCGCAGATCCTGGTTCCGTTGCTTCGCTTCCGTGGGTCGAACAAGGATTGGATAACCTGCTTAACGAGGTCTGTGCCAATCACATCATTCTTGCACTGCCTCTGTATACCCGTGACTGGAGTGTAGATGACAACAACCGAACTGCTGCTGAAACAGATATTGACTTGATTCAGCAGAATCTCCTCCCTCGGCTGAACAAACAGGTTAGCTGGATCGACACGCTTGGGCAATACACAGGGGCATATTATGACAATCAAGGTGTTATGCACAAAATATGGCTTGAGGAAGGGCGATCATTGAGCATGAAGATGCAGCTGGGGTTAAGCGCACATATCAGCGGATTTGCCTATTGGTACACTGGCGGAGCTTCTGATGATGTCTGGACAAGCCTGATAAATGCTGAAAGCTATCACAACAGAGTATTCTAGAAAAATAGAGCGGCTTCCTGGAAAGGAGCCGCTTTTTGTGTGGGTCAAACCGCCTCTTCAAATGTCCATTCTGGTGCTGAAAGTGTAACCTTCTATTTTGCTTCCTGGAACGTTACCGGGCGTTCAACGCCATCATCGTTCTGAAAACGGACCGTACCGTCAATCGTTTCCTGACCGTTCGCATAAGAGCTGTCGCCCGGCTTGAACGAAAAGAAATCACTGTGAAATACCGTCACCATCGCTTCCAGCTTACCGTATTCGCTGCCATCCTTGCGAACCACCGATAGCTCGCCCTCCAAATCATTTTCATGCTCGTCCAGGCCAAAGAAAGGAAAGTCTGTCCAATCTCTCGGATGATAGAATGCATACATGATGAACCAGTGTGTTGGCGTCTCGGCAATCGAGTAATAGGCCATTCCCTTCAAACGGTTGACATCAGCCGGCTGATTCTCCCAATTGTTTGAGGTATCCAAGCGGCAATTTTTTTACTCCATATTATCCATTTTGCCTTCATCCGATCCGCACCTCTCCTCATCTTCATATCCTCTCCTTGTCCCTCTAGGCATGAACCGACAATGTGCCGGTGCAGCACAAATGGATTTTTCGCCTCAACAGGATATTAAGTCTAGATTGTCATCCAAATATTACCTGTATGTTTGTTTTTTATAAATCTACTGTGGCAAAAAAAATAGCTCCAAAAAGCCCATGGGTTATAAGGCCTTCTGGAACCATAATGAGGGGACAAAATGTTAAAAACATAAAAACCGTTAATCATAAGGTAATCCTTATAATTAACGGTTTTGGTTTGCCTGGCAACGTCCTACTCTCCCAGGACCCTTCGGTCCAAGTACCATCGGCGCTGGAGGGCTTAACGGTCGTG
>NZ_JBHIRX010000015.1:0-164574 GCF_042138595.1 Paenibacillus terreus | reverse complement strand
CGGCTGAATTCAAGATTCGATGTCGAGTCCGCTTCCTGACTTCCTTCGTGATCAAAAGATGACTTTTTGAACTACCTTTATAAAACATTGTTATCCAACCTATATACTTGGTTTATAATTTATCATGCTTCCAAAACCGACGTCAATCGTTTCCAAGCCTTACAAGTGAACTTTTTTGCGCTGAAGCCAGCTTTTCAGCACAAGGGTGGCAAGGGCAAGCAGCAGCAGCAAGGAAGCCACGGCAAAGGAAGCGGAAAATTGATATTCGTTATACAAAATCTCCACATGCAGCGGCAGCGTATTCGTTTCGCCGCGGATATGGCCGGATACGACCGATACCGCCCCGAATTCCCCCATGGCCCTTGCATTGCACAGGATGATCCCATAGAGCAGCCCCCATTTGATATTGGGCAGCGTAACGCGCCAAAACACCTGCCATCCCCCGGCGCCAAGCGTTACAGCCGCTTCCTCTTCATGGGTTCCCTGCTCCTCCATCAGAGGAATCAGCTCTCTGGCTACAAAAGGGAACGTAATAAACAGCGTGGCAAGAACGATGCCTGGAACCGCAAAAATAATTTTGATATCATGCTCATCCAGCCACGGACCGAACCAGCCTTGAGCCCCGAAGACAAGGACATAGATCAGTCCCCCGACCACGGGTGAAATGGCAAAAGGCAGATCAATCAGCGTAACGAGAATGCCTTTGCCGCGGAATTTAAATTTGGTTACCAGCCAGGCGGCCGCTGTACCAAAGATGGTGTTCAGCGGCACCGTAATCGCCGCTACGAGCAAGGTCAGCCGCAGGGCGGACAGCGCATCCGGGTCGCGCAGCGCTGCCACATACACCTGCCACCCCTGCTTGAGCGCCTCAGCCATTACAACCGCAAGCGGGAGCACAAGCAGCCACAAAAGCACCAGCAAGGCAGCCCCGATAAGCGCCCATTTGACCCAGGGGGCCTCCGTGGTTGCACTTCTGCCGGACAGCCTTGGCGGTACATGCGATCCAGTCAAAACTTGGGCGGAATCCGTCATATTTGAGCCTCCTCTTTCTCAGGCCATCCGTTTTCTTGAAAGGCGCTGCACCATATTGATGCAGAGCAGCAGGATGAAGGATATCGCAAGCAGCATCAGCGCAACCGCTGTCGCACCGGCGTAGTCATACTGCTCCAGCTTGGACATGATCAGCAGCGGAGCGATCTCCGTCTTCATCGGCATGTTGCCAGAAATAAATACTACCGAACCGTATTCCCCAATCCCTCTGGCAAAAGCTAACGCAAATCCCGTGATCAGCGGAGGGATAAGCTCAGGCATAGTCACGCTGCGGAAGGTGCGCCATCTGCCGGCCCCGAGCGTCGCAGCCGCCTCTTCCGTGTCCGCTTCCAGCTCCTCCAGCACCGGCTGCACGGTGCGCACTACAAAGGGGATGCCAATGAACATTAACGCCAACGTAATGCCGATCTGTGAAAAGGCCAACCTGATGCTAAGTGGCTCGAAAATGGAGCCGATCCACCCGTTTTGCGAATAGAGTGCCGTCAGCGCCACCCCCGCCACGGCGGTAGGCAGCGCAAACGGCAAATCTATAATCGCGTCAAATACCCGTTTGCCGGGAAAATCATAACGGACAAGCACCCATGCCAGCAGCAGGCCGAGAAACAGATTGATCAAAGCGGCGGCTGCCGAGCAGAGAAAGCTTACCTTATAGGATGCGATCACTCTCGGATCCAGAGCAGCCTCCCAAAACTTCGCCCATGTCAGCCCTGTTGAATTCAACAGCAGCGCCGACAAGGGGAGCAACACAACCAGACTGAGATACAGCACCGTATATCCCATCGTGAGACCGAAGCCCGGCAGCACCTTTTTGCCGGAAGCTTGAGCTCCTCCCATCCTCACTCCACTCCTTCACGGTACAAAATCCCCTTACTTCGGCGCATAAATTTGATCAAATATGCCTCCGTCGTTAAAATGCTTTTCCTGGGTTTCCTGCCATGTTCCGAATATATCCTGCAGCGTGAACAGTTCAATCGCAGGGAAGCTGTCCTTGAACTTTTCAGCCACACTCTCCAGCGTTGGGCGGTAGAAGTTTTCGGCGGCAATCGTCTGTCCTTCTTCGCTGTACAAGTATTTCAGATAAGCCTCCGCCACTTTGCGCGTTCCTTTTTTATCAACGACTTTATCGACAACAGCCACCGGCGGCTCTGCCAGAATGCTGACAGACGGATAGACAATATCAAATTTGTCTTGCCCAAGCTCCTTCACCGACAGCAGCGCCTCATTTTCCCAGGCAATCAGCACATCCCCGATCCCCCGTTCCACGAAGGTCGTCGTTGCGCCGCGCGCGCCGCTGTCCAGAACAGGCACATGCGTAAACAGCTCCTTCACAAACTCCTGCGCCTTCGCTTCATCGTTGTTGTTGTGCTTCAAGGCATATCCCCAGGCTGCAAGATAGTTCCAGCGGGCTCCGCCTGATGTTTTGGGGTTCGGCGTGATTACCTCGACCCCGTCCTTGATTAAATCATTCCAGTCCTTGATGCCCTTCGGATTTCCCTTACGGACCAGCAGCACAATCGTTGATGTGTAGGGCGAGCTGTTATGCTCAAACTTGCTCTGCCAGCCTTCCTGGATAAGGCCCTTCTGCTGCAGCGCATCGATGTCATATCCTAACGCCAGTGTAACCACATCCGCCTGAAGTCCGTCGAGGACCGAGCGGCTCTGTTTGCCTGATCCGCCATGCGACTGTTTAATGGTGACCTTCTGTCCTTCCTCCTGCTCCCAATGGGCTGCAAAAGCTTTGTTGTAAGCTTCATAAAGCTCGCGTGTAGGATCATAAGATACATTCAGCAATTCCACTTCTTTAGGCGCTGCTTCGCCGGTGCCTCCCTTGGACGCCGCAGTGTCGTTCCCGGTTGAACTGCCGCCGCAGGCTGCCAGCATGGCGGTTAATACGAATGACAAACCGATTAAAAGTCCTTTTCTGTACCCCTTTTTCATACAAATTCTCTCCCCCGGTTGCTCCGATTTGGTTGACAAAAAATTCATTTTGCTGTGTACAGGCAGAAAAAAAGACGGAAGAATTCCTCGTGACAGCACGACAATCCCGGCGATCTCTGCGATCCTGCCAGTCCTGTGCAGCCTAAGGAGTTCCTCCGTCTGTACGGTGAGAACCTTAATAATTTATAATTCCTACCCGATTAGTATGTTATATGCCTATTGTATGAAAAACCCAGGATGGTGTAAAGAACTTTTTCCGTTTTAATTTTCATAAAGCCCCGTAATCCTTTATACTTAAAAACATAACAGGACCTACATACATTACAGGGGAGGACTATACATGGATTTTAATTTACATATTGACCGCACCCGCACCAATTCCTATAAATGGGATAACAGAGCGGCTGTATTTGGAACAGAGGACGTTCTGCCCATGTGGGTGGCGGATATGGATTTTCAGGCGCCGCCGGCCGTCGTCCGCGCCGTGCGTGAACGGATAGAGCACGGGGTATTCGGCTATACATATCCCTCCCCATCATATTATGAGTCGATCATCAACTGGATGCAAAACCGCCACAATTGGACCATTGAGAAGGAATGGATTCAGTTCTGTCCAGGCGTTGTCCCGGCACTCAGTCTGATCGTCGAAAAGTTTACGGAGCCGGGGGATCAGGTGATGATTCAAACCCCGGTGTATCCGCCGTTTCATAGTGTCGTGAAAAATCACGGCCGTGAGCTGGTACTCAACCCGCTGCTGGAGCAGGATGGTTATTACAGCATGGATTTTGAAGATATGGAAAGCAAAATGGCCGGGGGCAAAATCAAACTGCTCATTCTGTGCAGTCCTCATAATCCTGTAGGGCGTGTCTGGACGAAGGAAGAACTGCAGCGGCTGGCTGATATCTGCGCCAAGTGGAATGTGCTGGTTGTATCGGATGAAATTCATGCCGACCTGGTTTTCGAGGCAGGAAGCCATCCTCCGTTCGCCTCCCTGTCGGAGGATGCCGCCCAGCGCAGCATTATCTGTACCGCCCCTAGCAAGACGTTCAATATTGCCGGTCTGAACACCGCAAATCTGATCATCCCGAACAAGGAGCTCCGCGTGAAGTTCAGCAAAGCGCTTGAAATTCATGCGATGGGCTCAGCCACACCGCTTGGACTGACTGCCGCAGAAGCAGCCTACCGCGAGGGGGCGGAATGGCTGGATGCGCTCCTGGACCATGTACGCGGAAATATCGATTATGTATGCGATTTTTGTGAAGAGCATCTGCCTGAGGTGAAAGTACGGCGGCCAGAAGGTACTTATTTACTGTGGCTGGATTTCCGCGCGCTTGGCTTGAAAGGCAAAGAGCTCAGCTCCTTCCTCATTGCGGAGGCAAAGCTCGGCTTGAACAGCGGTGATTCCTTCGGCACGGATGGCGACGGATTTATGCGCATGAATCTCGGCTGTACCCGCGCTACTGTTGAGGAAGCAATGCGGCGGCTGGAAGCGGCCATTTCCAAACGCAGAGGTTAATAACAGTGCAAAAAGGGCGCACCGGGTCCATTGACCTCGGAAGCGCCCCTTTTTGTGCTGCCCTCACTGTCGGTTAAATTTAATCCTCGAAGCTATATGTCCAAAAATGCTCCTTGCCAAAATGGGCCTTAATTTCCTCATCGGACGGATTCTTGGTGCCAAGGAAATCCTCGAACTGGAACTGGGAGCGGTGAGCTTGAATGGATCTCATTTTGAGTTCCAGGTAATCGCTGACGTCATGAAGCACATCAGGCGGACCGAGCACCTGCTGGCAGTTTCGCGAGAACGCGAGGCAGTGCACAACCGGCCGCTGTTCTGCTGGCAAGCTTTCGATGGTGCGGATGACCGCTGCCCCTGTCGCATCATGATCGGGATGAACACTGTATCCCGGATAAAAGGTAACCACCAGCGATGGATTCAGCTCTTCCAGCAGATCGCGGATCATGCCGTCCAGCCGCTCCTGGTCCTCGAATTCAATCGTTTTATCATGAAAACCGAGCATGCGCAGGTCCTGAATGCCGATGGCACGGGCGGATTCCTCAAGCTCCACCTTGCGGATCTGCGGAAGCGTCACCCTGTTGGCAAAAGGAGGCACTCCCATATTGCGGCCCATTTCCCCTAAGGTCAGACAGGCGTACGTCACCTGATATCCCTCGGCAATCCGCTTGGCCAGCGTTCCCGACAGGCCGAAAGCCTCATCATCCGGATGAGGAAGTATAACCAGAATACGCTGATTCATAGAATGCTTCATCTCCTCTCAAAACGGCGTGCTGCTCAACTGCAGCGCGACAACCAGTTTGCCCTGGGCATCATGACCGGCCAGAATAAGCCGCTCTGTCTCCTGCTCGTCCCAATGGGTCAATCCCTCTGCATATACCCAGCCTTCTTCGGTCTTCAATCCGACACGGAAAGGCCGTGTTCCAGCTATAGATCCGTGGGAGTAACGGATTTTGGCATTGGAAATAAAGTTGGCTGCAGGATGCTTGGTGCTGTCCCGGTGCGCGGCATACGCTCCCGTGGTCATTTCAAGATGCAGATATATATCCTGATCCTTTAAGGCGTCAATCTTGCGCTGTACCAGCTCCTGATCGATTAACTGCATGTTATCCCCTCCATATCCTGCAAGCGAAAAGCTGTTAATTAAGCTGATGAGCAATTTGTTACAGGAATGCTCACTTGCTCATGTTCTCTATTTTAGCATACAGGGTATACAAACTCCTATAGAAATAATAGAAGCGGTGGAATCGAAAGAAAAGCGGCTATCTATAATCTTCAGCAAAAAAACTGCCCCCCGCGTCCTATAAGTGAGCGGAGAGCAGTCCGAAATGATCAGCTTAATCAAGACTTTCTAATTATGGTGCCGGTGTGTATTTAATATAGTCATAATAGGCGCGCACAGGCGAGCCCGGATAAACGAAGTCTTCCGTCCAGTATTTAGCCGCATCATTGGCCCCTGCCCAGAAGTTCACCATAATATGGCCCGGATGGGAAGGAAGCTCTCCCCTGGAACCGTTCTCGGTATGAACCAGCTTGCCGTCCACATACCATTTTATGGAGGTTGGAGACCATTCAAAGGCATAGGTATGGAAATCAAGCGATGCATCGAACCCCAAATCGATCACCGTACTGTGCTCCCCCACACCGTTCGTATAATAATTGGTCTCCAGCTTCGTCGTATCCTTGCCCAGAATTTCGATGTCAATCTCGTCATTTCTGTCCACGTCCGGGTCCGGGTCACGGTCATAATAGGTGAACAGCGAGGTCACCAGTCCCGTCCCTTTGGCCACCTTCATGCGCGCTTCCACGCGTCCGTAGCCGTACGTATTATCATTCGTTGCATACTCCCCTGAAGCATATGGCTTCCCTTCACAGCCCGAAGGACAGTTCGATTTGTCCAGTCTGAGCGCCATAATGCCATTGTTGAATTCCACATTGTTCGCCTTCCAAAAGACCCCGAAGTCATCGCCGTTTCCCCAGCCGTCTGACTTATAAAATCTGCCATCATTAAATGCGTTCAACGGGTCATTAAATGCACCCGCGGCAGATGCCGGCACAGCCAGCAGAAGACTGCTGCAAGCCAACAGCATTGCAATTCCTTTGCGCAATCTTTGGTGAATGTTGTCCTTTTTCATCACAAACAGCCCCATTTCCTAATGGATTTGTTGAAAAAAGTTCGGGAGATACTGCTGATTCTGCTCCAGCATCTCTTCAAGCATCCGTTCGGCATCGTTGACGGAACCGACCAGGGGATGGTGGGCCAGCGCCGAAAGCGCAAGTCCCCGGTCGCCGGTGACGGCAGCCTCGATAGCGAGCCGTTCGTAGGTTTTGACCGCCATGATCAATCCCTTGACCGCATCCGGGATGACTGTAACCGGCTGTGGCACCGGTCCATCCTTCGTAACCGTACAGTTCACTTCAATGCAGGCGTCGTCGGGCAGAAAGCTTAAAATCCCTTGATTGGAAACATTCAGGGTTTGGGTATCTCCGGAATCATTGTACAGGGAATTCATTAAGTGTACTGCGGCTTCCGAATAGTAGGCGCCACCGCGCTGCTCCAGCTGCTTGGGCTTTTCCTTCAAATCCGGATTCTGATAAATCTCGAACAGCTCGCTCTCCAGCCGTTTCACAGTTTCAGCCCGGCTCTCTCCCTTTGCAGCGGCTTCCATCTGCTCAGCAAGCATTTCACGCTGCAGATAGAAGTATTTCAGATAATAGGAAGGAATCGCTCCGATAGATTGCAGCAGCGTACCGTTCCACGCAAACTGGGGGACATTTTTCGCCGAATAGCCTTCCCGGTTGTCCAGCAGCTCTTCCAGCTTCGATCGGCCATCCACCGTAATCCTGCTGATCCAGTGCAAGTGATTCAGCCCGACAAACTCACAGTGGATACGATCAATCGGCACATTGTACAGTGACGACAGCCACTTGTAAGCTCCAATGGGTGAATTGCACAAGCCCACTGAGCGAATGCGGGAATGCTTGAGGATGGCCTCTGTCACCATGCCTGCCGGATTGGTGAAGTTCAGAAGCCAGGCATCCGGGCACACCTCTTCCATCTCCCGGCAGAGATCCAGCAGCACCGGAATCGTGCGCAGGGCTTTCATCATGCCCCCCGGCCCGGTCGTTTCCTGCCCGATCATGCCATACTTCAGCGGAATGGATTCATCACGGGCACGGGCATCAAGCAGCCCCACCCTCATCTGTGTTGAAACAAAGGTGGCCCCTTCCAGCGCGGAACGCCGATCCATAGTCATTCTGAGCTTAATCGGCAGACCGGACGCGGCAATCATACGCTCAGCCAGCTGCCCCACAATGGTCAGCTTGTGAAAGCCCTCTGGAATATCCACCAGCACAATCTCCGTTACGGGGAGCGTCTCATAATTAAGTATAAATCCTTCAATCAGCTCTGGCGTGTACGACGACCCTCCGCCAATCACCGCGATTTTCAATTGCTCGCTCATGCTCCTACCTCCTTGACTGACAAGCCGTCATCCAGACGTTCATATACCGACTCGGCAACCCGGTGCCCCGCCCGCTCCATCGCGAGCAGAACGGCTCCGGCCGCCGGCTCCAAGGCCAGTCTGCGCAGACTGCAGCCCGGCGCGGCTGTCTTCACGTTTTTTTCGATATGAGGAATGATGTACCGGCTGTCGCCGCGGGTGAGCACGCTGCCCACGAGCACAAGATCAAAGCTGTCCTGCATCATAGCCAGCTTATGAATCACCGCCGCTGCCGCGATGCCCAGCTCCTCTCCCTGGCGCTGAAGAATGCGCCTTGCCGCTTCGTCATGCTCCGCTACCTGGAACAGCGCCTTGGTCAGATGACGCGGAATCACCTTGCCATGATCCAGAAAATCATGGAACATGTGCTCCACCGACGAGTACCCCAGCGTCTGCAGCACAACTCCGGTCAGCAATGTAGGCTGTTCCCTTCCTTCCCAGGCCCGGATGACGGTACGAAATACCTCTATCGCGAGGCCGCTGCCTCCTCCAAAATCACCGTAGTTATAACCGAATCCGCCGCATTGCAGCGATTCTCCATGCTTGTTGACGCCAAAGCAATTCGTGCCGCTGCCGCACACGATGACCACGCCATCCTGCTGCCGCGTCCCCGCTCTAAGCCCAATCTCCGTGTCACACACAATATCATGGGCGGGAAAATCCAGCTCGGCCATCATCGGTCTCAGGATGCGAAAGTCCGCTTCGCGGTCCGCCCCTGCCAGCCCGAACATGGCGAACTCAATCTGCTCCCTCACTAGCCCTGCGTGGGACAGGGCTTCTGCCACCGCTTCACGGATGCTGCGGCGGGCCAGTTCAGCCCCTACCTGATGGTTGCCGCAGCCGCTCATTCCCCTGCCCACGATCTGTCCCTGCTCATCCGACACGACAGCCAGGGTTTTGCTGCCGCCGCCGTCTACACCCAAGTAATAGTTCAATGCTCTCTCTCCTATTTCAGCTTGCTTAGATTCTCCTGCCATCTTTCTGTCTTGTACTTCAGCAGCCGCTCATACCCGGCCTGCTGCGCGTCCGCTTCCGCCTGATCCAGTATGGCAAGCACCTCGTCTTCGGACTTGGCGGACATGACTGAAGCAGCAAATGCCTTATCATAAATATCCAGCACGCTTTGCGCCACAATGCCCTCGTCCGAATCCCCCGCAGGATCAAGGTTCGTAAATTCCGTTGTATTATACTGCGTCTTCCATGTAATCTCCGACTGCCAGCGCGACTCCCAATTTTGTTTTTCAGGCGGCAGCGTCTTCTCGAATTTCATCTTCGAATTGTCTACATACACCGTATTGCCGACCCATTGGAGATTCACGGTTGAGTTCATGAACTCGTCACGCGCCTTGGTATCGTTGACATACTTCTCCGTAAACAGGGGGGCCTCATCCTCGTCGACCCCGTCCCAGAATGTACCCTCCGGTCCCCACATGATGACCCGCTGCCCTTCTGGTCCTGTCATCCAGTCAAGGAAAGCGAAGATAGCCTCCGGATTTTTCGCCGATTGGGTAATAACACTTACGTTCCAGCCCTGCTGCTTATAATCTCCCGGGAAAATTTTATTTTTATCGAGCCCTTCCTTACGAATGGGCCAGATCATGAAATAACCTGCTTCCGGGTCCTCCGCCGACAATATTGCATTTCCGATCGCCCCATACTCGGTCGGACTGGACGCGGCATATACGGCAACCTGGCCGTTGCGGATCTTTTGCTCAATTTGCTCCGGCTTCTGGGTGAAGGCATCCTGGGTGATCAACCCTTCCCGGTACAGCTTATTCGCCAGCTGCAGGCCTTCACGGTAAGCCGGATCTTTGAAAATGGATGTTAACTGATCCCCGTTTGGCACGGCCATCATGCTGTTAAACAGGTACGGGCGTTTTTCGGCAAAGGCAGTGGTGAGGATACTCACTCCGTTCGCCTTCTCACCCACTTCAAAAGGAATAACATCAGGGAATTTTTCCTTGACCATTTTCAAATAGGCATAAAAATCATCCGTGGTTTCCAGCGGAGGCGAACCCAGCTCTTTATAAATTTTCTTGTTTACCACATACCCCGCATTGCCGTTTGGCTGTGTTGTATACCAGTTCGGGAACTGATACAGCTTGCCGTCCGGGGAGCGCAGCATATCCAGGGTGGATTCACCTGCCCATTTCTTCAGATTGGGATATTTATCGAGATAGTCATCAAACGGAACCAGCATGCCCGCCGCACGCAGCTTCTCTACATCAGGCCCCCGTTCCAGCCAAATGACGTCAGGCAGTTCACCCGATACGATCATGGTGCTCAGCTTCTGTTTGGCATTGCCGCCTGAGCTGACGGGTTCAACGATTACTTTCTTGTTCTCCTGAATCCACTTGGTGGCTATATCCTCGCCCCATACCGGCATCGTATACCAGTCGTAATGACCGTAGAACGAGAAGGTTAATGGATCCGTGCCCAGCGTTACCGGTTCACCCCCGGCTGCAGAGGAGCCCTCCTTACCGCCGCCCGAACCCGAGCATCCGGTCAAACCGAGCATCATGACAAGCAGGACTGACAGAGAAGACAGAAGCGTGTTCTTTTTCCAACCATCCATGGTACCTTCCCCCTTGTATGCACTTGCAGAGAACGAATGAAGCGCCGCCGGTTGACCGGCTACTCCTTCAACGATCCGATCATGACCCCTTTAACGAAATATTTCTGTACAAACGGATACACAAGCAGGATCGGTACGGTAGCCACCATCATCGTAGCCATGGAGAGCGACTTGGTCGTTACACTCTTCATCTGATTCAAATGGCTAGCCGCCGCGGAATCCATTTGAGACATCTGCTCTTTCATGATGTTGGAATTGAGAATCTGCTGCAGCTTGGTTTGAATGGGCAGCAGGTCCAGATTGGTGATATAAATGCTGGGGGCGAACCAGTCATTCCAGTGATAGACTGCGGTGAACAGGGACAAGGTTGCCAGTACCGGCCCCGACAGCGGCAGAATAATGCGAAAAAATACGCCCCAGTGCGAGCAGCCATCAATCCGTGCCGATTCATCCAGACCGTCTGGCATGCCCATAAAAAATGTCCGGAAAATAATCATATTCCATACGCTGATGATGCCGGGAATAATCATGACCCAGAACGTATCGATCAGGTGCAGCTCGCGGATAAGCAGATAAGTAGGAATCAATCCCCCGCTAAAGTACATAGTAATGACACAGAGGATCATATAAAATTTGCGCCCCATCAACTCCCGCTTGGTCATGCCATAAGCGAAGATAGCCGTCGCAAGTATGGACAGAACCGTACCGGTCGCCGTCCGCAGCACCGAAATGACAAACCCGTCGATCAGCCGCTTATCCTTGAACACGACGGCGTAGTTCTCCAGCGTAAAGGCTCTGGGCCAGAAGGTAATCCCTCCCCGCAGCGTATCGTTCCCATCGTTGAACGAGATGACCGCCGCGTTCCAGAACGGATAAAAGGCGGCAAATCCAAGCAATGTCAGCAAAACATAAATGATGAATGTCAGAACCTTGTCTTCCAGGGTCAGCTTCATGCGGCTCCTCCTCTCTGCCGGCTCTTTCGGATCACGTATGGATTACCACAAGCTGTTGCCGGATTTGCGGGCGGCATAGTTGGCGGCTGCCAGCAGACCGACACTGATCAGCGCCTTGAATAATCCGACAGCAGTGGCATACGAATACCGCGAATTCTGAATACCCACCCGATATACGTAGGTATCGATCACATCCCCTACATCCCGCAGCACCGGATTTGCACCAAGCAGCAGGATATCGTCAAAGCCCGCATTCAGTAGATTGCCGATGGCGAGTATCATAAATACGATAATGACCGGCATGATAGAGGGAATCGTGATTGAAAAGATTTGCCGCAGACGGCTTGCCCCATCCATGGCTGCGGCTTCATACAGCTGCGGATTTACACCCGCAATGGCCGCCAGATATACGATGGAGGAGAAGCCAATCTCCTTCCAGACGCCCGTAGTCACCAGAATGGTCCAGAAGTACTCGGGTAGAGACAGGAAATTAACCGGAGCCTCAATCAGATTCAATTTCATAAGCGCAATATTGAGACTGCCATTGTCGGTAGACAGCATGGATACGACAAAACCGGAGACGATGACCCAGGACAGAAAATGAGGAAGATAGCTAATGGTCTGAATCGTCCTTTTGAAGATCCGGCTGCGAATTTCGTTCAGCATCAACGCCAGAATGATGGGTGCCGGGAACCCAACCAGCAGCTTCAGCAGGCTGATGACGATGGTGTTCCTTATAACCTTCCAAAACTCGGGGGCATGGAAGAACATTTCGAAATGCTTGAAGCCTACCCATGGACTTGCCAGAAAGCCTTTGAAAATATTGTAATCCTGAAAGGCCATCAGCACCCCGTACATCGGGACGTAGCTGAACACGATAATGAAGAGCAGCGCAGGCACAACCATCAGCTGAATTTCCCACTGCCGGGCAAATCTGACCAGCCGACCGGGCTTGTGATCGACTTCTCTGTCCGGGTTGGCCGCAGATTGCCGCTCCGTACGAACGCCGCTTTGCAGAAACGTCCCCCCTTTAACAGGAACCGCACGGCTTCCGCTTGTCAGAAGCGCGTCAGGCAACCTGTCTTTTTTTCCTATTTTACATGGCGAAAACAGTGCATTTCTTCTGTTAAACATCTGTAAAGTTACGCTATCTTACTGGTTTTTTGGTTACATTGGCCTATGAGGGGGGAATTCTATCTTTCGACGTCAACTATGAGTCACATTTTGTAAGGATATGCTTATTCTTTAAGTGAAAGGGTGTTATGCTGCCGCATTCTGGCATGCTTCGGGGATTTACCGATGTGCTTTTTGAACAAATGATTAAAATTGGACAGGCTGCGGAAGCCGCATTCCATGGCGACATCCATAACCTTCAGCTGCGTCTGCTCCAGCAGCATCAGCGCATGTTCCAAACGGAGCTGGATCAGGTATTCCAGAGGGGACGTGCCGACAGCCCGGCGAAAAATATCGCTGAACCTGGACGGACTCAGGTAGACGATGGCAGCAAGCTCCTCCAAAGTCCATGGGTGGGAAAGCTTTTCTTCCATGGCGTGGATGACCTGACGCATCTTCTCAAGCTGAAGCGAGCTGACGTTGGTACTGCTGCACTGTCTGGCATCTTCCAGACGGAAATAGCGGTTCACACAGGAAAGAAAGCGCAGCAAGTGGGCATACACCAGGGAAATGTACGATGGACGGGCTTGCTCATGCTCCTGCTGCATCTCCAGCAAAAGCGTACGCAGCTCCTCAATATGCGGTGAGGTGCGGTCTAGCAGGTTGGTGAAATGGATGCCCATATCCTTGTACGGGGAAAGAATCTCCGGATCATAACGCAGGCTGCTGACAAACCAGGACATATCGAATTCAATGACCATAATGACAAGGTCCTTTACTTCATACGCGCAGTGCAGATCATTGGAATTAATCAGCAGAATGTCTCCCTGCCGGAATTCAAACCTTTTACCGTTGATCACGTAGTATCCGGAGCCGGACTTGATATAATTGATCTCCAGCACATCATGCCAGTGCAGCTTCTGATAAGGAGAGCTGACGCCGATGGTGTCTGCGATATAAATCGGATATCTTTTGTCCAGGTTCACTTTCTCTCTGGGAATGATCTCCCCGGTGCGGGCTAAAGTCATGACGGCTCACTCCTGTACGGTATGAATTACAATAAGAATACCATCTTTCCACCCTGCTGTAGGAGAGTAACGCCAAATTTTCCCCACAACGAAAAAAAGCGCCATCGTCTCCGATCCGCTTTTTATGCTTTATTTTATGAAGTTTTTCCAGCTTGGTGGGGGTGGTTCGTATGTGCTGCGACAGAGCGCCGTATTGGTCGTTTGTTTTCCGGTTGTCCGCAAAGCTGCGCTTTCCCGCGCGCTCCGCTTGGGCTATGGCTTTTTGGGTCTTGGTGCGAGCCATGATCATTCACTCTCCTATTATATGGTTTCTCTGTTATCATAACACTCACCCGGATAAACCGGAAGCAGTAAAATGCCGATATACTTAGAAAAGCAGCCCATGTATCCGAATGATGTCCGGGAACCGGAAATCGGGAACCATTTTCATTTTTTTCAAAGGAGTGTTCTACAAATGACGCCGTATCTCATGTTCAAGCTGGCCGGCAAGCCGTTCGCCATCAACTTTCAGGAAGTGGAAGAAATCCAAAATGCTAAGAAAGGAACTCCCATGCCCTTTGCACAACCATGGCATGAAGGTATGATTACGGTAAGGGGCTCGCTGTACGCGGTGCTGAATGTCCGCAGCATGCTTAACCTGTCGCTGCTTGAGCAGCCGGAGCAGGACAAAATGATTCTGCTGAGCCGACATAAGGTGGCCATTCTCGCTGAGGAATTTGCTGATACCTTGATGGTGGAGGAAACAGATATCCAGGAAAATGACGGGGAACAAGAGCTGGATGCAGCGGTGTTTCCGACGCTTGCGACAGCCGGCGGCAGCATGATTCCGCTGCTGGATGTCGATGCACTGCTGGCTTTGTCCAAAGCCGAGGTTTAGACTTTTATATTATCGGGGGAGTTTCTATATGATTAGACTTCGGGAGGCCATACTGCAGGACTTGCCTGAAATGCTCGCTATCTATAACGAGGCCGTTTTGAATTCCGCAGCCACCTTTGATCTGGAGGCACAGACACTGGAAGAGCGAACGGTATGGTTTAACATCCATGGCGGCAAATATCCGCTGATCGTGGCAGAGCTCGAGGGCAAGGTCGCCGGTTATGCCTGCCTGAGCCCGTTCCGGGCCAAGCCGGCATACGCCTATTCCACGGAATTATCGATCTATATCGATGCCGGCTTTCGCGGGCACGGAATCGGCAGCACCTTGATGACCGATATTCTGAATCGTGCTGCCGATCTTGGTTTATCATACGGTCATCAGCGGACTGGTCGGAGGCAATGAGGCAAGCCGGAAGCTTCACGAAAAATTCGGCTTTTCTTACATAGGAGTTTTTAAAGAGGTTGGTTTGAAGTTCGGGGAATGGCATGACGTGCATTTTTACCAGCTGTTCGTGGACAAAGAGAAAGGGATGCCCTAAATCAATGGACTTTTTAGGACACCCATATTCTGCTATCCATACCTTTGATCAAACTTCGTAAGTAATGAGCTTGTTCACAAACTGTGCCAGATTTCTGCTTGTCTCATTCAACTGATCGATCACTTCCGTAAATTCGGTGACCAGCTTGGCCTGTTCATTGGATGAAGAAGCAATATCCGCAATCTCACTTTGCATCCGTAAAATAGTATTTTTCACATCCAGCAGCGATTGTTCAATTTCAGTGGTTGCTTGTTTGGTATCGACAGATAATTTGCGCACCTCTTTGGCTACGACATCAAATCCGGCCCCCGCTTCACCTACTCGCGCCGCTTCAATCGCCGCGTTCAAACCGAGCAGATTGGTCTGATCGGAAATTTCGCGGATGAACCCGGCCACCTGCGATACATTCGCCGAATTTTGTACGGCCTGACGGGAGTTTTCCAGGATCTGCTCGGAGGTCGCGGAGAGCTCCTGGGAATGGGCTGCCACCGACTGGACGCTGTCCATCAGCCTTGCCGCAATCTCCTCGGTTTTATCCATCATTTCGCGCAGCATCACTTCATTCTCCATACTATAGGACACGCTTAATACGGCGGCGACCTCACCGTCGTCCTCAAGAATCGGAATGAACAGCGCATCCAGCGCAATGCCGAACACTTCCTTCGGAAAGCGGTTCAACACCTTGACCTTCCCGCCCTTCAAATCCTTGAAATCCCTGTTGATTTCCTCCAGCGGATCTCCGGCTTTATACGGCAGGTCCATAAACTTGCCGGGAGCAAAATATAAAACTTGCTCACGGTCAAACAGCATGACTGACGCATCCCCTCGGATTACTTCCTTGAACAGGGGCATGTGTTTAAGCAAAGATTCAACTGTGTTCACGTTATCGATCCCGTCCTTTAATGCGAATAATGGATACCGGACTGAAAGCACCAAGCTCCGATTTCGGTTTTAAGCCTGATTTCATATCTACCAAATATATCGGCATTTCGGAGAAATTTGTGAATGCTAATGACAACAGAAAAAACACCCCGCAGGGTGTTTCAGTTCAGATTCATTCAATTGTATTGGCCAGCACGGCACCGGTTTCACTTCAATTCAGACCTGGATAAACAGGCTGAATTCCTGGCCGTTTTTGACCGGCTCCTGTGCCATGGTGTAACCGTGCTTGACGACTTCCTCCGGCACGTTCCGGAATGCGGACGGGCAGTCCGAAACGACCTGAAGGGTTTGTCCTTTTTTCATATCCCGCAACGTTTCCAAGGTATAAATAACAGGATATGGGCAGGATTCCCCCCGCAAATCCAGTGTGAAATCAACGGTCATAAGTTGCATCCCCTTTCTTGAATCCCACGCCGAAGCGGTAGTTTTTTTGCCAGTACGCGGCGACGGCGAATCCCGCACCGAGTACAAGCAGCGTAACAATCAATGCAGCCGCCGGACCCATGGCAGTGATCAGGTTGACAGGCGAGCCGCTCTTCACAAGAAGATTATATACCCCCATGTGATCCCATGCATATGCCAAAACGGTAGCTCCGATGATATTGCCGATAAACACCGGTAAAAAGACAACCTGCCCCTCCATCAACCGGTACATCATGCCGGTTTCGCAGCCGCCGGCCATAACGATGCCCAGGCCGAAAAGCAGTCCGCCGATAAAGGTGCTTGGGGCGGCAACTTTTGTAATCGGCTCCAGACCGTATACAAGAATAATGATAAGCGTAGCGACAGAGCTGACCGCCATGCCGATGGCTATCGCTTTGGTCATCGTGGCCCGGCCGCTGATCCACAGATCGCGGAAGGCGGAAGTGAAGCAGATTTGCCCCCGTTCGATCAGGATACCGAACGCAGCCCCGAAAAGGGCAGCAGTCCCCAGCATGGTCTTGCCATTTGCATAGAAATATACAATCAGCCCGATGTAGGCAAGTCCCAGAACCGCCCCCATGAGGGGCTGCCGACTTTTGCCCCGTTCAACTGACGGCATAGTACCACCCGTTTTTAAAATGGGCCTGCCCTTCCACCATCTTGTGTTGACCAGCTTGGCGCCCAGAAAAGTGCCCCCGGCAGTAGCAACGATGAAAATCCAGGAATGAAGCGAGAACTGAGGCACTCCCGTAAAAAAGGCTGCGAGATTGCAGCCCAGAGCGAGACGGGCTCCGAAGCCGGCGATCATGCCGCCCGCAAATCCCTGTACATATCGCCGTTTCTGTCTCGGCATGCGGATCTTGAAGTTGCCGCTCAGCAGAATCGTAATGAGCGCGCCGATAAACATGCCCCACACGATCCAGCCATCTGTCCGCGTCCAGGTCGTTCCGTTCATATGTATGAGGCCAAAATACGCCCAGTCCGATACATCCACCCCGAAGAACTCCAGAATATGGCCTCCCAGACGGGTAAACTCCCCCGTTACAGCCCATACCGTGTTGGTGATTCCGAAATAGAGGGCGCTGAGAATGCCCGCCAGGGCCATAACGAGATAGGGGCTCCAGTATCCCCCAAACCATGTTGAATATAACTTTTTCACTTGCTCAATAACTCCTCATCTGCTAAAGTTAAAACTCTATTCTTAAAAATCCCCATTTCATATCTTACTATATTTTTTCTCTGTGATGATAAATTTTTGTTCTTTTTATTGGAGCGTTATGTAGCTACCACATTCTTTTGCAGAGTCCGGCGCAAAAGAAAGAGGATGAAGCAGCGGGTATTCCCCATGATTCATCCTCTTGTTCACTTTCACAATTCGTTATCCCAGCACGATCCGGTCATCGGCCAGCTTCTCGCCGCTGATGCGCTCGAATTCGCCGAGCAGCCGTTCCACGGTCAGGTCCTTTTTCTGCTCCTCGTTTACGTCGAGGATAATGCGGCCCTTGTCCATCATGATCAGTCGATTGCCCAGACGAATCGCCTGCTCCATATTGTGCGTGACCATCAGGGTCGTCAGCTCCATTTCGCGCACGATGCTTTCCGTCAGTGTGGTGATCAGCTCAGCACGGGCCGGATCCAGCGCAGCCGTGTGCTCATCCAGCAGCAGAATCTGCGGCCGCGTAAACGTGGCCATCAGCAGGCTCAGCGCCTGCCGTTCGCCGCCCGAGAGCAGCCCTACCTTGGCGCCGAGCCGGTTCTCCAGACCGATGCCGAGGCGCTGCAGCTGCTCCTTGAACAGCTTGCGCTTGGGGGCGGTGATGCCAAAACCGAAGCCGCGCGATTTGCCGCGCGCATAGGCCATGGCCAGGTTTTCTTCAATGGACATGGTCGGCGCGGTGCCGGCCATCGGGTCCTGGAATACTCGCCCGATCCAGCGGCTGCGCTTGAATTCAGGCAGCTGGCTGATGTTTTGGCCGTCGATGCGGACCTCACCGGTATCCGGCTTCATCACGCCTGAAATAATGTTCATCAGCGTAGACTTGCCAGCCCCGTTGCTGCCGATGACCGTTACGAAATCACCAGGCTTCAGCTGCAGATTTGCGCCGATGAGTGCAATTTTCTCATCCACCGTGCCGGGGTTGAACAGCTTGGACACATTCATAATATTCAGCATCAGCGTCCGCCTCCCGTGCTATGATTTGCCGCTCCCAGCAGCTCCGCCGAGCGCTTCTTCGCCATGCTTTTCTGCTTCAGCACACGCCGCACCGTAGGGAAGACGAGCGCGATAATGACGATAATGGCCGTAATCAGCTTCAGATCGGACGTTTCGAACCAGTCAATGCGCAGGGCAAACGTAATAACGATACGGTATACAATCGAGCCCAGGATGACCGCCAAGGTAGCCCGGAACACGGTGCGGGCGCCAAAGATGGCTTCCCCGATAATGACCGAAGCCAGACCGATGACAATCATGCCGATGCCCATCGTAATATCGGCAAAACCAGACTGCTGGGCGATAAATGCGCCGGACAGCGCCACAAGCCCGTTGGACAGGCTGACACCGATGATCGTGGTCGTATCCGTATTCGCGCCAAAGCTGCGGATCATGCGCTTATTGTCACCTGTGGCGCGCAGCGCCAGACCCAGGTCTGTCTTCATGAACAGATCCAGCAATATTTTAAAAATAATCACAATGACCAGCATGACAAACGTAATCGACGAAATTTCCCATACCTTTCTGGGCAGGCCGGAGAACACCGTATCCGCACCCAGCAGCGAAATATTCGGCTTGCCGCCGAGAATACGCAGATTGATAGAATACAGCGCAATCATCATCAGAATCCCGGACAACAGTCCGTTAATTTTACCTTTGGTATGCAGCAGACCTGTGCAAGCCCCCGCCGCCAATCCGCCCACAAAAGCCGCCACGCAGGCGACCCAAGGTGAAGAGCCGTTCGATATCATAACCGCTGCAATGGCGGCTCCTGTAGTAAAGCTCCCGTCTACCGTCAGATCGGGAAAATCAAGAATGCGGAACGTAATATAAACGCCGAGCGCCATCAACGCATACAGCAGCCCAAGCATGACCGCCCCGTCCAGCGAATTCAATATCCCACCCACAGTGGATACCTCCTTGTACAAAAAAAGATAGGGCGAATCTCTAGGAGCCGCCCTGAATTTCGTTACTCACTTTCTGTTTGGCCCATATGGAAGGCCGTGACCAGCTTTTTAAGTGCGTGTTCAAAAAGTCAGGTTTTCAGCACCGAGAAGGTTGGATGAAGATAGGGACTGAGGAGCGGAGCGTACTTGGGGTACGTGAGCACCGGAAGTCCCGGCTGAATTCAAGATTCGATGTCGAATCCGCAGCCTGATTTACTTCGTGATTAAAAGATGACTTTTTGAACTACCTCTTTAGTTATTCAATAATGTCGTTGTCCGGGTCCTGTACCTTGGACTTCATGGAATCCGTCACCTCAACGCCCTGCTCTTTGGCTGCTTTCACGTTCAGGATCAGATCCAGCTTGTCAGGGAAGGAGACCGGCATATCCCCGGGATTAGCGCCGTCTTTCAGAATTTTGGCAGCCATTTGCCCTACCTGGTACCCGTGATCATAATATTTGAAGCCAACGGTAGCCATGGCTCCCTTCTCAACGGTGTCGCGGTCGCTGGAGAAGAAAGGAATGTCGTTGTCGTTAGCTACCTGGATGATCGTATCCACAGCGCTGACCACCGTATTGTCCAGCGTGATGAAGAGGGCATCCGCCTTGCCGACGAGTGAGTCCGCAGCCTGCTTCACCTCGGAGGTGTTGGTCACAGACGCTTTGACCAGCTTGATGCCGTGAGACGCCAAAGCCTTCTCCGCATTGTCCGCCATCACGACCGCATTTGGCTCTCCTTCGTTGAGGATGAGGCCGACGGTTTTGACATCAGGCAGCTCCGAAGCGACGAAGTCCATCAGCTGCACGATCGCCTCCGGATTCGTATCCGAGGCTCCCGTAACGTTGGCGCCCGGCTTTTCCAAATCGCTTACGATCTTGGCTCCAAGCGGATCAGTCACCGCCGCGAACAGCACCGGTTTGTCCTGAATCTGCTGTACAAGCGCCTGTGCCGGCCCCGTGGCAATGGCGAGCGCGAGATCACTGTCGCTGTCCGCAATCTTCTGTGCGATGGACAGGTTCGTCGTTGCATCCCCCTGTGCATTGTTATAATCCACCGTCAGGTTCTTTCCTTCCTCAATGCCGGCATCTTTGAGGCCTGCCAGAAAACCTTTGCGGGTTTCATCCAGGGACGGGTGCTCCACAATTTGCGAAATGGCAACCTTATACGTTTTGCCTTCCGCACTGCCGCCGCTTTGCTCTGTTCCGGCAGCCTTTTCTCCACTGCCACTGCTGCCGTTGCTTCCGCAGCCTGCTGCAATCAGCAGAAGACCTGTCAGCGTCAGGGACATCCACATCTTTTTCATCTTGCATAACCCCTCTCTTTAGTAAACCAATAGTATAAAAAAGTTCATCTTGCAAGCTTATAAAGCATGATTGTTCAATGCTTCTACGCATCGTTGCTTTGACCGGACAAAGCGATAAAATATGCATAATGCTGCCGGGCACACCGACAACATACAGGCGTTGATTTTTTAATATTAAGCGGTAATGTGATGCTCGTCAATTGTTATGACGCAAAAAATCCAACGCTTTCACAGCGGCAGCTGTTCAAGCGTTGGATTGACCTGTCAACCGTTTTCCTTGGAGCTCACCAGCGCATTCAGCTGCTCCAGCAGATTGCTTCCGCCCGATAGCGAAATGTTGCCGATGTTCTCGCTGATTTTCTCCAGGAACTCCAGCTCCTTCAGCCGGTACAGGGTGACGTTCTCATCCATCAGTTTCGCCGTGTTCAGCAGGCTGCGGGTGGAAGCCGTTTCCTCCCGGCGCATAATCAGGTTGGCCTGCGCCTTTTTCTCCGCCAGCAGCACCGTGTTCAGAATGTCCTTGATCTCGCCCGGCAGAACGATATCCTTCACCCCCGCGGAAAGGAACCGCACGCCGTATTCCCCGCTTTTCTCGGACAGACGGGTCAGGATGAAATCCGCAATCTCCTGCTTTCTGCGCAGCAGATCATCCAGCTTCAGGGTACCGACATATTCACGCAGCATGAGCTGCAGCAAAATATAGATCTGGTCCTCAAAATCCTTGAACTCCAGTGCGACCATCGGATCGGTGATCCGGTACTGGCAGACGAAGTTCAGACGCAGCGTGATTTTATCCTCCGTCATGATCTCCTGCCCGATCAAGTCCAGCTGCTGCTGGCGCAGATCAATCGTCCGCACTGCGGCCGTCACCGGCCCCTTCCAAAAATAATATTTGCCGGGTTCAAGCTCACGCTGCAGCACATTGTTGTAATAGAGCACACCCCGCTCATAGCTCGCAACCTCCTGCATGTACCAGAAGCCCGCCGTTTTCGGCAACACCGTAGGCTCGACCCCGGGAACGATCTCCGGCTCACGTACATCCACTGTGACGAATTTGTGTTCCTTCAGCACATTCCAGAAGGCATATTTACCAGCTGTCAGCAGCTCTGCAAATCGATCATCCGCATAATGAAGGACATATTCGTAATCCTGCACCTGGACAACGGCGAGCTGCCCCAGCAGCTCCTCGTCCTGCAGAAACAGATTCAAATCCATTTCAGGTACGAAAAATGGCTCAGCCGTGCTCATGACCGTCACCGTTTCCTCCTGAAAGGTTTTCAGGCGATATGTCCCCGGCTGCAGCATTTTCACGTAGCTTCCTTTGCGGAACAGCAGACCGCGCTCGCCGGATGTAATCGTAATTTTCTTAAACATATGCATCACTCCTCTATGTAAAAGCCGACGCTAAAAGCCGCCGTGCTTTCGGATATGCAACTTGTGTGTTTGCGTCTTGTTGGTGGGACCTGCGCCTGGAATCCCTCCGGAATGCGGGCGGGGCCGCGCTTGAGGGAGGAATGGCGGCTGCCGTCTCCCGGGAAAGGATGCGAGCGGGACCACGCACTCAAGATTGCAGCCCGGGGTTTCACCCACTTTTTCGCGGAATGTGGCAGCGCCCGCTCCAACCGATATCCGCGAGCCGCATAGCCAGCATTCCGGCTCCTGCCGTCTTGGCCAGGTGTGGGATTCCTGTGCAGGTTCTCAATAATTTTCTTTCGATACCAAATCGAATCTTTACCAAAGTCGCGTGACAGGCGAGTGGGAATCGAACCCTGATGGATTGAGCCGAAAGAGCATACAGGATACCTCTGCCCAATGGGGCGGGCACTGCGGGACGTCTGAAATCCCTGCCTCGGTAATGCCTTTCGTGTCATCAACCTCCTTCATCATCGCTTATTACCAGCCCGGCGAACATGGCGAAAGTATTACGAAGAGCAAAAAATTGCACGTCAGCGGCAAAAAAACAGCAAAAAAGCCCTGATCCAAGAAAGATACTCAGCTTCCTTCCTGATCAGGGCATTTCCAATATTCGATTTTCAACAATCTGTGTCCCGTACCTGTCGATTACCAGCCGATGGCCGCTCCATCACAGCGGGGGTCCGTACCGCCGATGCGGAAGCCGTTTTCGTCGATCATTATAGCGTGTGCATGTCCCATAACTCCAGCGAAATCCGCAACCGTGTTCACCGTGTGCCCGGCCTGCTGCAAGCGCCGCCGTACTTCCTCGGCGATCCGGCCCTCCAGTCTCAACCCCTGCGTCTCGTCCCCCCACGTTCTGCCCCACACCCAGCGCGGTTCATGAACGGCCGTCTGCGGATCCATGCCGTAATCGACCATACGTGTCAGCAATGCGGTTTGCGTCTGGGGCTGGCCTTCCCCTCCCTGGGTGCCGTACAAAATATACGGCTTCCCGTTGCGGCAGGCCATCGCGGGCATCAGCGTATGAAACGTCCGCTTGTCAGGCTCCAGTCTGTTCACATGTGACGGATCAAGGGAAAAGAACGAGCCCCGGTTCTGCAGCAGAATGCCCGTGTCTCCTCCAATAACGGCTGAGCCGAATTCAAAATACAGGCTCTGGATAAAAGAGACGGCATTGCCCTCCGCATCCACCACCGCCGCATACGCCGTATCATTGCCTACCGGCTCCGTATCCATCGGCAGCGACCGTTCCATCTCGATACAAGCCGCCAGCTCGGCGGCGTACGACTTGGACAGCAGATGCTTCAGCGGGATGGAGGAGAAGCACGGGTCCGTCAAATACCGGTTGCGGTCGCGGAAGCTCAGCTTCAGCGCCTCCACAAGCAGGTGATAGTATTCATACGAGCCATGCTCGATGCTGCGCAAATCAAACTGCTCAAGAATATGAAGCGCCATAATACCCGTAAAGCCCTGCGAATTCGGCGGGACCTGGTACAGGTCGAGACCGCGGTAGCTGCCTTTGATCGGTTCTGCCCATTCCCCCGTATGGCGCGCAAAATCCTCCAGCCGCAGCAGACCGCCCACTTCCGCAAGGGAACGGACAATCTCCTGGCCAATGCTGCCGATATAGAACGCGTCCCGGCCTTCCTCTGCGAGCTGCTGCAGGCTCCTGCCCAGCGCGGCCTGCACAAAGCGGCTGCCCCGCTCCGGAACCCTGCCTCCCGGCAGATAGATGGCGGCCGTCTGCGGATAAGCCGCCAGCACATCAAACCGCTCGGCCGTAGTGGCATGCTGATCCGGCGACAACGGGAAGCCCTCCAGCGCATAGCGGATCGCGGGCTCAAGCACCTCCGCCAGCGTCATTGAGCCGTATTCCCGCAGCACGGCATCCCAGCCGTCCACCATGCCCGGCACGGTAATGACGCTGCGTGGGCCCCGCTGCGGGATGGCGGCTTCCCCCGCAAAGCAGGCGGCGGTGATCCGGCCGCCCGCACGGCCGCTCGCGTTATAAGCCCTGACCGCTCCCTCCCGGCTGCTGTATGTCAGCCAGAAGGCGTCGCCTCCCAGTCCTGTCATATGGGGATAGACAACGGCAAGACAGGCACTTACCGCCACCGCCGCGTCAAAAGCGTTGCCGCCCTGCTGCAGGATGCGCGATCCGGCTGCGCTTGCCAGATAATGGGGGCTGACGACCATCGCCTGCGTGCCCGTGACTGGTGTCATGCTCATAGGTTCCCCCTTACTGCCGGAACCAGCGCGGCGACCCAATCCAGCAGGCGGCGGTCCTGCCCCGGGCCTGCGATGACGGAAATGGCGACAGGACAGCCCCCCACCTCGGCAGCGGGAATCGTAATCTGCGGCAGCCCTGCCAGACCGGCGATGCAGGTCAGCTGCATTGTATTGGATCTGCGCTCCTCCAGCTGCGGTCCCTTCTGCCCCAACGCCGGCGCCGTCCCGGTGGTTGTTGGGATGACCAGCACACCGTCCTCCCGCAGCAGATCTGCCAGCGCTTGCCGTACCTGCTGGCGGCGGCCTTCTGCTTTCTCATAGTCCGCCCGCTCAATCGTACCGGCCCATGCGAAACGCTGGGCGATATCCGGCCCAAATACGGGCTGCTCGCGTTCAATCCAGGGACCGTGCTGCTGCCAAATTTCATAGCCCTGGATCGTTCTGAACATCGTCATCCATTCGGACAGCCCCTCCTGCGCCAGCTGCACAGACTCATGGCTGCCTCCTGCTCCCCGGAGCAGACTCAGATACGGATCCAGCGCCTCCGCACTCTCCCGGTCCGCCCGCCCCCAGGCGTCTTCGGCGGTAATGACCCTGCGGAAGCCGGAATTCCCGGAAGCCGACGGCGGCAGAAGCACATCTCCTGCGCTCCGCAGCAGCTCGGGACCGCTCGCCATCCAGCCGACCGTGTCGAAACTGGCGGCAAGCGGGATCACCCCCGCAGCGCTTACGCTTCCATGTGTCGGACGCATGCCGTATACGCCGCAGTATGAAGCCGGGACGCGTACCGATCCCCCGGTATCCGTACCCAGGGCAAAATCGGCAAGCCCGGCGGCCACCGCGACCGCCGAGCCGCTGGAGGACCCTCCGGGGATACAGCCGGGTGCCTTCGGGTTCACGGGGGTCCCGTAGTGGACATTTTCCCCGTTCAGGCTGAACATCAGCTCATCCGTGTGTGTCGTGCCGGTCAGCCGTGCCCCTGCCTGCAGCAGCAGGCTCACCACTTCCGCATGCTCCTCAGCCGGACCATGTGTCTCCAGCCAGCGCGGATTGCCTGCACCGTTCGTGCAACCGCGCACCGCAAACACATCCTTGACCATAAAGCTGCTTCCGCCGAGCTTTCCCTGGGCTGCAGGCTCCACCGTTACCGGACTGACTACAGCATTCCATTGATCTATCATTGGACCCTTCATCCTTTCGCTCCTTCTCCAGGATTTTGTCCAATCATAATGCCTGAAAGTGCTGATGTACATCATATGCATCCATTTTTGGTTCTTATACTAATTCTTGGTCGTCAGGTTGTTGCCCAACCAGAACTTCCCCAGCCAATTTCACCTTTAAGAGCTGCACGTAGCCTTAAACTTAGTCCGCGAATTCCCACGCCGGATTCCAGACTACCTCCCACAAATGACCGTCAGGGTCTTGAAAATAACCCGAATACCCTCCCCAAAAAGCATCATGCGCAGGAACCTTGATCACTGCGCCTGCTTTCCTCGCTTCTTCCATGACCTGATCCACTTCTTCCTTGCTTCCGACATTATGCCCGATTGTAAATTCACCGGGACTGGCTGCCTGCAGCGGAATTCCGGTATCATGTGCGAGCGACTTGCGCGGCCATACAGCCAGCTTCAGCCCTGCCTGCAAATCAAAAAAGGCAACAGCGCCATGCTCAAACTCCTGCCCGACAATCCCCTCCGTCTGCAGCCCCAATCCGTCACGATAAAAGGCCACGGCCCGCTCCAGATCATCCACTCCCAATGTAAGTACAGAAAAGCGCGGTTTCATAATTAAAGTCCCCCTTGTTCAAATTTCTTTCTTGCTGCCGTTTTCGTTTTCAGATTAACAATCATCTCTCATTTTTCATTGTATTAATCGGACATGCCGACAAACTCTCCAAGCGCCACCAGCGGCGAAGCCCCGTAAAAACGGTTGAAATCCCGTATCATATGAGCCTGATCATAGTAGCCATAATCCAATGCAAAGGCTGCACCGCTGATCCTTCCCGCTTTTTTCATACCGTTCATGGCCGCCTGGAACCGCACCACATCGCTGAATCTCTTCGGGGTAGTCCCGATCCACTGTTGAAAAATACGGTTCATCTGCCTTGTGCTGATGACCTCTCTCGCAGCCAGCTCTTGTATGCTTGTATTGCCTCTGCCGGTAAAAACCCGATAAAGCAGGTTGCTCACCAAACTGTCGTTTGTTGTTTTTCCGTTGCCGACTCCGGTTAACAAAAACGATTCCATGAGCCGAACCTTGCCCGCAAAGGAGTTTTCTTCAAATACCCTCTCCCCGATTTCCCTGACCAGTTCAGGCCATACGGCGTCCAAAGCCAAATGAGAATTCGCCGTATCCCCCAAAGGCAGACCAAGCAGCAAGTGAGCTCCACCCGGAAAAAATCTTACCCCGAATGTCCGTTTCGGATCATCAAAGTCGTAGTCAATGATAAAGGCCTGTCCATAAAACCTGAAAACAGGATGCTGTATGTATTTCTGCAGACATCATGCACAAACAATATATCGCTGCACCCGTCCGGGATAACCCGGTCGACTACTCCCTGCCGAGGCATTTTTAAAAGGGACGCAGTTCCCGGTTCCATCTCCTCTGCCGGCGCAGGCTCGGACATCCAGTAACAGGCCACAAACGGGGCCAGCAGCCTGGAAGGCAGCCTTTCCGTATATTTATTTGATGCGGTTCTACCATTAGCCTGTATCGGGCGGAAAAGAGTATGTAATGGCGCTTGCACGACAAAGTCTCCTTTTACCATCATGTTCTCTATCTATTCTGACAAAAAAGGGACTCTGAAAAACTCTGTTTTCCAGAAATCCCTTCAATTCGCTTGAGCCCTCAAGGGTATGCAATCATTACCGGCCGCCTGTAAATGGATTAATCTCATTCGTCAAGTCACGTCCCGCTTTCTTTTCTTCGTGGGCAATACGTTTGCTGACCGCAATGTTATGCCAGATGAGCGGCCCCCATGCACATGCTGCAAAAAGGACGAACCATAAGATAGTCATAAGTTCAGCTCCTTTCTAAAGATACCTTTATTGTATCATATTTTCCAAATTTAGCATGGTCACAATCGGTCCGATTCACTCATTTTCTCCAAACAGCTCTCTGATCATTTTATCCTTGTTGTTCAGAAACTCTTTCATAATAATATAGTGATCCGTTTCCTCCAGTGCCTTGATTTCGATGCCTTCCGGATGCAGATTATAAATACGAGCCCCCGGGTAGGCCATCAGTATCGGTGAATGCGTGGAAATGATAAACTGGGAATTCTGCCTGACCAGTTCATGAATACGGGCCAGCATGGCCATCTGCCTTAACGGGGATAACGCGGCCTCCGGCTCATCCAGAATATATAGACCGTTGCCGCCGAAGCGGTTCATGAAGGCCGCGAAAAAAGACTCCCCATGCGACTGCTCATGCAGCGATTTTCCGCCGTAAGACGCAATGATAGGAGGGCCGCCCAGTTCCCTGTCCAGCTCATCGATATTTGTTGCTACATTGTAGTAGCTTTCCGCCCTGAAAAAGAAACCGTCACGCGCCCTGCGCGTCCCCCGCACCAGCCGGATATACTCATGCAGCTCCGAGTGTGTAGCCTGGGTTGAGAAAGAAAAATTTTTCGTCCCACCCTCCGCATTGAACCCCCACGCGACAGCGATGGCTTCCAGCAGAGTGGATTTCCCCATTCCGTTCTCACCTACGATATATGTGACACCGGGGTGAAACGGCAGCTCACTCAGCTTCCGGATCGGCCCGAGATGAAACGGATATTGCCCAAAGGACGGCACACGGCTTCGATCCAGCTCGATTTTCCGCAAAAAAGGCTCCCGCCCCTGCATATACAATGTCATCACTCCAATCGGGTTTGGTCCTGTCAATCTTCAGTTGCTAATTCTATTTTTCCGTCCCAATATGTTAATGTATAGATTATACATCAGTGCGAGCGCTTTCAGCCGAGACAAGCAAAACATCTGCCGACGTGCTTCCAAGAATCAGGCCACATTTAGCGGAAGTTTTCAGCGAAATCAGGAAGTTCGTACTCCGATTATTATACTTCCCGATATTTTCAAACACCGGTTCAACCGGCGGTGAGGAGGCAATAAATTATGAATTTTGATCACAGTCTGGAGAAATACGCGGAATTGGCGGTGGAGATTGCGGTGAACCTACAGCCTGGACAGGAATTGTGGATTCAGGCTCCCATCCACTCACCCGAGCTTGTCCGGCTCATTAGCCGCAAGGCGTATGAGAAGGGAGCTTTTCAGGTGCATATTGAGTGGCTTGACGAAGCGAGCACAAAGCTGATGTACGAGCTGGCTCCCGAACAGGCGCTGCGGGAATTCCCGCGCTGGAAGGTGCAGGCTTATGAAGAGATTGCGGAAAAAAACGGGGCCTTTCTATCCATCCAATCCAGCGATCCGGAGCTGCTGCGTTCCGTTGATCCCCGGCGAATTGCCCTTCGTTCGAAGGCTTCAGGCGAAGCCTTAAAGAAATGGGAAGATTACGTGGTTTCCTACAAAATGACCTGGTCCATTATTGCTGTCCCATCCTTCGCCTGGGCGCGCAAGGTTTATCCGCAGCTTGCACCGGAAGACGCCGTGAGTGCCCTTTGGCAGGCAATCTTCCGCTCCGTCCGGATTGACCAGCCAGACCCCGTGCAGGCGTGGCACCGTCATAATGAAGCTCTGCGCCGGCAGAGAGAGCTGCTAACTGCGAAGCAGTACCGTAGGCTGCATTACCGCGCCCCTGGTACAGAGCTGACGGTTGAGCTGCCTGACTCCCACATCTGGCGCGGCGGCGTGGCCGATAACGAGCAGGGGCACGCCTTCAATCCCAATGTGCCAACCGAAGAGGTCTTTGTTACGCCGCATAGAGAAGGAACGAACGGTGTCATTCGCAGCACCAAGCCGTTAAGCTACCGTGGCAGCCTGATCAATAACTTCACACTCCGTTTTGAGCAAGGCAGGGTGGTGGATTTTGAAGCGGAGGAAGGATATGAGGCATTAAAAAGCATATTAGACATGGATGAAGGAGCGCGTTATCTGGGCGAAATTGCACTTGTCCCGCATAGCTCTCCCATTTCCGGCGAAAATCTGATCTTCTATAATACATTGTTCGATGAAAATGCATCCTGCCATCTGGCCTTGGGCCGCGGCTTTGCTTCCTCCCTGGAGAACGGCCGCCTGCTTTCCAATGAGCAGCTCGCGGCGGCGGGAATCAATCAAAGCCTGGTCCATGTCGATTTCATGGTCGGATCCGCGTCCATAGACATCGACGGGGAAACGCGGGACGGACGCATGGAGCCGATTTTCCGCAGCGGCGCATGGGCGCTTGAAGAGGATTAGACAGCAGAAAAGTCTACTACCTCTCCGTCCTTGACCGTATACAGCTTGGCGTGATGCTGCTCCAGCATTTTCAGAAAACGTATGAACTCATGCATATTATCCGTCACCCGTGAAAGGTCAGCCGTTAACAGGGCAGCAGCACCCGTCTCCGCAAGCTGTCTGCCCAGCGGCTCCCACATCCCGCCTTCCTGCCCGTCCAGCTCACGCACCCCAACTTGAACCCATTGCTGTGCTTCAGCATAGGAGAGACAGCGTTCCTCTTCGGACATTCCGCTGTCTCCAGCTCCCTGATCTTCTCTTACAAGAATAAGAACCTTCATGATTTCCTCCCTCAGCCGTATGTGCAGTATAGTGTTACTACTACTGTATGCGGTCTGGGGACGAACATGCATCAGGGTACGGGGCCAGCCAGTGCTTCATATTTTACGCTCCCAATAGTCCCATGTTCCTCTCATTTTTTTGAGTAGTTTCACATCAGTCA
Source organism: Paenibacillus terreus (assembly GCF_042138595.1). Classification (NCBI taxonomy): domain Bacteria; kingdom Bacillati; phylum Bacillota; class Bacilli; order Caryophanales; family Paenibacillaceae; genus Paenibacillus; species Paenibacillus terreus. The sequence continues at coordinate 134,178 of NZ_JBHIRX010000015.1, read as the reverse complement.
ATGCATTCCCTACTTCAATAATTTCACTCTTTCTAGCAGCTCCTGCACGTCATTTCGCGACTTTAGAATGATTATCTCTTTTTCCTTTGATAATCGATTGAGCTTTTCTAAAATTTGTGGCTTATGTTTTTCAGGGTATTCCCAGACCCATCTCAAAAATCTAAAATCGATTCTTTCTTCGCAGCCTTCTCCCATGTCTTCCCTCTTTTTATTGCGGTATTGAAATCTCCTCTTGAGAACACGGTAAAGGCATACCCATTTTGACAAATCCAAAAAAATAATCGTGTCAGCGGCCTGCAGTCTAATGTCCATTGTAGAGCCATAGTTGCCGTCGATAATCCAACTCTTGCGACTTGTCAGCTCCTTTTGAACGGCTTTCTGTTCCTCTTTGGGTGTAGCGATCCAGCCGGGTTTCCAAAAGATTGCATCCAAATGATAAACTTCTATGAATAAGATTTCTCCTAATTTTTGAGCCAATGTTGATTTGCCGGAACCTCCTGATCCTATAAGTATTATTTTTTTCATTGAACCTCCGCGAAAAAAAGGAGAAATTTTATTAAACATCATGCGCTTCTTCCTGTGCCTACCCTTTTATCTGTATAAGTCCTTAAGCCAGGTAGTAGCAAGGTCGATCCATATCTGACACCGTTCATTCACATGCTGGGGTCCTGTGGCGGTCGTCTCATCGGCCAGGGACAAGCCGTGCACTCCTTGCGGAAATACGTGCAGCTCATAAGGAACCTGATGCTCTGTCAGCGCTGCAGCAAAATCCAGTGAATTCCGGACGCTTACGACCGGATCGTCAGCCGTATGCCATAGAAAGGATGGCGGTACCGACGCATCGACATGCAGGTGGAACCCGTACTGGTCTCTCAACTCCTGTTCAGGATGCGGCGTACCGAAAATATTCGCAAAGGTCCGCTCTGCTTCAGTCAAGCCCTCTTCTGCCGTCGAGACGGCGCTGCGCGGCCAATCGTTAAAATGAATGACCGGATAGGCAAGGATCAGCGCGTTCGGCTTGAGCTTGGCGGGTTCTTCCTGCAGCGCCTCATGGATGAACGGCTTGTTCCAGAGAACGCCTGAAGCCGCTGCCACATGGCCTCCTGCCGAAAATCCGCATACCGCGATCCGGTCCGCATCCACCAGCCATTCCTCCGCTCTGTCCCTTACGAGAGCAATCGCCCGCGCCGTATCCAGAAAAGGCTGCGGAAACCGCGCTGCCTGCCCCACTGAATATCTAAGTACAAAAGCATGAAAGCCCTGGGCGAGAAAGCGCAGGGCAACAGGCTCGGCTTCGCGGTCGGAGGTGTGGTTGTACCCGCCGCCGGGACAGATAATCACCGCAGGGCGCCGCTGGTCTGTACCAAACTGCCCGGAGTTATGTAAAAGATAAGTTTGCAGGTAAACGTCTTCGTTTTCTTCGCTCAGTTTAATCTTTTCCGTGATCATATTGCTTGACCCCTTCCTGTATTCGCTTTCAGATATATCATTAGTCTATATTTTTCCTGGGAAATGTTCTATAGTTTGTTTTACCCGCGGGATACTTTACGCAATAGGTAAGACTTGGGGAGGATATTGTGCAAATTCGTGTATGGAATAGCAATTTGAAGGTCCGGTTAATCGGGGAAGCCTTGTTTAACATGCTCTTTTGGATGTACTTTCCCTTTATAACCGTTTATTTCGGCCAGGCATTAGGCAATGATATCGCCGGCATGTTGATGACTGTTCCTCCGGTCTTCAGCATCCTCGGCGCGCTGCTTGGTGGAGCAATGGCGGACCGGGCAGGACGGCGTCCCATCATGCTGCTGGGTGTGTCGCTGCAAATGGTAATGTTCGCATGCTTCGCCCTGTCGCCGTCCCATTGGATCGATTATGTCGCATTTATCGGCATTGGGCTGGGAGGGGCCATCTACAGGCCTGCAAGCGCCGCCATGGTTGCGGACCTGGTTCCCGCAGAACACCGCCGGGAGATATTCGCCACATTTTCGACAGCCAATAATCTTGGCGCCGTGCTCGGGCCTGCGCTGGGAGCCGTTTTCTTTTTCCATTACCGGCAGGAGCTGCTGTGGACCTGCTCGGCCATTATGCTGCTGTATTTTATCGCCATTTATTTCATGATTCATGAAACATCGCCACCATCCGGGAATAAAGCGGAAGCTTCCGCTTCAATCTCCAGTGTATTCAGGAAGCAGTGGCAGAGCTATGGCATTATTTTTCGGGATAAGGTATTCCTGGTGTATACGCTGGCAGGTATCTGTGCGATGGTGTCGATCCTGCAGTTGGACCTCTATTTGCCGGTTTATATCATCAATGAGGTGCCGGCTCAGCCTTTTTTTCCGTGGATTGCGGATTCGCCCGTGCTTACGGGTACGGATATTTTTGGGTGGGTGCTGGGCTTTAACGGCCTGTTATTTGTTCTCTTTATCCTTCCGGTTACAAAATGGCTCGGAAGCTGGAAGGAGCGGAATGTGTTTATTCTGTCTTCGCTGCTGTCGGGGGTGGGCACCTTTGCTCTCGGCTTGGGCAGCAATATATGGTACCTCTTTTTCGTTACAGTGATCTTTACTTTCGGGGAAATGGTGCGCTCTCCGGTGACACAGAGCTTTATCAGCCGTTATGCCCCGGAGCACGCAAGAGCCCAGTACATGGCGGCGGACAGCTTGCAGCCCACGATCGGAAGGTTTTTGGCGCCAATCACCGTGTTCCTGTCCACCTGGGTGCCGCCAATGGGCGTACTCAGTCTCATATTGTTGTTTGCACTCATCAGTGCCGCGTTATATATTCAGCTGTTCAGGATGTATGTGGAGCATCCGGAGCAGCAGCGTGGTTAAGCTCCTTGCGTGCAAAATCGATAAAACGCCGCATGTCCTCCGCAGACGCAAACCCGGCCTGAGCCGATTGGTTATTGCCTCCGCCTTTGCCGCCGAAGCTGCTCAGATGCTGCTTGAAAAAAGCGCCACACGCGACATCCAGCGATCCGTTGTGGAACAGCAGGAGCTTGTTGTCCGCTTCGGTTGCCAGCAGAACGAGAATGTCCCGGCCGCTGGTCAGCTTGACGGCGAAAGGCTGCAGTTCCTTGGCGGGCTTGTCCGCAAATACATGCACCAGGACAGGTCCTTCTGCCGCTGCATGCAGCTCCTTCATTTCATATTCGTCAAGCCGCTGCTGCAGCTCATCCACACGAGTCCGCAACCGGGTCTGTTCCTGCTCCCATTTTTCAAATCGGCCCAAGATATCCTGACGGCCTGTGTTAAACTTCCCTGCTACAACTTCGAGGATACGGAGGCTTTCATTATAATCCTGAAGCGCGCGGACTCCACATTTGAAAGAGATCCGGGTATTTCCCTTTTGCTTGTCCGTCTTGAGGAGCTTGATGAGCCCCAGCTCACCGGTCCGGCTAACATGCGTACCGCCACAGGCGTTGTGCTCGATGCCTTCGATTTCGACGATACGGATATTTTCCGTTACCTTCGGCTGTTTCACCAGCGTGATGTTCTGCAATTGCTCTTCTGTCACAAAGTAGCTGCTGATGGCACGGTTCCGGTAAATTTCCGCGTTAACCTCCTGTTCCACCGCCTCCATCTGCGCTCGGGTCAGCTCGGGCAGTTCAACATCGATGGTGCACTCCTCCTGGCCCAGATGAAAGCTGAGCGTCTTTGCGCCAAGCAGCCTGAGAATGACCGCTGACAGCAAATGCTGGCCGCTGTGGTGCTGCATATGGTCCCATCTGCGGCCCCAGTCCAGCTTGCAAACGGCATTCTCCTCTTCCGGCAACCGTTCAACTTCATGGAATACCGTGTCTCCCTCGCTGAATACGTCCAGTACAGGGATTCTGTTCAAGGTTCCAGTGTCGCAGGGCTGGCCCCCTCCGGCAGGGTAAAATGCCGTCTCTTCCAGCACAACCAGCTTCCGCCCGTCTCGTTCAAGCTTCTGCGTGATTCTGCTCTCCCATTCCGTTATGTATGTGGAATTGTAATACAGCTTGTTGGTCATATACTTTCCTTTCCTGCGTGTTCTGGGATATACTCAATCAAATCAGACAATTCACAATTGAAGGTATCACAAAGCTTAAACAGGGTTTCCAGTTTTACCGTTTCTATGTTCGTTTCCCTGTATAGTTTGTTAATTGAATTCCGGCTCAGCCCCGATTTCGCTTGATGATTTACATCGGTAACATAGCGGTTTTCTCATTGCTAACACTAAGCCCCGCCCCCAGTCATTCACATCCTTGAATATTTTGCCCTTATTGTGGTAATGTATAAACAAAGAGCCGAAGTGGTGGTACACTCCGACTCATCACATGATCTGACCGCGTAAAAGACGGTTGCTTGTGACAAGGTGACAATCAGAAAAAGTAGACCGCTATCCCTGTACAGGACGGTCTACTTTTTCTTTAAGTAGGTGAGAAGCGCTAAAATGAAACTCCCAAACGCGAATAGGATTAGGAATACATCTTTTACTTCGACCACTAGCACCACCTCCTTTCGGAGATGATTGCCAACCGTCCATTAGCCGATTTCGATCATGTTACATAAATATACCATAAAAAACAAAAAAGAGCGGTAGATTTTGAACCCAAGTTATTGCCCATGATCTCGGCCATCCGTAATCAAAGAACAAGGATCAAGAAGTTCCGTGGAGAAATGTAATCGGATATTCCATAATGACATACTCCTTGCCGCCCTTTACAAACGTACGATCTGTTTCCCTCAACCCAAACTTGCGGTAAAATGCCGCCTTTTCCCGGCGGGCGTTGCACCAGATCCGTTTTACCCCCGCCTGCTCTGCCTCTTCCATCACATGCCGCAGCAGCCTGCTGCCGTATCCCTTGCCCTGCTCCGCCTCCAGCGTCGCAAACTTACGGAATTGGGCTTCGTCCCGATCAATAAACAAGGATACGACCGACACCAGCCGCTCCCCGACAAAAAGACCATAATGACGCCCCATATCATCATCCTCCAGCTGAACAAATGCAAGCTCCCTGTCAGGCCACATCACCTCATGCCTGATACGCCAGACGCTTTCCTTAGCAATACTGCGAATATCCAACGATTTCCCCGCCCTTCAAAGCTCCTGTCGCTTCATTTGAAAATATCACATAGGCAACCGAATATAAAAGCGCGCCCCGCTGTTATCGCTTTGCGCCCACACCTCGCCGCCATGAGCCTCCACCAGCTTTTTCACAATCGCCAGTCCCATGCCGCTTCCGCCTGTCTGCCGATTCCTCGACTTGTCTCCCCGATAAAACCTTTCAAAAATATACGGCAAATCCTCCGCCGAAATTCCGGGTCCTGTATCGCTGATTACAAGGCACACTGCCCACTTTTCCTTACGCTCCTCGACTCTTACAATCCCCTCGGCAGGCGTATGGTGAAGAGCATTGGTCAACAGGTTCACCAGAATCTGTTTCATGCGGTCCGCATCCATAAGCAGCCTGACATCTGAAACGCCCTCGTATCGGAGCTGCACCCCTTTCTCAAGAAAAGCAGCTTCCATCAGTGCAGCAGCCTTTCCAACAATCAAACGCAGATTCTCCTCTTTCCGTGAAAGCTGGAATTCCGGCGAATCCATTACATTCAGCTCCTCCAGTTCACTGACGAGCTGGATCAGGCGCTCCACCTCCTCCAGGCAGGAGTGAATCCGCGCGGGCGTCGGCTCCCAGACTCCGTCCTCCAAGGCCCTCATGTGGCTTTTCAACGTTGTTAGCGGTGTGCGCAGCTCATGGGCAATGTCCTGCGACATGGACATGCGGAGTGACTGCTGTCGCTGCAGCTGCTCGGACAGTCGGTTCAGGGAAGTCCCGAGCTCCGCGATTTCATCCTGGCCTTCCGTGCTGACACGGGCGTCCAGGCTGCCACTGCTGATCCGTTCGGCGGCCTGTTTCATGCGGACAAGCGGGCGGGAGATGCGTTTTGCAAAATAGACCCCGATAATCAGCGCCAGCAGCAGCGAAAACAACCCTGTCAGCAGGATCGACTGAATCAGGGCACTCTCCAGGTGATCCATCAATGGGGACATTCTTTTACTCGCCGGTGAGACCTGCTCCATATACATCGAGATATGATAATGAGTGGCAAATACGCTGATCACGGCAAAAATGGCAACGATACCAGCAGCCATGCCGACGATGATCACAGCCAGCCGGATATACAGCCGGTTGAACATCAGCCCTCACCGCCAAACCGGTAGCCGAAGCCGTACACCGTAATAATATAGCGCGGATTGCGTGGATCTTGTTCGATCTTTTGCCGTACATTTTTAACATGCTGATCGATAATGCGGATATCACCGTCAAACCCGAAGCCCATCACCCTGTCGACCAGCTCCTCCCGCGGAAAGCGGCGCTGCGGATATTTGGCGAGCAGAAGCAGCAGCTTGTACTCACTAGGTGTAAGGCTGATCGGCTCTTCATACCTGTACACCTGATTTTTCAGTGAATCGATACGGAGATGCCCCCCATTAAAAGAGATGACGTCCGCCAATAGCTGCGAATCATCTGTCCGGCGCAGGATTGCTTTTACTCTGGCAACCACCTCATTCGGATCAAAGGGCTTGATCATGTAGTCATCTGCTCCGATGGATAATCCGCTGATGCGGTCCGCCTGAGCTACCTTGGCAGTGAGCATAAGAATCGGTACCGGGCTGAATTTGCGCACCTCCAGGCAGACGGTCTCCCCTTCCATGCCGGGCAGCATCAGATCCAATATCAACAGGTCAACCCGCTGGCTGCGCAGTACAGCCAACGCTTCCTCCCCGCTCACACTTTCCAGCACGTGAAAATGCTCCTTCTGTAAATAAGAAGCGAGTACCTCGCGAATTTTCTGTTCGTCATCCACCACCAGAATGGTTTTCAAGGCCTGTCCCTCCGTACGCCCAAGTTATACCGGAATTATACCATTCCGAATATGTAAGAGTCCTCCTGCCTATTACTTTCACCATTCTGTTTATCCTAAACTTGTGAAGATCTTTTGAAGACCACCGGAAAATGAAAAAGCACCGGAGGAAAATCCCTCCAATGCTTAATCATTAACGCATTTGAAATGTCCGAATCACCCGGATCGATATGATCTCTGTAGTCAACGGGTCAACGGGTTTAAAAGTCATGCTGTATAAATCATGCAGTCTCGTCTCAATGCCGTATTCTTTGAACTTATCGGAGAAGTCTCCAATCGTAGGCCTTTTCCCCGTTTCGCAAGTAATTTGGCACTCTTCAAGCCTGGTTTCTCCACGTCTGTATACAAATTCCACATCCGATTGATAAATACTGCTCACCCTGCTATTTCTCCCTCCGATTTAAGGTAGCCCAGCCGCCATAGATCCATGATAGTTTCCTTAGGCCTGCAGCTTTGCGTCCTTGCCTTTCGGCAAGTTTGCCCTTTGCATAAATGGTGGAATATCCACTTGAGATAATATAATATATTTTCCGTGTTTTTTCGACATGATCCCGTAAAAATCGCCATTCTTCACACTTGTTTACTTTTTCCCTTGTAGTGTTATCATAGATTGTAGTTCCTTGACGGATATGTACATCTCTGAAAGAACCCTATATACTTTCAGATCCTATAGAGATCAAAGCATCTCACTATATTTTTTCAGGAGGTAAACATATGGCTTACAATATCCCGGTGGAAGCAACCCTTGAGGTGATGGGCGGCAAATGGAAGGCGGTTATTTTGTGTCATCTGGATAAAGGCGACAAACGCACCAGCGAACTAAAGAGACTAATGCCTGGCATTACGCAGAAGATGCTCACACAGCAGCTGCGGGAACTGGAAGATGACGGACTTGTGAAGCGGCAAATATTTGAGCAGGTTCCGCCCAAGGTCGTGTATTCCCTGACCGGTTACGGCTGGTCCCTGAAGCCTGTCCTGGATGCCATGTGTGCCTGGGGCGAAAAGCATATTGAACAAGAAGGCCAAACAGTAGAGGTTTAAAGCAAATACTTTGAACCATCCACATAAACGATCTGCAAACGGAAGAGCCGGGCTCCTGGATACTCAGGATTCCGGCTTTTTTTCCCCCGTTTCCTCCTATAGGTACCTGTAAGTGCCTATAGTACTTCGAAGTATGTACTATTCTTTTTCGTGTGAAGCATCCATAATAGCATTTGCCGGCCGGCATAAAAATAAAAAAATAGGAGTGGAACTGAACATGTCCTCGGACACTAAACGCAGTACTTTGTCGCTGCTGGCTCTCGCTATCAGCGCTTTTGCAATCGGGACAACTGAGTTCATCAGCGTGGGACTGCTTCCCCTTATCGCTGAAGACTTGAATATATCTGTAACGATGACCGGACTGACGGTCACTTTATATGCGCTGGGCGTTACTTTTGGCGCTCCGGTATTAACCTCTTTAACTTCAGGAATACCAAGAAAAACGCTGCTGATCTGGATTATGATCATCTTCATCGCTGGCAATTCGCTTGCGGCCTTCTCAAGCGGAATCGGGCTGCTGCTTACGGCACGGGTTATTTCCGCGTTCTCGCATGGCGTATTTATGTCGATCGGCTCAACCATTGCGGCTGACCTTGTCGCGCCGAACCGGCGGGCAAGCGCCATTGCCATTATGTTCTCCGGATTGACCGTGGCCACGATTACCGGCGTACCCTTCGGCACGTTTATCGGCCAGCAGCTCGGCTGGCGTGCAGCCTTTCTAACCATAGCCGTGATTGGCATCATTGCTCTGATCGCCAATTTGATTCTCGTTCCCGGCAATCTGCGGAAGGGGGTCAAAACCCCGGTACGGGATCAGATCAGGCTCATTACCAACGGACGGCTGCTGCTTGCTTTCCTGATAACGGCTCTCGGATACGGTGGCACCTTCGTCGTCTTTACGTATCTGTCTCCTCTGCTGCATGACATTACCGGCTTTGGCGAGACAACCGTAGCTTTCCTTCTGCTTCTGTATGGCATTGCGATTGCCATCGGCAACATCATCGGCGGCAAGGCCGCCAACCGCAAGCCGCTTTCAGCGCTGCTGTATATGTTTATTATTCAGGCGGTGGTCCTGTTTATTCTGGCCTTCACGGCTCCGTTTAAAGTGGCGGGTTTGATCACGATTATTCTGATGGGCCTGTTTGCCTTCATGAATGTGCCCGGACTTCAGCTGTATGTCGTTAACCTTGCCCAGCGTTTTGTGCCGCAGGCCGTGGATGTCGCATCCGCAATCAATATCGCGGCCTTTAACGGCGGCATTGCTCTTGGCGCTTATTTTGGGGGCCTGATTGTGGATGGTCCGGGGCTGATTCACACCTCATGGATCGGCGGTTTAATGGTGGTCGGCGCTGTTATTTTAACAGGCTGGAGCCTTCTGCTCGCCAGAAAAGACAAAGACGTCCCTGCCGGGGAAGCTGTATAATGGTATTTAAACAAGGACTGTTTCTTTCCCGCTGAAAGAAGCAGTCCCTTTGAATACGGGCCCCTGTGAAAGGAGAATGGCGTATTTTTGCTACCAAGGATATTTTAAGCGTATGGAGAAAATTCGATCATTTCCCGATGGAAACCTTAACCAAAGCATGGTATTTTCAAAAGAATTCCGGAAAAAAGCAAAGAGAAGTAGCTCAAATGAAGGAGCATCGCGAGCAGTATGGCATTACAGGCAATTGCTTTGACCTCGCTTTGTGGCTGCTGCATGAGTTCGAAAAGGAAGGGATTGAAGCTTATCCGATCGGCCATGATATGGGAACAGAGGATGCGCATGTGGCCGTTATTGCGAAAAATGAGGAAGGACACCGCTATTATTGCGATTTGGGGGATCAGTGGCTCAATCCGGTGCTGGTAGATGCCGATAGTGAAGATTATACTGAAGAGAGATTAAAGGGCCTCTTTCCTGCGGCAGAGATACAAGTGCAATCGGCTGGTGATTTATTCACGGTTCTATACCACAGGCCAAACGGAAAAACCAGCAAGCAAGTCTTTAATCTTACCCCGGTTAAAATGGATGACTTCTGGCTTGCCGCCGAAATATGCCAGAATGCAATCCATAAGTCACCTCTATTAGAATGCAGAATTCCCTATAAGAATGAAACCGCTCATTGGGAGTTTTATGACTGGCAAAGCTTTCTGAGCACAACCGAAGGATTATTCAACGATCCGGAAGCAGAGTCTATTGAACAATGGTGTGTTAGAATCCATCAAAAAACGGGGTATGATACAAATTTCCTCTACGAAGCATTGAACATATACAAAAAAATGTGAAAACCGCCTGCAGCAGGCGGTTTGGCATTTTTCAATGATACTGTCCTGTTACATGCTCTCCCGTATCCTTCTGCAGCTTGGAAAGCAGTACGATTTGCCCCGCATGATATCCATAGTGTGCGGCAACAGCAACGATCAGCTTGCCAACCACCTTGATCTCGTAGGTTTTGCCCTCCTCGGCCTGCACCCGCAGCATCCGGTTCCAATCCTCCAGCCCGTAATGAATGGCCACCTCCCTGTCCAGGTCCTTTTCGGTAAGCCGGGCCAGTATATCTTTCGCTTCCGCTCTCGTGTCCGTCAGATGGCGGATCAGCTCCTCCTTGGATATACCGCCTTCTGTAGTAAACTCCTTCGATCTTTCACGGATAAACGGCTGCCCGCCGATGCCGCTGATCACATTCATGCGTTCATTGCCTGCCAAATGGAGACACAGATTGCCAATGCTGTTCATGGTATCCTTGGGCCTGCTCCACACCAGTGAATCATCTAAAGGATCCAAACTTTTCACGATCCGCTCAAGCTGCTTGTCCATATCCTCAATCACCGCTTCAACCAGTTTCAGCATAACACCCCTTCTTTCCTTATGTTATTAACCATTTACCCGATCAGGCTGCAAATTCCGCAAAAGCTCGAAGATTTGCCCTCTGTGATGCGCCTCGTGCTCCACCAAATGATAGATCACCCATTCCGGAGTTACGTCATAGGCTTCAAGCTGTCTTGGGGTTCTCCAGTCCGTAAGACTCATGCCTTTAAAATGAAAGAGCAGCCTGCCACGGACGGCCTGCAGACGGTGAAGATGCTGCTCCAGGGTTTGACCTTCAACATGAACCAGAGAACCGTCCTCCGACCTGTCCTCCTGCAGAAATAGAGAACGAATTTCCGGTTCATACTCGGTGGCTTCAAGCACCTCAACATACAGCCAATCCGCCTCAATAAGCGCAATATGATACAATAGCGAGCCGATGCTGTGCCGTCCTTCCAATTGCTGATCCAACAGGCCAGGGGCCAAGCCGTTCAACTTTTCCAAAATGGTTCTGCGGACATCCTCCAAGCTCCACAGCCAGCGTCCGATTTCGGGCTCATATCCCGGCAGGGCTGCCACTTGCAATGATTTTCTGCTCACAACTTCACTCTCCTTTTCTTTTAATATTCTAGGTGTGGCGGGGTTTTCCCTCTGCCCGGCTTGACCTGAAGCGTATTCAAGGTTCTATAATGAGTATCATTAATTCAAATCCGGTTATGGAACGGGGAGATCAATCTGTGGAAAGCACAATCCAATATACGATCGGCCAAATCGCCGAAAAAACGGGATTGTCCATACATACGCTGAGATATTATGAAAAGGAAGGCATTCTGCCGTTCATCCGGCGCAATGCAAGCGGAATTCGTGTGTACGAGGATATGGATATCGAATGGCTGAAATTTGTATGTGCCCTGCGCGAAACCGGCATGTCCATTGCGCAGTTGAAGGATTTCGTACAGCTTGCACTGCAGGGTGACGACACTATAGACGAGCGGCTCGAGATTTTAAATCATCAGCGGCAAAAAATCGAAGCCCAGGTGGAGACCCTAATGGGTTATATGGACCGGATTAACCGCAAAGCGGATCTATACCATCAAATCAAAAGCGGCGCCTTGACCAGTCAACCGGGTCAGCCCGGACGGCCGATGCCAAAGGGATAAGCCAATAATAAGGCCCATCCCTTCTTTGTCACGGCCCGTAATGGTTGACCTGCTCATTTATACGGTGCCCGGATACCGGTCCTCCGTATAAGCCAGCGGGTTCCACAGCGGATACTCCGGCTTTAACCGGCTGATTTCTTCAAGACGGGACAACTCGTCCCCGCTGAGGACCATGCCGGATGCCCCGAGATTATCCTGAAGCTGGTCAGACCTTTTCGCACCGATAATGACGCTCGTGACCGCCGGCTGATTCAAGAGCCATGCCAAGGCAATTCTGGCCGCCGTTGTTTCCCGCGCAGCTGCAATACCCTGCAGCACATCGATAATATCGTATCCCTTCTCCCGGTCTACAGGAGGGAAATCGAATTTACTGCGTCGATCCTCAGCACCGCCCTGGTTTTCCCTTGTATATTTACCGGATAAAAATCCTCCAGCCATCGGACTCCATACCAGCAATCCCATCTTCTGATCCTGAAGCACAGGGATGATATCCCGTTCAACATCCCGTCCTGCGAGAGAATAGTAAGACTGGCTTGATTTGAAGGAATGCATTCCGAGCTGGCGGGAGATACCGTTCGCCTTCATGATCTGCCAGCCCTGCAGGTTGGAGCAGCCGGTATAACGCACCTTTCCGCTGTGAACAAGTTCGTCAAGCGTGCGAAGAATCTCCTCCCAGTCGGTCAGCGGATCGGGTCTGTGAATCTGGTACAGATCGATATAATCGGTGCCGAGACGCTTCAGGCTCTCCTCGACCTGCTGCATGATATGAACCCTGGATAACCCGACCTGGTTCGGTCCTGGCCCCATACGGAAGCCGCTCTTGGTTGCAATCACGACTTCATGCCTTTTGCCCTTGAGAGAACGGCCCAGCATTTCCTCAGACTCTCCTCCGCCGTACACATTGGCCGTATCGAAAAAGTTAATGCCCGCCCCAAGCGCTTCATGGACCAGTCTTTCCGCCGTCTCATAATCGATTGCTCCCATGGCCGCACTCATCGGATCCTTGCCACCGAAAGTCATCGTGCCAAGGCACAGCTCCGAGACCAGTAATCCTGTATTGCCAAGCAGGTTATATTTCATCATCCATCTCTCCCTTATTTAAGTTGCAAAATCTAAGCACAGCTAAAGCATATTTGCTAGAGTGCACTCTAGGTCAATACGTATTTTCACCCAAAATAAGAGAATCCTGAATTATTTTTGACACCTTTTCTAACCTGCTGTCCTGGCGCCCAAAGATCCACTACAATGGATAGTATCTACTAGTAAAGAAAGGGGAATTTCATGAAGTTCATCGGCGGAGAAGCGTCTGTCATGCTTACAGCAGCACAACAGGAAACGGGGACAACAGAGTCCGGCACCACAACGGAGCAGACAACGGACTATGTATATCATGAGCCTGAACGCACTTACACTGGCCTGATTATCGGCATTATCCTGATCCTGGTTATTGTAGGGGCTCGCATCGCTTTCTCGGTCTGGGCCAAAAAGCATAAATAATCCTGATTGCCCCTTCCTCTCAAGGTTTCGATATTATTCGTAATTTCTACGCCTTTTCGGTATAATGAAAAGTATCGGCTGAACTGAGGAAGGTGAATGATTGTGGAACCTGAACTGAGAAACGAGGAAGATTGGAATAACGACTGCCATCAACCCAAGGAAGTTCTTGATGGCATAAAAAATAAACTGGTTGATTCACAAACGGCCGCTGAAATGGCTGAGATTTTCAAGGCGCTTGGCGATCCGACCCGGATCAGGCTGATCTACGCCCTGATTGAGCGGGAGCTGTGCGTGCATGATCTGTGTGTGCTGCTGGATATGGGGCAATCCGCCGTCTCGCACCAGCTCCGCTATTTGCGCAATTTGCGCATCGTCAAACGCCGGAAGGTGGGGAAAACGGTGTTTTACTCGCTTGACGATACTCATGTGGAGCAAATTTTTCTGCAAACCCATCAGCATATTACCCATCAGTAACTTACTGCCGTGGAGGTAGAGGCATGAGAAAAGGATGGCTGCTTATCCTGCTTTGGTTGTGTAGCCTAACCGTTACAGCTTGTACATTCGGCCCTGCCGCTAACGATTCAACCGGCGGCGGGGATGAAATTCCCTTACAGGGGCAGCAAAGCCAAGTCCCTCCTGACACAGAAACGGTTATCGTAAGCAGAACGTATACCTTCGGCGAAGTGAATGACGCCCCATTTGCCATTTATGTCCAACCGGAGGAGGTACAGATTTTTGAGGAAGCGTTCCTGACCGCCGAGAAAATGGAGGGTCAGTTAGATGTCAGTGTAGCGGATTATGATATCAGTTTCAGCCCTGACGGGTCTTATGGCTCCCTTCATCTCTGGCTCGATTCTCAAGCGGATTTTGGGATGTACACCAGTGTTGACGACACATCCACGGGATATCAATTGACCTCAAAGGCAACTGATCAGTTAAAAGAATTGATCTGGGGGACATATTACAGCCCGGAGCAAGCTATGCAAAACGGAGATATTGTGAAGCTGGATGAACAAATATACAATTTGGACCATTGGGAGCGGTTTAATAACAGCCTTAAAAGCCATACTCCTGACATGGTACATCTGACTTCTTATACCATTGAAGGCGGTTCTATTTTCGAAGATCTCGCTTATGACGGGCAAACTATAAAGTTTGTCTATGATGCTACCCACGATGCTTTTGGAAACCGTACCAAAACGGTATCCTACTGCACCGATCTGCAATCGAGATCATCCAGTAATGGAACAGAATACAGACTGACAGGCTGCGGGGATAACAAGGAGAATGATCCTTACTTCCGCTTCCTGGTCCCCTAAAGCAAAACAGCGGCAGCCCTTAACGGACTGCCGCTGTTTTTGCATCTACGCTATTTCTTGCTTCGTACGCATGACCCTCATAGCGTTCAGCACGGCCAGCAGTGTAACCCCGACATCGGAGAACACGGCCTCCCACATCGTAGCAATACCGAAGGCTCCCAGCAGCAGGAATACGGCTTTGACCCCCAAGGCAAACAGAATGTTCTGCCATACGATGCGGCGTGTGCGTCTTGCGATATGGATCGCGGATGACAGCTTGGAAGGCTCATCGGTCATGATGACGATGTCTGCAGCCTCAATCGCCGCATCCGAGCCCAGACCGCCCATGGCAATCCCGACATCGGCCCGCGCCAGTACGGGAGTGTCATTCATGCCGTCACCGATAAAGGCAATTTTGTCCTTACGCGCTTTTTGCCGGTCCAGCTTCTCAATCTCTTCAACCTTATGCTGCGGCAGGAGCTCGGCATGCACTTCATCCAGACCAAGCTTCCGGCCTACGTCCTCGCCGACGGCTTTCGCATCACCGGTAAGCATGACCGTCTTTTTGATGCCTAGTTCTTTCAAGGAACGGATGGCCTGTGCCGAATCCTCCTTAATCTCGTCCGCAATGACGATACACCCCGCATAGCTTCCATCGACGGCTATGTGCACGACCGTTCCAGGTTCTTCTGGCGTCGCAAAAGGAATCTGCTCCTGGTTCATCAGCTTTGCATTACCGGCCAGAATCTGTTTTCCTTCAAAACGCACCTCGGTACCGTGGCCCGCAATTTCGTTATACTCCTGAACATCAGCCGTCTGCAGTTCCTGTCCATAGGCTGCACGAATGGAATCGGCGATAGGGTGATTGGAATGAAGCTCGGCATAAGCAGCAAGGCGGAGCAGTTCCTCACGGCTTCCCCCATTGGCCGGATAAATCCCGGTAACGGTAAATGCCCCTTTCGTAAGCGTGCCCGTTTTATCGAATACGACATATTTTACATCATTCAGCGCTTCAAGATAGTTGCTGCCCTTCACGAGCACACCCTGCCTGGAGGCCGCCCCGATCCCGCCGAAAAATCCGAGCGGAATGGATACCACCAACGCGCAGGGGCATGAAATAACCAGAAACACTAAAGCACGGTAGACCCATTCGGAAAATGTGGCGCCGCTGATCAGCAATGGCGGCACAATCGCCAGCAGGGCGGCAACGATGACGACAACCGGCGTATAATAGCGTGCGAACTTCGTAATAAACTGCTCTGTCGGCGCTTTCTTGCTGCTTGCATTTTGCACCAGCTCCAAAATTTTGGAAACCGTGGATTCTCCATAACTTTTCGTGACTTCAACGATCAATACTCCGTTTTTATTAATAAAGCCGCTTAATACCTCATCCCCAGGCTCGACCTCGCGCGGCACGGATTCGCCTGTTAAAGCCGAGGTGTCCATGGCGGTCCTGCCCTCCAATACCTTGCCGTCGAGCGGCACCCGTTCGCCCGGCTTCACGACGATCACATCGCCGACGAGAACCTCTTCCGGGGTCACTCGCTTCGTCTCATTCCCCATCTGCAGATTGGCATAATCAGGCCGGATATCCATCAGGCTGCTGATGGATTTGCGCGACCGGTTCACCGCGATGCTCTGGAACAATTCCCCTACCTGGTAGAACAGCATGACGGCCACGCCTTCGGGATACTGCTGAATGACAAAGGCGCCGATGGTGGCGATGGACATCAGAAAATGCTCGTCGAACACCTGGCCTCTGACGATATTCTTAACGGCTCTAAGTACAATGTCGCCGCCAACAATAAGATAAGCGATGGCAAACAGTGCAAACTCAGCTATCCCGGTGATTGGCGCCAATAACCCGATTCCTGTCAAAAACGCGCCTGCAATCAGGCGAATGATCATGCGTTTCGTATTGCCCGCACCATGATCATGGCTGTGTCCATGACTGTGGTCGTGATCATGTGCATGAGCGTGTCCATGATCGTGGCTATGACCGTGCTGCACAGCCGCCTTTGAGGCAGCCCCGTTCCCCTTTTCCACAACCTGAATATGAGGCTCCAGCTGATTTACTTTTTTCCTGGCCGCTGTGACGACAGCCTGATCATGCTCTTTATCCACTTCCATTGTAAGTGTCTTGCTTACGAAGTTAACAGAACAGTCCATGACCCCATCGAGCTTCTTCACACCGTTCTCAATCTTCATGGCGCAATTCGCACAATCCAGCCCTTCCAGTATGAGCTCCCGTTTCACCTTCTCAGCCGCTGTACCCATGAGACTTCTCCCCTTCCTGACAGCCAAAAACCTATATATGAATAATTGTTCATGTGTTATGAATTTATTATATGTAGTGAAGGAGAAGATTGTCAATGCAGTATACCCAATTCGTGCAAAGTGAATGTTCTGGCAGCAAAAAAAGGACAAGCCCGAAACAGCTTCAGGCTTGTCCTCTTCAATTTCATCAACGTGCTTCGCTTACCATTCTGGTATAGCTGTACTCGCTGATGACACGGCGGGCTGTAACATATCTGTTGGCATAATAAGGCTCCGACAGACTGCTGACCGTTACACCCTTGCTGCTTGCGGAATGGGCAAATTTATTATTCCCCACATAGATACCGGCATGGGAAATCCCCCGTCCGCTTGTATTAAAGAACACCAGGTCTCCTACCCTGAGATCGTCCTTGGCGACTTTTACACCTGTGTTCGCCTGCTGCTGGGAAGTACGGGGCAGATCCAAGCCAAACTTGTTGAATATGTACAAAATAAACCCGGAACAATCGAAACCTGCGGTTGTCGTGCCTCCGTATTTGTATGGAGTGCCTGCAACCTGAGCAACATAGCTGTTAATTTGCGCTTCACTGGCATGTGTAGTGGCAGCCCCGGACGTGAACAGTACGGCGGCTCCAAAAATCGATAAAATCGCTTTTTTCAAAAAAATATTCTCCCTTCAAAGCCTACGGAGTTAGCTGAGGGTTAGGTAGAAGGTTCCCTTTACTCTCTTACGCACAAGAATAATTCACCCGAAGTGGTTCCCCCGTTTTCAAACACATTGAAATTCGGCAAATATTAAAATTTTGTAACCTTAATCAGGGTAATACACCCGAATACTCTTTGTCAATGGAAGAAAAACCCTTACTAGTGAAGTCAATAATGGCTGTATATCAACAAAAAATTGCAGTCCACAAAAGTAACATAAAAGAAACAAAAATGTAAACATCCAATGCATAGTTAGCTGAATTGAGGTACATATTAAAGCCTGGAAACCCAATCCATGACATCAGGAGGTAAATCCAATGGCTACCAGTAGACAGCATCAGGAAGCGCACGGTATCGGGCAAATTGAAAAGCAGCTCAATCGTCAGGCGGAGGCCGCAGCACAAATTCAGGGCGGGAGTGAAACAGACCGCGAAATTAACGAGGCAAGCATGAAAAAGGATAGTGCTGTGAAAGAAGAAGCCGATCCGGAACAAAAGTAAGAAAAACGCTTATCAACGCACATTCACAGAAGACAGACCGCGTTTAGCAGTAGTTTTTCTTGCGATTCCAGGAAGGTTATACCAAGGGGGTTGTACTTCCTGGAATCTTAAAATAAACGGCGCCCTTCGGGGCGCCGTTGCTGCAGGCAGGTACGGTTTACTTCATTGTTCCTATATTTCTTAGTGTAACCTTGACGGATATCTTGGCGTCTGACTCCGTGGACACAAATTTCTGTCTTATTTTCGGCCAATCCCGGCCAAACCTCATTCTTGCATAACGGCCAAATCCGACAGGGTCAACCTGCATACTTTGCAGTTTCTTTAGAACGTCTCTAATTTGGTCGCGTATGTACTCCTCACTGTTTTGTTCAACCAGCTTGATCTCATTTTGGCTTTCCAGATTCAGCTTTCCTTTATAGTCCTGGATCACGGCTTCCAATTCCAGCCTGGAAAAGATCACCGGATGATTCAGATCTCCTGTCACTTTGGTGCGCACCTGGCTTTTCATCAGATTTAATAATATAACCCCATGCCTTGAAGGTGAGGCGTTAAACGGAACTGTAATACTTGGAAAACGTTTCTCTTTCCTGAGCATCTCAACGAGTTGAGCTTCGCCGGGATTCATAAAGCCCACCAAACGGTCCTTTTTAAACAATGCTATTTTCGAAATTTTGATCGATTGCTTGGTAGCTTCAATGTAGGGGATCATTGGGTCACTCACATCATTGGTGAGCACAAAAATAAAATCCCTCAGGGTAGTGTACGGACTAAACGCGGTTTCTTCTCGGGGTCTTAATAAATCGTTCAAAAATTCACTATTCTGTTTTGGCGCAGTATTTTTTAATATAGATTCGGCAGATCCCTTAACAATGGCCAGAACTCCGTTGTTTCCGACCTGGGGATCACGGTACAAGTCCAAGAGGATGTCTCTTAACCCGCTCCCGCGCGCCAGCTCTTCGCCGATCAGAATGACCCGAGTCTGGCGCAGGCTCACGGTTTTTGAAGACATTGCGGATATTTTATAAAAGGCTTCATGAGTTAAGATGCCTTTCGCTGTATAGATCTTGTCCTTTTTGAAACCGCCCTTCGTAGGCTGAGGCACGGAAATTGTAACCTTGATCCGGTCTTGCGGCGATTTATCAAATCCAAGCACGCCTGCCATTTCAAGGTCCTCAAGCGAAGGCGTCTCCACCCGCTTGTTTTCGCAGCCAGCAGGAAATAGCGCAGCAAGCACCAGCATGGATAGGAAAAGATATCTGAGCAACATATTAACTACCCCGTTTTTTTAATTTGTGGAGCCCAAGCATCAAGCTGGGCCATAGAATAAGAAGATATCCGGCATACCGCCCTATGCTTTCATAAGCTGCATTCAGAATCACAGGTGAAAACAGGCCGCTAATGATCAGCACCATAGCCATGACAACGCAAATGTAGACATGCCAGGTTCGTTTTCGCTTAAATAGCTGGTTTACTCCCTTTACGCTTAACCATAAATAAGCAGCCGTGGTCGATAAAACAAGGAATACCCATAATGCAACCCCCAGGTTTTCGATGCGTTCTACAAATGACAGTTCTACAGAGTTGAAAATATCCAAGATAGGGTATCTGACATGGCTTAACTGCCATTCCGAAAAAAAGATGATGCTTGCCAATACAAAAGTTAAATACACCAAAACAGTGATCCACATGCCGATGGATACATGAAGAAGAGCCTTTTTTTGGTTTATGATATACGGAAAGAAAAAAGGGATGAGCTCATACCCGAACATGGCCGGAAACCCGTCATTAAATGCCTTCATGATGTCTTGAAAGGAATGAAGGCCATACAATGGGAACAGATTGGCCAGTTCCCCGTCCGTCCAGGTCCACCGCAGCAGGTATATCGTCCAGATCGTGAAAAAGAACGCCAGAATGCATGTCCGGGCAATCAGCTTTATTCCTCCAAAAACGATATAGGTTGCCACGGCAATAAGAGCAAGTACGGGAAGAAAACGGCTTGCCTTTGGCAAAGTCACCGTATAAATCAGCGTGAAGTAACCCGTCGTTACACCGGCAAACTGCAAAATTCCGAACAGCGTAATTGCCAGATTCAGAACCTTGCCCAAGAAAACACCCAGTAAATTTTCATTAATCTCATACAGTGTCCAATCCGGATACTTAAGGCCCAACCGCACCATGGGGATCAGCATAAGCTGGGATACAATGGCCATGAGGAGCAAGGGTATCCATTCATTATGGCCTGCAGGACTTAAAGTATGAGGAAATACAAGCAGGTTATATGCAACCATTACATTTTGCGTCAGAAATATGACGTGTCTTGGTTTCAGGACTTTGGGTTTCATGACACCCGTCTCCATCATCCTCACTCCTCATCCAATGGTCGTCTTAGTTTTCTTGGAGATTTAGAGGCACCGGAACGTGATAGCATATACTTTATCGGTGCAAGAAAGATGCTGTCCTCCAAATCTGTTAATTTCCTGGGGATTACCGGAGTCATATAGACCTCTCCCACCGAAGTCAGTCTCAAAAGATGAACCATCACTGCGGCTAAAGCAAGCATTTGGCCGAACAAACCTAATAAGCTTGCAGCCAGGATAAAGAAATACCTTAAAAACCTCCCCGAGGTACTCAGCAAATAGCTTGCAGGAAGGAAAGAAAGGAGTGCAGAAACGGAAACCAGAACGATCAGAACGTTGCTGGTCAAACCCGCTTCCACAGAGGCGGTTCCAATTACGATACCGCCAACGATACCAATGGTTTGGCCAACCTTGGAAGGCATTCTTGAGCCTGCCTCACGCAGAATTTCGACAACCAGTTCGATTGCAAGCGCCTCAATCACCGGTGGAAACGGAACTCTTGCCCGTGATTCCGAGAGAAGCAGCAGCAATTGCGGCGGTAGCATTTCCTGATGATAGGTCAGCACGGATACGTAAGACGAGGTAAGAAATACGCTGACGAAAAAACCGAAAAATCTAAGACTTCTCATTAAAGAAGCAACGGTCCAGCGCAAATAATAATCCTCTGAGCTCATAAACAGCTCCAGAAAAGTTACCGGACAGATGGTGGCTTCCGGGCTGCCGTTCAACATGACTGCAATCCGTCCGTCGAGCAGTGCTGCCGTAACATGATCCGGACGCTGGGTTACTGCGAGCTGTGGAAAAGGTGAAAAAGGATGATCTTCAATCATTTTGGAAAGATGCGACATGGACAAGTAACCATGGTACTCCACATGATGCAGCCGTTCCAGAACTCTTTTGACGATATCGGGATTCGCTATATCCTCTATATATAAAACAGCAACAGATGTCCGTGTTTCGGTTCCAAGGACAAGCTGTTTGTACTTTAAGCTAGAATTTAATATGCGTCGTTTGATCAAGGATACGTTGGTCTCAAGGGATTCCGTAAATGCATCCTGCGGTCCGATTACAGTCGACTCGTTATCCGTAGGGGTGATGCTCCGTTGAGCCGGATTATAGGTATTTAGTTTGATTACTTTATTGGGATTCTCGAAATGAATAAGAGTAAATCCGCTTACAATATCGATTAACGCAGCCGGTAATTCAGTTAGCTCCACTTCTTCAGAAAGCGGCAAAATCTCGGAGGGCAGCTGATTTTCCTTAGCTTCCCTTAAGGGTCTGATGACTAAATCGTGGATATCAGCAACCTTGCTCAAAGAATTGATGTAAACGACCGTTACGGTTTGATTCAATACCGGTACTTGTACAAATACAGTATCGTCAATATCCGCCAATTCCTTTTTTAGCGCCTCTATGGTAATGAGCTTTTTCGATGCGCTGTCTCGCTCTGGTGATCGCTCTCTTTTTCCTGTTGTTTTTAACGTTGTTTTTTTCCAGAGTTTCCAAAGGTCCATCCTATCTCCTCATTACTCGCAATACCCGTGTATTGGTTAGTTTGGGATAGTGTTCCCTGTATACTAATTCGAGCATACATACAAAAAAACGGCGACCGCTTCCTGTGCATAAGGAAACGCTCGCCAGTCTCATCCATTTGGGAAGATAAAGCACTTAGGGAGAAGGGGTATACAATTATTGTATTTTTTTCAGCGGGCACCCTGTTTTCTCTCCGTGAAGTAATAAATCAGTGCCATAACCGGCAGGGCAATCCCGATAATGGAAGCGGCCTTCCAGCCACCCAGGTTATAAGCCCACCCCCCAGCTGCGGAGCCCACTGCCCCGCCCACAAAAAAGATAGCCATAAACAAACCGTTCAACCGGCTGCGAGCCTCGGCTCCCAAGGCGAAAATCGCACGCTGGCTAAGAACCAGGTTAGCCGACACGCCCATGTCCAAGAGAATCGCTGAAAAGACCAATATGGATACGGTAAGCACCGAACGGGTATGAACCATGAAAGGCAGCACCATCGAAATAATGACGGCTGCCAAAGCCAGCCCTGTCGCCGGACGAATCCAGCCCCGATCCGCCAGACGGCCTGCAATGGGAGCAGCAACTGCTCCGGATACTCCGGCTAATGCAAACAATGCCACTTCCGTCTGAGTAAAATGAAATGCGGGACCTGTTAATAACAGCGAAACTGTCGTCCAGAACAAGCTGAAGGTTCCGAAGACACTGGCGTGATAAATGGCCCGGCGCCGCAGGATTGGCGTTGTTTTCAGCAGATGCCACATCGAGCCGATAAGCCCGGAATAGGATTCATTTGTCTCCGGCTTTCTGGTAGGAAGCGCCTTGGCCAGCACCAGAGCCAGCACGAGAATCAGTACAGCGGATAACACGAATACGGAACGCCAGCCCAGCAGGTCAGCCACCATGCTGGATAGCGGACGGGCCAGCATAATACCGAGCAGCAAGCCGCTCATCACATTCCCCACGACACGCCCGCGGGATTCGTCAGGCGCAAGATGGGCCGCATAAGGCACCAAAATCTGCGCTGCCACCGATCCGATCCCGATCATTGCGGCCGCAAGGAGAAACAGTGCGGCGCTTGGAGCCACCGCCAGGATAAGCAGAGACAGTGTAGTGAGCAGCAGAGCTCCTACAACCAGCTTCCTGTTTTCAAGAATATCCCCCAATGGGACGATAAACAGCAGGCCGATGCCGTAGCCGATTTGCGTCAGGGTAACGATCAAGCCCGCCGCTCCCGAAGATAACCCGATGGACGAGCTGATTTCCCCGACCAAAGGCTGGGCATAATATATATTAGCCACAATGATGCCGCACGAGATGGCCAGAAAAAGTATCAGCCACGTCGGAATGGATTTCACAACCGTTTGATTTCCTATTGAACTCATAAAAAAGGCTCCTTTACATTTTGATTTCATTTTACAGGAATGAATGTTCCGGAAAACTTAAAAAAATTTAGCTACAGCATTTCAATTACCGCAGCTATCATGTCTTCAGCCGCTTTCCTGTCACTTGTGGATCTGGCCATGACGTTTATGCCATGGTTCAAGTGAAGCAGCAGGGTTGCAAGCACTTTGATGTCTTTGTCAGGACTGATTTCTCCGCTCTGTTGGCCCTTTTGGAGAAGCTCATAAAATAACCGCTCAAGCTCATTCAGGCTTTCCCGGGTCAATTGGTGAAACTCCTGATGAGGAGAATCGGCAGAGACGATCGTGTTCGTCACGAGACAGCCCTTGGGATAAGCTTCATCATATGCGCCGGCAATATGCATCTCAAAATACTGGCGAACTCCCTCTTTTACAGACGTTGCTTGCCTCAGTAGGGTCCGTTTTTTCTCCCAGACTCTCTTATAATGCTTAAAGGCCTGCACATAAAGCGTTTCTTTGTCTACAAATGTTTCATACATGCTCGATCTGCTGATGCCCATGGCTTTGACCAAATCCGGTATGCTCGTCGCTTCATAGCCTTTTTCCCAGAAAACGAGCATCGCTTTATGGAGCACCTGCTCAAGGTCGAATTCCTTGGTGCGGCCCATGATCATCCCTTCCTTCTCTTTGCTAAGTACAGTATACATTTTCCGAAATGATCAGTCCAGTATTTTTTTTGAAAAAGGGAATGTCGGCAATGGTTCATCTGCGGATGATCGGTTAGCCAAATAACTGAAAAAAAGCCATTCAATATACTTCCGTTTAAAGAACAGCGGGTGGCCTGAATGGCTTCCTTTCTTTTTGCCGCAGTCAGTTCCTCTAGCACTGTTGTCTATCTAGAAAAGAAATAGCTTTTCCCCTTTTCAGCCATCAAATCGATGGGAGCGAGCCCCGGAGCCTCAATCCGGCAGGGTCCCGCAGCTGCACACTCAATGACTGCTTCTGTAACAAGCGCCCCAGACCATTTGAAGCTGACTGTAAAGCCTCCCCTGGCGCGCAGGCCTGTGACTTCACCCTCGCTCCACTGGCCGGGCAGGGCGGGAAGCAAACGGAGCACACCGGTGTGACTCTGCAGCAGCATCTCGGCAATGCCCGCACTGCCTCCGAAATTGCCGTCGATCTGGAAAGGCGGATGATTATCGAACAGGTTGGGCAGGGTGGAGTGATCGAGCAACGCCATCACATTTTCATAAGCTTTCTCCCCATCCTGCAGGCGGGCCCAGAAGTTAATGATCCAGGCCCGGCTCCAGCCGGTATGCCCGCCGCCGCTGGCCAATCTGCGTTCCAGCGTAACCCGGGCGGCGGCCGTCAACTCCGGGGAAGGCCTGGTCGTAAAGGCATCGCCGGGGTAGAGAGCAAATAAATGCGAAATATGGCGATGGCCCGGCTCAGCCTCCTCATAATCCTCCATCCACTCCTGAATTTGGCCGTGCCTGCCGATTTTCGGCTTGGGCAGACGTTCCAGAGCTGAGGACAGCTCTACGCTGAATTCCTGATCGCTCCCCAGAATTTCCGCGCTTTGGATACAGGCCTTGAACAAGGCCTCAATAATCTGAAAATCCATGGAAGCCCCGGCACAGAGAACTCCTGTCTCACCGTTGGGCAGAATATACCGGTTCTCGGGTGAGACGGATGGACAAGTAATCAGCCGGCCTTCCTGATCCTCAATCAGGTAGTCCAGCAGGAACACCGCAGCTTCCTTCATCGTTTCGTATGCCCGCTTCAGGAACTCCCGGTCCTGGCCATACCGGTAATGCTCCCATAAGTGCAGGCACAGCCAGGCCGCTCCCATGGGCCAGAAGGATGCCGGCAGATAGGTGTCCTGGGGCGCCGTATCTGCCCATATATCCGTATTGTGGTGCGCGGTGAACCCGCGGCAGTCGTACATCACCCTGGCCGTAACCCTTCCCGGCTCTCTCATCCGCTCGATCATGTCAAACAAAGGCTCATGGCATTCGGCCAGGTTACAGAGCTCGGCAGGCCAATAATTCATCTGGGTGTTGATGTTGATTGTAAATTTGCTGTCCCACGGAGGAAGGAAGCTGTCATTCCATATTCCCTGCAAATTGGCGGGCAGCGATCCCGGACGGCTGCATGAAAGCAGCAAATATCTGCCGTAATGAAAATAGAGGGCAACCAGCCCGTGATCCTCTTCCCCTTGGCGGACAAGTTCCAGCCGTGCGTCTGTAGGCAGATGGCTCTTATCCGGCTCCGCCGGCAGCGTCAGACTGACCCGGCCGTACAGATTATAATAATCGGAAACATGCCGTTCCAGCAGTTCGGCGTAAGGCAGACCGGTCAATCCGCTCAAATGCTGTTTGCAATACTGCTCGGGGTCCTCATAACGGAACGTAGTTCCTGCAGCAAGCAGCAGGGTGACCGAATCGGCTCCTTCCACCAGCAGATGCTCACCGATGGTCCGGGAGCTTCCCCCTTCGCAGACCGCCTTCAGTACAGCACAAAAGGCGCTCCCACCCTGCCCGCCGGACTCTCCTTTCATCACAAGTCCGTTCTGCTCCCATTTCTCCGTCTTCTCCAGATATCTCCACTGTTCCCGGTCAAACCGGGCTTTCAATGAAAGTGCCTGCTTCTTGTCCGCTGTAAGACGAATAACAATCGCCTGGTCAGGATAGCTCGCGAAAATTTCCCTCGTATATGTCACTTCCCCGATCCGGTAACGGATTCGGCACAGGCCCTGCTTCAGATCAAGCTCGCGGATGTATTCGGTGCAGGGCTGGTCATGATCGCTGAAGGTCAGGAGCAGATCGCCCAAGGGCAAATAATGCCGCTGGCATTCCGGCAGCCCCGGCAGCGTCAGGGAAGCCAGCTCCTCCGCCTCCCGCAGCCGCCCTTGCTTAATCATTTCACGCAGCTGCGGCAAATGAGGAAGAGCATCACGGTTGTTGCGGTCGCGCGGCCCTCCATACCATACCGTATCTTCGTTCAATTGGAGCTTTTCCGCTGCCGTGCCGCCGAAAATCATCGCTCCCAGCCGCCCGTTTCCTACCGGCAGCGCCTCGTTCCATTCCGCCGCTGGCCGGTCATACCACAATCTGTGCGTCTTTTCCAAATCCATCAAGCTTCTCCTCTCCGGTAAGGACCTCTTTTTACATGCCCAGAAAACATCTTGGCATTGCCGCCAAACAATCAGGAGCATTGCCCTTCGCCTATTTTACGATAGCGCTTTCAAAACACGGGCCAGTATTGCTGGTGAATATTTTTTCTCATATTTAACCTGCATCTTTTGCGTAAATTTCATGGCAAAATCCGTGTATTTGATACCATTATTGTACAACCCAAGATTAGTTAATGTAATAGCTGTGTCCACAATTTTTAGAATATATTTTGAGACTGTTCGAATACGGAGTACAAGTAGAAAGTGCATGAAGCTTTTTTGCATCATGCACTTTTGTAAAAAAATATGTAGTTGTCTTATAGGAAAGCCGGTGGCTTGAATTCCACTACGTGCTCGTCGTTTTTTACGATAAAAATATGATTCTGCTCCAGAATCAGTCTGTAACAATGGACACTGTGAGCCGTTTGCCTCACCGTATAGCTCCAGGTTCCGCTAACCTTCTGCAGAATTCTCCACAGGATCTCATCCACCAGCTCAGCCTTCAATATGGGATTATTCCGGTTGACCTGGCACCGGATCAGCAAATTCAAATTATTCCGGTTTAGAACCTGAGACTGAAGCACCCCGTACCGCTCGGACAGAATGGCTTTCAGGTTCTCGTCCATCTCACCGTTGCTTCCTTCGGACAGCCGAAATTGCTCCTCTAAAAGCTGCTGGTGAAATTCCATATCCAGTTGGCCAATTTCCTTCTTCTGAACCGACACGTGATAAATTCCTTTCTCTTGGCATCAGGTAAATAAGCAGACTAAAAACAGACTAAAAATAGTGCTTATAAAATAGACGTTCAAAACGTTGAAATTGTTCCACTATTTTTCGAATTCGCACTTAGGAAATATTGGAAACTACCAATCCAACAAGAGAAAAACGCTATCCTTTCCTATGTTCCGGAAAGAATAGCGTTCTTTAAATTTTGGGGTATTAA
The DNA here is from genome assembly GCF_042138595.1 of Paenibacillus terreus. NCBI lineage: Bacteria > Bacillati > Bacillota > Bacilli > Caryophanales > Paenibacillaceae > Paenibacillus > Paenibacillus terreus. The sequence goes on along the minus strand of NZ_JBHIRX010000015.1, from coordinate 106,659 downwards.
AGGCATGCCAATTTCAATGTGATCGGCAGCTTTCACACCACTCCCCTCTATCTCAGTGAATTCTCATATTTCTTTTGCAGAGGGAAAAACAGGGTCTTTTCAAGCAGCAGCGTTCCCGGCCCGGTTAAAGCAAATGCTATAACTGTTCCTATACCTACAATTCCCCCGAAAAAGAATCCGGTACTTAAAAAGATGGCATCCACACCTATTCTGCCGATATCATACCTTAATCCGAATTTCGACTCCGTATATCGCAAAATAGCGTCGATCGCATACATTCCATTGCCAAATTTCATCAATAATACATAAGTGATGGAGTAACAAAAGTTAGCCAGAATGACGATGGCGATTTTTATGAATAGGGATGAATCCGACAGCTCCATATTGGCAATGAACGGATGAATCCAATTAATGAATGGTCCTACAAAGAAAGAATAAATAATAGAAGAAAAACCTATCGATTTACGATTTAACAAAAGACCCGCGGCAAGAAAAACAAGATTTACGAAAAAGCTGGTCAGGCCTATACTCATTCCGGTACTTTGATGCAATCCATCCAATAGAACCGTTAACGTATCGGACCCGATATTACACTCGATAAATAAGTTGACTCCTACCGCGGTAAAACCCATGGCAACGACTAATATCAATAATCGTCCGCCAAATTTCAGATAAACAGGCATTTACGAAACCTCTAGTCCAAGTCTTCTCCATTGGAAGCGATCACTTTTTGCATCCAGGAAAAACTGTCTTTTTTGAGACGCTTTTTGCTGCCTTTTCCATAATCATCTTGGTCCACGTAAATAAATCCATATCGTTTGCTCATTTCCGAGGAAGAACAACTAATAATATCGATAGGCCCCCAAGCATAATAACCTCTTAAATCCACCCCATCCTTAATAGCTTCTTTCATTTGCTCAATATGGGCCCGGTAATAGTCCACCCGGTAGGAATCATGGATGGAGCCGTCTTCTTCCAGGGTGTCATGGTAACCGATCCCGTTTTCCGTGATATAAATAGGGCACTGATACCGGTCATAGAACAGGTTGAGAAAAGTACGCAGACCGATCGGATCAATCGTCCATCCCCAAGGGTTGGCCGGAAGTTCGGTATTGCGGTAAGGTCCTGTTTTGTTTTTCATGCTTTCCGCATCGTAAATGCGGGTATAGTAGTAAGAGAAGGACATAAAGTCCGCCGTATTTTTCAGTGCTTCTTCATCGCCCTCTGCAAATTCGACCGTGATGTTATTGTCGGCGAAATAACGGAAAGCATAACCCGGATAATATCCGCGAAGCAGAATATCGGAGAAAAAGTACTCCATCTGATTTCTGCGCACGGTGGCAAAGATGTCTTCCGGTCGGCAGGTAGCCGGGTAAGCCGGTCCCCCACACAGCATCATGCCGATTTGCAAATTGGGATCCAGACTTTTGGCATACTTTGTGATCAGGCCGCAGGCAACAAATTCATGATGCAAGCCCTGGTATTTGGCAGAGGCCAAATCATCCACCACATCCTCCGCAATACCCAGGTGGTTAAAGGATTCATGATCGATCAAATTGATTTGATTCACGATAATCCAATATTTCACTTTTTTATGATACCGGTCAAAGACCACTTGGCCGAAGCGGACAAAAAAGTCAATCAATTCTCTGGAGTACCACCCTTTATAAGCCGTCGTTAGATGAATCGGCATTTCATAATGCGACAGGGTGATCATGGGTTCCATGCCGTTCGCTATAATCTCGTCAATCAGGTCATCATAAAATTTCAGGCCTGCTTCGTTCGGCTGTTCTTCGTCACCATTGGGAAAAATTCTTGTCCAGTTGATCGAGGTGCGAAAGGTTTTGAGTCCCAGCTCCCCTAACAATTTCAAGTCTTCTTTATATGTGTGATAGAAATCGATCCCCCAGCGTTTCGGGAAAATGCGGCCTTCACTCTGAATAGCTTCTTTAATATAGTGCGTGGTCAGCTCCAAATTCGACTTTTTATCTAACGGAATGCCATCCAAATATTCATTAATATCCGCTACACTTAAACCTTTTCCGTCCACATCATAAGCACCTTCGATTTGATTGGCAGCGACGGCCCCTCCCCATAAAAAGTCGGATGGGAATCCTGTTGGAATGTTTTTCATTTTTAATTACTCCCCTTCTTTATTTATTGATCTTTTCCAGTTGGGTCAGTCTCTCATTAAAACTCTCGAAAATTTCAATCAAACGCTTGGCAAGATTAATCTCACTATAGACCGTCATGAGCGTGTCTTGTGCATGGGCAAATAAAACGGAGTACTCTCCTTGTTCCCCTTCTGTTTCTTTTTGGATACAATTCGTTTGCACACGATGAGCGATGACAATTTCCGAATTTGCTAATTTCATCTTTTCCTTCGCCGCAGCAAAGTCGCTTTTTTCAATATCCTTTAATGCATCTGTACAATATTTTCTTGCTTCCCCTGCGTGCAAAATGATTTGCATCGCATCCTGAGCTACTTGTTCCGAGGTCATAATAAAGTCTCCTTTATAAGGGTTGTTCAAAAATAGATTAATTGGTTTGCGGCGTTTCTTTTTCAAGCTCTTGCTTTTCGTACGTTTTGAAAAATGGATACCAGATCAATGTGGCTGCCGCGACAACGATCAACATCAGGATAATGCCTGTAATGGTTCCCGTTGTAATCCACGTGGCAATTGGAAAAGGAACATACCACATATCGAAAACCACTTTCGGTATGGGGGCAAAAGGAATGACTTTAGTTCCGATCCAAACGATCAACGGCAAGATTAAACCATTGATCCACATCGGCAGCATCATAATGGGATTCCATACGATGGAACCAAACACCAAAGGCTCGTTGATATTAAAGACGGAAGGTACAATACTTGCCCGCCCCAGCGCTTTGAGCTTGGTGCTCTTGGAAAGCAAATGCATAATGGCCAGCGGCATGGTACAGGCCACACCGCCTACCCACAGATATGCCGAATAAATCGTTTCGGCCGTTACGATATTGTGCGCCCCCGCGGTAGCGTTGGCCATAATGGCCGCCAGAAAAATCGGCTTGGTGACAGGGGTCAAAATCCAGCTGGAAATCCCCATGGAATACAAGAAACAGCTGATAAACAAAATTAACATAAATCCCCAAGGGGTCTCTACTACATTCGCCAACGGCATGAAAATATTTAGAATAATGTTGTATATATCAATATGAACGAGATCGACCAACACCCAAGCCAGAACCAAGGTCACGCCAATGGGAAGCATGGAATCAAACCACGATCTGACAAAATCCGGTATGACGGAATCTTCTTTGAAGAAAGAGAATTTTCCGAACAGACTCATGATATAACCGGTAAAAAGAGCGGCTATGATGGCAACAAACATGCCACCCGTTCCCAAAGAGGTATGCATAAAACCAACCGTACCGTCTTTAACGACTTGTGGTGTAACGATGATCAAGAAAGTAATCATACTTGTACATCCGGCAATAAAGCGCTGTTTTCTTAACTTCTTTTTTTCCATCAAGTTAAATGGAATCAGGAAAGAAACCAGCAGTGAAAGCATGCCCATCGTCCATCCAAAAGGAACCCAAAAATCAGGATAATTTTTGATATGGTACACATCTCCGGGTATAGTTAGAAGGCAAAATACCGAACCTAAGAGAATAAAAGGCAGCAATTGCATGACAGAATCCTTAAGCGCAACTACCCATACATTGTTATTAACTTTATTCATCCTAGGAGAGAAGTCGTTTTTCAGCCATTCTATTAATGTGTTCATTGTTCTTATCCCCTTTAAATTTTCAATTCACTCATTAAATCATCTAAAGCGGCATCCCCATCTAAAGTGGAATAATAAGAAGACTTCATTAAGATTACTTTGACATTCTGGTTATCTTTGGTAAGGTCGTTGATATCATCCATGATATAAGCCAAGTGGGGACCCACCAACAAAGCATCGATATCATCGATATAATTTTCGATTTCCGCTTCCCCTCTCGCTTTAATATCCATGTTCAAATTTCTATTTTTAGCGGCTTTTCTAATATTGGCAGCCATAAAACCGGAACTTGCACCAGACCCGCAAACTAACAACACCTTTAACATTTCGCTTGAATTTCCCATGGTAATCCTCCTTGTCTTTGCTGTGCATTGGTATAAATTTTTCTTTTCATCTTGTTGTGACAGCGCTATCATTTGTTACAACCCAACTATATTACAAACCTAAAAATGGGCCAAATAAAAAACTGCACCCCCATGGTGCAACATTTTGTGGAATAGCTTAAAAGGAGGAATCATGAATGAAAGCGCATTATATTGATTTAATTCAATTTTTAATGTCTTATAACAATGAATGGATTCCATCGCAGAGTTTGGCGGATAAATTCAACGTATCCAAACGTACCATCAAATCTTACATCAGTGAGATTAATAATATTCACCAAGGGTTAATCATATCGTCAAATAAAGGTTATAAAGTCAATACCGATAAAGTAAATTCATTTCTGTCAAAAGAACAAAAAGCGATCCCGCAAACCCAATCCGAGCGAATTGCCTATATTCTGAAAAAACTGGTACAGACCCATCAACCGATTCATATCTATGATTTAAGCGACGATCTTTTTATCAGCGAGTCAACACTTAGACTGGATTTAAAGCTGATTAAAGAAAAGCTTGCCAAAAATAATTTGGAATTGCATTTGATCAAGGATCATGTAGGCTTACAAGGAAAAGAAAAAGATAAGCGCAAATTAATGAGCAGCATTTTGTACGAAGAGGCTAATGGGAGCTTTATTGACATTGATAAAATAAAAGGGTTTTATAAGGAATTAAATATCGATTACATTCGGGAAGTCGTTGCGGAAACCTTTTCTGCCCATCACTTTTTTACGAATGATTATTATTTAACGAATGTGATTATTCACATCACCATTGCACTGGACAGAATGAAGCATGATTTTCAATTTTTAAATAAGAACGTTAACTACAGTACGGACAACAATGCGTATGTAATTGCTGAAGAAATCGCCTTAAAATTAGAGTCCTATTTTCATGTACAATATCCGGAGGAAGAAATCGCGGATTTGGCGATCTTAATTTCGTGTAATGGGACGAATGTGAACTTTACCCAGATTGAAGTAAGCGACCTGGAAAGCATCGCCGGCAAAGATTGTATTGATTTGGTAAGTGAAATAGCCATTGACCTGGATAAATATTACTACATCAGTATTGCCGATTCTGACTTTATTACACGTTTTACGCTGCATGTCAAAAATCTTTTAATGCGGTTAAAAAACAATCATTCAACGAAAAATCCTTTAACCAGTACGATCAAAAGAGAATGCCCGCTCATTTATGATTGCGCTGTTCATGCTTCACATGTCATTAAAGAAAAAACCGGTTATATCATTAGCGATGACGAAATTGCTTATCTGGCTTTTCACCTGGGATATGCCATTGAATTGCAGCGGCAATCGAATGTAAAAATCTCATGCACGGTGCTGTTCCCGCTTTACTACAATATGAATGTGCAAATCATCAATAAATTACAGCAGTATTTTGGCGATGATATTTCCATTCATTCCATTGTGACCGATGAGAGCGATTTGAATCATGTAAACAGTGATTTCATTATTTCTTCTGCCCAACTGCATAAGATTCCGGAAGTGCCCTATGTCGTGATTACTCCCTTTTTTATCGAAAGTGACAGGGAAAAAGTATCAGACAAAATATTTGAATTAAAAGAGCAAAAAAAGAAAAATCAATTCAAGGCCAATTTAACATCTTTTTTGGATAAAAGACATTTTTACAACTCTACGAAATGGTCTAATAAAGAAGACGTTTTACGTTTTATCTGTGAAATTATGGTTCAAGATGGTTATACGGACGATGATTTCTTGGACAAAATTATGGAACGGGAAGCCATGTCGTCTACTGCGTTCGGGCACGTTGCCATCCCTCATGCGATAAAAATGGAATCCCGCAAAACAGGCATGTTCATTTATTTGAATCCGGAAGGGATTAAATGGGATCATTCCATCGTGAAAATTGTATTACTACTCACCATAAGCAGCGAGGATCGGAAAATATTCCGCGACGTATTCGACGCATTGGCCACCATATTAACGGATGACAAAAATGTGAATCTGTTATCTTCTACGCATAACTTCGATGATTTTATCAATCAATTAATCTCTTGCTGGGAATAAGTCCTGGCCTCAGATAACGCCCATACTGGGCACACAATCAATAAAAGGCAGTGCCGGGAGGATGCCGGAACTGCCTGTTAAACATTCATGTCCTTTCAGAATATGAAGAACATCGTGCATGATGGCTTAATCCATATGTGAACCGCCGTTAATGTCGATTTCTTCCCCGGTAATATACGAGGCTTCCTCGGACGCCAGAAAAGCGATGGCTGATGCGATTTCCTCCGTTTCACCCGGCCGGCCCATGGGAATTCCCGCAATAACTCCGTCCGCCGTGCTTTTGTCCAGCGATTTCCAGATATCCGTATTCACCAGACCAGGAGCAACGCAGTTTACCGTGATTCCATCCTGTGCCACCTCGCGCGCAAGATTTTTGGAGAAGCCCAGAACTGCAGCCTTGGATGCGGAATAATGGGCTCCGCCGAATACCCCTCCGCCCCGCTTGGCGGAGACGGAAGAGAGGTTCACAATCCGGCCGTACCGCTGCTTTTTCATCGGCTCCAGCACGGCTTGCGTGCACAAAAATAGTCCGAACATGTTCACGTTAAAGATCCGGGTCATATCTTCAAGGGTCATTTCCTCAACGGTTGCCTTTTGTGATATTCCCGCATTATTAATAAGAATGTCTATTCTTCCGTAGGCCTGCAGCACCTGCTCGACCATGGACCGGGCAGACTCCTCGCTGGTTACATTCAGCTCAACCCCGATCGCCTCTCCCCCTGCAGCCTTAATGGCATCCACCGTCTCCTGAATTCCGTCCCGGTTGATGTCCGCAATGCAGAGCTTCGCTCCTTGCTTGGCCAGCGTTAAGGCAATAGTGCGCCCGATCCCTCTTTTCGATCCGCTTCCGGTTACAATCGCTACCCGATTTGTCAATTCAAACATCTATGGACACTCCCTCTTGTTCATTTGTATTATTAATCAATCATTCAGCTTTCGTGTTCAGCAAGTTGCGGGCTGTGTGTACAATGTTCTCAACCGTGATTCCGTTAAGCTCAAGCAGCTTTTCGTAAGGAGCCGATTCCCCGAATCGATCCTGTACTCCAATCCTGCGCAGAATCGCTCCGCCTTCCTCGGCCACAACCTCGCTGACCGCGCTGCCCAGCCCATTCAAAATATTGTGATCCTCGACCGTAATGATAAATCCGGTATCCAGGCATTCGACAACTGCTTCACGGTCCAGCGGCTTAAGTGTGTGCATATCAAGCAGTTTTACGGATACCCCTTCCCGTTCCAGCTCCTCGGCGGCCTTCAACGCCAGATGCACGGTATCTCCATTCGCAATGATCGCGATATCCTTCCCTTCCTTCAGCCTTTTGGCCTTCCCGATTTCAAATTGCTCTTCCTCGTCATAGATGACAGGAACAGCGTCACGGGTAAAGCGGAGGTAGACCGGTCCGTAATGCTTAGCGGCCTGGGCCACCAGCTTGCGGGTGGAGTAGTAATCCGCTCCCATAATCACTGTCATGTTAGGGATCGTGCGCAGCACGCCCATATCCTCAATGGCTTGGTGGCTTCCCCCGTCATTCGCCGGAGTCAGCCCGCCATGGGAGCAGGCGATTTTCACGTTCAGATTGGGATAACAGACCTCCTGCCGAATCTGCTCGGCCATGCGCAGCGATCCGAATACCGCATAGGTGCTGATAAAAGGAATTTTGCCCGTTGTTGCCAGACCGGCAGAAAGCCCTGCGGCATTCTGCTCGGCAATTCCCACGTTAATGTGCTGCTCCGGGAGCTGATTGGCAAACTCTGTGGTTTTGCACGACTTGCCGATATCCACGTCGACTACATAGATGCTCTTGTTCTTTCTCCCAAGCTCCAGAATTTCATGTCCAAAGGCTTCCCGGGTTGCAATTTTCTTGGCAACTGCAGTTTTCTCCTGTGCATTCATCATTTCAAACCTCCCGCGATTTCTTCCAATGCCTGCAAATATTCAGCTTCCTTCGGGGCAGCTCCATGCCATCCGCACACATTTTCCATGAAAGACACGCCTCTTCCCTTAACGGTATTGCACACGATGCATTTAGGCTTGCCGTTCTTCACTTCCCGAATCTCGTCCAGTGTATCCACAATCTGCTGCATGTCATGACCATCAATTCTTCTTGTTTCAAAACCAAAGGCTTTAAACTTGAGCTCCAGATCGAGGTTGGGCATAATTTCGTCACATGTACCGTCAATTTGCAGATTATTATCGTCAATAAATACGATCAGATTATCGAGCTGATATTTATTGGCGGTCTGCGCCGCTTCCCAGATTTGTCCTTCCTGGCACTCACCGTCACCCAGCATCGCGAAGACCCGATAATCCTTTCCATCCCGCTTGCCGGCTATCGCCATGCCCACTGCGCAGGAAAGTCCCTGGCCGAGAGAGCCTGTAGAAATGTCAATGCCGGGACACTTTTTCATATCCGGATGCCCCTGAAAGGGAGAGCCGTACTTTCGCAGGGTATGGATGCTTTCCTGGGGAACAAAGCCACGATGCAGCAGCGCAGCGTACTGGATCGGACAGACATGCCCTTTGGATAACACGAAGCGGTCACGATCCTCCCATTTTGGATTGGATGGATCAATGTTCATTTCTTTAAAATAAAGGGCGGTTACGATATCTGCTGCGGATAGCGAACCTCCGGGATGTCCCGATTTCGCCTCGTAAATCATCGTAAGGGCGGTCTGCCTTAACTCCACCGCCTTTTGCTTGAGCTCCTCAACACTGATGTTTACCATGTGGATCACCTCAATTTTGGTTTTATAATCCGTCAAATTTGTAAACTTGTTAACTTGTATCCTAAGTGTACTGAAATAAAAACGAGTATATCTCTGTTTAAAGTCGTTATACCCGCTTCAATTTTTATTCAGAATCATCTCGTTTGTATCCGCTTTGCCTTAACCGGTCTGTTCCAAGGTGGAAGATGCCTTTACAGTTTTGTTTTTCCCCGACTGCTTCACCAGCAGAACGACAATACAAGCGCTTACAATCATGCTGACTCCCAAAATGATCATGCCCAGATTGTGCGACCCTGTTAAATCATTAACAAAGCCTACAAAATACGGCCCGAAAAAACCGCCAAGATTGCCTATGCTGTTAATCAATGCGATTCCTCCGCCCGCGGCTGCTCCCGTCAGGAAAGAAGGCGGTATTGCCCAGAATGGAGAGTAAGCCCCGAAAGCCCCGCAAAGGCTAATGGTTAACATAACAAATGCTCCCACGGTACTGGATTCCGCTAAATAAACGCTGATGATCATGGCAATGGCGCTCACAGTTAAGCAGCAGGCCACATGATATCTTCTCTCATTCGTTTTGTCGGAGCTTTTGCCAACCAGATACATGACGACCATGGCGCACAGATACATGAGTCCCAGCAGCCAGCCAATATTTTGCAATGACAGGCCGGTCTTTTCGGTCAAGCCTCTTGAAATCGTCGGCAGAAACATATTAATTCCGTAATAGCCAAACATCCAGAAGAAATATCCGAGGGCCAGAATCAGCACATCCCGATCCCGCAGGACCTCCATGAACGTGAGCTTCTTTACCTTCTGCTTTTCCAAAGCTTCTTTATTGGTAACATCCAGCAGCCAGTTTCTCTCGTCCTGTGTTAGCCATTTGGCATCCTCAATCCGGTCTGTCAGGTAGAAATAACATACGATCCCCAAAATGACCGCTGGAATCGCTTCCAAAATAAATAGCCACTGCCATCCGGCAAGCCCGTGCCAATCAAGCTGCAGAAAAAAAGTCGAAAGAGGGGAACCTGCCGCATTAGCCGCCGGAATGGCGATCATAAAACCTGCAATGGCTTTGGCATGATGCTTTGTCTGGAAGAATCCGCTCAAATAATGCACCATACATGGATAAAAGCTTGCTTCTGCAACACCGAGCAAAAATCGGACAATATAAAATTGGAGCGGCGTCTGGATAAACGCCATAATAATCGCAATCACGCCCCAGGAGACCATTATTCTGCTGATCCATCTTCTTGCACCAATCCTCGTCATCATGGCACTGCCCGGTACCTCCAGCAGGAAATAACCGATAAAGAAAATGCCAGCTCCAAACCCGTAAACAGCCTCCGAAAAACCAAGGTCTTCATTCATGCGCAGTGCGGCAAAGCCAATGTTCACACGGTCGAGGATGGAAATGGTAAAGCACAAAAATAAAAAGGGAATCAATCGCAGAGTGACTTTACGAACGGTAGATTTCTCTAATTGCTGAAAATCCAAATGACATCCCCCCAAAAGATGATACAAATTCTTGCTGCAGATAATAAAACGCTTACAATACCCCCTTTAAAAAAATTGGTGTACTTGATAACTTGTATACTAAGTTAACTTGTGTTCGAGTATAATGTCTTATTTTTTAGTTGTCAATATGTTAATTATCGAAAAGAAAGCATAACTAAAAGTCCCCCTGTGCTCATATGGCTACAGAGGGAGTCTCGTTATCATTTAATCTTTCCAATATCGATCATATAAATTTTGCATGTGGGTGGTCATAAGCCTGGCCGCTGCTTCATCCTGGTGATTTTCAATGGCATGAATAATCTGCTCATGCTCGCTGAAATTGGTATCCCGGTAATCCGGACGAGTTACAGTCCGGTCACGGATAAACTTCCACATTTCCTGCTGCTTCATGGCTTGAGTGATGACTGTCATGAATTGAATGAACAGGTCATTATGGGATGCCCTGGCGATCTCCATGTGCAATCTCTCATCCGTTTCCGGCACATAGCTCCCCTTCTCCGTCTCTTGTTCCATCCGCTTAATTGTTGTGCGAAGCGCCTCGATGTCCTCATCTGTTGCTCTCTCAGCAGCATATCTGGCAATGAGCGGTTCAATATTCATTCTTGCCTCAACAATATCCTCCGGGGAGATGGAATCAAGAAAGGTTTCGCCTGGCTGCGATTCGGCAGGGACCTGGGTACTCTTGACATAAACTCCTTCTCCCTGACGGGAGTAGATGTAACCTTTCATTTCGAGAGCGCTCAGGGCCTGTCTGATCGGGGCCCGGCTTACCCCAAATTGTGCGCACAGTTCCCGCTCGGTGGGCAATTTATCACCAATCGCAAACGCTCCCGTTTGAATCTGGGAGAGAATTTGGTCATAGATCTGTATGTACAGCTTGTTGCTTGACACACGATTAAATTGTATCGGAATCACTTCCTTATCTTATATGTATATATCAATTAATTTCTATAGCTTCCTTCAACCTTGACATAATCATTATATATACAACAAATTTGTAAGACAACATAATATGTAATAGGATGCTTAACATCAATACTCCTTTCATGTTTCCTTGGATAAAAAAAGAGGTTAGCCAGTTTCTAGCTGACTAACCTCTTAGTATGCGCAAACTTCAATGGAAATCGGACGGGATTTCCCCAGTTGAGCCGGCATGCAAAACGGCAATCCGGCTTTTTACGTAACGCACCGCCGAAGCTTGGAAGATAATATGCGCAGCTCCTCCCTGTACTTCATCACGGTTCTGCGTGAAATACGGATACCCTCCTGTACAAGCAGATCGGTGATTTGCTGGTCCGACAGGGGACGGGCCGTATCTTCCGCTTCAATCAGCTGCCGGATGCGCACCTTAATGCTCTCGGATGACGTCTCCTCTCCCGAGCAGGTAGACAACCCACTCGTGAAAAAAGCTTTCAATTCAAACACCCCATGCGGTGTCTGCACATATTTGCCGCTCACGGCCCGGCTGACCGTAGATTCGTCGAGACCAAGCCGACCGGCAATCTTTTTCAGATTCATGGGCTTCAGCTCCGACCGCCCCTTCTCCAGGAACGAGCGCTGCTCATGCGCTATGGCTTCGATAACCCGCAGCAATGTCGCTTTTCGCTGCGCAACAGACCTTACGAGCCACTGGGCCTCCCGCAAATGTTCGCGCGCATAACGTCTGGCCGACGGGTGCTCATGCAGACCTGTCAGCCCGGCATGAACACGGTTGATCGTAATCTTCGGCTGACTCTTCTCATCCAGGGCAACCTTGCAATCATCCTGCTCCCACCGGATAGCTGCGTCCGGCGTAACATATTTTGGGGAGTGGTGGTCGTACATCATCCCCGGGCGCGGATGCAGTGTCCGAATATAGGCAAGGGCCTGTTTAACTCGTTCGGCGGGAATATCCAGGGCGTCAGCAATCCGCTGCAGCCTTCCGCCCGCCAGCTCGTCAAGGAAGCGGGACACCATCTCGGAAGCCAAACTATCCGCAGCCGGGTCCCGGGCCATCTGCAGCAGCAGGCATTCCTGCAGCGAACGCGCGCCTATGCCGGCCGGCTCCAAAGCCTGCAGCAGCCGCAGCGCCGCTTCCACTTCCAGCATGGGCACGCCCAGTTGATGACCCGCTTCCTCCAGCGTGACCGTCAAATATCCGGCCGCGTTCAAATTGCCGGCCAAATAAGCGGCGAGCTGGTAGCGGCGTCCCTGTACGCCAGCAATACGCAGCTGGCTGAGCAGGACGGCTTCAAGTGTATCGCGGTCCGCACTGATCCTCTCGGCCCCGCCGGCTTCACCGGTACGGGGACCGACCGGGCGTGCGCCTTTCATCGGCTCAAAGCCAAAATCCACGTCCAGAAACGGATTCTCAAGCGCCCGTTCTTGAATAAACTGCGACAGCTCCATCGCGGACATTTGCAGCATGTTCACGGTTTGAATCAACCGTGGTGTCATGCTCAGCTTCATCGATTGCCCCTGCATGAAATTAGGCTGTGACAGCATCCTAACCTTCCCCCTTCCGATCACGAGATTATTCCGAATCAGGTCTCTCTTCCACTCCGAATCCCTGTTTTCGATCTATAAAAATCTGAGGCGTCTCTTGCTCTTCATGGATGGGTGGAAATCGACATATCTCGGTGTTCTCATGTTGACACCCCGTTCTTTAGCCGCGCGGAAGAACAGCACCTGCATGGGGACGATATATTCGATCGGCGCCAAATCCGGGTCGTTGATAAACTCCGGACTCAAGGAGCCTGGACGCGGCTGATCGCTGCTCTTGGTCACCACAAACCCGTGCGGGGTTATTTTCGCAAAATAATCCGCCAGCGTGAGCATCCGTTCATAATCCTGACCCGGGTCCGCAAAGTAGAAAATATAGCTGTTTTCATCAATCGCATTATACGGTCCGTGCATGAACTCTTCGAACTCATAGATGCTGACAGGAATGCGCGAGGTCTCCAGAAACTTTAGGCCCGCTTCCATCGCTGTGCCGTACAGATCACCTGTTCCGCTGAATACATAGCTTTTGGCTTCCAGCAGCTCATCTTTATGCTCATTGTACCATGCCTCGGCCGCAGCAATCGTGTTCTTCATGTTGTCGATGATGCTCAGCAGGGTTTGAATGTAACGGTTGTACTCGCTCTCCTCAAGCTTGTTTGCAGCATATGCTGTTTCGATCGCCATCAGGTACAGAGTGAGCGTTGTTGCGGTGAAGCCCTTCGTGGTTGCGCCGGCCTTTTCTTCTCCGGACGGAACAATAATCTGGTTTTGCGCGAATTCCGTAATCAGGCTTCCTTCCTGGGAAGTAACAGCAACGGTGAACAGCCCGAGCTCATTCGCTTTTTGCACACACTCGACGGCAGCGGTGCTTTCTCCGCTTTGCGACAGTGCGAATACCAGCGTTTGCTTATCATAGACACAAGAGTACTGGGCGAAGGTATGCGCGAATTCCACCTGCACTTCCACCTGCAGTGTTTTTTCGATAAAGTGTCTGGATGACATTGCCGCATTGTAGGAAGAGCCGGAGCCTGTAAAAATGATTCTGGACACGTTGTTTTTCAGGAATCCGTCCATAAATGATTTCAACAGTTCTTTCCTGTTGTTCACAATCTCTTTCAGCATCGCAGGCTGGGCATATACATAATCAATCAGTTCCGTAGTTGTTGTCATTTTAATTCTCCCTTTCTAATTGAGGATTTTAAGAGCACCAAGTACAAGGCCGACAATAATCAAACCAAACATCAGTGTCGTCGTTTTCATCCGCTTGCGGATTAACCAGAAGACAATCATTACAAAGGCGAGCGGCAGCAGTTTCGGCATGATTCCGTCCAGCATCGTTTGAATCGATACACTGGTTTCCTTCATGTTGTAAGCAATCGGGGTCGATACTTTCAGCCAGGTAGCCGTCAGTGCGCCGACCGTCATCAAGCCCATGATCGTCGCGGCTTCCATAACCATTTTGATCTGTCCGGAGGCCATAACCGCCAGAAACTGCTCACGCAGCGCGAAACCTCTGTTCAGGGTGTACCAGCGAACGAGCACATGCACGATATTGACGCCGAAGAAGAACAGCAGCGGGGCAACCACATTACCTTGCAAGGCAAGCGCCGCCGCGACTCCGCCAAGCATGGGCTTCAGCGTTCCGTTGAACATCGAATCGCCTACGCCTGCGATAGGGCCCATCAAACCGGATTTCAAGCCCTGGATCGCCTGATCGTCGATTTCCTCTCCGTTGGCTTTCCTTGCTTCCAGATCGAGAGTCAACGCCATCACCGGTCCGGGCAGCCAAGAGTGTGAATTGTAAATGATCAAGTGGCGTTTCAGTGCAGCCTTAAACTGCTCCGGCTTATCCTTGTAAAGCTTTCTGAGCAGTGGCAGAATGCCCCACAAAAAACCATAAGCCTGCATCCGGTCAAAGCTGAACGCCGATTGGATCGCAAATGACCGGAAGAACAGACGACGGATATCGGACTTGGTAAAGATGTCGCTTAAGTCCGCAGTAGTTGCGGCGGCCTCGCTCTCCATCTCGTTATACTCCTCGAGATCATTGCGGCGATATTGCATAACCAACGCGACACAAAGCCCAAGTGCCGCCACGCCGAGGATTCCCATATTCATATAAGCGACGATGAGGAAGCCAATGAAGAAAAACGGGAACAGTGCGCGGGTAGCCAGCACGCTCAGCAGCAAAGCGAAACCAAGGGCCGGAAGCAGGTTGCCCGCAACGGTAAGGCCGTCCTTCAGCCACACCGGTATGCCTTCCACGATCGCCTGAACGATGGTGTTGCCCAGAACGAGAGCGATGAACGTCGGAATCGCATTGGACAGAAAATGCACAAGGTTCCCGACGTGCAGGAGTCGCGCGAGCTTCCTGTCCTCCCCGCGGTCCGCCAAGCGGTCAGCTACACCTACCAGCATGACGCAGATCGTTTTGGCAAGCATTTCGAAAAATACGCCCAGCAGCGCCGCAGGAATTGCAATCAGAAGCGCAGTCTCAATCCCTTGCCCCGAGGTGATGGCAAATGCCGTACCCAGTACGCCGCCAATCGTATAGTTGGGCGGGATGGAGTTGCCGACATTGGTTACGCCCATAAAAATCAATTCGAGCGTTCCGCCGACAATCAGACCGGTATGCAGGTCTCCCAGAATGAGACCAACAATCGGCGCCAGAACGATAGGGCGCTCGAGATACAGGTCCCCGAGAAAACGGCGAGAAAAGTATGCGAAACCAGCTACAAAGGATAATAAAAGCGCCGTTATGATCGACATTCGTCCTATCACTCCTTGAATCGATATAAAATACTGCCAACCTTGGACACCGCCTGACGGCGGTTTCGTTTACACTTCCTTTTTGTGCAGCTGAAGCATCTTCTTCACATCAAGGATTCCTTCTGTGCCCGAGAGCACAGCCTGTGCGGCCAGCTCGGACAGGCTCATGTTGTCCCGATACATTAAGGCCTCAGCCAGCATCGGAATATTCACCCCGGTGACCACCTCAAGCTTGTCGTTATCCTGGAGCAGAGATGCAGCCATTTTGGCCGGTGTTCCGCCAGGCAAATCCACCAGAATCAGAATCCCGTCATTCGGTGCCATGCCAGCGACCGCCTGCCGCACCGCAGCTTCCAGGTCTTCACTTCCTTGCCCTGCTGGAAACGTTACAGCTCGTGTTAGTGTGATATCGCTTACAAACATTGCAGCTGTCTCCAGCAAATATTGACTTAACTCGCCATGCGTTACTACCAATATGCCGATCAAACCTCAACACCTCCGCCTTACAAGGCTCTGATAATTTGTCCAAAATCCGTTGGTGAATTGCCGGGAAGAAGCCGTGCTTCGAGCTTAATGCCCATCCGGTCCAGCTCTTTCCATGCCTGCAGTTCCTCCGGTGTAGCCGCCACCTGTTTCGTGATCCGCTGCCGTCCTTCCGCCATACGCACATTGGCGACATTTACCTGATCCAGCTTGAACCCGCCTTCCATCAGACCGAGCAGCGATTGTGGATCCCGCACGAGCACGAGCACTTTTTCGTTCCTGAACTTTCCGGCGGAGAGCTGCAGAGCCGCATCCGCCACAGTTAATACGGTCGACTTCACCCCGACAGGAGTTGCCATTTTGAGCAGCATCTTCTGGGTGGCATCCGTCGATGCCTGATCGTTGGCGACCACAATATGGGTCGCTCCCAGCGTTCTGGTCCATCCTACCGCCACCTCGCCATGGATCAAACGGTCATCTACCCGAACCAGCACAATTTTCATCTGAATTCCCCCATCCCTTGCAAAATAAATAGCTGTTTTACCCTCGCTTAACATAGATGCAAGAATCGTGCCAAGACACTAACTACCTTCTCCCGTAAGCAAAAAACAAACGGCGAAGACAATTGTCCCCGCCGTTCAAGACACTAACAAGGCCGCCGTCTGTTTAGTGTCTTATGACAAAATAATTTGTGCCAAAAACCCGATCTCATCCCGTGGCATATCTACCTGCCGATCCCTGCAGACTGGCTGCACCGCCTGGTCCAGAATATCCAGCAGAAGCCCATGCTTCTCTTCCAGGAATGCCAGCTCAGCGCAGTCAAGCACCGGCCCGTCCGTCGTCAGCCGTTCCAGGGCGAAGGCAAAGTGAATAGTCCAGCGTGCTGCTTGACTCGGGCTGACGCGGCTTCCGAGCAGATCCTCCAGCTCCCTCAGAGACCTGTCCGCATCGTCGGCATACATCTTACCTTCCGGTCCCTCCACGGAATCGATGATATAACGCTTGGCCAGTTCCACCGCCCCTTCCCGGGTAATGGCTGCTGTATCCTCT
Organism: Paenibacillus terreus; assembly: GCF_042138595.1. NCBI lineage: Bacteria > Bacillati > Bacillota > Bacilli > Caryophanales > Paenibacillaceae > Paenibacillus > Paenibacillus terreus. Next base: position 89,444 of record NZ_JBHIRX010000015.1, on the reverse strand, counting down.
TCCTCAGCCACATGTCCCATGGCAAGAGATATCAGCGTCTCGATGCCTTTACCGAACAAAATTTGCTCCATGCCGATAAAGGCCACACCGGGCAGACAAGGGTCCACGGTGCCTGCTGCGGCGATGACGGACCCGCGCCAGCCCTCCACCAGCAGCTCGGGGATATCCGATCCATTGTCCAGATTGACGGGCTGTACATGCACCTCGTTGCGCAATGAGACAGGCAGTGCTTCCGCCAGAAAGGCAGCCAGCTTGCGTGCTGTCCCTTGACCTGTAAGGCAGGTCGTGATGATCACTCGTCTTCCGTTCTCTGTTGGCAGCTGGTCCGCATCCTCCAGGTATATCTGTTTCACCGCATTGACCATATACGCCAGATCCACATCGCTGCGACCCGCCAAGTGCCCCGCTTCTATCACCGAAGCCGTCGTTACCAGTGGCACCACCTCTACGGGGACCCCGGCAGCCCGTTCAAGATAACGGCCGAAGCCCGTCAGAGAGCCCATGTCAACAAGTAACAGCACGCCTCGGACCTTGCCTGCTTCCTGCAGCTGCTGAGCGGCCCGCTGCAGCGTCTCATCCACGCTGACATTTAGTGGCATGTCCACGGCGATAACCCGGTTTTCCCCCAGCAGCTGGTTGGCCACTGCGGCCATACTGCTCGCCGTGTGATCGCCATGTGCAATGACCATTACCTTCAAATCCGGCGATTCTTGACGACTGCGGCGGTGGGTCGCCAGAAACAGCGATAGGAATCCCGCTTCCCCCGGCGAGAGCGCAATGCCAAGACCTTTCTCGAGCCGGTCCGCCAAGGAGAGCACAACCCCGTATTCCCGCGGACAATGCCCCACCAGATCCATAATCCGGTCCGCATCCGGGCCCTTTCCCATGTCGGCAGAAGCCAGATGCAGGGCAATGCCAGTCACCGTCTGCGGCCCGAAGACACAGCCCAACTGCCGTCCCGCCTCTTCCACGAAATCGGACACCACCACAAGAAACTGCTCTTGCAGCCTGGGCGCATCCGCCTGTCGGCCCAGGAGACGTCTCAAATAATAGTCGACATCCACTTGAATCAGCTTCTGGACCTCCTCGTGGTCCAGCCCGCTGTTCAAATAACCGTTCATGCGTGCACGAAGCTCACTGTACAGATCAAGAGTTGGTCGTTGGCCGACAGACTCCCCCGCTGCCGCTCCCTTCTCGGGATGGTAGATCCGATCCTCCAGACCGATCACCGTTTCCGCGCGGGAGGTATCCATATGATTACGCAAATAATTCAACTGAATTTGCGGAGCCAGATGGGTCAGATAAAGGGGCATCGTCTCCGTATGACTGCCATTTGCAATATAATTCAAAAAGGCTTTGGCGCAGCCGAGCAGCACGGCACTTCTCAGCTCCCCGATATTACCTGCGGTGCGGAAGGTAAGCAACGCCACGATGACGAGCGGGCTAACAGAGATCCCTACGCCCACACGCGTGGCTTCTTCCTGAAAAAACAACTCGATCAGCTCCAGCCTTTCCTCCAGCGGACGTCCGTTCAGATCGGGGATAGTAATCATGACTGGAAAGCGGCGCAGCATCGTTTTCAACAGCACGGAATGTGGATCCTCCGAGGTAGCTGCGATGAGCGTGATGGACGCCCGGCGCAAAGCCCCTCCGTCTCCCAGCATGCGATACTCCCCGCGGTCCATTAATAGAAACAGCATTTCCTGCCCGTCAGGAGGCAGACGATGAATCTCGTCCAGGAACAGGATACCGTTCTCGCTCTCGGCGATAAGACCGGGCGTATTCTTCTCTGCTCCGGTGAAAGCTCCTTTAACATAACCAAACAGCTGTGCGAGCAGAAGCTGCGGATTGGCGGCATAATCCGCGCAATTCAGCACGTTAAAAGGTGCGGACGCATCGATCCGCCCGGCCTGCACCGCATATTTGTACATGATCTCGGCCAGATGGCTTTTCCCCGCACCTGTCGGTCCCACAATCAAGGTAGGCAGCCCTGTCGGCGGGTACAGCATCGCTGCTTTGGCCTGCTCCACCACTGTCCGCAGGCTGCCCTGGGCTCCAATCATCTGATCGAAGCAGGAGACGGGAGCTCCTGGTGCCCTGGATATTGCGGGAGCTGTGGGGGCTTGCTGCAGCACAGAGGCATCCGTCCTTCCGTATGTTCCTGGCGTTCCTCCCGTACGGGATGTTCCGGACATCCCTGTCAGCCTGGCAACAGCACCTGCTTGTCCCCATCTTGTAGCCTCATCATCGTTTACCATTCCTGTTGTTGTATTCGCATGGTCCGCAAGCCAAAACCGGACGGGCCGGCCTCCGCTTTTATGGAGCAGACCATCCCGGAACAGTTCATTCAAGTCGGCGCTGGCATTATGCCGCAGAATCCCCGCGGCTCGTCCCGCTTCCTCCGCCGTAACCCCCTCGCTCTCGCTATAAGCCCCAAGCTGGCGAATCGTCTCCAAAATCCGATATTTGCGCATGTTCTTTCCCCTCTCTGTCTAGCCAAGCGATGTATGTTCTGGTGTCGGTGGCAATCCCAAACTTCCGATATAACTAACAATTCATGTTATATATTCGGCATATTACTGCAGGAGCTAATTCTCCATCATTTTTTTAACGAATATATACCGCTTTCATTTTTTCCGCAACCGCAAAACTTCTGGGAGTTTGATCTTTTTCACGCTTTTGTTACAAAATTCGATAATTTATGAGGGGAGAAAATCTAACGCAAAGAATATCTGCATGGTGAATAGATTTGCATCCCGATTGGGAGAATCCTATTTCCGCCTCACAGTTCCTGGGGGGAATGCTCATCATCGCGGGAATAGCCCTGTATTTCTGGGCAAGGTCGAGAGATACAAGAGAGTTGGCTAAAGCAAAAAAAGGCGTTTTGGACATTCATTAGCAAAATGAACCCTTCTGCTAAACAGGTGAGGGCCACCGCTCTTCGCAAGCAATGGCCCTCACCTGTTTTTCGTTTTTCTTCAATAGTTTTCTCGATAAAACTTGCCGTAATTTATGGGAAGGTTTTATGCAAAATAATGCCCTTCTTCGAGATCGGCGATCAGTCCGGGCTGCACCGGTTTCCAGCCCAGAAGCTTCTGTGTTGCCAGACTCTCCTGCCCAGTGTAGAACACGCCTGAGATGTCGAATGCCGCCATGTGGCCAAGGAAGCCGAAATGGGCGGTTGCTTCTTCAGGTGTGATGCTGACCGCCGGCACGTTCAATTGCCGCCCGATGACCTCGGCGATATCGCGGAACGGAATACCTTCCTCGCCGACACCAAGCAGCTGTGAGCCCGACGGGGCGGATTCCAGCGCCCGCCGGTACAGAACCGCCGCATCCAGGCGGTGAATCGCCGGCCAGCGGTTCGTTCCGTCGCCGATGTAGGCGGCAAAGCCCTTCTCCCGGGCGATGTTGATCAGCATCGGCACAAAGGCCCTATCACCTTCGCCGTGCACGGACGGTGCAAGCGTGACGATGGAGGTCCGAACACCCCGCTCTGCCATTGCGAGCACCACATCGTCCACGGTATGTCCATTTTCGAGAGGGTGACCCGTGGTAATGAATGGCTTCCCGGAGCCTTCGAGCGCCGCCCCCACGGCTTCAACGACCCGCATATCCAGAGCCAGCGCACCTTGAAAGTCGGAAAAATCGTTGGTGAACGTGAACGCCAGATGAATCACGCCGTCCGCAGCCGCGGCTGCGCTGCGCAGAATATCGAGATCTTCCAGCGTGCCGTATAGCGCTTCAGCTCCCGCCGCCTTTAATTCCGCGGCTTTCTCTTCAGAACGGCAAAGACCCGTTACTGTATGTCCCGCGCCGATCAGTTCCCGGACGACCGCGGAACCGACATAACCTGTTGCTCCTGTAACAAAAACATGCATAATAATATCCTCCTTCATAGGTTGACTGCTTGACCATGTTAAGCATAAACTATGAAGTGAACTCTATGGCAAGCGGTCCAAAGGAGAATTGATGATGAAAATTCAGAAACTGGCAGACAAGATGGGATTAACAATCCATACGATCCGCTTTTATGAAAAGGAAGGCTTGCTGGATGATCGGCATGTCCAGCGAGAAAGCAACAATTACCGTAACTATTCGGAAGAAGCTATCGAGCGATTGAAGCTCATCAAGAAGTGCCAGTCCATCGGCTGTACGCTGGCTGAACTGAAGGAAATCCTGCAGGATCACGACGCCGATGCACATACGAACTTGCAGATTATAGACTGGATTCTCAGTAAGAAAAAGGAGATCGAAAGCAAGAAGGAAGAATACGACCAAATGCTGGACATCCTGAACAAAATGCTGGAGTATCGGATTCAGCTCATGGACGATCCGCAAAAAGCTCAAGAGATGCAAAGGACTTGGTATGCCAACTCATCCGATTGAGCTGTATTGCAGCTTCAGAAATAAACCCGCAGCACCGTATCCTCTGAAGGCTTCCGGACGGAGCTATCCACTTCAACCCGTTTGATATGATCCTGGCCATCCGGGACAATGCCCTTTTCTATAACGATTACGATGACTTGAAAATAGATTGTATAACAGTAATATAAATGTCATGAGCCAACGACCAGGGGGATAAGCATGTGAACAAAACAGAATTTATAATCCACGACTTGTTAAGCAAAATCTATCAAAACCACTACCCCGACTCGAAGCTGCCGACAGAACGGGAGCTTGCGGAGCAGTATCATGTTTCAAGATACACGATTCAGGAATCCATCAAAAAATTGAAATACATGGGCCTCGTTAAAGTCGTGCAGGGTTCAGGCATTTTCATCGGCAAAAACATCCAGACGAGCCCGCTGATCTATAACTCTTTGACGGAAAATCCATACTCCAACATCCAATCCAAAGTGATTGAGCTGCAAAAGCAGCCTGCCACGTCCGCGGATCAGCAGATTTTCGGAATCACAAGCAGCGACGAGGTATGGGTGCTTCAGCGTGTAAGAATCGTGAACTATCAAACGGTGCAAATCGAGCTGTCCCGGCTGCCTGTTGCTTTGTTTCCCATGTTCACTCCCAAGGATGCCGAAAATTCCATTCAATCCTATGTGCAAAAGCATAAATATACGATTTCTCACTATCTGAATACCTATGAGGCGATCGCGCTTAACAAAGAGCAGGCCATGCTCCTGCAGCAAAAGCGAAAGAGTCCGGCCATGAAAATATCAAGCCGCGGCCTGCTCAGCAATGGAAGAATCTTTGAGATCAGTGAGATCGTAGCCATTGACTATAGATGCACGTATTTAACCGCGTTTAATAACGAGCATCATAAAAGAAGAAACTCATAGAAGGCTTCAGTCAATAAGGCCGGCTTCTCCCGCAGAACAGGCCTTATGTGCTGGAGCCTCTGTGCTGTCAAGGAGTCATCAGTGTTCCGTCCGGCAGTCTGGCCTGTGTCCATTCATGGGGCCTGTATTCCACCGGATATTTTCTGGCCTGCTCTTCATTGAACTCCACCCCGATTCCCGGTGCCTCCAGGGGGTAAATGTAGCCGTTTCTGGCATCGATGATCGGCGAAAAGACACTGCGCGTATTCTCCTTGATCGGAATATTTTCCTGGATAGCGGCACTGTGCAAATGAATATTCAGATGCGTGTTCACGGCGATACCAATTGGAGTAATATCCGACGGCGTATGCCAGGCAATTCTGACGCCAAATGCTTCGCACAACGCTCCCAGCTTAAGCGCGGGTGTAATCCCCCCGATTTGCGATACATGGCAGCGGATAAAATCGATCTGCCTGTCCGCAATCAGGCTTCTCCATTCCAGCGGATTGTTGAACAACTCCCCGGTGGCTATGGCCGTTGAGGTTTGGGAGCGAATCTGACTCAACCATTCGTTCTGATCCGGCGGCAAAATGTCCTCGACAAAGTAAGGCTTATAGCGTTCCAAATCTTTGGCAAACTGTACGGCCTGATTCGGGAAAAGCCGCTCATGCACATCATGCAGGATATGAAACCGGTTCTGGTACTTGGACCTTAACTGGGCAAACATCTCAATGGTTGTCTGCATATATTCATCCTGGTCATAATACGACCCTTTGGTGCTGTTTTCCGGGGTGTGCAGGCGTGAAGGATTCCCCCCATAAAAGCCAAGCTGGCAGCGGATATGCTTATACCCCTGTTCGAGAATGGCATCAATCTCCCGGTACAAATCTTCGATATTGTCCGCAACTGCATGCGTATATGCAGGCACGGCATCCCTCGCTTTGCCGCCAAACAGCTGGTACAAAGGCATGCCAGCGATTTTCCCCTTGATATCCCATAGGGCCATGTCCACCCCAGAGACTGCATTATTCAGGATGGGACCATTACGCCAATAAGAGTTGACCATCATCAGATGCCATAAGTCCTCAATATTGTTCGCGTCTTTTCCAAGCAATATAGGTTTAAGATACTCTTCAACGACGAGCTGCACGGCTTTCGGGCGCTGCTGGAAAGTGGCGCAGCCATATCCGACCAGATTATTGTCTGTAGTCACTTTCACAACTACCAGATTATGCCGATCCGGCTTAAGCACAAAACAGTCCACGTTCGTGATAATGGAAGGGTTCATAGGTCTCCTCTTTTCTAAGAAATCTAGGTTTATTGAAACATGTTTTGAAATGCGGAAGCAATTTGGCAAGGTAAAAGGTCAAAATATTAAAAAATATCAGTCCAATTTATCAGGAAAATCTAATTAAATCCTTATGTATCAAGGCATTCACGAAAAACCTGGTTTATTTTGGACTGCTTTTATTTGAGAAGCCTTTGTGATAGCATTCAGTAATGTAAACGGAACCAACACTTATTTCGAGGACAGGAGAATTTTTGATGAGCAAAGTGAAAACGGTACAAGACATCATTACCGGGGTCGGTGGAGAAGGCAATATTGTAAACGCTTGGCACTGTATGACGAGACTCAGGTTTGATCTGAAAGATAAAAGCAAAGTAGATATTGAAAAGCTTAAGCAATTGGATCCCGTTTTGGGAGCGCAATTCAACCAGGACCAATTCCAGATCATTCTTGGTCCCAAGGTTGGGGAATATTATAACGCTTTGGCCGGTGAGCTCAACCTGGCGGATGTGCAACAGAATGAGGTAAAAAGCGAAGAGAAAAAGAAAGGCTTTGTAACCCTCTTCATGAACATTGTATCCGGCGTGTTCGGACCTATCGTTCCGGCTATTGCCGGGGCAGGCTTGATCAAAGGACTTATCGCGGGGCTGATCGCTCTCGATATTATTTCGGATAAAAGTGAAACGGTGCAAATCATTAACATGATGGCGAGCGGGGTGTTTACGTTCCTGCCGTTCTTCCTGGCTGCCTCGGCCGCCAAGATTTTTAAAACCAATGAATATCTGGCCGTCGCCATTGCCGCTACCATAATGTTTCCAACGATGGTGGATGCGGCCAAAGCCGGGGAGCTCTCGTCGTTTCATTTTCTAGGCATTATCCCTATCCCAGTATTTAATTATACCGGCACAGTCATCCCCATTATCTTTGCCGTCTGGGCGATGAGCTATATTCACAAGTGGGTTAACCGTTTTATGCCGGAAATACTGAAAACCGTTGTTACACCAACCTTGACCTTATTTATTTCCGGTTTTCTTGCCCTGTCCGTGATCGGTCCTATCGGTATTTACCTGGGCAATGGGTTGGCTTGGCTTGTGCAAGGCTTGTTTGACATCTCTCCCATCCTTGCCGGCGTTGTTGTTGGTGCCATTCGTCCGTTGGCCGTCTTCACGGGCATGCACCATGCCATGACTCCGATTGCTTTGCAAAACTTTGCAACACAGGGCTACGATATGCTGATGCCTATGATGTGTATGGCGAACTTCTCGATCGTGGGTGCAACCTTTGCCGTGTACTACAAAGTAAAGACACCCAAAGAAAAAACCATTATCGTGTCCGCCGCCGTTTCCGGCCTGCTGGGCATTACGGAACCCGCATTGTTCGGTGTACTGTCCAAGTACAAAAAGGCTTTTCTGGCCGCCATCATCGCCAGCTCGGTTGCTTCCGCGTTCATCAGCTTTTTCGGCGTAAGATTGTACGGATATGTACTGTCCAGCATCTTTAGCATCCCGGCCTACTTCGGCCCGTACTTTATCTATGCTATTTCCGGAATGGCCATTGCCATTGCGCTCTCCTTTACGATTTGCTACCTGCTGCTGAGCAAAACAGAGGTTGAGAAAGCAAACGCGACTGCGCTGCAAAGCAATTAATGGTTGCCAGCCTTTGACTTTTATGGTTCCAAGCTAGCTGCTTAAACTCTTTGTTTAGGAGTATCTGATTCAAAATAAAAAGCCTGACACGCTTGTACGCGCTGTCAGGCTCTTTGGCTTTGGTCATCATACCGAGTAAAAAAGACCTTGAGGATTACACGCCCTCAAGGTCTCAAAAATATTAATAATTCACACTGCATCTACCAAATCAAGATTTGACCCAAAAAGCCATAAATACATTCATACTTATTGGATAGTTAAATAATCATCCATATCTTCACCTTCCAGAGCAAATAAGCATTCGTAGTAGCCTAATTCCTCCTCACTAAATAAAAGATTAATTTTTTACATTTACATAGGGCGTGTGCTTCAATATATTCATAGAGTCAGCGCGGGTAGTTTCTGTCCTTCAGAAATAAAGCGTTAATAAAAATCCCTGATTGCTTTACCTCGCAAAGCAATTCAGGGATTTTCATTGATTTAGATTAAGTTCGCAAACTTGAGAATTCTCTCCATCAGTGCAGCCGTTTCCGCTCTGCTTACGGGAGATTGGGCATGAAGCAGGCCTGCATGATTACCCAGTACAATTTCGTGCTCTACTGCAAACTTTACCGCATTGGAGGCCCATGCCGAAGTCAGACCCCCGTCCTTGTAGGACGACAACATAGAAGATGATTCGCTTGCGGTCGTATCCACATTTGCAAGCTTTACAGCGCGAACGAGGATAGAAATCGCTTCCTGACGGCTGATATTCCGGCCAGGCTTGAAGGATCCGTCTTCATAGCCGGTCAGGAGGCCATAGGCAGCGGCCGTCTTAACATAGGGCTGGTACCAGGCATCGCTGTCCACATCCTTAAATGTCACACCTGCACGGACCTGGTCCTGGAGGCCAAAAGCGCGGACAGAAATTGCGGCAAACTCGGCGCGTGTGATCTCACGGTCCGGTTCAAATGCCGACTCGCTCACGCCTTCAATGACAAGCCGGGAAGCCATGTTATCAATGGCTGCGCTGCTCCAATGATTTGCTGTGTCGGTAAAGCTTTTCTCGTTCCAGATCAATGCATATGTCCCGCTGCTAAGCAGGCTGTTAATCTGAGCATAGTACTGGCCGTCTGCCTGCACCACTTTCGTCGGCACATGCATAAACGATGCTTGCGCTTCATCATAAACAATTCCGGTTGTAATTCGGCTTGGGTCATAGCCGGCAGGCAGTGGAATCAGAGACTGTGCATAGCTCTCAAAGTTTGCGACAGTTACTTGCTGACCTTCATACTCCGCCGTCACGGCAAAGTTGATTGCCGATCCTGCCAGAGTCAATTTCCGGGCGGCTGCAGCCTTCTCAATGGCCTGCATTTGCGCGGACGCGTTACCGGAAATCGTTACATTATAGTGAAGTTTTTGAAGGTGATCCGCTGCGCTGTTTTGAGCTGCCAAGGCATCCGTATTCAGCTGTTTGGCAGGAACGATCGTCTTGCCTGAAGCTGTATGAATTTCAATAGAACCATCTTGACGATCCAGCCACTGAGCAAGCTTGCCATCCAATTGAGCGGTCACGGTATCCACACGCTTCGGATAGGAAATCACCAGTTTGTTCTGTCTGGATCTTTCCAGCACAGGGATGGCTTTGTCACTATCAACCTCGATAGCGGCTATCTGCTCGCCGTCTTTATCCTGCAGTGTAATCGCAGCTATCGGTTCATTCGTAGTCGGGTCTTTAATAACAGATGAATCATCGGCAGACGAGGAGTCATCAGCAGAACTTGAGCCAGTGCCTGATCCTGTCGAAGACTCGGAACTTCCGTTGCTGCCATCATCCGAATCATCTGAATTCCCCGAACCACCGTTCGAATCACCTGGATTATCCGGAAGCTCTGTTTCCGTAACCGTTACTAATATTTCAATTGATTTGCCCGCATATTCAATCGTAATTACTGCACTGCCTTTACCTGCCGCAGTAATCAATCCATTCCCGTCTACAGACGCCACATCAGGGTTGGATGAGGTATAAACAACACCTTCATTGACCACCTTATAGGTCCCATCATCGTATACCGCTTTGGTTACAGTTTGCTGGGTGATCCCCTTTTCAAGGGTATAAGCTCCGGTATCTACAGACAAGTTGGTTACTGCAGGAGGAATGTAGATCACATTTACCATGGCCTCAGCAGACATCCCGTTATAGACTGCCGTAATGACAGAACTTCCTTCCGCCAGACCGGTCACCAGACCGCCACGGTCTACAGAAGCAATTTCCGGCTCGGAGGAACTAAACGTTACCCCGTCGGTTACGTTATAAAGAGTATTTTCTTCCTCATAAACAGCTGTTACGACGGTTTGATGCGTTTTATTCACCTGCAGGCTGTAATTCTGGCTATCCAGCGTGATAGGGGGCTTTTCCTTCGTCTGGAAGCTCTTCATCTCATCGGCATATGTGATCCCATATGCGTCTATGGCGTATGCCCGGTATTGATAGCTGGTGCCAGGCGTCAGATTGGCCGCTTTTATTGTAAAAGTCCCTGTCCCGCCTTCTGTGCTTGCATACCGGGTAGGACGATTCTGCACATCGTAAATCTCAATTCCCCGTTCGGTTACAGCAGTTTTCCCCTGCACCACCACTTCACCAGAGAGCTCAGCGTAACCGGACGTAATCATACCTGCATTCCCCGTAGCTACAATCGGGGCTGATTGCAGCGTCCAGGTTTCATTAATGATTGAACCTGCCGCTCTGTATCCGCCAAAAGACAGGACCTGATCGTGCTTGGCATCATATACCATGCCAACATGCCCCCGATTGCTCGTCGGCAGATCCTGCTGGCTCCAGTCCGTACCGCTCCAGAACCAGGTATCATTTGTCATTTGTCCGCCCGAGCCCAGAATTTCGCCCCCAAACAGAATGATATGCGCCCCATCAAAGGCTAAACCATATGCCATACGGGTATTGGGCGGGTTGCTTGCTGTTTTTTGAGTCCACGTGTTGCCATTCCAGGTCCATGTGTCATTCAGAAATCCAGTGCTGGAATTTCCGCCGAACATCAGCAAATTGCGGTTGACCGGGTCATAAGCCATTTGCCCAAAGGAGCGGGGAGAAGGACTGGATGCGGGAGCCTGCAATACCCAATTGTACCCGTTCCATATCCATGTTTCGTTTGAATGGCCGGAAGGGGTATACCCGCCAAACAGCACAATGTTTCCACTCGCTTCATCCGTAGCCATATATGGCGTCCCACGGCGGGCGGGGTTAGTAGAAGGGCTTAGCTGCTGCCAGTCGGAACCGGTCCAGGCCCAGGTATCCCCCAGTGTACCGGTTGGACTATCTCCGCCGAACATGATAATCCGCTCGGAAATCGGATCATAAGCCATGCCGCCGCCGCTTCGTCTGGGAGGAGTTGTGGCTGGGGTCAGTTTAACCCAATTCGCCCCGTCCCATGTCCATGTATCATTTAACTGATTGTATGCGCCGCCTACATAACCTCCGAACATCAGAACTTTCCCGCTCTTTGGATCGTAAGCCATCAAGGGTGCTGTTCTTGCCTGCGGGACCGCAGCCGGATACTTCTGGGTCCAGGAATAATTCTCTGCGGAGGATATTGAAGCAACCGCAGCCCCAGCTGTTGAGGGTAAAAATACGACAGGAAGATTTGTTACCAGCAGTAACGAAAAAAATAATAATGCAGCTTTCCTCATACGTCTTGCTGTGAGCAATTTTGTGGCCTCCAATGTACGTTTCTATGATGTAGATTACTTGTATATCGGACGTCTGAAACAATTAGTGAATAGTCAAGTAAAATCCATATTTCACCAACCGTTAGCAGGGATGTTCAGCCGGAATATGATCGGGATCTCTACAAAGAGCGGCATTTGGTGGAATGCTTTTTTAACAAAGTATAACACTATCGTTGCCTGCGACTCGCTATGATAAATTGCGTGTACGTTCAAGGCCTTTTTGACGCTGGCTTCCATTATGATCTGGCTTGCTTGAGTTTGAAGACACGCCCTAGTTTAGTCGATTTCATCATAAAATTAAAAAAATATTGATGATTAGGAGTGGAAAACGATTTTACACTTTTGACAAATAAACAAAGCGGCAGTCAGGAACTTTTACGCTCCTTACTGTCGCTTTCCTTTACTTTCATGTATGGACACTAACCACTACTTTTGTTGAATCCATAACTCTTGACCTCCCGGCTGATGCTTCAACGACACCGTTGTTTGAGTCTTAACTAATGAAAAAAGCTACGACGGATAGCAGAACGGAAGCAATCACCATCGCAATCAATGGACGCAGCGCCCTGGTCCGCAAATCCTGCAGGTTTACATTTAAGCCGAGCCCTGTCATCGCCATCGTTAAAATGAAGGAAGTGACATTGGATACGCCATTCAATACAGCAGCCGATACGGCGACATGTTTCCCCAGAACATAGGTTCCAATGATGCTCATGACCAAAAAGCCTGCAAGAAACCAAGGAAACTCAATCTGCTTATCCGCCATATGAGGAGCTCCCTTTCGCTTCATCCAGAAGATCAGAATGAAACATAATGGCACGATAAGAAACACCCGTCCTAATTTGGCCAGTAAAGCCATGGCCAAGGCATCCTGTCCGGCTGGCGCTGCCGCCAGTGCAACCTGAGCGAGCTCATGAAGGCTGATGCCCGACCAAATGCCATATTGAGTCGCTGTCAGCGGCAGAATGGGGCGCAGAATCGCATACATCACGGCAAAAATCGTACCGACCAGAGCTATAATCCCAACGCCAATGGCTGTATCTTCATCCTTCGCCTTCACAATGGGCGAGACCGCAGCGATCGCGGCCGCACCGCAAACTCCCGTTCCAATCCCTAACAGCAAGGACAAGGACGGCTCCGCTTTCAGCCATTTTGCCAATAAGACGGTTACAGTAATAGCCAGCACAACCACCCCGATATCGCGAGCCAGTAAACCCAGCCCTTGCCGGAGAACAACTTCAATATTCAGCTTCAATCCATACAAAATGATCGCAAGACGCAGCAGCTTTTTCGATGAAAATTGAATACCGCACCGCATGGCCAACGGATACCCCCAAATTTGCCTGTAGGCAACCGCCAGCAAAATGGCACAGGCCATGGGCCCGACATGATCGAGAACGGGAAGCATGGATAACCCCCAACCGATGAGTGCAATGATCAACGTAAACAAAAGACCTGCTATCCAAAGCCCGAAGGACAAGGACTTGCTCTGCTGCTTCCTGCTCCCGCCAACCACTCCTTGCTGCTGTCCGGACATTTTTCCCACCTCCGTCATCTTTACAAGATGAGCATAAGACTTTTAGAATCATAAGAGAAATAAATAATAAAAATACTTAGAATAAGTAAAATGATATAATCGAAGCAACAAAAATCGGGAGGTGAAAATCTCAGAATGGATCAGCATCTTCTCGTCTTTGTAACAACTGTTGAAATGGGGAACTTCTCACGTGCAGCCGAAGAGCTGCATATGACTCAGCCTGCAGTCAGCCAATACATCCAGGCGCTTGAGCGTACGGTAGGAGCCAGGCTGCTGGAGCGGAACAGCAAGTTTGTCCGTTTAAATAAAGCGGGAGAGCTGGTGTATCATCATGCCAAGGAAATCCTGGGCCTATATACGAGAATGAAGGATTTGGTGGACGATTTGTCCAATACGGCAAGCGGAGAGCTGACCATAGGGGCCAGCTATACGTACGGAGAGTATGTGCTTCCACATATCATAGCTGATTTGCGGAATCAGTATCCCCGTATCCAGCCCAGGATTACCATAGGCAATACGAAAGATATTGCCGAACTGGTTGCCGGACGCCATTTGGACATCGGAATCGTGGAAGGGAATGATAAGCACCGGGAAAAAATCCATGCAGAGCCTTTCGCGGAAGACGCCATGTTCGTTTATGTATCGGCTGACCATCGATTTGCCCGGCAAGAAAGCGTAGATTTAGCCCAATTACAGGAGGAGACGTGGATCGTACGTGAGCAGGGTTCTGGAACGAGAGAAGCGGCAGAGCGTATGTTTGCAGCACTTCAGTTTAGACCTGCACATCTTCTGGAGTTCGGAAGCACACAGCTGATCAAGGAATCGGTCGAAGCCGGACTTGGGATTACGCTTCTCTCGCATTGGGCGACACGGAAGGAGCTTACACTTGGTTCCCTAAGTATCGCCAAAGTAACGGGAACTCCAATCATTCGCCAGTTCTCTCTCGTAACCCAGGCTAATCCCTATCAGACCAAAGCAATGCAGGTTTTTCGGGAGCTTGTGCGTGTGCGAAGCAGCTTTTCGTAAGTCGCAAACTGTGGCTGCACAAAAAACAGCCGGGTGATGAACTGTACCTCCATTGTTAGTTATGTCCAACAATTGGGGTGCAGCTCAGTGACCGGCTGCTTTCGTTTACTAATAAAGGTAGTTCAAAAAGTCATCTTTTGATCACGAAGGAAGTCAGGGAGCAGACTCGACATCGAATCTTGAATTCAGCCGGGACTTCCGGTGCTCACGTACCCAAGTACGCTCCGCTCCTCAGTCCCTGCTTCATCCAACCTTCTCGGTGCTGAAAACCTGACTTTTTGAACACGCACTAATAATTAGTTTGCAGGCATTTCGTTGAAGAAAGTGATGTCGTCAATAGGCAGCCGGGTTGTCGGATGGCCCGGTTTGGCCGCTTTACCGAGTGCAATCAGCATGATTGGAACGTACCGGTCGCTGACGCCGAAAGCTTGCTTAAACTGATCTGCGTCATAACCGCCCATAGGCACGGTGTCGTAGCCGTGAGCGCGTGCGACCAGCATGAGCTGTTGGGAAACGATACCGCCGTCAATATGGAGGACTTTGTGCAATCTCTCCTCCGGCATTGAACCATACGCATTAATCGATCTTTCCACAAATGATTTAGCGGTATCCTCCGCCATATAGCCCTTTTTCACGGATTCGCCGAAAATATCACCGAGCTTCTTGTATCCTTCCGTATCCCCCAGCACAGCGATCACCGCAGCTGCCTCAGTGACTTGTGATTGATTGTAGGCGATGGGCAGCAGCTTCGCTTTCAATTCTTCCGTCTCGATGACCAGGAAACGCCAAGGCTGAACGTTGCTGGAGGAAGGAGCAAGCGTTGCTTCCTTCAGCAGCTCCTTAATTTCCTCATGAGACAGGCGAACCGACTTGTCATAAACACGTACAGAACGGCGCTCACGGATGACATCGGCGAATAAAGCGGAGCTTTGACCGGTTTGAGTTGAAGTTGACATGATAAATCCTCCCTTAGATCGATACTGTTGTTGATTCGACACAGTTAATTTCAAGCTAAACGATCCAGTTAACGCCCAAGTCCGCATGCGGAGCCGGTGTTTGTAAATAAATCGCAGCAAGATCACCAAATTGTTCCTGCTGCTGATCAGGGTTATAACTGTGTTATTTACCGCACAGTACACCACAAAAAAATAACACCGTTTGCGGCTTGCTCTAAACTGTTTCTTATATTGCACAGTATAAAATCTAAGCAAACCGCTGTCAACTGTCTTTTTTTCCGGGCTCACCTAAATCTTTGCTTCCAGTTGTTTGGCGATATCTGCAATCGAATATTTGCTTAATACTCCACGCATGCTGTCTTCCATTTCTTGCGTAATATCCTCAAGGGCAGATTTCATGCTTTTACCAAGCGGGTGTGTGCCCGCTGTCTCGATAATGCCGCAGGAAATGCTGCTGCCTGCTCGAAATACATCGTACACATCAACCAGACGAATGGATTCAGCCGATTTTTTAAGATGGTACCCGCCGTCACGCCCTTCCCGGGTTCCGATATACCCTTCCTTAACAAGAACGGATAGAATGCGGCGCAACAGGGAAGGCTCCGACTGAAGATATTTGGCGAGTTCAACACTTGGACAAGCTATGTTTACGTCCTCCTGCGACAATATGGCAAGCGCTTGAACAGCCAGTCCGAACCATTTTGGGTGCTGAGTCGGCGTACAATATTCATGCTTCATTCTTTACTCCCCCCTTCCGCTTACTCTTGGCTAGCATGAATAAATTGTACCGAATTCCCCTGTACGCCGCAATAGATGAGCTTTTACCAGCTACGCCATAACTTGAAATGCTTCTCCTGACCACAACCTACTCTAGACAGGTCGCTCAATTGTGAAAATTTCTCCAATTTTCGCATAATCATGTCCGGCTAACCTGCTGACCGCCCCTAGGCGCCTTGGATCAATTCTCCCATGATCATAAATGTCCTTCTGAATATGAAAGTGAACTACTCTGCCTATAATAAGGTCGCATCCGTTTGAATCTGTCCCGCCCAGTTCAAGCGAATGCTCCAAAACGCATTCCATGCGGATTTTTGCTTCGGCTACACCTGGAATATTAATTTTGACACTGTCTGTTGGAGTCAGACCGGCCAATTGAACCTCGCTTTGATCAGGCGGCAGCTTTGCCGCCGTTTCATTGATTTGGCGGACATTGTCTTCATCAACGATATGAACGACAAATTCTTTTAAGTCACTGATATTTCTGGCCGTGTCTTTTTGTACACCCTCCGAGCGTTGAATGGACAACGAGATCATCGGAGGGTTGGCGGATACGATGTTAAAATAACTGAATGGAGCGCCGTTCAATACGCCATCCTTGGAAAGCGTCGTGACAAAGGCAATCGGTCTGGGAACAATGCTGCCTATAAGCAGCTTATAGTTTTCCCGGTCCGTATTGGCTGCAGGGTCTATGGAAAGCATACGATCAACCTCTTTCGCAGTTTAGTCAAGCTCTCTTACTTCAAAAGGAAGCAGAACTCCTTCAATTTCAGCTCTATGAGGCTCATATTGAACCGGCAGTTTCAAAGCTTGCCCCATGGTTTCAAACGATTCATCATGAGCAAATCCCGGAGGATCTGTAGCGATCTCAAACAAAATTTCACCATGCTCTCTAAAGTATACCGCATTGAAATAGTTCCGGTCCCGCACCGCTGTCACTCCATAGCCATTTTCAGCAATATGTTTTTGCCATTCCAATTGATCCTCATTATCTTTGGCCCGCCATGCAATATGATGAACCGTTCCGACACCCATCTGGCCGTGACCCACTGAAGAAAGTTTAAGATCTACAATGTTGCCAATATCAGCGGAAGAGCGGTAACGGGCAATATCTCCTTCTTTTGCTATAAATTCAAGCCCCATCACTTTCTCCAACAATTCAGCCGTTTGTTCAGGGTGTGCGGATAACAGCGTCGCTCCCCCAAAACCTTTGATGGCCACATCGGAGGTGATGCCGCCAAAGCTCCATGAGTTTGGCTCCCCTTCTTCCCGTTCCACAATTTCCAGGTGAAGTCCATGCGGGTCATCAAACTCCAAATACTGTTCGCCAAAGCGCTCCATTTTTGTAGACGGAACTTTAAAATGCTCAAGCCGGTCCTCCCAGAACTTCATTGCCCCTTTAGGCACAACATAAGAGGTAACCCCCACCTGGCCATCGCCAATGGTTCCTTTATACGCATTAGCCCAGGGGAAGAACGTAATGATCGTCCCAGGCTTGCCGCCTTCATTGCCAAAATAAAGGTGATACGTGCCCGGATCATCAAAATTGACCGTTTGTTTAACCAGACGCAGCCCCAATACTCCGGCATAAAAATCAACATTTTCCTGTGGATGTCCGACGATCGCTGTAATGTGGTGAATTCCCATTGTTTTTTTACTCATTTCAATTCACTCCTGTTTTTATTAGTGTTAGTGCAGAATTGCATTTACTCGGTAAAACAACCTTCAAATCATTTATCTTTATTTAAAGTATTTTTATTATGAGATAATCATATTTCTTTATTTCTATTTTGTCAATACTAATCTTTAGATTTATTTATCCACTTATACAGGCGATTATATACAGATCAAAAAGGACAGGGAACGTCCCAGCGTTCTCTGTCCTGCAAGTTATATATTTGATTCGGAAATCAATCTTCGAATACGGTAAACATGCCTGTCATGTGCGGGAAGTGGTTTTTGAAAATGTGATACAATCCAAAAGAAGAAGCATAAAAAAATGGCGGAGGTCGAAAACAATGAAAACGATGCGAGCGCTGTTCGCGCATATGGATTGGGCCAACCGCAGGCTGCTTGAAGCATTGCAAGCGGCGCCGGTGGATGAAGCCAGCAAGGCAGCCACGCTGTTCCTGCACTTGCTCCAGGCGGAGAACATTTGGCTGACCCGGCTGCGCGGTGAGAGCAGTGAGGGGATCGAACTATGGGCGGATAAGGCGGATCTTGCCTCCTGTGAAGCGCTGATTGAGGCAAACGGAAACGGCTTCCGGGCTTGGTTTGACGCTCTTCAAGAGGACTCGCTGGATAAGCCCATCGCGTACCGCAGCCAATCGGGAGCACCGTTCGAATCATCCGTCCGGGACATTTTGCTGCATGCCGCCCTGCACGGTCAATACCACCGCGGCCAGATCAACGCCTTGCTGCGCACGGACGGCTTCGAGCCGGCGCCCATGGATTACATTCTGTACGCGCGGCTGATCGAAAACGCCTAGTCAGCTGGTTCTCATAAAAGTGGCATCCGTTAATTAAAGAAGCAAGTGGGTTGTTTTAGCAAAATCGATCAATTTGAATTCTCTATTATTACAGCTTACTTTTGTTATCGAGCACTCCCGGATCAGATTGCTTTGTTCTTGTATAAAATTCGGATGCCTGCTGTTCAACTCCTCAGGGGCAAAAACATTAACCATAACGGGCCCACTTTGGCGGGCCTGCAGCTCTCCCCGGATTCATTTGTCGAATATCATTAATCCATATATTGCTCATCCGGCTCATTTAAAGCCGCTGCCAGGATTTTTTCTGCAACATATTCAGGAGTATCAGATGGACCGGAAGAACCTGGTGCATGCTGCGTTCGGACGCCCAGTGCGTTTTTGCCAAAACCTGTTGCGGTTGCGCGCGGATAGACGGAAATTACCCGGATATGCTCTGAGGCCAATTCACCTCGTGCTGTATCGGAGAGCATATTTAACGCGGATTTGGTAGCTGCATAGGTTCCGATTCCAGGAATATTCATCTTGGAGACCACCGAGCTTACATTGATGATCAGTCCTCCTCCTTGCTCTCTCATGATAGGGATCACAGCTTGCATAGCCGCTAATGGTCCCATCACATTAAGTTCAAAAATACTACGGAAGTCATCAGGATTGACATCGGCGATCGCGCCAACTACAGCTTGACCTACGTTATTGATGACCACATCCAGGCGGCCAAAGTGCCGCACCGTCTCCTCAATGACTCGTTGAATCTGCTTCGGATCGCTCACGTCAGCAGGTAAAGCTATAGCGTCTCTTCCCTGGCTCTTTAACTCCTCCGCGAGATGATTGAGTACGTCGGCAGAACGAGCTACCAATGCCAATTTGGCACCAGCGGTGGCAAATTGGTGTGCTGTGGCTAAACCGATACCAGCAGATGCCCCAGTAATAAGAACAACCTTGTCACGAATTTCCATAATAAATGTTCCTTTCTTTGATTGGAATGATTGTGATGAAGCCTTCGATTTTTGTAATACAGCATTTGGTTGATGTATCAACCTGAGAATAATTTATCACGCTTAAGTTGATGCGTCAACTATAATGTTATATTCGTATGGACAAGAGAGCAATCCGAAGAGAAAATGTCGAATAAGGCATAGCTAGAAAGAAAGGTTCCAATTTGGGCAATATCCCTGCTCAATACCCCTCCACATATTCGGCATATTCCACGGCATATTTTTCAAGCTGTTCATCGGTCACTTCGCGAATCCCACTTACGACAAAAGGTCTGCGGTAGGTCATTCCGGTATAATTGGCGGTCTGCTGGAACGGCCGCAGCAGCTCGCTGTAGGAATAATTGTGCAGTCCGCCAGCCTGGAACATGCTCGCAGCTCCTCCCGAAGAAATAGCAACAAGGAGCTCCTTGCCCCTCAGCTTATCGCCGCCTCGGCCGTGCGCAAACCCAAGCTCAAATACTTCATCCAGCCATTTCTTCAGCAACGAGGGAGAACTATACCAGTGCAATGGAAATTGAAACACGATCCGGTCATGTGCCAGCAACAGCGCCTGCTCATGAGCAACGTCGATCTTTTCGTCCGGATACGTCTCGTACAGCCGGTGAACGGTAACATTGCCTCTTTGCTCAAGCTCTGTTGCCAATCGTTTGTTAATCCGGGATGACTCCAAATTCGGATGGACAACAATCACAAGCGTCTTGGCATTGTCGGACAGGTTGGAATGGTTGGACATATGAAACAGCTCCTTATCAGATAATTATCAATACAATTCGGGATATGTCGATATAAATGATGAAAAAGTAACATTTCGCGAATTGTCGATATGTTATTTATATAAAAACTGAATTCATGGAATAGAATTCAGTTTTTATTACAGGTCCTGCTGAATATAAGAGGCAATTTGCTGTATTGCTTCTTCATCTCTTCTGTAATATGTCCATTTTCCCACTCGGGTCGCATGTACAAGCCCTGCCCGCTGCAATATGGACAAATATTGAGATGTTGTCGATTGCGTCATCTTCAACTTGGCTGTGATCTGGCTGACGCATACCCCTACGTCGAGAAGGTCAACCCCTTCCTGGAGTCCAGCAAAATGAGCTTTAGGATCTTTCAGCCACTCCAGGATTTGCAGACGAGCCTCATTAGATAATGCCTTGAACACTTCAATGGGATCAATTGGTTTCATGCTATCATTATATCGTATTTTTCGATATGTCAACATAATTTCTAGTTGCTGAAGACATCAAATCAGACATCGAGTTTCAAACTGTCCAGCTTAATACTGCTTAGCATTTTCACCGTTTCCGGATCATGATATGAGAGGAAGCTGCTTTGCTTCGTATCCAGCTTGGCGATCGTCTCCATATCCTCCTGGCTTAATTCAAAGTCGAAAATATTGAAGTTTTCGATAATTCTTTCTTTATGGACGGACTTTGGAATGACGACCACTTCTCTTTGTGTCAACCAGCGCAAAATCACCTGTGCTACGGATTTATGATGCTTTTCAGCCAGCGACATCAGAACTTCGTTCCGGAACATATTATTTCTGCCTTCAGCAAAAGGCCCCCAGGACTCGATCTGCACATTATATTCCTTCATAAGAGCAGCACTTTCAATTTGCTGGCAGAAAGGATGTGTTTCCACCTGATTGACGGCAGGAGTGATTTCGTTATGAAGAATCAAATCCACGAGACGGTCCGTATGGAAGTTGCTCACACCAATGGCTCTGATTTTCCCCTCATGATACAGCTCCTCCATGGCACGCCAGGAACCATACACATCGCCAAATGGCTGGTGAATCAGATACAGATCCAAATAATCCAGTTGCAATCTTTCCAGTGATTTTGCAAAGGCCTTCTTTGTGCTATCATAGCCCGCATTCTGTATCCAGAGCTTGGTCGTAACAAACAGTTCTTCTCTTGGCACACCGCTGCGCTTGATGGCTCTGCCGACGGCTTCTTCATTTTGATAACCGGAAGCGGTATCGATTAAACGGTAGCCTGCCATAATAGCGTCATAAACGCTCTGTTCACATTCCTTCTCGTCATTGATCTGATAAACGCCAAAACCGATGATCGGCATTTCAACACCATTGTTTAGCATTACTTTCCGCATTTGAAACCCTCCAGTTTTAAATATGTTTTGGATACAGCCTTATTGTGCAGCAAAGGAAAACAAGACCGGTACCATAATTGTCTTAAATGATTGCCTGATTCTCTCATTGCCACTAACTTTGCAGACCAGTAATACCTTATAATAAAAAAAGGATAAAACTATAATTACGTGTTCAAAAAGTCAGGTTTTCAGCACCGAGGCGTATGCTTCCGAAGTGCGTTTTTTCAAAACGCTTGAGTTGGATGAAACTAGGGACTGAGGAGCGGAGCGTACTTGGGGTACGTGAGCACCTGAAATGTTTCCGCAGGAAACATGCTTCGGAAGCATCCGCTTAGGCCCGGCTGAATTCAAGATTCGATGTCGAGTCCGCTTCCTGACTTCCTTCGTGATCAAAAGATGACTTTTTGAACTACCTCTATAAGGAGGATGCTATGCTTGAGGAAATGCTGAAACAGCAGAATGAGCTCGCCAAGTTGATTGAGCGTCATTCAGACCGGGACGGAGTGCATGAAACGGCTATCCCGTCTCTGTTTTTTATGCGTTTTACGGATGTAACCGAGCCGGTCTACAGGATTTACAATCCTGCATTCTGTGCCACTGCTCAAGGTGTGAAAGAAATGCTGCTGGCACAAGAGCGCTTTGAATATGGTGCTGCAAACTACCTTATTACATCCATGAAGCTGCCGCTGGTCAGCCAGGTGATCAAAGCTTCTCCCGACGTTCCCTATTTGGGCTTCAAGATTGAATTTACGCGGTCGCAAATTTTAGAAGTTTTAAATGATACAGCTATTCAAGTCAACCAGAAGGAAAGTGCCAAGCTGGCTGTGTTTATTGGCCGCATGGAGTCATCCCTCATGGATGCGGTGCTCAGATTAGCCCGATTACTGGATAAACAGCAAGATATTCCGTATCTTGCTCCTCTCTATACCAAGGAAATTTTGTACATGCTTTTGCAGGGAGAGTTTGGAGTGACACTGGGGCAAATTGCCATGGAGCGAAGCAGCACCTATCGCATCAGGGAAGCAATTGAAGAAATTATCCATAATTACGATAAACCTTTGCGGGTTGAGGAGCTTGCAGACATGGCCAAAATGAGTGTCTCGTCATTTCATCGAAACTTTAAAGAAGCAACCGCTATGAGTCCGATTCAGCTGCAAAAGCAGTTGAGATTGCAGGAAGCGCGCCGAATCCTGTTATCCGAGTCGGCAGAAGCCGCTGATGTCGCATTCCGGGTAGGTTATGAAAGTGCATCTCAATTCAGCCGAGAATATTCACGCATGTTTGGCTCACCACCCCGAGCAGACATTAAAGCACTGAAGGAAAAATATGACGAGACACTAAACCCGTCATTCTAGGATCTTTTGGAAGCACTGTGTATCCCCCTTGAAAAAAAAGGGCTGGGGATCGTCTCCCCAACCCGTATTCATTAGTTTTAACTATAGACTTCTCTAATTCGTATGGAGTTCCAGAACTACTTTCCGAATCTGGTTAGGGCTGGTTTCGATGAGCTTGATCGCTTCATGAAAATTCTCCAACGCAAAACGATGACTGACAAAAGCATTCACATCGATCTTCCCGCTGTTAAACCATTCTATCACTTCAGGAAATTTACCCGATTGCAATCGGGAACCCGCTATAGTCAATTCCTTCTTGGTAATGAGGAACTGCGGTATTTGCGAAGGGGTTACGCCAAAGCCGAGAACGACGACCCGTCCGGCCACCGAGGTCAACTCTACCGCCTGCTCGAAGGTTTTTTCCGTACAAACGGCATCAATCGTTACGTTCGGACCTAATCCGCCCGTAATGCGATTGATCTCGTCGGCTACATTATCCGTAAGCGGATTCAATGTATAGTCGGCACCAACTTTCTTGGCGTAAGCAAGCTTCTCATCGCTCAGGTCGGAAATCATGCATACCGCGCCTTTGATTTTGGCGACCTGCAGCGCACACAAGCCAATCGGCCCAGCTCCCATAATAAAAACATAATCCCCAGCCCGGACATCACCACGCCAGTTCGCTTGAGCGCCGATCGTGAACGGTTCGACCAAAACCGCCTCCTCCCAAGCCAGGCGATTGTCCACTTTATGCACTAAATGCTCGGGAAGAACAATATACTCCTGGAAGGAGCCATCTTTGTGAACTCCGTACACCTGCAGCTTGACACACACATTTGGGCGGCCGGCCTTGCAGGCATAACATTGCCCGCAGGTATCGATCGGCTCCATGACAACCTTATCTCCAGGCGTCAGCCGGCTGACATCCGCGCCGATTTCTGCGATTTCCCCCACCATCTCGTGTCCGATGACCCGGGGATAGGTCGCTACCGGAGAGGTCCCGTGATAAATGTGCATGTCGGAGCCGCATATGCCTACCATGCGAACCTTAATCAGCACCTCGTTGGCGTGAACAATACGTGGCATTTCTTTCTCAATCAGTCTCATTTTCCCTGGTTCTGCAACTTGTATCGCTTTCAATCCACTCACTCCATCACTTATGATTTGGGTTTATTTATTTAAGCCATCGTTTGTTCTGCGGCGGCATTTGCCTTTTTGACCTTAATGGGCTTAACGAAGAAAGCAACACATAACGCCCCGATCACCGCCAAGCCACCCGCCAGAATGAAAGCGCTTGTAAAATGGCCTGTCGTTTGCACGAGCATTCCCGTAGCCGTCGGCCCTATGATGCCTGATGTATTCGCAAGAAAATGCATGAAACCGCCGACGCCGCCGACCCGTTCTTTTTCAACCGTATCTTGAATAATCGCCCAGTATGTAATCGCTGTAAGATACAGGAAGAATACCGCCGATGCCATCAATGAAACTGCAGCGGTCGTTGTGTTAACGAGACCCGCACAACCGATACTGACCGCAGCGCCAAGCAAACATGTGACCAATACAACCTTGCGGGAGAACATGGCATTTCCCGTTTTTTTGTAAAGAAAATCGATAATGAAGCCGCCCAGGGCAAAACCAAGAAATCCAACCGTCCACGGAATCATCGTGGCAAAGCTCATCTCCTTGATGTCAAGCCCTCTGGCCTGTATTAAATAACTCGGGAACCAGGTCAGGAAGAAAAACAAGATATAGTTGTAGGCAAAAAACGCTACTGACGTGAACAAAACTGTCGGATGCTTCAAATAGTAGGAGAGCGGCGTTTTGGTTTTGCCGGCCGGGGCATGCTGCACCTCCTCATCAGCTTCATCGTCTGCAGCGTTCTGCGGAGCATCCTTAACGCATTTGACCCAGAACACGGTCCAAATCAGGCCAATAATCGTAATGAGGACAAAAGAAACTTTCCAGCCCCACGTCAAGGCTATAATCCCAACGATCGGACCTGAAATGGCTCCGCCAAGCGAGGTTCCGGCCATGGAGATCGATAAAGCTCTGGCCCGGTATTTCTTCGGAAACCAGTTATTGACCATTTTGCTTTGCGATGAGGAAAGCGGGCCTTCCCCCATCCCAAACAATACACGCGCAATAAACAAAGAGGAGAAGTTGAAGGTAGCCGCAGTCAGACCGGCAAATAGCGACCATAATGTCATGGAATAACCGAGTACCTTTTTCGGGCCGAATTTGTCAGACAGGAAACCGCCTATAAAGTTAAAGAGAGCGTAACCAATAAAGAAGCTGCTGAATAATAGCCCCATTTGAGCCGCATCCAGCTGAAAATTTTCCTGAATTAATGGAGCTGCAACGGAGAAGGCCGAGCGATCCAGATAATTGATAACCCCCGCCAGAAACAGCAGAACCAGAACGATGCCACGCCCTTTAGATAACATGAGCTGTTGACTCCCTTCAATAATGGAATTTCGAGTTTGCTATTGCTCATTCCAATCAAAGTAAAGCGTTTTCTTTTTTCAAGATGTTGCAACTGTAAATCCTTTGGGTCGACCACAAATGAAATACTAGCATACATTATTCTAGTATACAAGTTTAAATTTGCCGTAATTTTGCTGCCGACGCACCTCCTTGTAAAACAAAAAAAATCGTAAAATGATTAGGGAATCACTTTACGATTGGAAAAAATGCGAGTACTTATTAATTAAATCAGGCGTAAAATTTTCAAGTGATGTAATGTGCTCTCTGAGCAACCGTTCCGTTTCCTTTTCGTTATTAGCTGTTATAGCCTCGAAAATGGACTCGTGTTCGTTTACAAGCTGATTCATATGCTTCGTTTCCAGCAGCTCCAAATACCGCATACGGTTTAAATGACCGCGCATTTGATTAATGATCGATACCAAGGTGGAATTTCCCGTTAACTCCAAAACCGTATTATGAAAGCTCTCATCAAGCTCAAGGAACTTATCGAAGTGTTGTTGATCAATCATTTTTCGATGCTCCTCCAGGATGCCCTTGATCTGCTGATATGGCTTCTCGAAGCTGGCATCGTTTGTACTCCACTTCCTGGCCACTTCTTTAAAAGCGCTCACCTCAAGACTCACCCGTACAAAGCGAGCCTCCTCAATCTTCTTCTTGGACATATATGCGATGCGGGCGCCGCGCTGCGGCAGGATCTCGATTAGCTCTTCTGTTAACAAACGGCGGAAAGCCTCCCTTATCGGTGTGCGGCTTACCCCTAATGTATTGCCCAATTCAGACTCAAATACAAGCTGCCCCGGTTCCAGCTGCAATGTAACAATTGCCCCCCGAATAACATGATAGGCATGATCGGACAGGGTGTTCCTCTTTTTGGATATGTTGGGTAAATTCATATTTTCACCTTACCTAATGTGCTGCGAATAAAACTATTATACTTGTATGCAAGTGTTGGAATCAAACGTTTTATCCCAAGCCGGCGTTCCATTCTATTACTATAGATTAAAGCTGGACTAGACAGACCGTAAATGCCATTTTTCATTGCTCAATAGAAATATTGATTTTTCCATCACTTTTTGTGTACTGAACATCGTGTCCATATGCTTCTGCAATCTCCCTGATGGGCAAATATACACGTCCGTCTTGCAGAACAGCTTCTTGGCGCAAAGTATAGCTCTTACCGTCATCTATCAATTCTTTTTCGCCTGCTTTTATCGATAATCTTGCCTTAATAAAGTCATCCGGATCGGTGAATGCAAAAATAACAGTTTGCTCATCATGCAGCCACCAAATCCCTTTTCCTGGCACACTAAATGGGAGAACACCCGTTACTTTGTATGGGCTTACCATAATGCTCCCCTTTAAAAATATGTATTCCTCACTTCTCAGCGTTTGTTCCTCTCCATTTGGATATCCCAGGATGACAGAATCGACACTTTCAGCGTGAACGGAAGAACCCGCAATGAGCAAAAACGCTGAGCACGAGGCGATCAGTAATTTCCTCCACATCTTCATCCCCTCCTTTGGATTAACTGTTTTTTCCATTGTAACACAGTTAACTTCAACTAAACATAACTATCCGTTAGCGGAAGTTTAATAAGAAGCCGAGTTCCGTCGCACAAAAAAAGCCGCAGTGCCGCGGCCTCTTAACCATCTATCCTCTTGATATTTTTCCTCTATTCCTTAACTGACCCCAGCGTAATTCCATGAATGAAAAAACGTTGCAGGAACGGGTATACCACAAGCACAGGAAGCATGGCGATAAAAATTTTCGCCGCGTTAAGCGTTTGATTGGAAAGCTCATTTAACCGCTTGTATTGATCCTCCGTCATATTGGCAGAATCAATGACCACAACGAATTGCTGGATTAACGTTTGCAGCGGGTAGTGATCCTGTCCGGAAGTCAAAACAAGACCGTGAAAAAATTCATTCCAATGGTATACGATGGTGAACAGTGTAACCGTGGCCAGCACCGGCACCGCCAAAGGAATATACATCATAATCAGCATCCGCCACGGACCGGCTCCGTCAACGAGCGCCGCCTCGTCCAGCTCCTTCGGCAAATTACGGAAGAAGTTCACAATGAGGATGACGTTGAACACCGGAACACCGCCCCCAAGCACGAGTGCCCAGATCGTATCATACAATCCAAGCGCCTTCACCGTCATATACCAGGGAATTAAACCTCCATTAAACAGCAGCGTGAAAACGAGAATCCACATGAACACATTGCGCAGCCGGAATTCCCGGGTGCTGCGGGACAGCGGATATGCCATCAAGGTAGTGACAACAAAAGTGATCAACGCACCCAGTACAACGCGCTGGATAGAGATCCAGAAGGAGTTAAAAAAGGAGCTGTCGCCGATAATTTGCCGGTATGAATTAAAATTAAAGCCTACCGGCCACAGCCACACCTGCCCTGCCGCCGCAGCCGATTTCTCGCTGAGAGAGACAGCCAGCGTATACCACAGCGGCAGAATACAAACAAAAGCGATCAGGAGCAATACGATCAGAAGAAGGGTATCGAACAGTCTGGAGCGCAGTGTCTTTTCTCTTATCATATGGTGACTCCTTTGTCAGAATATCCGGTAATTTGCAAACTTCGACGCCAGCACGTAAGACACGATGATCAGAATAAAGCTGACCACCGATTTCAACAACCCGACCGCTGTCGCGAGCCCGTATTGCATGTTCAACAGCCCTTCACGGTATACCCATGTATCGATAATGTCACCTGTCGAATAGAGCAGCGGATTGTACATGTTAAAAATTTGATCAAATCCCGCATTCAACACGTTTCCGAGACTTAATACAGCAAGCAGCACAATGGTCGTTCTCAGCCCCGGAAGCGTGACATGCCAAATCCGGCGTAGCCGGGACGCCCCATCGATGGAAGCAGCCTCATATAGAGATGGGTTGATACCCGTTAATGCCGCCAAATAAATAATGGTGTTAAAACCAAACTCTTTCCACACATCGCTGCCTGCAACGATAAAGGGAAACAGGTCCGCACGGGCGAAAAAAAGCACCGGCTCCACGCCAAACAGCTTTAACAATCCATTCACAGGTCCTGTGTAGGAGAATACATCCAGCAGGATGCCGGAAAGAATCACCCAGGATAAAAAGTGCGGCAGGTAGACAATCGTCTGAATCCACCGTTTAACCACCATTAAGCGAAGCTCGTTCAGCATAATGGCGAACAAAAGCGGCACAATGAGGTTACCCGCGATCTTCATGACGGCAATAAATACGGTATTAAAGAAAATAACTCGCGTATCGTTCAGGCTGAACATATAATCAAAATTTTCAAGTCCGATCCATTCCGATTTGAAGAACCCCTGTCCGGGATTAAAGTCCTGAAAAGCGATGACAATCCCGAACATGGGAATGATATTGATCAGCAGCAACCAGACGAAACCGGGCAGAAGCATGATGTAATAATGCTTGGCAAAACCTCTGTTTCTCACCTTTTCGCACCTCCTTCAGTCTGCATGACCAGCAGGACGCGCCGGATTGGCCCGCCGCGTCCCTGCCAGCATCGTTTTTATTTCATATAATCCTTCACTTCCTCCGTAATCCTGTCACCGCCCTGCCTTTTCCAATCGTCAACGAACTTATCAAAATCATCGATGGGAGCTGCGCCCATAATAATCTTCAAAAAGGTCTCATCTTCCATCTTCTTGAGATTGGACCAGCGGCTCTCCATCGTTCTTGTCTGCGAATAGATCACGCTGTATACCTTGTTGTAGTCCTGCTGCAGCGGAGCGGCTCCAACGAGGAGCGAGTATATGCGGCTCCAGATCCCGAGATCTGCCTGCGGATCCCAATATTGAATGTCCATATTGTCATACGGCTCTTTTTTGACCTTCTTCACGTTCTGAATGTCAGCCGCGAGCAGCTTGTAGCCCGGATCTGTGAAGTCCTCCGGTTTTTTCGCCCCTGATAAAATATCCTGCAGCGCTTTGGCGGAATATTCGCTTTCGTCCGTATAAGACATGGGGACGCGCAGCGGATAGTAGCCGATGGGGACGGTAATATCGAGCTTCGATTCATCACGGATCAGCAGATTCAGCATTTTAATAACCGCCTCGGGATGCTCGTAGTCCTTGCGGACAACGACAAATACCGTGGACGGCGCACCCATGTGGGCATTGAACTGTCCGTCTGCATCCAGCGGCAGCAGATAGGACTGCCAGTTGGCCTTGGGATCATTCTTGATCGCATCCCCAATCGGTCCGTACCCCATCCACCATGGGCCGAAGAATATGCCTGCCTTGCCGTTGACAACGGGTTCAGAAGCGCTTTTCCGGATGCCGATTTCTTTGTCAATCAGCCCGTTCGCGTACATATCGCGCAGCTTGGCCAGCGCCTGCTTCGTCTCCGGAAGGGTGGAGCCGTAAACTGGATTGCCGGAAGCATCCTTCACCCAAAAGCCGGGATAGGATTTATAGGCGCCAAAGATCGGATCAAGACCATACGTATTATTCGTGGATTCAAGAAAATTCGCATACAACCGGTCCCCGTTCTGCTGTCCGGCAATGCTGATCGTATCCTTCTGCCCGTTGCCGTCCGGGTCCTGCTCGACAAACGCCTTCGCGACCTTCTCAAGCTCCTCCATCGTCTTCGGGGGCTGCAGACCGAGCTTGTCGAGCCAATCCTTGCGAATCCACATTTGGTGGACACCATCGGACTGCACCTGTATGCTTGGAATCGCATACATTTTTCCGTCAAAAGTAACCGCTTCGCTCGAGACACCATTTGTCTTCTCCATATAGCTTTTCATCGCCGGTGAAGCGTATTTATTAAATACATCTGTAAGGTCAGCAAGCTGGCCGGATTTCACCATCGCTCTCAACTGGGTGTCCTTGACTACGAGCGCGTCCGGCAGGTCATTGCTGGAGATGGCCAGATTCACTTTCTGATCATAATTCGTACCGGTTGCAGCCTGCCAGGTCACCTTGGTGTCAATATTCAGGTGTTCCTTGACATAACGGGAATACTGATTAATTTCCGGTGTATCTCCGGCAGGCAAACTTTTGTCTGTAGGATCTACGGATTTACCGTACGTAAGGGTAATCGTCTCGGGGTATTTACCAAACGGATCGCCGGGTTCATTGTCTCCATCTGAAGTGCCGGGCGTTGTGCTGCCCGCAGCGGATTCGGTCTCCTTGCCATTCGTGCCGCTGCAAGCGCTTAACATGATCAGCAGCAAAGTCATTGCAATCAGGACAAATTTCTTGGCCAAGCTGATTTCCCCCTTCTGTCGCGTTGTCAGTATTGTCAAGCAACATCAATATAACATGTTCTGAATCGTGAATGAGTAGAGCCAAGAACGAAACATAGGGGGAGAAATGAACGGAAATGATAGCGCTTACCATTCATTCCTCCCCCTATATGCCGTTCATCACTCTACCTTTGTCTGTGCCGATTCCGGTATTCGCTCGGCAGCAAGCCTGTCTGTTCACGAAAGATCCTGCTGAAATATTTCTCGTCTGCATATCCGGTATGCTCGGCAATCCACACAATCGGTTTAGCAGTCTGCGCAAGATATTCCCGCGCCTTGTCTATTCGTACCCTGCGCAGATATTCGTTGAATGAATACCCGACAATCGCCTTGAAGCATTGGTTAAAATAGCTGCGGCTCAGATTGACCCGTTTCGCGACATCAACCGCGAACAGCGGAAATTCAAGCTCGTCATGTGCGATTTTTACGGCAGACATGATGCTGACAGTCACTTCCCTGCTGAGCTGCAGGTGACCGGATAACGTGGCCGCCACTTCTCTGAAGCCTCCCATCCATGCAACAACCTCACTCCAGCACAAGAATGTGTCGGGCAGCGTGATCCCCGTTTTCGCAAGAGCTTTAAATAGCCGGGACCAATCCACAATAAAACCGTAGAGCAGCTGCATCAGTTTTGAAGCTGGCAGCCTGAGCTTCCTCAGTTGGCTGCACAGCTCTTCAAAAGACTGGCTGTCATGAACCCAGCGAAAGGCATGCAGTATTTCCTTCACGGCTTCTATCTCTCGTTCAGATGGCTCCGGCTGGTCAGCCTGCAATTCCTGAACGGATTTCTCGATTGGATTTGTCTCATATCCGTTACAATCATAGAAGAAATCCCTTTGCCTGTAATTGCGAACCATCTGCAGCAGGTCAAACTGTGTTAGCCCGGCGATATGCCTCAGCCGCACCAGTCTCCAGTCAGCATCAAGAGCTTGATCCGGCAGCGGCGGAAGCCATTCTCGATCTGAGTTCACTTCTGTCCATAGCTCTTCCCGAAGGTCTGGCGTCCACAGCAAAATATGTCCGTCCGCCTCCACTCTCCAGCCCTGCGAATGCTGTCTGGGCCCATTTACAAGAGGATGATCCCCCAGCCCCAGAACGGCGTATGCCGTATCGAGCGGATAAACGTCTTGATCAACGGATGCCGGTTCATTGGGCGGCTTCCTCCTTTGATTAAGGATGAGCCCATGAATGCGGCCAAGCACCTCCTCGAACCGCTCCTTTTCAAGCTGAACCTTGGCGATATAGTCGACGGCCCCCAAACGCAGCGCTTCCTGAATGTATTCAAAATCCTGGTGCAGGGTCAACACGGCGATGGCCATATCCGGATAACGTTTGCGAACGATGCGGATCAATTCGATGCCTGACATGACCGGCATCGCCACATCGGTCATTAACAGATCTACGTGGTTTTCCTTCAGAAATTCAAGCGCCTTCTCGCCATTCGCCGCCTCACCGATCACTCTCATGCCGAAGGAATCCCATGGCATGGCAGACATGAGCCCTTTGCGTACCAGCTTATCATCATCAACGATGAGCACATCAATCATGCTGCATTATTCTCCTTCTCTGTTGATTGGCAGCCGGATGACGATCCGGGTGCCTTTGCCCATTTCACTGGATACCGTAAGACTGGCATTCCCTTCATAGTAAGATTCCAGCATACGCTTCACATAATTCAATCCGATTCCCATTCCCGCCCGCTGGCGTTCCGTTTGTTCCTGCTCGAGCAATGCGGAGATCGTCTCCTCAGAAATGCCTGCGCCGTTGTCCTGAATGGCAATCTCAAGCCGCTCATTCCTGCTGACTTCAACTTCAATCCTGCCCTCATCATCCAGCCCGTGATACAGCGCATTTTCAACCAAGGGCTGTAAAATGAATCTAGGAACGTTTACATCGAGCAGTTCATCATTTACGTGTATACGGACATCGAACTGAAAGTTGTAACGGATTTGCTGCAATGTAAGATAATGCTTGAGCGAATCAATCTCTTCCCGAATCGTCGAAATCTGATTGCCTTTACGAAGATTGTAATAAAGGAGTTTGTTCAATGAGGTGACAAGACGGTCAATTTCCTCCTGTCCATTCATTACGGCAAGCCAGTGGGCCGTATCCAGCGTATTCATCAGAAAATGCGGGTTAATCTGGTAGAGCAGCTTCTCAATCTCCAGATCCGCCCTGCGTTTCTCCTTCATCTGCACCTCTGAGTACAGCTGTGCAATCTGCAGCTTCATATGCTGGAACTGGGTTAACAGCATTTCAAATTCCGGTATCCGTGATTGCGTAGTTACGGCATCGAAATTACTGTTGGCCATCCGTTTGATTTCCTTGTTAAATTTGGACAGAGGCCGGTACACCATTTTCCACAAGAGCCAGCCAAACACGAGACTGACGGTGGTGAACAGCAGGAACAACGCCAGCATCTGTACAATCCAGCGATTTTTCTCCTTATTGTAATCGGCCTTGGAGATCAGGGACACCACGCTCCAGCCCTGATTGCTGATTTGGCGGTACCAATAATATTCGGCAGTCTCGCCGGAACCCAGGGGCGGAGATCGCAAACCCGGGAACATGGTGTTTTCAGGAAAAACGTCTTTCAACTCGCTATACGAGATCCTTCCATTGTTGTCGAGGATCAGATGATTCGCGTTTTTGCTGACTCCGTCAAGGTCGAGAATGCTCTGTGTCAGCTTAAATCCGGATTCGATGTAGACATATGCATCCCCCCGCTCCGGCAGCTCGACCTTGCGCAATGCGGAGAGCACATATTGATTATTGAACTGGTCGTTGCTGAGATGCGGCCCATAATAAGTGATGCCGTAATAGGAAGCGATAACGGGAAGACGGTCAATATTAAAGGATTCCTTTACACCCGTAGTCTCAAAGAGAAACGAACGGTCATTATGAAAGTAATACATCGTCAGACCGATATTGGGATTGGTGAATGTAACCAGATTAAGCTGGTACTTGATCTGATCCGTCAGATAGCTGCGGTCATAGGGCTGATCTGCGATCATGAACCGCTCCAGCTGCTTGCCGATATTGCCTTCGAAGGCGAGCTGCTGCGAAACATGATTCAGGTTGTTCAATGTGTTCTCAAGCGACAGCGTCACCTGCTTCAGATTGCTTTGAATGCCGGACTGCAGCTTTGTGTTCAGAATGGAATTGATGGTTTTGTAGGATAGATAGCAGGTGCAGATAAAAGGGATCAGTGTCGATGCCACAAAAAGCAGAAGAATCCGGTTTTTCAACGTCATTCGTTCGATGCGGGGCTTCCATCCATTCTCCGGGTTCATGCATTCATCTCCAGACGGTTTTTCCTATCCATCCATGCAGAGCTTGTAAGGGCCAAAAACCTGAAGGCCGCGGGTATTTCACCCGGGAACCTTCAGGCTATTCCAGAAAATATTACATCAGCAGCGCAGCCAGACGCTCATTTCCCCTGGCTGACGGTTGCCCCATAAATAATAAGGAATCGCCTTGAAACGGACGGGCGCCGTCTGCTTCCTGAAAGGCTGATATGGCTCATCTTCCGGCCACACGGAATGATCGGCAGCCAGCCCGTCAGCTTCGACAACGACACAGCCTCCGAGCAGTTCCGGTATCCGGCGTTCTGACAGTTTCGGCTCCTCTGCCAATGACAGCGAGGCCAGCGGTGCCCCGTTATCCGCTTCTTCGACGCAGTAGACGAGCGGACCGCGTTGAATGGCGGCTTTGCCGGCGTTTGCACGGATTTGCGGATGGGCAGCGATCAGCTTTGCCTCCATGGGGAGCAGCCATTCCAAAGTATCTCCTTCTGACCAGGTTCGTTCAACTTTCGCATAACCATTTTCCACGCGATAATCTTGAATTTCCCTGTTTACTTTCAATACAGGACGTCCGTTCTGGAACCAGTCGGGGACTCGAAGTGCGAGTTCAAATGCAGTGCCGACAGCACCAGCACCGTTCGCAAGCGAAACCGAGAATTCGGTCCGTCCCTCCCAAGGTAATTGGGACTGTTGATGCAAGGTTACCTGACAGCCGTCAGGGGCTGCAAAGCTGATCTCGCTGCCGATAAACAAATGAGCGTATACCGTCGACCCGTCGTCGGAGACATCGTAAATATAATCGCCAAGCGAACTCAGCAGACGAGCCACGTTCGGCGGACAGCAGGAGCAGCCAAACCATTTCTGGCGCACAGGTTTCACATGGTGCCTGTCGGGATTTTTTCTGCTTGCCTCCGGCCATACTTCGAGCGGATTCACATAGAAGAAGTGCTTTCCGTCCCTGGACATGCTGCCAAGCACATTGTTGTAGAGCGCCCTCTCCATCACATCGGCGTACTCGCTTTTTGCCTCCAATTGCAGCATCCGGCGCGCCCAGAAGATCAAGCCGATGGATGCACAGGTCTCCGCATACACCGTATCGTTGGGCAGATCATAATCGAAAGTAAAGGCCTCGCCAAGATGAGTCGCACCGACGCCGCCGGTGATATACATCTGCTTGCGGGTCACATTTGCCCATAACCGCTCGCAGGCCTCGCGCAAACTGTCGTCTCCCGTCAGGCGCGCCAGATCAGCCATCGCGGTATACATATAGACAGCACGGACAGAATGACCAACAGCAACCGTTTGCTCACGTACAGGAAGATGGCTTTGATACACTTCAAGATTAGGTGTGCCATGATTCCAAATGCTCGTCCTGCCGCGGCGTTCCCATTCTTCAATAAAATAGTTCGGCTTGCTTCCCCGTTCGTCAATAAAGTAGAGGCTCAGGTTCAAATAACGCTCTTCTCCCGTAACCCCGTGCAGTTTGACCAGTGCCAGTTCAATCTCCTGATGCCCGCAATAAGCCCGCATTTGACCAGGTTCCGTGCCAAACAATCTATCAATCAGATCAGCAAAACGGCAGGAGATATCCAGCAGTTTGCGCTTGCCTGTAGCCTGGTAATAAGCAACCGCAGCTTCGATCAAATGGCCGGCACAATAAAGCTCATGGGCTTCGTACAAATTCGTCCACTGCTTTCCGGGCTCCTTAATCGTGAAATAGGTGTTCAGATAACCGTTGTCGTGCTGCGCCTGACCAATCAGGTCAATGGCTTCATCAGCAATCCGCTCCAGCTCCGGATCCGGATGATGACGAAGCGAATAAGAAACCGCTTCCAACCATTTGTAAAGATCGCTGTCCTGAAAGATCCAACCGCCAAATTCCCCTTCCTCCAGACCCGCTGCGATCCGAAAATTCCGGATGGCGTAGCTCGGCTCTGCTCCTTCTATTCTATCGTTCAGAGCTTCCCATTGATAAGGAATGACGGTGTGCCGTATCAGCTCGGAATAATCTTCCCAGAAATCATCCTGAATGTAAACTTGAGTTTTCTGCATATGGAATTCCTCCTATAGAATTTGACCCTTTCCGTTTTCAATTATATGCTTTGATCAATGGGCAGAATAGAAATGGATTGAACCTTTTTTTATAAAAAACAACACAAAAGAAAGAGTGAGCTGCTTGAGCGGAGAGACGGTTATTGAGCTGAAAACCCCGCCGCTTCCCTATTATTTGGGATCAGGTCTGACCGAGTTCCGGACTGGTGATCATCACCCGAATCGAAGAAACCTGGGCATTTACGATTTACTGATCATGATCAAAGGGGAATTGCATATCGGAGAGAATGGCCAGCAGTGGACACTGGCGGCTGGAAATACATTGCTCCTGCTGCCGGATGGCGAACATTATTCGGTCAAGCCCTGCGAGCAGGATACGGTGTTTTACTGGGTTCATTTTGAGCATACAGGCAGAAATGAAAGTTCGTCGACGACAAATACCTATAACAAGGGGGTGTCCTATTCATCCCGGCCATTTGGCAACCCTTATACGCTGCGCCTCCCCAAGCATTCAAAGCTATCCAACCCGCAGGCGGCCTTCAGCCTTGCCCAACAGTTATTGGCGCTGTCGATGGATCACTCTTTCTGGGAAGAGCAGCGTTTACTGGCCGGGCTGCTTGCGATGCTGGAAGAAGAAGGGGGCCCGAACAACATAAGATCAGGGCCCGCCCGATTGGCAGAACGGGTCGCAGCTTATATTCAGCAAAACTACAGGGACAAAATCACCAACGACACTTTAGCCGATGTTTTTCACTTTCATCCCAATTACATTATTCGTTGTATGAAAATGAAGTATGGCCGCACCCCCACCGACTATTTGCACGAGTTCCGGCTTGAACGGGCAAAACGTCTGCTCATTACCACGGATTGGTCAGTGGAGCGCATATCGGAAGAGATCGGCTACCGCAATGCGCCTTACTTCTCATCCAGCTTCAAACATGGCGTTGGCTTGTCCCCCCTGCAATTTCGCAAGCAATATATGAATTGACGACTGTTTTTCATGTGAAAAAGAGCCTCCACACCACCTTTAAGGGGGATGGAGGCTTCTGTTTGCATGACCTAACCCGTCATTCTAGGAGCTGCTGCCCTGGGCGAGCTGCTCCCGGTTCTGTTCGGCTTTGTTTTTCAACAGACGTTTCACAAAGATCACAAACAGCAGCAAGCAAATACCTGATGACAAGGCGCAAGCGATAAACATGGCCTGGTAGCCCGCAAGCTCCGAGACCCAGCCCAGTATAATCGCCCCCAGCCCGATGCCGAGATCGGTAGCCGTCAGCAAAGAAGCGTTGGCAACCCCTTTGCGGTCCGGGCGGGCAAGGTTAATCGTCGCCGCTTGCAGGGCGGGTTGAGCCGAACCGAAGCCGATGCCGTAGAGCACCGCTGAAACCAGAACACCGGCCAATCCGGTTGCAACGCTCAAGACAAGCAACGCCGCAACCGCAATGACAAGGGACGGCACAATGACATAGCTCTCGCCGTGCCGGTCCGCCAGTTTTCCTGCCAGTGGGCGAATCAGGACAAGCGTGGCGGCATAAACCAGAAAGAATACGCCCGAATTCACCCCGATGGAGTTAGCGAACAGCGCGACAAAGGCGGTAATGCCTCCGTAAGCGATAGACAGAAAAAAGACCGCTATGGTGATCGATAAAACCGACCTTTCGAAAAGCTCGATTTTTCGTGTGCCCGTTTGAGGCTGAAAAGGCATTTTTGCTCCCAGTGTCAAAAGCAGCGATACAGCGGTGAGTCCGACGGCGAGGAGAAAAAGAGTGTGGTATGACAGATTCTCCGCAACCCAGAGTCCGTACATCGGTCCGATGGCCATCGCCAGGGTCATGGCCATGCCGAACCACCCCATCCCTTCTCCGCGGCGGGCGGCCGGGATCATGTCCGTAGCCGCTGTAATCATCGCGGTTGTAGAAAAGGCCCAGCTCATCCCATGCAAGATCCGGAGCCCCAACAGAACGATGATTCCGCCGACCCAGTCATACATATACATCGCCACAGCGAAAATAAGCAGTCCCCAAATCATAAACGGACGCCTGCCGACTCTATCCAGCAGCCCGCCAACGACCGGCCGAAAAATAACCGCGGACAGCATAAACACCCCCGTCGCCAGCCCAACCTGCGACTCTTTTCCGCCAATCTGTTTGATAAATTGGGGGAATGTCGGAAGCAGCGAGTAAAATGCGATGAACAAAAAAAGCATCCCGATGGTCATGAGCACAAACGACTTGGTCCATAGGCGTTCCAGCTTGCATACCTCCCTCCATAAAAGAAAACCGGGCTGAGACACTACAGATCAATTCGTTCCACTTTGTGTCCTAAAAATTCCTCCAGTCTCTTATCGGAGTATTGGATATTGACGGTTTTATAGATATGCTGGTACCCGCTGCCTAAATGTCCCCTGGAAAACGGTTTATCCTTTAAATAATTCTGCTGAAATTCTCCCGAAAAACATTCGATGTATGCGTCGACCCATTCCATTGTAATTGGGTTCTGTCCATGGCTGCTATAAATATCTTTGATGTCCTTTTCTAATCGTTTTATCTTTTTCCAGCTGTCCAGTGCCATGGAAAACGGTGCATTTCTATCTGATTCGAAAAAGTACATGATGACGTAATCACAAATCATATCTCCTGAAAAAAGTCTCTTTTTTGCCCTATCCAGCAGCATGATATGTCCATAAGAATGCCCTGGTGTAAATACTACCTCCAAAGTCTTTCCGCCCAAGTCAAACAATTCTCCATCCTTTACAAAATGCGGAGTCAGGACTCGGAGCAGGCTCTTTTCAGCAAATGCTTTGCTATCGAAACGTTCAATGGCTTCAGGGTTATTTTCTTTCAGAAATTGTACTCCCAACTCAGCCGCGAACTGCCTTTCTTGCTTTGTGTCAAAACCCATAATCTGACCGTAGTCCGGCTGGTACAGCCATACATCTCCAAAATATTCGCTTCCGTAGCTGTGGTCAGGATCGCCATGGGTCAATACCAGCATCACCGGCAGATCGGTTATACTTCTGATGATAGGCCTTATGTCCTCGAAGCCAAAGCCGGCGTCAATTAAGACCGCCTTCTTCTCCCCCAGGATAAGATAAAAATGCACCAGTCCAGCTTCAGTAATGATATATAAATCATCGTCCAGCTTTTGCACCTTACAGAAATCCGTTGATGTAATCATGATAATCACCTTTCTTCGAAAAATTACATTTCGTTTTTCTTATCCCATGGGACTCATTTACACGTACATACTATAATGTTACAATAAATATCTCAAGTAGGATTAAATTTAATAGGTACTATCTAAAATGATAGTATGGAGGTGGAGAAGTATGAATAAAATCGATCTTGATGACTGCCCAATTGCATTAGCGCAGAAAATACTCGGAGGGAAATGGGCTCTTCGGATACTATACAATTTAAGTACAGGAATACTTCGCTTTGGAGAATTGAATCGTCAAATGCCAGAATTAACACAAGCTACTTTAACAAAAGAACTCCGTAGATTAGAGAGCTTTCAGCTCATAAATAGAAAAGTGTACCCGGAAGTCCCGCCACGCGTAGAATATTCATTAGCCGAAATGGGATTGAAACTTTTACCTGTTCTAAGAGAACTTGAAATATGGGGAGATGAGTATAAAAAAAATACATTAAACAATAACTAAAGCCGCCGATCCCAAACTTAGGATTGGCGGCTTATATTTTACCAGCTCAACGTTCCAGCTTACAGAGCGCCAACTACGGGGTGAGGAATATATGGCTCCTCCAGCGAAGCGATTTCTTCCGCAGTTAACTTCACCGACAGGGCAGCTGCCGCGTCTTCGAGATGGGATATTTTCGTGGCACCGATAATAGGAGCCGTCACCGGCTCTTTCTGCAGCAGCCAGGCAATGGCAATGTGGGCACGCGGAACGCCGCGTTTGTCTGCGATTTCCGCGAGCTTCTCCACAATCGATCGGTCAGCATCTGCTGTAGCATCGTATTTCGATTTCTGAACCTGGTCGGTTTCGGAACGATGCGTTTTTTCCGACCAATCCCGTGTCAATCTTCCGGATGCGAGCGGGCTGTACGGAATCACGCCGATTTTTTCGGCCTTACACAGCGGCAGCATCTCGCGCTCTTCTTCACGGTAGATGAGGTTGTAATGATTCTGCATCGATACGAACCGGGTCCATCCATTTTTCTCCGCGACATGAAGCGCCTTCAGGAACTGCCATGCATACATGGCGGATGCCCCGATATATCTCGCTTTGCCTGCCTTCACCACATCATGCAAGGCTTCGATCGTCTCTTCGATGGGCGTGTTATAGTCCCAGCGGTGAATCTGATACAGATCCACATAATCGGTCCCCAGTCTCTTCAAGCTCTTGTCGATTTCACTCATGATGGCCTTGCGGGAAAGCCCTGCTCCATTTGGACCTTCATGCATGCGAAAATGAACCTTTGTCGCGAGCACAATTTCATCCCGATTGGCAAAATCCTTTAACGCCCGTCCCACGATCTCCTCGCTCGTTCCGTCGGAATATACATTCGCCGTATCAAAAAAGTTGATGCCAAGCTCCAGCGCTTTTTTGATGATCGGCCGGCTGTTCTCTTCATTCAGCACCCACGGATGCACCCACCGCTCTGCTACACCGAAGCCCATACAGCCAAGACAAAGCCGTGATACGTCCAAACCTGTATTGCCGAGCTTTACATATTCCATTCTCCGATCCGCTCCTTTGCTTTAATGGGGAAATATTGAACTAACGCCTACTATTATAAAAAAGCATATGTAACATGCAATTGTTAGATTAGCCTGATTTGTTAATTAGTGAACAAAGCAGCAATATTCGTTCATTATCTTACTTCGTTTATTTGTATAATGAAAAGAGGTATACTGTGTGTGAGTTTTTATTTTCATGAGCAAGGGGTAGACGTCGGCAATGCAGGAAATGGCAGGTTATAAATCGATCGCACTGGATATTGCACAAAGAATCGTTAGCGGAGAATTTCCCGTTCGATCCAAAATCTCAGGGAGATCTTTACTCGCAGGTCAATACCATGTATCTCCGGAAACCATCCGCAAGTCCATAGGATTGCTGAAGGAGGAAGGAATCGTATCGGTTTCACAAGGCAAGGAAATCATTGTGATTTCGGACGAAAAAGCAAATGAATATATAACAAGGAACCATTATCTAAAATCCGCCTACTCTTTGAAGCAGGACCTGCAGTTGCTTTTATCCGAGAAGAAAAAGTTGGATCGCCACTTTGACATCCTGCTTACTGAAATTATAGAGACTTCGGACAGACTTCAGAATCTCAAACCGTATAACCCGGTAGAGATCAGGATTTCCGACAAGTCACATGTTATAGGGAAAACGATCGGCATGCTGCAGTTCTGGCAGCATACAGGCGCCACCATCATCGCATTGCGCAGAGGGACGGAAGTGTCGATCTCTCCGGGTCCACATGTTATTTTGCGGGAAAATGATACATTGGTCGTCGTAGGGGACGAGAAGATGTATGAGCGAACAGCACAATTTATTAATCAGACTGAATTCTATATTTAACAAAGTCTTACATTCATAATCTTTGAAAAAAGCGAAATGACGACCCTTGAAGTGATTGAACAGGGCCGTCTTTTTTTGCGTTCACTTGAATTTACAATAATATACAAACAACTTATATTATTAATTTGGGTTGTCAGTATGGATGCTGCTTGTTATAATTACAAAAAATCAATTTTACACAAAGATTATTTAATGAAAGGGGTATTCATGCTTAAATTCGAACAAGTCAGCAAGCAGTATTCCAACGGGTATCAGGCTGTCAAGAACATGAATTTTGAAATCTCTGCTGGTGAAATTCTGGTGCTCATCGGACCAAGCGGCTGCGGTAAAACGACTACAATGAAAATGATCAATCGTCTCGTGCCGCATACGTCAGGAACAATTTTTTTGAAGGGCAAGGACATTACGAAAGAGAACCCCGATCTACTCCGCAGAAATATTGGTTATGTCATTCAGCAAATCGGTTTATTCCCCCATTACACGATTGAAGACAATGTGGGACTGATTCCACAGCTCAAAGGCTGGGACGCGGCCAGAAAAAAGGAACGAGTCAATGAAATGCTTCGTCTGGTCGGGCTTGATCCCGCCGTGTTCGCCAAGCGTTATCCCAAGCAGCTGTCCGGGGGCCAGCAGCAGCGCGTCGGCGTTGCCAGGGCACTGGCGGCCGATCCCGAAATCGTTCTGATGGATGAACCTTTCGGAGCACTTGATCCGATCACGCGCGAGCAGCTGCAGGATGAGCTGCTGAGACTGCAGCAGGAGCTCCATAAAACGATTGTTTTTGTCACCCATGATATGG
Source organism: Paenibacillus terreus (assembly GCF_042138595.1). Classification (NCBI taxonomy): domain Bacteria; kingdom Bacillati; phylum Bacillota; class Bacilli; order Caryophanales; family Paenibacillaceae; genus Paenibacillus; species Paenibacillus terreus. Next base: position 46,813 of record NZ_JBHIRX010000015.1, on the reverse strand, counting down.
AGGAAGCTCTAAAGCTCGGTGACAAGATTGCCATTCTGAAAGATGGTGAACTGGTCCAATTGGATACACCAGATCAAATCCTGAGCCAGCCTGCCAACGATTTCGTAGAAAGTTTCATCGGTAAAAACCGCCTTTTTCAAAACCCCGAATTTATTCCGGTCACGGACGTCATGCGTACCAATCCATCCATAACCTATCCGGGACGTGCGCCAGGCAAGGCACTTACCTTTATGCGCCAGCGCAGAACCGATACTCTGCTGGTTGTCAATGATGCGGGCAATCTGCTCGGTATTGTTTCGGCTTATGATATTTCCTCCAAAATAGAAGAAATCCGTACCATTGATGAGATCATGACACCGCTGCAGGCGGTGCTGAAGGATACGGCAACGGCAAGAGACGCTCTGGCACTCATTACCGATGCGCCATTTGGAATTATTCCGGTTGTCACCGATGAGGACAAAATTGCAGGCATTGTGACCAGAAGCAGTCTTCTTACCGCTTTTGCCTCCAAATGGGTCGGCGAGGGGGAGATGGAAAAATGAGAGATTTGACGTTATGGGAACAGATGCTGAAACAATTCGACAGTCGTAAGGAAGACCTGCTTCAGTCGCTTGGCGTACACATCCAGCTGGTGCTGTTGTCCATGCTGCTGGCGGTCGTCATCGGTATTGCGCTAGGTATCCTGATCACACGTATGAAACCGTTGAAAGGCACTGTACTCGGGGTGGCCGGCATCCTGCAGACCATTCCCAGCCTGGCCATGCTCGGCTTCATGATCCCTTTATTCGGAATCGGCATGAAGACGGCCATTGCCGCCCTCTTCCTCTATTCGCTGCTTCCCATCATCCGCAACACATATGCGGGCATCACCGATGTCGATAAGTCGATTGTGGAAGCCGCACGGGGGATGGGCATGAAAAGCTGGCAAATCTTATTCAAGGTGCAGCTGCCCCTGTCTTTTAGCGTGATTATGGCGGGAATTCGAACGGCGGCCGTGATCAATGTGGGGACGGCAACGCTGGCTGCCTTTATCGGGGCAGGAGGACTGGGTGAATTTATATTCCTCGGTATCCAGAGAAATATCGAGGCACTCACACTGCTCGGTGCCATACCTGCGGCGCTGCTTGCGCTGCTCATGGATTATTTGCTCGGACTGCTGGAAAAAGCAACAACACCGAAAGGCCTTAAGGTCTGATTTCATAAGCTCTTACAAAAGGGAGGACAACGATGAATACGAAAATAAGAACGCTGTTGACCATGATTTTGGCATCTCTCCTGCTTCTGCTCGCGGCCTGTGGTGGTTCAAGCGCCGCCGGCGACAATACCGCAAGCGGCGGCACCATCACCATCGGCTCCAAAAACTTTACGGAAAACATACTGCTTGCGCATATGATAGCCGACTTAATTGAAGATAAAACAGATCTGTCGGTAGTACGCAAAGTCAACCTGGGCGGTTCGAACGTTGCCTGGGGCGCGCTTAAAAACAATGAAATCCAGCTGTATCCGGACTATACCGGCACAATTGTCGCCAACTACTATCAACAGGAGACGGGAACTTCCGAAGAGACACTTACGAAGACGAAAGAGCTTGTGGAGAAGGACGGACTGGAATTTTTGGCACCGTTCGGGTTCAACAACACGTATACACTGGCTGTAACGAAGGAAACGGCCGAGAAATATCATCTCAAAACCTTCAGTGATCTGGCAAAGGTGTCGCAGGGCCTCGTGCTGGGGGTTGAATTTGAATTTTTGGATCGTGAAGACGGGTATCCCGGCATTAAGAAGCTGTATGGCATGAACTTTAAAGATGCCAAAGGTATGGACCACGGCATCATGTATCGGTCGATCAGCGAAGGGGAAACGGACGTAACCAACGCCTATTCCACAGATGCCCAAATCGAAGCCCACAACCTGGCCATTTTGGATGATGACAAGCAGTTCTTCCCCCCTTATGATGCGGGAACGGTCATTCGCAAGGATACGCTGGACCAATATCCGGAGCTGAAAGAAGTTATTAACCAGCTCGGCGGCACGATTTCAGAAGAAGATATGCAGAAGCTGAATGGGCAGGTTGATATTGAGGGGCTGAAGGAAGAAGATGTAGCACGTGACTTCCTGATTGAAAAAGGGTTGATCAGCGGGTAAAAAAATAGTAAAACAATGAATAACGGGCGCCTCTCACGAGGGACGCCCGTTTTTATATTCGGCTTGCAATGTTACGATACTGTCGCATTTTCATCTCCCCCGCCTCAAGCATACGGGCGAATCCGGCGGATAACATGAAAGTGCCGCTGATGGGGACTTCATTTCCCGCCACGTTATTACGATATATGATATACAGCCTTTTTATTTGATTAACTACGATAGCCGTGGTTGAGTCTGTAAGTCAATATCTGAGGGGGAAATACAGTGAAAACAAAGATAGGATCCATCATGAAGTTGAGATCATTAAGAACGAAGCTAATCATATTGTGCTTGATTATTTTAATTGTACCTACTTTCGTGATTGGGGCCAGCTCTTATTTAGGCTCCAAAAAAGAATTGAATGAATCAGGCAAGGCCGCGCTTGAACATAGCGTGCATATGGTCATTGGCATGATTAATCTGCTCAATGAGCAAGTCGAGAACGGGGATTTAACACTGGAGCAGGCACAGGAAAAGCTGCGCGGCGAGCTGCTCGGTGCCCAAAATGCTGATAACAAACGACCGATCAAGAGCGAATATACGGTAGGAGAAACGGGTTATCCATGGGCAGTCAGCAAGGATGCCGTTTCGGTGATGAACCCTTCAAATGAAGGCCAGAATTTAACGGATGTTGTAACGGAGGATGGTGTGCATCTGGGAAAAAAACTCGTTGAAGTCGGTACAAGCGGCGGCGGGTTTGTCACTTATAAGTGGGCTTTGCCTGGTACAAATCAAGTGGAAACGAAAGTATCGTATGTTGAAATGGATCCTCATTGGGGATGGATTATCGGTTCCGGCGCATATCTAAGCGAGTTTAACAGTGGCGCCACCCAAGTCCTCTATCTTGTTCTGGTTATTGCGGCTGTGGCGGTTGTTCTGGGAGCAATTATCGTAAGCTTGATATCCGGGCGTTTTACGAAACCTATTCTCCTGATCGCAAAGCGGCTTAACGCCGTTGCAGACGGTGATTTAACGGTCGAAGAAGTCAAACTGAAGTCAAAGGATGAGATTGGCGAGCTTGCGCAGGACTTCAATCATATGATTAAAAATATGCGACATCTGATCCGTGAAGTAAATCTGTCCACAAAACAGGTAGCCTCATCCTCAAAAGAATTGACCCTTGGGGCAGAGCACACCGGACAGGCAACGGAACATATCACCGTCGCGATCCAGGAATCAGCGGCCGGGGCAAAGGAACAGCAAGCGATGCTTCAGAGAACAACCAGCTCGCTGGAGGAAATTTCAATTGGAATGCAGCGAATCACGGAGAGCTCCATGACCATTGCTGAATCTTCTGCAGAGGCGATGGAAATGGCAAGCATTGGCGGAACTGCCGTGCAGCATACTGTAAAGCAAATGGGCTTGATCAACCATTCCGTAAATGAAACCGATGCGGTGATGAGGCAGCTGGACGATCGTACCCAACAGATCGATACGATGCTGCATGCCATTACGGATATTGCAAAGCAGACCAACCTCCTTGCACTCAACGCTTCGATTGAGGCTGCCCGTGCAGGCGAAGAGGGCCGCGGTTTCTCCGTAGTTGCTGAAGAAGTGCGCAAGCTTGCGGAACAATCGAACCAGTCTTCCGAGCAGATTGCCCGGTTGATTCAGGACATGCGCATAGATATGGAACATTCGCTTAAGACCATGGAACGCGTAAAGCTGGATGTCGACTCCGGTATTCAAATCGCCAATGAGACAGAGCAGCAGTTCAACAAAATTGTGACTTCTACAAGTCACATTGCTCAGCAAACGGAGGAGCTGGCAAGCATCGCGCAGCAAATCACCGCAAGTGCCCAGGAAATATCGGCGAGCGGAGAAAACGTCTCAAGCCTGGCCGTTCAAGCGGCGGACAACTCGCAGAATATTGCGGCATCCGCGGAAGAGCAGCTGGCTTCCATGCAGCAGATCACCAGCCTGGCTTCAACCTTGTCGGATATGTCACAGAAGCTGCAGGATCTGACGGTCAAATTTAAATACTAACGGTAGAACAGCTCATTATTCTAAGAAATAAACGAAAAGAGACCCTTAATTTGGCGGTTAGGGTCCCTTTTCTTCCGAAAAAATCATTTGAACACTCGTTACGGAAATTGGTAAGGAGTCTTTCAAATTTATACATCACTATTGTACCTCGTAGAACAATATAGGTCAATGTGGAACATTGCGACTTACTCCAACCAAACATTCTGAAAGTCAACCCAGCCGAGCGAGTTCAGGCTAACGCCGCGGACGGAAGGATGCATAAAGGTACTTATCCGACGATGGTGCAGGAAAATCACGGTTGCCTCATCCCGAACGAGGTCTTCAATTTCCTTCAAATACATGCGTCTTTGATCCGTTGATTCGGCCGGTGATCCATTTCTTTCGTTCTTCGTCGAAATAAGAGTGCATAATGTAATCCCTGTGCTCGTAAGCCTCGATTTCGCATACTTCGTCTTCCGGGAACACGAGTCCGGAAATACAGAGGTCTGCATCGGACCACGATTCATAATCCACCATTTCGGCAGAAATCCCCCATCCGGAGAGCCGGTTCATGATCCATAAGCCGTCTTCGCCATATTTGGGGTGGCAGGCAAAACGAAGAACCTCTCCGGCGTAGCCCGACTCTTCCAATGCCCTGCGAATACGTTCGGGCCTCATGGGTTCAACTGTATGGGAACTGCTGGTTTCGGGACGGAACCCGAAAGCGGGAAGCGCCCGTTCGCCGCCGAGCTCCGCGACCATTTCGCCGGGATGAAGTATCATTTTCACCACTCTTCGCAAGGCTTCAGACTGCTGAGGACCCTCGCGGGAAACGTTCCAGATCAACATGGTGCAGCCCTGACACAGCTTCTCGATTTCCTGCCAGGCCTCCCCCTTAGCATAGGAGTACATCCGCATCGTATCCATACTGTGATGAACCTTTGCATTTTCCTCCATTTCCAGAGCGCAGTCACTCGGTAAAATCACGATATCTACACTATCCAGATAAGGCCGGCCCTGAAAATAAGCATCAAAAGCGGCAAGCTCAATTCGCCCTGTTGTCCAGGAGATCAGCCTGAAGGCTCCCGTTCCCAGCGGGAGGCTCCAGTAACCCTCCTCCATACCGGCAAATCCATAGGGCAGTATGGAAGCTGCCGCAGAACACATGAAGCGGTCAAAGATCCGGTTAGGCCGGCTAAGCTTCACACAGACCGTCCGGGGACCCATCGTCTCAATACTTTCGACTCCCCGCATCAGCCAGCTGTTCGCCGGTCCTTCCTGGAGCCGTTCAAGCGTAAACTTTACATCTCGGGAAGTCATTTCCTGGCCATTATGGAAACGCACACCTTTGCGCAAATGAAACGTCCATTCCGTCGCACTGCTATTGGAACTCCATGCATGGGCTAACATGGGCACAATCGAGCCCTGCTGCATATCAAACCTGAGTAACCGGTCAAAAATCTGGCGGATCAAATGCGAATCAAACGAATATAAAAGCTCGGCAGGATCAAGCGTCAGCGGCGGCTTCAATACCGGGAATACGAGTGCATCCCGGGGATGCTGCCCTTCTCCCGCTTCCCCTTTTTTATAACCGAATTGCTTATCCAGCCATTCCAGAAACTTTGGCTTGGCAAACGTTCCGGTGGCATGTATTCCAATCAGATCAAATGCCCGCTTATAATTCCCCTCTTCAACCAGACTTTGTGAGAGCTGCATTAAGTAGGCCTCTTTATCCATATTAAAGGCAATTCTGGACCGGTTCCCCCTCCCCCGACCAGGAAACCAATCAATAAGCTGCTCACTCCGGAGTTTTGCAAGAATAAGTTTGGCATTACGCGGGGTGCAATAAAGCGCTTCGGCCAGCTGCTCCAGCTTCACTTCTACGGGCTCCCCCAGTTCCGTATCACTTCCAAAACGCTCAAACAGCAGCAGGTATCTCTCATCCAGCAGCATCATTTCCTCCCCTCCCGATCCCATGACAATAAAAGAGGAAATACCTTGGCGCAAGTATACGCTTTTTATCCCCTTTTGAATAGAGCATAATGGGGTTAGATAAAAAACAAAAAAAACCATCATGAGAACTGGTGTTTGAGGAGGATCAGCATGCTGGAACAAGATTATATAAACGAAAAGTTGATGGAATACAGGCAAGCCCGGCAGGCGCGGAAATACGGTTTAACCGGGGAAGCGGCGCCGGGCATAGCTGAGACAAATAAGTTTCTCCCCCCCAAACGAACTTTATGGTTTCTATCAGTATGGGCAAGCCTGGGGAAACGGAAAAGCGGAAAACCGTCCCTCTGAGGAGACGGTTTTCTCTCACATCGTGCTAATATCTCAGATTGTGCTAGTGTCAATTACGAATCGATATTTCACATCTGAAGCTAATACGCGTTCGTAGGCTTCGTCAATTTGGTCGGCTGAAATCACTTCGATTTTAGGGGAAATGTTATGTTTTGCACAGAACTCCAACATCTCCTGAGTCTCACGAATCCCCCCGATCATTGAACCCGCGAACGAACGGCGATGCCCAATGAGAGACATTACGTTTAGTGACAGCGGCTCCCCTGGTGCACCAACATTAACCAAAGTGCCGTCAAGAGTGAGCAGTGAGAAATACGCATCCATGTCAATTTTTGCACTTACCGTGTTAATAATTAAGTCAAAGTTTCCGGCAAGTTTCTCAAATGTTTCCGGATCGCTTGTAGCATAGTAGCTGTCTGCTCCCAATTGCAAGCCATCGTCTTTTTTCGATAATGATTGTGACAGAACAGTGACCTCCGCACCCATGGCATGTGCAATTTGGACAGCCATATGGCCAAGACCGCCCATACCAACAACCGCCACTTTCTTGCCTGGACCGGCTCCCCAATGGTTTAGTGGCGAATAAGTCGTAATACCTGCGCAAAGTAATGGAGCAGCCACATCAAGTTCAATGCTGTCAGGAATTCTGACTACAAAGTCCTCGGTTACGACAATGTGAGTGGAATAGCCACCTTGAGTAGGCTCTCCGTATTTATCAACGCCAGCGTAAGTTGGGATCATTCCGTTAAGACAGTATTGTTCTTCTCCTTTACGGCAGTTCTCACATTCGCCACAGGAATCAACCATACATCCGACCCCTACCCGGTCACCCACCTTGTACTTTGTGACTTCTGCTCCTACATCCGTTACAATTCCCGCAATCTCATGTCCAGGTACGAGCGGATAGTTCACAGGTCCCCATTCGCCGTGCGCAGTATGGATGTCAGAATGGCATATGCCGGCATATTTAATTTCAATCAGAACATCATGGGTATCAAGATCACGTCTATTAATTTCTGCAGCTCGAAACGGTTTGTCTGGACCATCAACAGCTCTTGCTTTGGCAGTTATCATTTATAAATCCTCCTACATGTTAGAATAAAAGCTACGATTGATGTATTCTCGACATCTGTCTATAATTTATAATATAAAGATGAGCAAAACAAGGCATACAAATCGTTAATTTAATCAATTTTATTGATTAAACAACAAATCAAGAAAAATTGTCGACTATCTCAGGAAAGGTATGGTGCTAACAACATGGCTAAAGTGGATCGAAGAATAGTTAGAACTCAGGAAGCCATTAAAAAAGCATTTCTTGAATTGATGTCAGAAAAAAGCTTTGACAGCATTACTATTCAGGAAATTTCCGATAGAGCCAATATTAACCGTGCAACGGTTTATCTTCATTACTTAGACAAATTTGATCTGTTGGATAAGATCATGGAAGAACATATCAAGAATATGAGTGATTTTTGCGAGGCAGAAGCCGATATGGATTGGATCGAATCGACTGTGCACTGTATGGAATATTTGGCAAATAACTATTTGTTTTTTTCTACGATGCTGGCGAGTGGAGGAGCTCCATATTTTCGCAGCCGGTTTGTTCAGCATAATATCGAAGAGTTCAAAAAAGAAGTGGATGTAACCCAAGGCAAAAACTCAGGTCAAAACGAAGATATCGTTGTTGAATTTGTAGCAAATGCTTATGTTGGTGTAGTAGAATGGTGGCTAAAAAATGGGATGCCTTATCCACCGCAGGAAATAGCACAAAAAGTAGGGGAACTTTTAGAAAGAAACTTATAATATAGGGGTTTTCCATTTTAACGCAAATGGTAAAGGAACGAGCCGGCGTTTTCCAAAACAAATTGGGCGATCTATCCTCAGTAGATTACCGGGAACAAATCGCCGCTTTCAATCCAAGTCTCACTTAACCCTGTATAGAAAATTTCACTCTTTGCTGCTTCCAGCTGCGATACCAATCATCAATATACGGACTGGGGAGCTCGCTTAATTCTTCCTGCAGCACCTTGACCAGAAGCCGGTATTGCCGATCTACCGCGATATGATTGCCAATAGATGCATAAATGCTTATTAAAGCAAAGTGTGCTTCTTCCGCCTGTGGTTCCCGACTGCATATCTCATGGTACCATCCGATCGCCTTCTCTAAATAATGGGCATCCTGATACCATTTTGCCATTAATAACGCCGTGTTCATCCATAACATCTTAAGCCGGTGACGCTCACCTTCCGCCCACCAAAAATCATACTCCTGAAGGTAATCCCCTGTGTACAGCCTCATGGTCTGTTCATAGTATTCAATGGTTTCGCCGCTGATCGGGGGGGCTGCGTTTATCTTACGCTCCCAATCCTTTGCGTCCACGATAACGTTATGCAGTCTCAGGATATAGCCATCTGTATGTCTCTCAATTTGCAATCGTTCCCTGTAAGGCTCTAACGTTCTCCTCACCTGATACACGGTGGAGTATAACTGTGAAGAAACCTTGTACGAGTCATATTCCGGCCACAGCAAATCAAGCAGGACGGATTTGCGCACCAATTGTCCCCGGTGCTGCAGCAAGTATAAAAACATTTCCTGTGCTTTCGTTGTCCGCCAATGCAACATGGTGCCTTCGTTTTTGGATGCAATGGTGACCTGTTGAAATACATGGAGCGTCATGGGCTCGTCTATACGACGGACATGAACACCCGAACGCTCCTTCCCTTCGATCCGTTGTAATGTTTTCGCCAAACGTATCGAACAAGCCGGTTTAAGGATGTAATCGACTGCGTTAAGTTCAAATGCTTTTATTGCATATTCATAATAAGTGGTGACAAAAACAAATTTCAGACCAGGCTTAACCTCTAAAATTTGCTCCGCTAGCTGCACTCCATTGACTGTTCCCAAATTTACATCCAGAAAAACAACATCTACCTCATCGCTTAGAGTTCTGGCCTTTCCCAGCAGAGGGTTCAGGTACTTACCAACAATTGTAACATTTGCTGTTCTCAACAGTTGCTCCTCAAGGTAATCCAACGCGAAGCGATCATTATCCAGAAGTATTACGTTCATCAGCAGTTCTCCCCTGTAAGCTTTTGTAATACGACAGAAACATAGTTGCCAACCTCTGCTGCTCACCCATTCAATGCACTGCAAATGTCGCCAGGATTTTTCAAGATGCGAAGGCGTACCCAAAATCTTCCTCCGTTATTGTAATAATATAGAATATATTTAAAAATCACAATAAATTTGTCTAAGATTAGATATCGGTTCCGTTCAACATAACCAATAAAATGAACTAGCGGGAACAAGGTCATACTGACATTGGCCTTGGATAAAATGCAAATGCTCCCGGAACTACGGTAACGCCATATGTACGCAATTGATGGGCTCGGGTGATGACAGCAGCTCCCTCCATCATATTTAATGCGATTTGCACGACACCGCGGTTCGCTGGATCTTCCAAAAACGAGCCTGCTGTCCAGGCATTAAAGGCCCCGATCGCCGGACCGCACCAGATTTGATAGTCCAGTCTGCGCTCTGCTGTTCCCTGAATGGCCCACCGGCTCGCATTGCCCAAATACCAACGAAAAACAAGCGCCATCCGATGCTTGGCATCTTTTTGGGCTCTTATTAACTGTTGGGGGTCCCTATTCTGAAAAAAGCGTTCCGTTTCCTCCCAGATCTGTTCCAGAGAGTTTTGAAAAATTTCCTTCTCCAGCTTCGCCCGTTGGTCCATGGGTATGGATTCAAGGGAATCACATTGCCGGTACACTTCGTATAAACGATGCGCCCGCATACTGAACATGCTCCCTCGCTTAAGCACCTGCACCTTGACTCCCATTTCAAACATATCCGCCGACGGAGCCATAGTCACATCGGCCAAATCCGCCTTGGCCAGCATTTGCTTGCCCGCATCGGACAAACCCGATTCCAGCGCCGCCTGATTAATCGAGCCTGTTACTATATACGCTGCACCTAAAGCAAAAGCGGCCGCAGCGGCCACAGGTGTGCCGATCCCTCCTGCCGCTCCCACCCGAATGGGCTGATCATATCCATAAAGAGCCGTTAATTCATCGCGTAAAGCGGCAATGGCCGAAAATAATGAGCCCAGGGGTCTGTTATCGGTATGTCCGCCTGAATCTGCTTCGACCGTTATATCTTCTGATACCGGGATACGGCTTGCCAGCCGGGCTTCCTCAGCTGTGAGTTTTCCACTCCCAACAAGATTCTGCAGAATATGCTCAGGTGCCGGTGACATGAACAGCCTTGCAATTTCGGGACGGGAAATTTTCGCAAACACATGATTCAGACGCACAATATGTCCGTTTTCATTCAATCGCAATCCGCTGCACGCATATCGAACGATACTCGGTGTCAGACTCATAAATGCCGATGCCGACATACGGGTAACACCACGCTTAAGATATAAGTCAACATTCGTTTCTTCCGTATCTGTCTCGCTTGGGCTGTGAATCAAATTCACACCCCAGGGCAGTCCAAGCGGCTCAAGCCCGGCTTTCAATTCGTCAACGGCTTGTCCGACACGCTGTGCAGATAACCCGGCAGATCCGAAAAATCCGAGCATCCCTGCTTTGGCAGCGGCTATAACCATGGCAGTGGTTGCAAGCCCGTTAGCCATTTCACCGATTATATATGGAAAGCGCAAACCATGGATCTGCAGGAAAGAACGATCCCCCAGCCATTCCGGATAAATGGCCGGCAGGGAGGCAATCAGCGGATAGATTCCCTCCTGCCCAACATGTGAACTATGGTGTATACTTCCTCCGAAGGCTACCCCACGTAATCCGTTTGGGCCGCCAACCACGATATGGATCGGTTCGCGAATTCTGGAGATTGAGGTTTTTATGCCTTCCGTATCAAAGTATGGAGATTCACCATGGCTTTGCCAGCCTCCAATTACACTGTCTGCATCCCAGACTCCTTCAGATTGCTGCTTCATACCGCTCATCCCTCTCTTCCGTCTTCCATCTTGACGAGGCGCAATCCCATCCTTCTGCAATAACAAGCTTTTAATCCATCCACAGTGACCAACAAATCCGCATATAACTTGGGTTCATCTCCACCATGAACCTCTTCGACAAATACCTCATAGATAATTTCTTTAGCGGTTGGAGGGGCTTGTCCCCGCAACTGCAGATCATACAGCACCTCAGGAATGGGATCAAAGCGATACCCATCCTTATCCAGCGTGAACCCAAGTCCAGCGAGATAGAATGCCATCGCCTGGAGACAGCCTTCAAATTGCAGCAACCCCGGCATCACTGGATCATTATGGAAATGACATAAGAAAAACCATTCATTAGGCTGAATTGCTTTTTTCGCTTTTAAGTAGCCTCTCTCCCAAGGTCCCCCTTGCGGATCAAAGCATTCTATCTCATCAATCATGAGCATTTTTCCTGCTTGAATACGCGGTGATCTTGTGTGCGTAAAAGCTGCTTCATATCCGGTTCCGAAGCATTCGGCAGTACGTCCTTTGGAGAATAGACTTACTTGTTCCTTGGTGAATGAGCGATGTTCGCAAACCACAGCAGGAGCATCCCTTCTGGCATCTGCATGAAACCGAGCAGTTTCAGCATCCCAGTTCACTCCACGGGATCCAATCAATTCAGCTGCAGTGAAGAAACCTACCTGTCCTTTTCTCATTGTGAACCGTTTCTGTCCTGCGGCATAACAGTCGGTGTGGAAAGTGGTAATCCAGGTATCGCCATGATGGGCGTGGCCATCTACAGTAAGTTCAGATGTAAGAGTCGTATTATATTTAACAAGCGATTCATGAAACATGAACTCACAGCCTAAAAGCCGTAAATTACGTTCCCCTTTATTATGTGACTCGATCCCCAGCCAGGACATAAGAAGGGCAACGGGATTGGCCATCCCCTCAATCATTAGGCTTGCTGGCATACAACCATCATGCAAATACCATGAGCTCTCCGAAACATTTGTTTCAGACCAGATCTTGCCTAAACCAAGAGAGCCCGGCTCACCTTCCATACCGAGTACCCGATCAGCGAATAACAGCGGGGGTTTGGGCATTCGCACTTGATGAGCATTCTTGTCCTGTGCTTCGAATCGGCTTCCTAATATGCCGGAAACCTTGCCGGACGCCAACACCTCAAGCTCAGCCCGGGAAAATGAAGGCCCCACAGGCTGAAATGGATGCAAACGCTCACTTGTTCCTGCGGATGTAGACAAAGCGGCGGTCATCTCCTTGAGAGCGAGTTCCCTCTGCTGTAAAAACTGCAGGTGAAGCTCCCCCTGTTGGATTTGATAATCCCTATGCGCTTGAACAAGCTGACTGTGATAATTCATAACGGTTCGCTGAAAGTTCATGTCTGTCCTCCCATCAGGCCTTGGCCGGCTCTATCTCCGGTAATAACCACTTCAATTTGCTCCCGATCGCCGAATAACAGCTCCTCAACAAAGGCACGAGCCCCCTGTTCAATCGGAATGAGGTTGACTCCCCGTTCTGTAAAATGAGTCCGCAGACTCGGGGTCACCATCCCCCCATCCCAGGCTCCCCAGTTGAAAGATTTAACTAAGCAGCCTGCTCCGCGTTGTGATGCCTGGGCTGCCGCGACTTTATTCAAAATCTCGTTCGCCATCGCATAATCACATTGCCCGATATTCCCTGTTCTCGCAACAATAGATGAAAATAGGACAATCATATCCAAGGGGTCCTTTTGGGTTGCAGCCAATAAATTACGCAGTCCTTCTACCTTGGTGCGAAATACGAGATCAAAATTTTCGGGTGTTTTGTCGGCAATTTTTTTATCAGCCAAAACGCCCGCACCGTGGATAATGCCAGTAATCTGCCCCCACTCCCGGCGCACTTCTGATAAAGTATGTGCCAGCGCTTGCTGATCCTGAATATCAACTGCATAGTAGCTTGCATGAGAACCCAATTGGTTTAGAGTATGCAAAGTCTCTTTGATTTCCCTATTGGCAAGGAGCGCCTGAACACGTGTTGACAGTTCTCCTGGTGTAATTTTCTGCCCTTTAGCCTTGTACGAATCAAACAGGATCTGTCTAAGCTCGGCTTCCGTACTGGCATGTGTAAAGATTGCCGGTTCCTCGGTCAAAGCTGTGCGGCCTAGCAACACAAATCGCAGAGATACAGTTTCAGCGAGCGCTTTCAATGCGGCAGCCGTAACCCCGCGGGCTCCGCCCGTGACAATGATTACACCCTTATTATTCAAAACCCGCATAGATGCGGATTGGGGGAGCGAAGCAGGCTCGGCATGAACGGTCACACGTGGTCCATTCCCCTGCAAGCCCACCTCGACTTCCGGTCCTCCCCAAATCAGCTCAGCCATAATCGCATCAGCTGCCTGTTCTTTAGTGAAACCGCCCATTTCCATATCAATAGCTTTAACGGAAGCTTTCGGCCATTCCAAAGCAGCTGTCTTGACCAGACCCGACAATCCGCTTGTCCAAGCCTGCTGCAGCTCCATTCCGCGCAGGCCAAAGGCTCCGTCTGTACTTTGCACGGTTACGAAAAGTCCGCCGCGAGCAGTAAGCTGTTGAGCTACTGACTTCGCTGCGGCAAAAGCTTCATAATTGACAGCTAACGCCTCCGACTCCGCTGTCAGACTTCGCAAACCTCCGAGGAACACAACTCCGGAAGCATGTTTTGGCACTTTGCCAACAACCTCCGCCTGAATACCCTGAGCCTTAAGCTTGTGAGCGAGTAATGGAGCGATGCCTGTTTCATCATCCGTGATGGCCAAGACACCTTCCACCTTAGAAGACCCCGGGGCCCTTATCGTTAATGGTGGAGCTGGTGCCATTTTCAGGCTTAAACAAAAACGTGCAAGCGGCTGAACCGGCGAATCCGAAACTGACGATTCAACCGTTACGACTTTTTTCCAGAGCTGTGCTCCACATAGTCTGCAATCTCTCCCAGGGTCCGGCGAACAGCCAATTCATTTGCATTCATTTTGATGCCGCTTGGAAGTTGATCCTCAAGGGCGGAAAGAATCTCCACACGTTTAATAGAATCAATGCCGAGCTCAGATTCCAGTTCCATCGATAGATCAAGCATTTCAATGGGGTATCCGGTTTTGTCGGAGACGATTTCAAGCAATATTTGTGCTGCGCTTTGCGTGGCTGCATTTGGGTGCTGCTGAAGATCAATTTGTGGTGGTGTACTGATGATCGATTCATCAGTTTGCGTGTCGGATGGCATAACCGCAGAAGGTGTGGCGGGCTGTACCGAAAGCTGATTAACAGGCTGCGCCGCAGCAATCTGACCCAGTTCAGGAGCAGCTGCAATAGGATGGACCTGATCCGGCTCATTTGGCGCATGATGATGAGGAGCCTCAATAATTTCAGGGCTTTGCAGGGACTTGGGCTGTTCATCAATAGCTGCTTCCCGCGCAGCCGAGTGCTGATTACTTGCGGTTGATTCTCCTGAAATTAATCTAGTGAGATTTGTAAAGGTTGCCTCTGCTGCGCGCAGAAACGCAGCATGTCCGGTCGCCATGAATTGCTGGTGTGCAATATGGGCATCCGCGGTTTGCTTTTGCAGCTCCTGAAAGGTATGAAGCAAGGCTGTGTACTCAGAATTAACTTGGGCAAACATGTGATTTCCCGATGGGTTTGTCATAGTTACTCCTCCTAGGTTTAATTACATTTTATATTGCCGTTTTCGGTAAAAAGCTCTGGTCACTGCGGGTATTTCTCCACTTTCTCCGGATCAGGCTTTAGTAACGTTCGTTGCGCCCCCAAGAGGAGGATATGGTTTTTTGTAGCCTGCACCGTTAATTTTCACAACCATACGCGGCTTCTTCTTTGTTTCCTGTTCAGCTTCTTCGAGCACAGCCTTTTCCCAGAGTGCTTCATAGTCCAATGTCAATCCGGCGACAGCTAATTTCCCCAGTGCGTTCCACAGCATGGTCACCCCATGCTGGCCTTTTCGGTCCATACACACTGCCGTGATCTGCCCGCCCTTGAAGGTTTGTTCGACTAAACCCGTTAGAACACCGCCCGGCCCTACTTCGATGAAAGTACGCACTCCATCTTCATACATGGACTGCAGCTGCTGCTCAAATAATACCGGTTCGGCAATTTGCCGCGCGATCGTTTCACGGATCACCTCTGAATCTGAAGAGAATGGTTCTCCTGTCATGTTCGAATATACTTTGGTATCAGGTTTATTAAACGGATACTTTCGCAAACTTTCCCGGAAGGGAACGACGGACGGTTCCACCACAGAAGAATGGAATGCAGTTGCTACATGTAAGCGTCTAAACGGAATGTTCTTCTGCGCCAAGTACATTTCAAGCCGCTCGACCTCATTTGTCCGGCCAGACACTACGAGCTGTGCCGGGCTATTATAATTGGCGATGACTACATTTAAATGGTTGATGCGGATCAGCTCTGCCACGGATGCTTTATCACCGAATACAGCGCTCATGGCACCCGGAATGGTTGCGGCTTGCGCCATTAATTCTCCCCGCGTGCGTGCAATTTCAATGAGAGCAGTTTCGTCTATAACACCGGCTGCACATAAAGCAGTCAGCTCGCCAAAGCTATGACCACCCATAACATCGGCTTTGAGTCCCACAGCCCGCAGCACGCCAAGTGCTGCTAAGGATGCTGTGCCTAGGGCAGGCTGCGCCCACTCCGTTTGCAGCAATACATCCGTTTGCGCTTTACGCTCATCATCCGTAAACCTTGGAGTCGGATACACGACCTGGTGCAGTCTGGTGTCAGTTTCGGCAAAAGAGATATCAGCCGAACGGTCCCAAACCGATCTTGCCTGGTCAAATCCCATAGCCAGATCAGCCCCCATGTTGACATATTGGCTGCCTTGGCCAGGGAACAGGAATGCGATACGGCCGTGTGATGGGCTCCCATTTGCAAAGTGCATACCTGCGATTGAAAAACTGCTGTTCGTCTCCATGAGTGCAATTGCCTTGTGAAGCTTGGCGCTTAAATCGCTGCCGCCTGCGGAGATTACAGCTAACCTTAATCGCTTGCCAGGATCAAAATTCTTCTGTGATTGACGGGCCGCGGCCACCCAGGTTTTGCCGTCAGGAGAAAGCTCGGCCACCTTGCGGCATTCTGAAAGAAGCTCCTCCAGCAGATCAGCACTAAACAGGAATAACTCTGTCGGAAAAGACCTCACCTTCTCAGCCCTCTTTCCAGGACCGGAATATTCCTCGAGCGTCACATGAAAATTAGTCCCGCCAAACCCAAAGGAACTCACAGATGCCCGCCGTGGATGCAAGCCGTCCCGAATCCAGGGCCGGGTCATCGTATTTAAATAAAATGGGCTTGTTTCAATGCCCAGCTTGGGATTGGGACGGTCGATTTTAATCGTGGGCGGCAGAACTTTATGATGCAAAGCCATAACCGCCTTGATCAAACCTGCAGCACCCGCAGCAGCCTTAGTGTGGCCAATCTGGGACTTGACCGATCCGATTGCGCACCATGGCGCCGAAGCTGCCTCCTGCTGCATAAAAGCAAGCTTCAAGCCCTCGAATTCCGTAACATCACCGGCTTTCGTTCCCGTTCCGTGCGCTTCCATTAATTCGACGGTTTGCGGGGAATATCCAGCCTCTTTATAAGCTCGCCGCAATGCCTTCACCTGGCCATCTGCTACAGGAGCATACACACTTTTGGAATTCCCGTCGGAAGATGTGCCCACCCCTTTGATAACGGCATAAATCCTGTCCCCATCACGCTCCGCATCAGCCAACCGTTTGAGTGCAACCATCCCGATTCCCTCTCCAAGGATGGTGCCATCCGCAGCCTCCGAAAAAGGACGGCAATCCCCGGTAGGCGATAGTGCGGGAGTCTTGCTGAAGCACATATATGCAAAAATGTTGTTCATGGCATCAACGCCGCCTGTAATCACCATATCCGATTTTCCTGCTGCCAGCTCCATAATGGACATGGAAAGCGCTGATAAGGAACTCGCGCAGGCAGCATCGACGATACAGTTGGTTCCGCCCAAATTGAGCCGATTCGCGATGCGGCCGGCAACAACGTTGCCGAGCAATCCAGGGAATGTATTTTCCTGCCACGGCGTATAAGAAGCCGCAATGCGATCACAGATCGCATTGATCTGTGATTCCGGCAATCCGCTCTCACGCAGTGCCTTGGCCCATACCGGACGCTGCAGCCTGGAAGCCATGTCGGAAGCCAATGAGGCCGTCCATGAACCGAGAATGACGCTGATGCGCTCGCGGTCCATATGTTGGAACTGTCCGCGTGCAGCATCGTGCAGCACCTGATTGGCCACAATTAAGGCTAATAACTGACTCGGATCGGTGGCTGGAAGATTAAGGGGAGGCAGCGCATACTCCAATGTATCAAAGTCAACATCCCCCAAAAATGCCCCCCTTTTGCAATAGGTTTTATCCATAGCAGCAGGATCCGGATCATAATAATCCTCGACCAGCCAGTGTGTAGGGGGAACCTCCTGAATCAAGTCCGTTCCAGCGAGTATATCGTTCCAAAAACCACTAACATCCGTCGATCCTGGAAACAGGGCACTAACTCCAACAATTGCGATATTGCAAGGATTGTACTGATCTGACATGGCTAACCACCACCCACTTTCTCAATTTCCATAAAAATCATAACCTGGTTTTTTTCCACGAACATATCCACATCATGAATGCTTTCTTGCGGTATTAGTTCTATTAACTCTTGCATTTGGTCCTTATCACGATAAATGAGCCACCAATCCATCACAGCTTCTAAATAACCGAGAGTGGGCGTATCCGGAAGATAGTTGGCTATGAGCAATCGGCCTCCTGGATTGAGTAATTCAAATAATTTACTGGTCATTTTTTTCGCAAGGCTGTCTGGCAGATAATCATATAAACCGGCGGTATAAATAAAATCGAACGTAGAGAGAGGTACGGTATTAAAAATAAGGTCCATTAAAGAGGCGTGGATCGTTTCCCCAAAATCCTTTATTTGTTCGGCAACGACAGATAGAGATTCCTTATCGTGATCGATAGCGACAAATTTTCCGATTTTTTTGTTTTTAACAGCCGAGCTATCCAATGCTTCCCGCAAATAGCCGCAAGCGACCGAGAGAATATATGGATTGACAACCCGTTCTGCAGTTTGATTAATCTTCCTGGAAAGAATGTGCTTTCTTTCACGAATAGCATAACTTGCATGACCTATGCGGTTAAGCTCGCAGTTTAGAATTTCGGAAATCTCTGTTGATCTGGCGTTAGGTGGTACTGCTCTATCGTGGTCATATACAAAGTCAATCATTACAGGATCACCCGCATAGCCGAGTGGTTTTTCAAATGCCCGACGGGTTAGCGGCTCTTGCAGGAAAAAATGGCTTACTGCATGCTCACGATATTGGATGACAAATTGCTTCCATTCTTCTGCAGAAGAATGTGTGCGTACGCGGTTTAATCCATCATAAAGGGTGCTTAATGCATCAGAGAACTGGCCTTGATTGATTTTGGTTTCTACCTGATCCAGTAAATTGTCTTTATTCGGTCGATCCATAGTGTGGTTAAACCTCCGCAGAAAACTTTTAACGGACCTCGATTATGTCCATGCAACCACTCCCAGTCCCCCCTTTAACAATTCAGATCTGCTTCGCATTACATAACAACGATAAAATAACAATTTTCACTTTATTACCTACTCTTTCGACAATACAACTGCGCACCTAACTCAGGCTTAGCAAAATGATAAATCTTCCATCTGTACAACATCTATACAATATCTATACATTTTCTGAACAGGAATTTCTTTTCAATCCTGCCCATGCTCAACATCCGGCGAACCTCTGAAGTGATAGAGTCAGCTGAACCGGGAGGCATGCTGCAAACATATCCAAAACAATCCAACTATAACTAAACTCTGTTCAGATATTGTATAGATGGTCCATTTACGATGTTGCTATGCCTGCATAAGAAGAAAACGATATATAAACCGGAGCCGATATCATTTCACAATAGGCTATTTCACAAGAATTGGAGGAAATGCGAAATGTCATTTCAAGGGGAAAGAACGGTTATCGTCACAGGTGGCGCTCGTGGCATTGGTTATGCTATTGCCGAAGCATTTGTCAAAAATGGTGACTTCGTCGCGATCGGCGATTTGAACCTGGAAGATGCGGCTGGCCGCATCAACGATCTCGGAGACCGGGCAAAGGGTTACGAAGTAAACGTGGGCGATCCGGAATCCGTACAGCTTTTTGTCCAACAGGTGGCAGCAGATCGGGGAGGCGTCCATGTGCTGGTCAACAATGCAGGCTTGCAGCATATTGACAAAGTAGAAGATTTCCCAATTGAAAAATGGAACCAACTGATTAATGTCATGCTCACAGGTCCCTTCCTGTTAACGAAGTACGTGGTTCCTTTAATGAAAAAACAACAATATGGAAGAATCATCAATATCTCTTCTGTTCATGGGAAAATGGCTTCCCCTTATAAATCAGCCTATGTGTCTGCAAAACACGGCGTTGTGGGTCTAACGCGTACAGTAGCGCTTGAAACTGTGAACGAGGGTATTACAGTCAACGCTATTTTACCGGCTGCTGTCAGAACCGAATTGGTCTTACAGCAGCTGGCCAATTTAGCCAAAGAAGACGGGATCACAGAGGAGGAAGCTCTCCATAAACATCTTTTGGGCAGGCAGCCTCTGAAGCGTTTTGTGGAGACGTCTGAGGTTGCTGCTGCTGCCATCTATCTTGCTTCCGATGCAGCCGCCGCCATAACCGGTCAAACGCTGAGCGTATCCGCGGGTGTGTAATATTTGTGGAGTTTTTCAAATTACCTATGCTTATGTCGCCGCACCTTTTACCAGCTTCTCCTCAGTTCCGGTACCGGCCATCGGCGTATAGACACAGCAGTGAAAGTCCTCGTTGCCGTTGATATGGCCAAAGGTGTTGATTTCAAAGGATAATGCACCAAAGTCCGGGTGATTCAGGAGAAAAGGCTGCGACTTCTTCTCTTTGACATCGTGACGATCCCAAAGTGCCGCAAATTCTGGACTTTTTGCGGAAAGCCTTTGGGCAAACTCCTCATACCACGCGTCCCCCTTCGATTGCCCATAATACGAGCGGAGGATGGCAGCACTGTATCCGGCAAACTCTTCCCAGTTCAAGACGCGGTCCCGCAAATACGGGTTCATGAAGAGAGACCAGGTCATGTTGCGGCCCATCACAGGGTCTTCCAGAAAGTCATACAGAAGGCGGGGCGCCTGGCGATTCCAGGCGATGATTTCGGTACGGCGATTGACAATGATGGCGGGATACAGCAGCTGGTCAATGATCTTCTGCAGTCCAGGTTCAATCGGTGAGGAAAGCGCTTGTTCGGGCCAGTCCGGCAGATCGCCAAATCCCGATAGGCGCATGACATGCAGCTTCTCGTCGGGGGACAAGAGCAGCGCTCTGGCGATATTCTCCATCACTTCCCTGGAAGCAGTTACGTCTCTTCCCTGCTCCAGCCACGTGTACCACGTTGTGCTGACATTCGCGATTTCCGCCACTTCCTCCCTGCGAAGTCCGGGCGTTCTCCTTCTGCCATATCCCCCGCTGATGCCGACATCCGCCGGCTGAAGCCTTTCCCTGCGCGATTTCAAAAATTCCCCGAGCAAATTCTGGGTTTGCGTCATAAAAAAGGAGCACCTCCGAGATGGCTTCATCAAATATTTAAATGTTACCATCCATATCGCTCAAAAGAAAGCCTCCCGTCCGCCTGTTGGCGGGCGAGAGGCTTTAGATCATGGCAAATATACACTTTGATGGGTTCTGATGTTATCTGTTGTTCATGCTGCAATCCGTTATTCGTTATCCCATCTGCAGCACCAACTTGCCCGACGTCTGTCGGCTCTCAAGCAGGCGGTGCGCATCAGATGCGTACTCCATTGGATATATCCCGTACACCTCCGAGCGGACATCCCCGCTGGCGAGCAGCTGCAGCGCTTCCCTTGCCGCCTGCCCCACCGAATCCGGATTATATACGGCATATGCCCCCAGGTTAAATCCGGCGATGTTCATGTTGCCCAGCCAAATATCATTCGTGGCATGCATCAGCTCGCCGCCGCTGGCATTGCCCAAGGCGATCATTTGCCCCAGCGGCTTCAGGAGCTCCAGGCTGTGGGCCCTTGTCTCCCCGCCGACCGGGTCAAAAACGGCGTCAACTCCCTGCATCCCCACAATCTGTTTGGTTACATCCACAAAATCCGTACGCAGCAGCAGTTCGTCATATCCAAGCGAGGCGGCCAGCCTGATCTTATCCGATGAGCCAACCGTTCCCAGCACTGTACCTGCACCAAACCGCTTGGCGATTTGCCCAAGAAAGCTGCCCAATCCGCCTGCAGCAGCATGAACCAGAACGGTGTCTCCTTCCTTCATCCGGTTCACATGCTTGACTGCCATATAGGCCGTAGTCAGGTTGACAATGGAGGCAGCAGCCTCGGGCATCTTCACATCACCTCCAAGCTCATCAAGCGGTACCGTAAGCTGTGGTGTAACCCTAGCCTGAGTGGCGTAACCACCAAGCTCAAGCAGCTTCATGGAAGCGACCGGCTGGCCAATCCTAAATCCCTGAACACCCTCTCCTATTGAACGGACATATCCGGACACCTCAAGTCCCGGGATCACCGGAAATGGAAACAACTCCGTAAACTCGCCTTTGCGGATCAATATATCCACAAGCCCGACGCCTGCATACGCCACATCTACAATCATTTCCCCGTATCTTGGCGCAAGATCCGGCATTTCCTTTATCTGCAGTACCTCGGCTCCGCCTGCTCTTTCAATAACAATCGATTTCATCTTGAGAACCTCCTCGATAGATTATCTATGGGGTTATCTTACCAAGGGGGTACGGAGTCAGACAGGTTTGGGTTATACGGGTATAAAAGGTAACAGGCTGCACCCCCGGCTGTTACAAACAAAACCACCCGTAATTCATATGGAAACTTATGAATTTAGAGGTGGTTTTTATTAATTAGTAAAGACACTCCCTATTCATTCGGATCTATATGTACATCGTTTTCAAGGTACAAGGGAGGACTGAATATTTTCTTTGTCGAAATATTTACAAAATTTGGTTAGTGTGCTATGTTTGGTTTGTAAGCGCTACCATGAGTTGATACATTATGTTATTGTTCATCCTATTTCAGATGGAAAGGAAAGATGGCAATGAAACATTGGCTCAAAAAGGCAAGCGCAATGATGGTGGCATGTACTCTGCTGTTTGGATTGATGGCAGCGCCTGTTCATGCAGACACCGCACTTTTCACGATTGAAAGCGAAAGCGCTCAGCTCTCCTCCGACCTTCAAGTGGTGACTGAAATTTACGGACAACCCAAGCCCGGCTACTCCGGGAGCGGGTTTGTCTGGATGCAGAATTCCGGTACAATCACTTTTACTGTGACCGTCCCGGAAACCGGCATGTATGCGATCTCCACCCGCTATATGCAGGAGCTCAGTCCAGATGGCAGGCTTCAATATTTAGCAGTGAACGGTGTTACCAAGGGTTCGTATATGCTGCCCTATACGACCGAGTGGTCGAATTACGACTTTGGTTTTCATAAGCTGAAACAAGGAAGCAACACCATTCAACTGAAGGCCGGTTGGGGATTTGCTTATTTTGATACTTTCACTGTGGACTATGCCGATCTTGATCCCCTGGATGTGCAGCCTGTTCTTACCGATCCTGAAGCCACACCGGAAACGCAGACTTTGATGAATTATTTAACAGAGGTTTACGGCAACCACATTATCTCCGGCCAGCAGGAGATCTACGGGGGCGGAAATAACGGCGATTATGAGCTGGAGTTTGATTGGATCTACAATTTGACCGGAAAGTATCCGGCCATCCGCGGCTTTGATTTAATGAACTATAATCCGCTCTACGGTTGGGAGGACGGCACAACCGAGCGGATGATCGATTGGGTGAATAACCGCGGCGGGATCGCGACAGCTAGCTGGCATATCAATGTGCCCCGAGATTTTACCTCCTATCAGCTCGGGGAGTTTGTGGATTGGAAGGAAGCCACCTACAAGCCGACGGAAACCAATTTTAATACAGCCAATGCGGTGGTTCCCGGTACTAAAGAATATCAATACGTCATGATGACCATTGAGGATTTGGCGGAACAGCTGCAGATTCTGCAAAATAACAATGTGCCGGTCATTTTCCGTCCCTATCATGAGGCAGAGGGCAATGGCGGGGTAAATGGGGAAGGAGCCTGGTTCTGGTGGGCCTCGGCTGGCGCGGAGGTGTACAAGCAGCTGTGGGATCAACTCTATACCGAACTTACAGAGAAGTACGGCTTGCATAACTTGATCTGGACCTACAACAGCTATGTGTATAACACTTCTCCCGCATGGTATCCCGGCGACGATCAGGTGGATATTGTCGGCTATGATAAATACAATACGATCTACAACCGTCATGACGGTTTGTCCGGTGTACCCAATGAGGATGCCATTACCTCGATCTTTTATCAGCTTGTTGATTTAACCGACGGCACGAAAATGGTGGCCATGACGGAGAATGACACCGTCCCAAGCGTGCAGAATCTGACAGAGGAAAAAGCGGGATGGCTCTACTTCTGCCCCTGGTATGGAGAGCATCTCATGAGCTCCGCCTTTAATGATCCGGACACGCTGAAAACGTTATATCAAAGCAACTATGTCATTACGTTGGATGAGCTGCCCGATTTAAAGGGTGATCATCCTGCCCCAAGCGCTGCGATTACGCCCGTGAATGCGACATATGATACAGCGGAGAATCCAGGGCAGGATATTTCCGTAACCCTTACTTTAAACGGACATCAGCTTGCAAGCCTAACCAATGGAAATTATACTCTTAAATCCGGCCAGGATTATACGCAATCAAGCACTGCTGTCGTTCTGAGCAAATCCTACCTTTCCACGCTGCCGCTGGGCCAGAATACAATAACCTTTCATTTTAGCGGAGGAAATAACGCTGTTCTTACAGTAAATGTAGTGGACAGCAGTACTCCTGTACCCGTGGGAGAATTGACGATCCAAGCCTTTAACGGCAGCACGAGTGCCTCCACCAACGGAATTTCACCCAAATTCAAAGTAGTCAACACCGGTGATTCGGCAATTCAGCTTAGTGACGTAAAGCTCCGGTATTATTATACGATTGACGGTGAAGAAGCACAGAGTTTCTGGTGCGACTGGGCCAGCATCGGGAGTGCGAATGTAACCGGCAAATTCGTTAAATTGGCGACTCCGGTTGCCGAAGCCGATTATGCTCTGGAAATTGGCTTTACGGGTCCGGCTGGAACGCTGAATCCCGGCGAGAGCGCAGAAATCCAAGCTCGGTTCTCCAAAACCAACTGGTCCAATTACAACCAGGCTAACGATTACTCGTTTAACGCTGCCAGCAGTCAGTTCGTAAACAATGAACAGGTTACCGGGTATATGAACGATAAGCTTGTATGGGGGATTGAGCCGTAAGCAGGTAAAAAAATTGAGTAGGAGCAGGTGTTATCCCCTTCTCCTACTCTTTTCCTGACTTTATATGAGGACTCCAATAGTAACGTTTTTATCATTTAAAGTTTGGTATATTCTTCATCTGACACTGGCTCCAGCCATTCCGGGGTACCTGCAGTGATTGCAATATGTTCAAACCAGCTGTCTTTTGTTGCACCATGCCAGTGTTTTACACCATCATGGGTAACAATAACATCACCGGCTTTCAAGAATTGGGCAGGTTGTCCCTCTTCTTGGTACCACCCTTCACCGCCAGTTACTAATAAAATTTGATACCCATTTCGATGGATGTGCCAGTTATTCCGGCAACCCGGCTCAAAGGTCACATTCCCAACTCCAACATTAACTTTAGGATCGGCAACCAATGTTTTCAGGTAGCTTTGTCCCACAAAATACTTTGCAAATGCTTCATTCTTCTCTCCCACGGGGAAAATCACGCCATTTTGCACTTCTTCATGTTTTGCCATTGTAAAAAACCCCCATTCATTACCGATTTACTTTTATTTCCCGCCAAATACCGGGAAGAAGCTATGCTCACCATAATCCTGGATGTGCTCTACATTCTTCAAAGTTTCCATATCTGCATCGCTAATCACAAAATCAAGCTCTGCATTGATTCTCATGTGATCTGGATTTGCCGTCTTAGGGATTACGACAAGACCCAGCTGGATATCATAACACAGGCAAAGCTGAGCAACAGATACTCCATACTTATCAGCTATTGCCTTAACCTCAGTATTCTCAAGGATCGCACCGTGTGCAATTGGTGAATATGCCTCTACAAGGATGTCATTCTTCTGGCAGAATTCAATTAACTGCTTGTCCTAAATCCTTGTTTTCCCCATTTCCCATTAATAATTTCTTTAAATGAAACAGAGAGAGATGTTTAGCTCTTCGGCTTTTAACTTAAATCTCCGGAATAATTTCATTAATACATGCTAATGCATTCAGTGTTCTCGGAAAGCCTATATATGGGAGGCTGTGGGTAATGGCCGTAATCAATGTTTCCTTGTCATTGCCCACATTTACGTTGCCCTGCACATGTGCCTTCACTTGACCTTCAGCACCACCCAGTGCACATATGATGCAAAGTGTCAACAACTCCCGTGTTTTCAAATCAAGCCCGCCGCGGGTATAGAAGTCCCCAAAACAGAAAGAAGAAAGATAATCCTGTATGTGTTTTTGGTTGGCCGGAGCACTTTCGCGCATTCTGGGAATGACATCGCCAAAAATCTTTGTTTGCACGGCAAGTCCATTGTCAAAACGGGTATCTTCTTCAACCTGCGTCTGGCTTTCAAGCGGCAGTACAATATTCCTCGCTTTGAAAACCTCGTTGACTTCATTACTCGCGTTCAGCGTTTTGGGAAATCCCAGGTAAGGCGCACACTGGTAAATCGCCTCTTTGATTTCCACCGGTGTGAGCCCGACGTTCAGTGCGGCGTGAACGTGAGCCTGCAGCTGAGGCAATGTTTGGTTCGCTGTAAGCACAACCAGAGTGATAAGCTCCCGCTGTTTATTATCCAGGTGACCTTGATAAAAAACTTCCCCAAAAATAAAACGGCTCAGGATGTCCTGTAAATCCGGATCGGTAGCATACGCGGCAGGGATTCCATCACCAAATAGTTGTTTATACTTTTCTTGGCTCTTTTCAATTCGATTCATAAATAGCCCTCCTGCTTCTTTGGCGAATGAATAAGACTGCCGAGAGAATGTTGTCTAACATTGGTAGCCATTCTTCAAAGCGTGTTCCCGAAAGTGAAGCCGTCGGCATAACTCATGCGTTGTTATAAAGTGCATTTAATGAACGAAAAACTATTTATCAACATATGTCTATATTTTAAAGAAAAACAAAATGATTGCAATCGTCAATATTAAACGATTTGTTAATTAATGAACAAATCGTTATAAGGTGTTGATTGATGGATCGAAAATCGGGAGCGTCAGGGTTTCATCCGATTTTATGTTCTACTAGGAGCTGCTTTCGCGCGGCGTAACCTTGATAGTTGCGGACCGAGCGCGTGTGCTTATCATTGAGTTAAGATAAGGGCTCCCCACAATTAACCATGAATGTATCCTCCTCTAAACTCGTCCTAGTTATCCATTGCTTTCGACATCATATATTCTTTTCAACAATGCTAAACACGAAAAGTGCAACTTATTTTCGTAGTCGGTTCCTTGATCTAGTGGTTGAAGAGTACAAGGTTGAAATGGATGTAACTAAAGGAAAAAATCAAGGGTTAAGTGAAGAGGTTATCCTTCAATTTTTTTGGGACAGCGGTCGCGGGGGCTGTGGAATGGTGGTTCGGGAATGATATGCCCTTACCACCTCGTCTGATGGCCGAACAGACATGAGTATTGTTAGATAGGAGTTTGTAGTCGCCTATAACCCTCATAATCATCCCCCATCCACAATGAAAATGGGCCGTCCTCACCTCGTAGGACGGCCCATGATGTTTGTAGAAAAATCGGGTGTGTCGGTTGTTTAATGACATTAAAGTTGGTACCTTACACATTTCATTGTTCCTACATTGAATTACGTATCTATATTAAGTTATTTTTTCACTTTACGTTTGGGTTTTGTAAGGTCAAAACTATGTTTTACCATATCGTGAAGATCATCCTCCGGAAGGTTTCCATCTAAGATAATCGTATTCCAATGCTCTTTACTCATATGATATCCCGGCTTAACTTCTTTAAATGCGTTTCGAAGGAAATCAGATCGATCAGGAACACATTTCAGGTTAACGCAAAGATGATCATCTTTTTCAAATATTAACGCAAAGATTTTCTTATTTCCTTTGTGACGTATGGCTGTCCAACCTTCTCCAAAAGGATGGTCCTCATATGAGGCTGGATAAGATAAACAGTACTCTACGATTTCTTCTAATTTCATTTTGGTATTCTCCTATTTGTAAAGCTATTACTGATTGCTGTTTTTCTTGTGCCATGCTGCAATTTCTTCCATCCTTTGTTTAATTTTAAATTCAGACCCCTGTGTTGTCGGATGGTAATATTCGCGTCCGATCAGGGAATCTGGCATAGTCTGCATCATTGTTAGCTTTTCTTCTGTGTCATGGGCGTACTGATACCCTTTACCATAGTTCAGCTCTTTCATAAGCTTCGTTGGAGCGTTCCGAAGTTGCAAAGGAACAGGTTCGCTCATGGAATGTAGGGCATCTTTTTTCGCATAGCGGTAAGCCAAGTAAGCAGAATTCGATTTGGGAGCTAGGGTCAGATATATAACGGCTTGTGTTAGATGTACATCGCACTCTGGCATCCCTATGAATTGACATGCTTGAAACACCGAAACAGCGATTTCCAAAGCCCTATTGTCCGCCAAACCCACGTCCTCACTTGCAAACCTAACTAGCCTACGAGCAATAAATAAAGGATCTTCACCTGATTCCAACATTCGAGACAACCAATAAATAGATGCATTTACATCACTATTTCGCATGGATTTATGCAATGCGGAAATGATATTATAGTGTTCTTCTCCATCTTTATCATACAAAAGTGATTTTCGATGAATAATTTGTAGCAGCCCTTCTTTGCTAATTTCAATAGTTTCACCTTGTTTCTCTCCGTTTAGCACAGCGATTTCTAAGGTGTTTAATGCCACCCTGGCATCTCCATTTGAATATTCCGCGATAGCAGAAAGTACGCCCTCTTCTAAACCTATCTTTTGATCTCCGTATCCTTTAGGATTCAAAATCGCTTTTTTTAATAATTCAACAATATCTTCACTGCTTAGTTGGTGAAGTACAAAAACTTTGCTACGAGATAACAAGGCAGAGTTAACTTCAAACGATGGATTCTCGGTTGTCGCGCCGATGAGAATAATGCTCCCTTTTTCCACATACGGAAGAAAGGCATCCTGTTGTGCCTTATTAAATCTATGAATTTCATCAATGAATAAGAGGGTTTTCTCTCCTAATTTCCTGTTTTCTTCAGCTTCTTTCATTATATTTCGGATTTCTTTAATACCGCTAGTTACTGCACTAAAATCAATAAACTTAGACTTGGTTTGATTGGCAATGATTTTAGCTAGTGTTGTTTTGCCAACACCTGGAGGACCCCAAAATATCATAGAAGACACTTGATCATTTTTGATCATATCTTGCAGAACTTTTCCAGGGCCAAGTAAATGTTTTTGACCTATAAAGTCTTCCAACGATTGAGGACGCACACGATTAGCCAACGGTCGATCATGTTCATTATCAAATAATGTTCCTTGTATCACAGTATCACTCCCTTTTGTAGAACAAATGTGTTTCCTGATATAATTAAAGGTTCTGCTTTCGGAATTCTACAGGCGTATAGCCAGTTTCCCGTTTGAAAAATTTACTAAAGTGAGTAGTTTCTTGAAAGTTAAGCATTTCTGCAATGTCGCTAATCAAGTAATCTGTATGCATTAATAAACGCTTAGCTTCGAGACTAATTCGAGCTGATATGAAAGCTTTAGCACTTATTCCAACAGCTGCGACCGTAACCCGTGTTAATGTTTTTTCTGTGCAATTTAAAAGGGCAGCATAGTCACTAACATGATTTAACTTGGCATAATTTTTCTCCACTAATTCTTGAAATTTTAAAAACTTTTGTGAGACCTGAGAAGTAGTAGGGATATTTTTTTGTTTATGAATAATGTTGAGCCATGCTACAAATGCATAAAGCTGATAGCGTAACAACATATGAACATCCTCTTTGGCTACTTGAATTAAAGAGTCTTGAACCATTTGCTCTATTAAAGTGTTTGCCCGATGCAGCTCTGTATTATTTAAAGTCAAACTATTAGGCGTTCTTCCGATATCAAACGTTAAATTCAGTTCACTCAACGTAAGTGAAGCAGGAAGAAGGAATTCTTCACGGAATAGAATAACCCATCCGTCCCAGTTATCATCGTGTCCAAAATTATGGACTTGTCCTGGTGTTACTGCTATCAATGTTCCTTCCTTACAAGGGATGGGTTCAAAATCGATCCATTGAGTACACATTCCTTCCGTGACACAAATGATCATATAAAATTCATAACGATAAGTAATTTTCATACGATCCTCTGGTGTTCGCTCTTTGAGAGAAGATACACTAAAAATCTCCAGATCGTAGGGGTAAGAAAACACTGGATTATATTTAAGAGGCCTTATATTTTTTTCCTGTTTGAATGAATGAACGATTACACAAACCTCCTTTAAGAGTATTTGATGAACCGAAATGTCCGTAAAATATCATTAAATTTCCCGTTTTCGCCTTCATCAAATCTGACAAGTGACCTAAAATGATCATACCATAATATTGAGACGAAACAAAACAGGTATCAGCATCCGAAATATGGGAGGCTAACATGCAGGTTAATAGCATAACAGCAAAAAAAATCTTAACTGAAATGAAAGGAGATTCAAGTGTTGGTTTCACACATTCATTAAATCCTTATAGTGGTTGTGCTTTTGGATGTAGGTATTGCTACGTTAGAGAAATGCCTATTCAAAGGTACAGTGATACTCCCTGGGGAGAATGGGTAAGCATCAAAACAAATGCCGTCGGTAACTATCGGAATGAGATGGTCAATCTCCGCCGAAGAAATAAACCCATTAATCTTTTTATGTCTACTGCAACAGATCCCTATCAACCACTGGAACGGAAGACAGAGCTAACACGCTCTATTTTAGAGGAAATGGTCAAACACCCTCCAGATTTCCTTCAGATACAAACACGAAGTCCTCTTGTCGTAAGGGATCTTAATCTATTAATTGAACTAAATCAAAAATGTGAGGTCCTTGTCTCTATGACTATAGAAACAGATCGGGAAGATATGAAACGATTGTTCGCTCCCCATGCTCCAGGTATTAAGTTACGCTTGAAGGCATTAAAAGAAGTGAATAACGTAGGAATCGCTACCCAAGCTTCCATTTCGCCGGTACTTCCATTCACACCCGATTTTCCTAAAATACTGGAGTCCATCGTTGATCGGATCTACATCGACACACTTAACATTGGAGATGGAGCAAGAGGGAAACGTTCCGAGCGCTTAGGCATGCCATTTTTGTTTAAAGAGAACGAGTTGTCCGAATGGTATCAAATGGATATTCATCTTAGAGTGGAAAAGTATTTTAAAAAGTTTTTTCCGGAGGAAATGATATTCATTTCTTCCGATAAGGTTTATCCCTTAAAAGGAAAAGTGCTTGAATAGGCGGGGCCTATCCTTCTTTTAAGGTATAGGAAGATAAAGGAGAATGAACTTTTGAATTTTACAGCAATTGATTTTGAAACCGCAAACTTAAACCGATCGAGTGCGTGCTCCCTGGGTTTAGTTCAAGTTAGAGATGGGATTGTAACAGGTGAATATGAATGGCTAATTGATCCACAACAGCCTTTTAATCGAATGAATATTGCCATCCATGGTATTACACCTTTCATGGTTGACGAGCAACCAATATTTGGAGAACTATGGACAACCATTGAACCACTAGTATCCGGAGAAATTATTATTGCACATAATGCTGTTTTTGATATAAGCGTGCTAAGGTGTTGTTTAGATGCCGCTGAAAAAAGCTATCCAGAGATACAATATTTATGTACGTACAGAATTGGGAAAAAGCTGCTACAAGAGCTATCCTCCCATAAATTAAACATCATCTCTAACCATTTCGGAATTCGTTTAAATCACCATAATGCGCTCGATGACGCCCGGGCATGTGCCCAAATTATGTTAAATTTAATGGAACAGCAAAAGGAATGTGATCCGCTGCTTTTTGCGAAATCCCTGGGATTTCAGGCGGGATCCCTGTATTCAGGTGGGTATACGCCCTTCAGGAAACATAAAATCAATCAAAAATAGGTAAAAAACAAAGCGGAATAGATTTAAATGAACGTTTCCCGTTAGGTTCACGCTAGCGTTTATTCTACAACTTCATTATTTCGGTCTAGTTTTTTTATTGTTCAGTAATTCATTTTATCGAACACAACAAATCTTTTGCATTTCTCCGCCCCATGAATTACTATTTTTTTCATTATACACCTCTCAAATTAATCCCCATTTGTCTAGAGACACAATTAATTAGATCGTAAGCATAAGACCAGTATTGGCGTCCACTCTATCAACTTCAATATTGGTAATAGTGTCGCTTTTTAGTACGTTATAAACTGTTTCTTCAATTTGCTTTAGGAACTCTATATCAACTGAATCTTGATACAAAGCCTCGTATAGCTTATCGTATGTTTGCAGTTTCTTGTAGACTCTTATTGATTCCCCATTACGAGTTTTCCCTAGGTGGTGTAGTCTCTGGGTTTATTACCTCCAAGCTCCAGTCAACGGACCTTATCAATCATTGGCTCTGATTTTGTATCAATACTCTGTTTAACATTGTATAGAATGGATTTTATATTTTTATCACTTAAACTGTAACCTATGAAAATAATTGGATGTTCCATGAAATAGGCAAATAGTTTAGCAATTAAATAGATTTGCTTCTCAAAAAAATTTTCGTAATCTTGCTGTTCAACGGTCGGTAGCTACGGCATTCCGTATCTTCCCTCTTGTTGGACGTGCACACCATCACGGCATCCTCAATCAATCCAAGGCCGATGGGGTTGACTGAAATGTCCGAAATATGTCAGTCATAGTCTTGATTTTACCTTTTGTTATTATAAATAATGACCTAAAATGATCATATCATCTTACTTATGAAAGGACCAATACAAATGAAACCTGACCACACCCTCAACGGAAGGACCGAACACATGAACAATACCGATACCGCTGCCCGAGCGATCCGCTCCTGGCTGGGCATCCCCTACGCCAGTGCAGAACGCTTTCGCCGCCCTATTTTGCTGCCGTTCAACCCGGTCCTGCCATACGACCAGAAGGGACCCGCACCGCTGCAACCCGGCGATAATAGCTGGTTGGAGGCCGACAACGGATTCAGCGAGGACTGCCTGAACCTCAACGTCTGGGCACCCGAAGACGCTGGCGACGAACCGCTCCCCGTGATCGTCTACATCTACGGTGGCGGCTTCGAACGCGGCGCGAACACCCAGACCACCTCAAACGCCTCAGGTCTCGCCGCGACCGGCCGCGCCATTGGGGTGTCCCTGAACTACCGGCTCGGCCCGTTCGGTTGGCTCTCGCTCTCCCAATACGGTGGCGCGTTCACGGACGCCACTAACCTCGGCCTGCAGGACATCATCACCGCGCTCAGATGGGTGCAGGAGAACATCGCTCGCTTCGGTGGCGACCCTCAGAACGTCACCGTCACCGGCCACAGCGCCGGCGCGTTCTCCTCGATAGCGCTCCTCGCAGCACCGGCGGCTGACGGCCTCTACCAGCGCCTCGCTGCATTCTCCGGTGGTGCATCCCGGATCGTTCCCGCCTGGTGGGCCGAAGAACTAGCGAACACGTTTCTCACCGAACTCGGCATCACGGACGATCCCGAACAACTGCTCACCCTGGATGGGAAGCTCCTCGCCGAGACGCTCGTTAAGGTTAACCCACGTGACATCGGCGACCGAAACGGCATCGACAACACGACTATTGGCATCGTGAACGATCACTCTCAGACCGGTGGCGTTCTCGCCGACACACCGCTGCGTGTCCTCGAATCCGGGCGTCACCGCGACGTCGACATTCTCTTTAGCACGGCGACGAACGAGGGGGACTGGTGGGTTATCAACGCGACCGAGCAGTTCGACCCGGGCAGCATCGACAACCTCGTTGACGAATTGGTAACGAAGTCTCGGATCCCTCGAAGCCGTGCTCGGCGCATCGTCGCCGCCTACGACGTCAACGGACGCACTCCGGTCGAAGTACGCGGGGCGCTCTTGACCGACTACCTCTATACCCTACCCGCCGCCCGTGCGGCACTCGCCCACGCCGCTGCAGGCGGCAACGCCCACCTGCTCGCCGTTGGCCCTGTCGAGGGTGCGCCAGCCGTACACGGCACAGAGATGTACGGCATCGTCGGCCAGCAACGCCCCCAACATAGCGACGAGCAAGCCATCAGGGACACCTTCGTTCGCGACGCCCTCCTCGACTTTGCCGCAGGCAAGCACGATCGGCTTTGGAACTCCGTGACCACGGAACCTATCACACATGGGATTGGCAACCCACCGTTCGACCCCACCGCCCATGCGGCCGAAGTCCTGCGCATCTTCGCGGGCATTGAACGGCCCTGAACTGCCCCCAACGCGCACGGGGTCGCGCACCGATCCAACTCACTTAGCAGCGTCGGCGGCCCCGCCGGCAGCACGTGAGAACAGCTTCATGACCAGGAAATTGACTATGACCCCCAGCACCGAGATAAGGAAAAAGTTGGCCAGTTGAGGCAGCAAGGAATTGAAGAAGTCTACTGTCGCCTAGAGGCTCAGGACGAACGCTGGCGGCGTGCCTAATACATGCAAGTCGAGCGGTCCCTTTGGAGGGATAGTGGTGAACGGGTGGATAACACGTAGGCAACCTTACGGCTGGCGAGGAAGGTCGGTGAACTATGGTGCCACGAGCCCTACCGTTAGTCTGACTTCAACGACCTCGGTGCACCACGAATTGTCGCTCCTTCGGGAAGCACGCAGAGTAGGTTAACCCTTTTCTGGTTGTTTCAACAGTCCTCAATTGAGTTTGCCGTCAGAAAGGTGATCGTTATAGAAATTTCTTGTAGTCAATGCTCAGCACATGAAGGCTGTTCCTGGACGCAAGACAGATGTGAAAGACGCCGAATGGATTGTAGACTTGCTGCGTCACGGACTATCAAAGGCAAGTTACATTTCGGACCGGAATCAGCGTGAGTTGCGGGAATTAGTCCGTTACCGCCGCAGCTTCATTCAGGAACGAGATCGTGAACATAACCGTATACAGAAAGTTCTTGAAGGTGCCAACATCAAGCTGGCTTCCGTTGTCTCTGACATTATGGGCGTTTCTAGCCGCGATATGCTTGAGGCCATGGTCAATGGCGAAACGGATCCCGAGAAACTTGCTGGTTTCGCACATAGAACCATGAAGAAAAAGAAAAATGAACTTGAGCTTGCTTTGCGTGGAAATATGAGCATTAATTCCTATTTTTATTATAAAGATATGAAAATCAAATTAATAACTTTTTATTGTAAATTTAGTCTGTTTCCAGCAACTTAAAAAACCGGTCATCCTAAATATGGACAACCGGTTTTAATACTCGTACACCAACTTTAATGTAACTGAACACAAAAAAGATTACGTTTTAAAAATAATTACTCCACCGTCACGCTCTTCGCCAGGTTACGGGGCTTATCGACATCATGACCCAACGCGAGAGAAGCGTAGTATGCCAGCAGTTGAAGCGTTACGACCGAAAGCGCAGCTGTCAGAACCGGCAGAGTTTTCGGAATCGTAATCACATGGTCTACGGATTTCAGCAGCTCGGCAGCGTGCTCTTCATAGGAGATCGCGAGAACCTCGGCGCCGCGTGCTTTCACTTCCTTGATATTGCTCAATGTTTTCTCCATCACGGATTCTTGGGTGATTAAGGAGATGACAGGAACGCCATCTTCAATCAGAGCCAGCGTGCCATGCTTCAGCTCGCCCGCAGCATAAGCTTCGGAATGAATGTAGGAGATCTCCTTCAGCTTCAGAGAGCCCTCTTGCACTACAGCGTAGTCCTGGCCGCGGCCAATGAAGAACAGATGCTTGTGCTTCGCAATATGCTCGGCGTAAGATTTGATCGTATCCGCATTGTTTAGCATCGCTTCCACTTGCTCAGGCAGTGATTCCATTGCCGCCAATACATGGGCAATTTCGTCCTTGGTCATCGTACCGCGCACTTGTGCAAGATACAGACCGAACAGATAAAAAGCAATCAGCTGCGAAGTGTATGCTTTAGTCGAAGCTACGGCAATCTCAGGACCGGCCAGCGTGACGAGCACATCGTCCGCATCGCGGGCGATGGAGCTGCCAACTACGTTGGTAATTGCCAGCACATGTGCGCCGTTAGCTTTCGCTTCACGCAGCGCCGCCAACGTATCGGCCGTTTCGCCGGATTGACTGACTACGATCACGAGCGTCTCCGGAGTGATGATTGGCGAACGGTAACGGTATTCGGATGCCACATCATTCTCAACCGGAATGCGGGCAAACTGCTCAATTACCGTGCGACCGATCAGACCGGCATTATATGCCGTACCGCAGGCAACAATCTGGACATTGCGGATATTTTTAATCTGCTCGACAGACAGCTTCAGCTCCGGCAGAACGACCTGATGATTGTCATGATCGATACGTCCAAGCATCGTATCCCGGTAAGCTCGTGGCTGCTCATGAATTTCTTTCAGCATGAAATGCTCATAACCGCCTTTTTCAGCAGTCACGGCATCCCAATCGACATGGATCATTTCCCGAGCAATAAAGTTCCCTTCAATCGTCAACAGTTCGACAGCGTCCTTCGTCAGCACTGCCATCTCACCGTCTTCGAGAATGTATACTTTACGTGTATATTTTAAGATAGCAGGAATATCAGAACCAATGAAATTTTCGCCTTCCCCTACACCGATGACCAGCGGGCTTGCCTGACGAACAGCAACCAATCTGTCTGGCTCATATTCGGTCAATACCCCCAGCGCAAACGCTCCGCGGATATGGGTAATAGCTTTTTGCACCGCTTTGACGATGTCACCCTCGTACTCACGCGCGATCAAGTGGGACACGATTTCCGTATCCGTTTCGGACAGGAACGTATGCCCTTCCTTCAACAGCTCCTCTTTCAGCTCCAGGTAATTCTCGATAATGCCGTTATGAACAACTGAGAATTTCCGGCTTTCATCCATATGCGGATGAGAGTTTACGTCAGATGGCTTACCGTGTGTAGCCCAGCGCGTATGTCCGATACCGGCGCTGCCGATCAGTGGAGCTCCTTCCAGCTTCGCTTCCAGGTTGGCAAGGCGGCCTTTGGACTTTGCAACTTTAAGACCATCGTTCGTAAATACGGCGATTCCCGCCGAATCGTACCCGCGGTATTCCAACTTGCTCAAGCCATCCAGCAAAATTTCCTGTGTATTCTTATCCCCAATATACCCTACAATACCACACATGTTCGATTTCCTCCGATCATCATTTCAACAGAATGGGACCAAGAAAAAAAGCATGCGGTATATGCGGGAAAGAGTTCATTATGAAGTTGTCAAAGATAACCTAATCGACAATTAAAAACTTCACGAATGTCACGTTTTCCCGTACCGCACAGCTGCTGATGGCCGCACATTCATGAAATGAATTCACAATTTTATATTTAGTGGCATCTACCGGGTCGTTGTGAAAATGGTCACCCATTTCTTTTCCGAAAACCGGTTTACGGTTGAGATGCATCACCGGGAGGTCCCCGCCGAACATTTCGAACACCTCCACCTCGTCAGCTTGATATGCCGTGAACCTCAGTTCCCCCGCGCATATATACAAGCTCTGGCGCTTAGTGGTTGTAAACCTCACTGTCCTCACTTTCTATTCCTGAATCAAAATACTTCATACATTATATGCATGTCTATGTCGATTTGGCAATGGTTTTTGTTCCATGCTTGTACCAATTTTTCTTTCATATAGTTTCCCGTGCCCGATACCGTCTGAATCCAAAGGATGTCCTGCAGCGCTCGGGCACAGGCTCAACCGTACCTTTACACGAGCTCTTTTTTCACAACTTCGACAATTTCTTCGACATAACGCTCAAGCTCAGCCTTGTCAGGGCCCTCCGCCATTACCCGGATCAACGATTCCGTACCGGAAGGGCGAACAAGCACACGTCCGTTGTCGCCGAGCTTCTGCTCGACCTTTTGAATGGCTTCAGCAATGGCCGCATTGCCAGGATAATTGGTCTTATCCTGTACACGAACGTTCACCAGCACCTGAGGATACTGCTTCATTAAGGACTTCAGTTCACTGAACTTCTTGCCGGACGCCACAAGGGTATCGACCAACTGAATGGCAGTCAGCATACCGTCGCCAGTTGTATTATAATCCAGGAAAATTACGTGCCCTGACTGCTCCCCGCCCAGATTGTAGCCGCCACGGCGCATTTCCTCCATGACATAACGATCGCCAACAGCCGTTTTCGCTGTTTTCAGGGAAAGTTTCTCAGCCGCTTTATAGAAACCGATATTGCTCATAACCGTAGACACAATTGTGCTGTCTTTCAGCTTGCCGGCACGGTTCATGGCATCCCCGCAAATGCAGAGAATGAAATCCCCGTCTACCTCTTCCCCATTTTCATCAATGGCGATCAGACGGTCCGCATCCCCGTCAAAAGCAAGACCGATATCCGCTTTCAGACGGAGAACCTCCTCCTTCAGCTTCTCCGGATGCGTAGACCCGCAATGATCGTTAATATTCAAGCCGTTTGGATCCGCCCCGATTGCGATCACTTCCGCGCCCAGCTCTGCGAAAAGCTTGGGAGCCAGCTCGTAAGCCGCACCGTTGGCGCAGTCCAGAACAATTTTAAGCCCTTTAAAAGAGTTGGAAACCGTCGTCTTCAAGTAATCCAGGTACAGGTAACGGGATTTGTCATCCACGGTTACTGCACCCAGCCCGCTTCCCACAGGGCGAGGCAGCTGATCCTCCTCCGCATCCATTAATGCTTCGATCTTCAGCTCCGTCTCATCCGACAGCTTGAATCCGTCCCCTCCAAAAAACTTGATCCCGTTATCCTCAACCGGATTATGAGAAGCGGAAATCATGACCCCCGCATCCGCTTTGAGCATGCGTGTTATATATGCAACACCTGGTGTGGAGACCACTCCCAGACGAATGACATTCGCTCCAATGGACAGTAATCCGGCCACCAGGGCCGATTCCAGCATAACCCCCGAAATCCGGGTATCCATGCCAATCACAACCGTCGGTTTCTCCACATTTCCAGCCAGCACGTAACCGCCGCAACGTCCGATGCTGTAGGCCAATTCCGCCGTCAGCTCTTTATTTGCTACGCCTCTTACGCCGTCTGTGCCAAAATATTTTCCCATTATAATGACTCCCTCTTTAATATATATGTTTGGTTTATCTTAAGGCTGACCTGTATCCCCTGTGTTGTCCTGACTGCCCTGCTGGGGGGCATCCTGTCCGCCCTCCGCCGTTCCCCCTGCCGCAGCGCCATCCGCAGGCTGAGCGTCGGGAGCACCTCCGACATTCGCGGCGTCGCCGCTCTGTCCCGACGAATTCGCTCCCGTATCCCCCTCCGAACCCGTGACAGTTGGCTCCGAACCACCTTGCACTTGTACGGTAATCGATAACGAAGCTCCTTCATCTGCAAGTGAAATATACTTCGGCAGCGTTACCTTGAGGGGCACATCATGCTGCCCGGGCTCCAGGCCCGCAACATCCGCCACCAATATAATATCGTTATCCGTCAGCTCCTTCACTAGATCTTCCGGTCCATTGATACTGACATTCATGGTCTGGCTTTCCGGGGTCACTATCGTAACACTTCCGGAATCGCCGGCTCCGCTGATTTGGATCGGAACGTTCTCTATCGTCCTCTGTGTTGTGGGCACCGCTCCACCCGGAGCTACCGTAACATCCAGCGTAATTGCTGACGGATCTACTCTTTCCGCCCCGGCAGGCACGGTCAGCTTGGCCTCAACCTGCTTGGTCCCTGCCTCCGTCAACGTGCTAAGATCCAGAGTCGCAGTAACATTTCCCGTTAATCCCGACAATACGGAGGTTGGAGCATATACACTCGCCTCTGTTACGCTGGACTTCACACTGGCCACAACCAGGCCGTCCGGCAGGTCGCCTGTGTAGCTCACCCGTATGGGCATTGTTTTGTAGCCCTGAACAATCGGCACTTCAGCGGACACCGTAGCAGGCTCAATCACAGCCTCCTCAATTTCCTGGCCGTTTTTATCGTATGCTTTTAGACGTACTTTGCGTTCGGACACATTTTCCTTTGCTCCGCTTACGTCCACGATACCGCGCACAGAAGCCACCGCTTCAAGCCGGCTCTCCGCCAAAGTGACATTCACGGCGGCAGGGTCCGAGGAAGGAGTGCCAAGCCTCATACCAGCCGCCGGCTCACCAGCCGTCGAAATCGTTACATTGAATGACTTTGTTTTCTTCTCTTCCACCGTTACCGTAACCATGGACGGATTAATGGAGATAACCTCAACTCCGGAAGGCAGATCAGCTCTCAGCGGCAGCGTTTCCGTCCCGGCCTTCACATTGGATAAATCCACAGTTACTTTATAGTCGTCCGTAAAAAAAGAAGTCAACAGGGAACGCTGTCCCCTAACCTCAAGATTCACCCTGTCCGTACTCATGGCAGAAAGCACATAATTGTCATTCAGTCCCACCGCCTGAACAGCTACATCTTTTATTGTTTTATTGTCATAAGCCGTTGTAATTCCCGGCGAAGTCGTGCCGCTGTCCAGATGGACCATAGCCCAAAGCAGGATGCTGATCAACAAAGCCAGTATTTTGGAAAAAGTTGCATTATTAAACCATCTGTCCATCATGAATTGGTGGCGCCTCCCCCCCGCTTCCAGAACGGCTTGCGCTTTTCCTTAGTCGATGTGGCCGGGCGCAGTTCCTCATATAATTTGGAGATCAGCGATTCTTCTTTAATGTCCCTGACTACCTGCCCGTTAATAGCAAGCGAAATTTGGCCTGTCTCCTCAGACACGACAATGGAAACCGCATCAGCCATCTCACTAACGCCGATCGCAGCCCGGTGTCTTGTACCAAGCTCCTTGCTGATAAAGGGATTCTCCGATAGAGGTAGATAACATGCTGCGGCTGCAATCTGGTTGTTCTGAATAATAACCGCCCCATCATGCAGAGGCGTATTCGGAATAAAGATATTGATAAGCAGCTCCGAACTCACTACGGCCTGGGTTCTTATCCCGGACTCCGTATATTCGTTCAAACCGGTCTCGCGCTCAAAGACAATCAGGGCACCGATCTTCCTTCGGGAAAGATAGTTCAGCGCTTTGATAATCTCGCCGATCAGCTTATTCAGTTCTTCATCCTCGGCAGACGAACGGCCAAACAGCTTCCCCCTTCCGAGCTGCTCAAGCCCCCGTCTGAGCTCAGGCTGAAAGATAATAAAGACCGCCAGCACCCCAAAGGTGAACATCTGGTTCATCAACCACTTCAGCGTATACAAATCAAACCAGGTGCTTAGAGCCCATATCACAACCAGCACGAGGATTCCTTTGAGCAGCTGAACTGCCCGGGTCCCCCGTACCAGCAATATAATCTGATATATAATGTACGTTACAATTAAAATATCGATCAAGTCCTTAATGGACTCTTTCCAGGTCATATCCGTAAAGTACTCCAGCATGCGCATGCCCCCGCAATGTCAGTAATAAGTGGGTCGTTTAAAGCATCAGTATGTATATAGTATGGTCTCTTTATCTAGGTTATAACGATCGCCGTCAGGTTGCAAGCCGAACTCCGAATTTAATGGTGCATTCCGGTTATTTTCACAAAATTCTGGAACATTCTAACTCGAAAAAGCGCCCTTTTCTTGGAAAAAGGCGCTTTTCATAGGTACTGCCAGCCAAGCCCTAGCGGTATGCCACTTCTGTGAATAAATCCGAAATTTTATACCATACCCAATCCAGTGCCCGGTCAATGCTCTTTACCTGTCCCGATATATGTGCGGTTGACGCCTGATAATAGGATCCGTCAATCACCGTCAAATTTCCTTCTACATCCCCGTAGACTTGAGCAGTTCCATTTTCCACCGTCAAATCTCCATTGATGGCCTTGCCTTCAGGCACAATTACCGTGTTGCCATGGATGACCACCTGATCCAGATTGTCCCCACGGACCACAAGCTGGCTGTTTTGGCCCCAATTGCTCAAAAGGCTGGATAGGATAACAACAAGGAAGAAAGCCGCAGCCGTTGCAGCCGGATGTCTTCTGATCCATTTGACCCATGGCTGTTGCCGTTTCGGTGTTGGCATAACACCCAAAATCCGATCGGTCAACTCATCCGTTACAGAAGGCAGGGGGTGCTGGATTCCGAACAGCATCATTTCGGTCCGCTCCAGC
Organism: Paenibacillus terreus; assembly: GCF_042138595.1. Classification (NCBI taxonomy): domain Bacteria; kingdom Bacillati; phylum Bacillota; class Bacilli; order Caryophanales; family Paenibacillaceae; genus Paenibacillus; species Paenibacillus terreus. Next base: position 4,873 of record NZ_JBHIRX010000015.1, on the reverse strand, counting down.
TCTTTAAACCGCATCCGGCAATCCTGGCATTCCAGCAGATGATCCTGCAGCTCTTCCTTTTCCAGCATGGACAGATCGCCATCCAGGTATAGGTGCATCAAAGAGACGGCCTCTTTGCATTCCATATGAGCCAATCCTTTCTTGTAGTCTTCCGACTTGCAGCCAGCAGACGCGGACACACAGGGTCGGCGCATCCCGTTGGCGCAAGATCCGTTCATACAACATTACATACGCTGCCGCAGCAGATATGTTTCACAAAAATATAAGCTACAATTTGTGTTCAAGCTTTTTCCGCAAAAACTCACGCCCCCGGTGTACCCGCGTCTTAATTGTCGTGACCGGCAAATTAAGCACATCGCTGATCTCCTGGAGGGACATATCCTGTAAATAGCGGAGCACCATAATGGACTTGTACTTAGCCGGCAAGCTGTCTATAGCTTCCCGGATTTGAGTCTGCGTCTCCAGCAGCAGGGTCTCACCTTCAGGTGTACGTTCATCACTTGGAAGCATGGCGTACCCATCGCTGCCCTCCTGCTCATTGATTTCCGCATCCAGAGAATATGTAGGCTTTCTTCTTCGCAACCGGTCAATGCATAAATTGGTAGCAATCCGGTATATCCATGTGGAGAACTTTTGATTGGGATCGTACTTATCCAGGTTGCGGTAAACGCGTAAAAACGTCTCCTGTACCATATCTTCAGCTTCATGCCGGTTCCCCAGCATGCGGTACGTCAGATGAAATATTTTATCTTTGTAAAGCTCCACTAGCTCCGCAAAGGCCCGCTGATCCCCTTTTAGAATCAGCCTGACCAAGCGGCTGTCCATGTTTTCCACCGTTATTCCCCCAGACTTGCTGATGGGCTGAAATGATTTTGTTCCTGCTAACAATAACAGAGCAGCCGGGTCCTCATTAGAGCACCCGACTGCATATTTTAAAACATCCTCTGCACTCTCTGCAAACGCATCAGCCGGTATTCCTTAGCCCTGCCGCAATACCGTTGATGGTAAGCAATACTTCCCGCAGCAGCTCTGCGTCTTCGCCGCTTTGCTCTCTCGTTGCACGCAGCTCGCTTAACAGCTGCACCTGCAGGTAGCTTAGCGGATCGACATAAGGGTTCCGCAACCGGATGGACTCCTGAATAACAGGGACATTATCCAGAATTTCATTCTGCCCTGTAATTTTCAGTATTAGGCTGGAAGTCAGCTCATATTCCTGCGTGATTAGTCCGAGTATACGCTGGCGTGCTTCATCATTCCCCGTCATGCCCGAGTATTCCTTGGCAATCAGCAGATCCGCTTTGGCAATGGCCATTTGCAGCGTATCGATCAAGGAACGGAAGAACGGGAACTCCCGGTACATCGTCTGCAGCACCTGCAAATTCTCTTCCTTGTCCTGATAGAAGCTTTGCAGTCCTGAGCCGGCTGCATACCAGGCTGGCAGCAAGTAACGGCTCTGTGTCCAAGCAAACACCCAAGGAATAGCACGCAAATCCTCGAAGCGGTCGCTGTTTTTGCGCTTCGACGGCCTGGAGCCGATGTTAAGCTCTCCAATTTCCGGAAGCGGCGTAGATTCTTTAAAGAAGGAAAAAAAGTCCGGATCACGGAAAATCAGGTCCTGATATTTTTCCAGCGAGACTGCGGAAATCTGTGAGATAATAGTTTCCCACTGTTCATTCAGCTTTTCTTCCTTGCCGGATCGGCGATACATGGCCGAGGTCAGCAGAGCAGATGTCGCCTGTTCAAGACTGCGATAAGCGATTCCTTTTAAAGAATAACGGGACGAAAGCACTTCTCCCTGCTCTGTAATCTTGATCCCTCCACCTACCGTTCCCGGCGGCTGAGCCAGAATGCTGCGGTTCAGCGGCATGCCTCCCCGTCCAAGCGCTCCTCCACGCCCATGGAAGAATTTCAGCTTGATATCGAACTCGCCCGCCACCTTGGTCAACTCGTACATGGCTACACGAAGCTCATAATTCGCCGTTACGACCCCGCCATCCTTGTTGCTGTCCGAATAACCGAGCATAATTTCCTGCATTTGATTCATCGCTGCTACCGACTGGCGGTAAACCGGAAGCTTCAGCAGTCTTCTCATGATTTCCGGAGCGGCATGCAGGTCATCGATTGTCTCGAAGAGCGGAACGGATTGAATGCTGCAGACGACTGTGCCGTCCACTTCCTTGCGGAACAAGCCGGATTCTTTGGCCAGAACCATCACTTCCAGCATATCGCTTGCACCCTGTGTCATACTGATCAGGTAGCTTGTGATGCATTGTTTACCATATTCCTGCTGAGCCTTGTAAATGGTCTGGTAAACGTTCAGGCACTCTCGTGTGCTTTCACTGTAATCCAGGTAACGCGAAGTGATCGGACGCGGATCATTCATCAAGGTTTCCAGAAGCTCAATCTTCTCTTCCTCGGACAGAGCTTTGTAATCAGGCGTAATGTTCATTTTTGCCAAAATCTCCGCCATGGCATTTTCATGCTCCTGGCTGTGCTGGCGGATATCCAGAGTTGCCGTATGGAAACCAAACAGCTCGACCTGACGTATTACCTTTTGAATGTAAGTGTCCGCCACATAATCAGCAAAGTGAGTACGCAGGCTGCTGTCGATGATATTAAGGTCTGCAATAAGCTCTTCAGCGCTTGTGTACTGCTCTTTGGTGCCCCTTTTGGCATCATCAAGCACGTTGTTCACTTTGGCGATCATGTAGGCCAATTTAATGCGGTACGGCTCTTTTTCATTATGCCAGATTTCCATCTTCTTCAGAGGAACATTTAGTTTGTCCTGCTCTATGGAAGCCAATAGCTCCTCGGATACGCTCACGATGCTTGTGCTGAAGCTCAACGAACCCATCAGGTCATGCAGAATGCGCTGATACTCCCGCACAGCCAGCTTGCGCTGCATCCGCAGCGTATCCAATGTAATATCAGAGGTTACAGAAGGATTTCCGTCTCTGTCCCCGCCAATCCAGGAACCGAAGCGGAGATAAGTCGGGATATGCCATCTTGTATCCGGATAATATTTATTCAGGCACCGTTCAAGCTCCTGATACACATCAGGGAGTACATGGAACAGCGTCTCATGGAAAAAATACATGCCGTTGCGGACTTCGTCCAGTACCGTCGGCTTGCGGTCCCGCAGCTCATCGGTTTGCCACAGCGTAATGATCTCATTCAACAGGTTCTGACGAAGCTGTTCGCGCTCACGGTTGGTCAGCGTCGGATTATCCAATTGCATAACATAATCGGATATGCGCTTATGAATATCCAGAATAGCACGCCGCACGGCTTCTGTCGGGTGAGCGGTCATTACGAGCTCCAGGGAGAGCTCCTCCAGTATGGAGTGTACATCCTCTGCTGTGAATCCCTGCTCCTTCAGCTCCTGAACGGATTTTTCGATAGAGCCAGGCTGGATTTCCTCACCAGCAGAGCGTTCGTAATCACGCTTTCTGCGAATACGGTGATTTTGCTCTGCAATGTTCACCAGTTGAAAATATATGGCGAAGGCTCGGATAACCTGATGCCGGATTTCCGGCTCCAGACCCCCGATCATGGATTTGAAATCATCGAAAAGCTCAGGCAAAAATTCAGCCCGTAAGGATTTGCTCGTTTCTCTTATTCTCTCTACGATGTCAAGAAGCTCATTACCTCCCTGGTGTACAAGAACCTCTCCGAGAATCGTACCCAAAAAACGAACGTCACGCCGCAGTAGATTGTTCGATTGGCTTTTATTTGCGGTCAACGTAAGCTCAGTCATGCTTTTCCTCCCATCTTATCCGATATTCACACCACGAAAAATTGACACTTTCTTAACATCATACAATAAAAATCGGTGAAAAGCTTTAATTTTAAACGGAAAAATTCGAGGAAAAAGAACTTTATTATTTCCAATAGGCATGTTTTTTTATTCATAAAGGTAAATTATTATACTCCAGGTGACTTTCGTATATATATGGACGATTTACCTTGAGATCAGCGCTTTAGTTTGCACTTTTGAATTCTTCATACTTCTGCTTTTTTAGGGTTTGGGGGCTGCATAAATGTATATAGAAAAATGGAGAAAGCCAAACCATACCGAGTGCTTTCTCCAGCCTATAATCTTATTAAAATGCAAAAAAAGCCTTGCGGCTTTGTATGTACACAATGGAGCGGGTGATGGGAATCGAACCCACGCTACCAGCTTGGAAGGCTGGAGTTCTACCATTGAACTACACCCGCATATGAAGTATCGGGACGACACGATTTGAACATGCGACCCCCTGGTCCCAAACCAGGTGCTCTACCAAGCTGAGCTACGTCCCGATAATTCGAAATAATGCAATTTACATAAAGCATTATGGCGTCCCCTGAGAGATTCGAACTCCCGACCTTTTGATTCGTAGTCAAACGCTCTATCCAGCTGAGCTAAGGGGACAAATCATGGAGCGGACGACGGGAATCGAACCCGCGACCCTCGCCTTGGCAAGGCGATGCTCTACCGCTGAGCCACGTCCGCAAGTGATGCGCGTGGAGGGACTTGAACCCCCACGTCAAAGACGCTAGATCCTAAGTCTAGTGCGTCTGCCAATTCCGCCACACGCGCATATTGTAAAACTGGTGAGCCATGAAGGACTCGAACCTTCGACACCCTGATTAAAAGTCAGGTGCTCTACCGACTGAGCTAATGGCTCGTAAATGGCTGGGGATATAGGATTCGAACCTATGCATGACGGAGTCAAAGTCCGTTGCCTTACCGCTTGGCTAATCCCCATTATGCATATGAATAAAATTCCCCATTACCAGTCATTTTATTAGAAATATGGTGGAGGCTGAGGGGATCGAACCCCCGACCCTCTGCTTGTAAGGCAGATGCTCTCCCAGCTGAGCTAAGCCT
>NZ_JBHIRX010000014.1:0-178963 GCF_042138595.1 Paenibacillus terreus | reverse complement strand
CTTGAATTCAGCCGGGACTAAGCGGATGCTTCCGAAGCATGTTTCCTGCGGAAACATTTCAGGTGCTCACGTACCCCTAGTACGCTCCGCTCCTCAGTCCCTAGCTTCATTCAACTCCAGCGTTTTGAAAAAACGCACTTCGAAAGCATACGCTTCGGTGCTGAAAACCTGACTTTTTGAACACGTACTAATATTATATTCATAACGCCGTCCCTCGGATATATATATGCCGCTTCCGCATGTCTACATTAACATTTGCGGATCGACATCGAGGCTGATCTGCAGATTCTGGCGCTGGACGGCATCCGCCAGCTCATCCGCCACATTCCTGACCAGTCCGACAGCGTCAATTTGTCCACGCCATTTTATCATACATTGAAACCTGTATCTATTTTTGATTCTCGGCACCGGTGAAGCGACAGGCCCCAGAATATCCAGCACGTCAGTCGTAAAACGGTCCATATCCCCGAACCAGCCCAGCTTTCTGGCCTTTCCCTCCAGGGTTGTCCTGAAATTCTCCGCCAGTCTCACCAGGACAGGCAGCTGCTCATGCGAAAGAGTCACCAAAATCAGACGGCAGTACGGCGGATAGTGCAAATTACGGCGGTGCTTCAGCTCATCCCGGATAAAAGAACCGTAATCATGGCGGCTCGCATGAATGATGGAATAATGATCCGGGGTGTAGGACTGGATAAATACCTCACCTGGAAGCTGATGCCTGCCGGCTCTCCCCGCCACCTGGGTCAGCAGCTGAAACGTTTTCTCCGCCGCCCGGAAGTCGGGCAGATTGAGCGAAGAATCCGCAGTGATGACACCGACCAGCGTCACATCGGGAAAATCAAGCCCCTTGGCCACCATTTGCGTGCCGAGCAGAACATCGGCTTTTTTCTCCCTGAACCGTGCCAGCAGCTTCTCATGCGAGCCTTTTTCCGTTGTTGTGTCCACATCCATACGGATGACGCGTATGCCGGGGAACAGCTTGGCCAGCTCTTCCTCCACACGCTGGGTCCCTGTTCCGAAATAGCGGATATGCTCGCTCCCGCAGTCGGGGCAAACCTCCGGCGCGGGCGCCGCATAACCGCAGTAGTGGCAGCGCAGGTTATTGGAACGCTGATGATAGGTCAGCGAAATGTCGCACTCCGGGCAGCCTGCCACATAACCGCAGCTGCGGCACATGACAAAGGTGGAATAACCTCGTCGGTTCAAAAGCAGCACCGTCTGTTCCCCACGCTCCAGCCTGCTGGCGATTCCTTCATGCAGCGCCCGGCTGAACATGGAGCGATTGCCCTCCCGCAGCTCCTCGCGCATATCCACAATGCGAACCTCGGGCAGCGTGTTGCCGAGGGCGCGGGTATGCATTTCAAGCAGCAGCGGGGCAAACTCGTCATTGCTCTGCGAGCGCGCCGCATGGTAGGTTTCCAGTGCCGGGGTCGCAGAACCGAGTATGACGACCGCACCGTGCTGATGCGAACGCCGGACCGCCACATCGCGCGCATGGTATTTCGGTGTTTCCTCCTGCTTGTATGACGATTCATGCTCTTCGTCCATAATAATCAGTCCGAGATGGGCAAAAGGAGCAAACACGGCGGATCTGGCTCCAATGGCAACCTTGACGCGCCCTTCCCGTATTTTGCGCCATTCATCATACCGCTCCCCGCCCGACAGCCGGCTGTGCATGACCGCGACCTGATCGCCGAACCGGCCTTTGAAGCGTTCCACCATCTGCGGGGTTAGCGAAATTTCCGGGACAAGTACGATCGCCTCTCTTCCCTGCTCGATACAGCGGCTGATGCATTGCAGATAAACTTCGGTTTTACCGCTGCCGGTGACGCCGTGAAGCAGGAATGCCCCCTGTTCACGAGCATCCAGCTGCCGGATTACCCGGTCAAAAACATGCTGCTGTTCGACGGTAAGCCTGAGCGGCTGTGTCGGCTTGAAGTGCCTGCCGCGGTAAGGGTCGCGGAACACTTCCACATCTTCCAGACGGAGATATCCTTTATTTTCAAGCGCTTTGACGGCGGCCGCCGTCACATGCAGGGAAGCAAGCACCTCCTTCAGCGGGAGGGGTAAAAAATCCTTGCGTTCCAGGATGAAGGCCAGCACTTCCTTTTGCCGCTGCGCTTTTTTGGGAAAATCGACAAGCGCGGCTTCCGCTTCCCCGGCCGGGACCGCCAGATCGACCGCTTTTAACGTTTTCTTCTGCAGCTTGTCCTTGATCATCTGGCTTTCCTGCAGCACCCCCCGCCGCAGCAGCGATTTGATCACCGCCGCCTCCTGCGGGAATTGCCGGCTTAATGCCTGCAGCGCAACCTGATGTTTGCTGCGGATATAGGTCACGATCCTCCGCTCTGCCGGATCACTCATGCCGTCATCCGCCAGAAGCGCGCCGGCCGCTACCGGCTCTTCCTCATCTATCGGCCGGTCAGCCAGGGAGATATACCGCTCCGCTTTGCCCTTGAGCGCTGTCGGAATCATGGCCTGCAGCGCCAGAATCCGGTTGCACGCATAACGCTCGCTCATCCATGCGCCCAGTTCCACCAGATCGGGAGACAGTGGCGGAACGAGATCCAGCAGCTCCTGGATCGGCCGCAGCTTGAAGCGGGACGGCTCCTGCTGCGGCTGTACCGAGGTGACGAAGCCTTGCACCGTGCGTTTGCCGAAGGGCACGGCAACCCGGCTGCCCGGTTCAATCCAGGATCGCATCGTGTCGGGAATCAGATAATCAAAGGTCCGGTCCGTATCCTTGGCCGGCACATCCACGATCACTTTGGCAATATCCATACCGTCCGATGCCCCCATCCTCTTACGCCCCGCCCATCCGGGCGGCTGCGGCGGTCAGCAGCCGCCGGGCCACCTCGTCTTTGGACATGACGGGCAGCTGTTCAACAAGGCCATTGCGGTCGTAGATGTGTACCGCATTGGTGTCCGTGCCGAAGCCGGCCCCTTCCATGGTCACATCATTGGCCACCAGCATGTCGCAATTTTTACGTTCCAGCTTCTCACGCGCATACCGGTCCAGCTGATCCGTTTCCGCGGCAAAGCCAACCAGAAACTGCTTCGTTTTACGCTGTCCGAGCGATTCCAGAATATCCACCGTCTTCACCAGCTCCAGCTGCAGCGTATCACCCTGCTTCTTAAGCTTCGTCGGTGCTTCCTCCTTGGGCCGGTAATCGGCCACGGCCGCCGCCATAACCAGCATGCTGCATTCCTCCCAATGCCTCATGACAGCCTCATACATATCTTGCGCAGAACCTACCTTTTCTACTGAAACGCCTTCCGGAGGTGCCGCGGTTGTGTTCCCGGCAATAATCCGCACATCCGCTCCCATTTGTCTGGCGGCTCTGGCGATGGCAAAGCCCATTTTACCTGACGAATCATTCGTAATATAGCGGACCGGGTCCAGGCGCTCCACCGTCCCGCCAGCCGTAACAATCACCTTGCGCCCCTGCAGCAGCTGCGGCAATGCCTGCTTATCCTTCTCCGCGAAATAACGCTCGACGATCTCCACAATCGTCTCCGGCTCCTCCAGCCGGCCTTTGCCGACATATCCGCAGGCCAGCTGTCCATTTCCCGGCTCAATCATCATGACACCGCGGGACACCAGGGTCCGCATATTGTCTATCACCGCGGGATGGTCGTACATATGCACATTCATTGCAGGGGCCACCATAATAGGGGCCGTGGTGGCAAGCAGTGTGGTGGACAGCATGTCATCCGCCAGCCCATGCGCCATTTTGGCGATCATATTTGCCGTAGCCGGTGCGATGAGGACCAGATCCGCGAAATCGGCCAAATGGATATGGGACACAACCTCAGGCTGCCTCTCATCAAAGGTGTCGGTGTAAACCGGGTTGCGCGAGAGCGTCTGCAGTGTGAGATCAGTAATGAATTTCTGTGCGGAGGCGGTCATGATGACATGTACGTCCGCTCCCTTTTGGGTCAACTTACTGGTTAGTGCGGCTGCTTTATAAGCGGCAATGCCCCCGGCAATCCCAAGCAAGATTTTTTTCCCCTTCAACATGCTCCACTCCTCCTTAGAGAAAAAAATAACAACCTTTCGGTTGTCAAAAAAAGAACGGCTGAAATGCCTTTTTTTTATTTTGTCGCCAAGTCAGAAATCAGTCTTCCAGACGCTCCACTTTCAACAAATCGTTGTAAATCTCCTCCAGCGCCACACCGACCTGCTTATGCGATCTGGGCTGCTTCAAATCACTCTTCTCACCCTCGCGCAGCAGTCTGGCGCGGCGGGAAGCGGCAACGACAAGTGAATATTTACTGTCAACTTTATTCATCATTTCATCTATGGAAGGATACAGCATGAACAGACACCTCTTCTACAAAATATTAGGTATTCCATAAATCAGCGGATTTTACAATGTTCGGCGATAATGATTGATTCTATTCTTTTACACGCCAAATCAATCTCGTCATTGACTACAGCATAATCGTAATGCTGCATCAAGTTCATCTCATCAACCGCAACGGACATCCGGTGATCAATGGTGGCCTGGGTCTCCGTCCCGCGCCCGCGGATCCGATCCTTCAGTTCGTCAAGCGAAGGAGGCAGCAGGAAAATAAAAATTCCTTCAGGGAATTTCTCCTTAACTTTGAGTGCTCCCTGAACTTCAATCTCCAGAAAAATATCTTTCCCCTGCTCGAGCGTCTGCTCCACAAAATCCCGCGGAGTCCCGTAATAATTGCCTACGTATTCCGCGTATTCAAGCAGCTCGTCTTTCTCGATCATTTCGAGAAACTGCTCTCTTGTCCTGAAAAAATAGTTCACTCCGTTCTCCTCGCCCTGCCGGGGCTGGCGGGTCGTTGCCGACACCGAGTAAGTCAGTTCCGGCAGACGCTTGCGGAGCGCATTTCCTACTGTTCCTTTGCCGACACCCGAAGGTCCGGATAAAACGATTAATAATCCCTTAGCCATATTACTCTCCATTTTTTATTCGTCATGATCATCATCTTTGGTGGATAGACGGTGTGCCACCGTTTCCGGCTGTACCGCCGACAGGATCACATGATCGCTGTCCGTAATAATAACCGCCCTGGTCCGGCGGCCATATGTCGCATCAATCAGCATATGCCGGTCACGCGCTTCCTGAATGATCCGTTTGATCGGAGCGGATTCCGGGCTGACGATGGAGATAATTCTATTGGCCGACACAATATTGCCGAAGCCGATATTAATCAGTTTGATTGCCATAATCAGGTATTTCCCCCTATACAAATGACTGTTGCCGCCAAGCCAGCGGGAAGCTATTCCATATTCGCGGCTTGTTCGCGAATTTTCTCCAGTTCCGCTTTCATTTCAACCACGCGGTTCACCAATTCAAGATGATTGGCTTTGGAGCCGATCGTATTGACTTCCCTGTTCAGTTCCTGGATCAAAAAATCAAGTTTACGGCCGGCGGGCTCGTCCGAAAGCAGGAGATTCCTGCATTGGCCTAAATGACTTCGCAGCCGGGTCAGTTCTTCATCGATATTGGACCGGTCTGCGAAAAGCGCTATCTCCATCCCCAGCCTTTGCTCATCCGGCAGAAGAGCGCCATCCTGCAACTCTGCAAGCCTCTGCTTCAGCCGGTTGCGGTAGTCGGTCACAACTGTAGGCGCTAAAGCGGCAAGCTCGCTGTGCAGCACTTCCAGCCGCTCGATCCGGCTGTTCAGGTCTGCAGCCAGCACCCTGCCTTCCCGGCGCCGCATCTCAAGCATTCCGGCGACAGCCTCTCCCAGGCCGTCAAGAAGAAGCTGCTCCCATTCCGGGTCTTCCGCTTCGTCGATGCTGTCCCGGTCGACCCACACATTCGGGAGGGAGAGCAGCTCGCTGACTCCGATCCTTCTGTCAAGGCCGTATTTGTCAGCAAGCAGCTCGGCGGTCTCCAGATATGCTTGCACTACCGGTTCGTTTAGCTGTACGTACGAGTTCTGTCCCTCATCCCGTTCCTTTTGAATGAAGACATCTACGCGGCCTCTCTTCACTTGCCGCTGTACCTCTTTTCTCAAGCCGTCTTCAAAACGGGCCCATTCACGCGGAATCCGCATCATCACCTCGCAATACCGGTGATTTACAGACTTCACCTCAAAGCGCACTTTATAGCCTCCGTGATAAAGAACGGCTTGACCGTATCCGGTCATACTCAATGACATCGGCATCACATCCATTACACTATTCTAATGGATTATGTTGAACGAAACAAGTGGGACGGACGGTGCCCGGATTTTTCCCAAATATAGGAGGTAAGCTCTGCGGTCATTTCATAGAACATGAACGGTGTCATGAGATAAATTCCGTTAAAATGGTCCATGGCGGCATCCACCAATTCCCTGGCGATTGCGACGCCCATCGCCCGTCCTTCCGGTCCCTGCAGGCCTGACATCCGGGAGCGAACCGCATCCGAGAGCTGGATGCCAGGTACCTCGTTATGAAGATATTCCGCATTGCGTCCGCTGGCCAGCGGCATGATGCCGATGAAGATCGGTGTCTCCAAATGGGCCGTCTGACGCTTGATCTCCGCTATTAACTCGATATCGTAAACCGGCTGTGTCATGATGTAATCCGCCCCTGCGGCGATTTTTTTCTCAAGCCTCTCCACGGCCTTGTTCAAGTGCTTGACGTTCGGGTTGAAAGCTGCGCCTACAACGAATTTTGCCTTTTGCTTCAGCGGCTTGCCCGAGAAGGCAACTCCGTCGTTCAACTGTTTGATCATACGGATGATTTCAAATGAAGTCATATCATAAACGGAGCTGGAGCCCGGCAGATCCCCGAACCGCGCCGGATCTCCCGTCACTGCAAGCACATGATCGATGCCGAGGGCGTCGAAGCCCATCATATGCGATTGGGTTCCGATGGAATTGCGGTCTCGGCAGGCGATATGGATGAGCGGGCGCACCCCCACTTCACTGCGGACCAGGTGGCCGAGCGCCATATTGCTCATACGTGTCACCGCCAGCGAGTTATCCGCCATCGTCAGCGCATCCGCTCCTGCGGCCTTCAGGGCACGGGCCCCCTCCATAAACTTCGTGATATCCAGATCACGCGGAGGATCCAGCTCTACAATGACCGTATGCCGCTGTTTTACAAGATCAACAATCGTAGGTTCCTGCGGGGGAGCGCCAGCCGCTTGATCCTCCGCCTCATGAGCGTTTACAGATACCGATTGGCGGATAGTTGCCGCCCCAGGCTTTTCAGGCAGCACCGCCGGAACATATCCTTGCAGTGCAGCAGCGATAGCAGCTATATGCTCAGGAGTTGTGCCGCAGCAGCCTCCGATCAGTCTGGCTCCCCGGTCTGCAAATGAAACCGCACACTCCGCCATATACTCCGGCCCCGCGCCGTATACATACCGGCCCTCTACATAATCTGCCAGGCCTGCGTTAGGAAAGATGGACAGTGGGACATCCAGAGGTTGGTCCAGTGACTCAACTACGCTCATGATGCCTTGCGGTCCGGAATGGCAGTTGAAGCCAAGCACATCCGCTCCCTCACCGAGCAAAAAGGCAAACGCCTCCTTGATGCTGTAGCCGTCGCGGGTCATGCCAACTTGATCCACAGCGAACTGGCAAATGACCGGCAAATCGCTGTATGCACGGATACAGCGCAAGGCTGTGCGCATTTCCTCCAGCTCATAAAACGTTTCCAGCAGCATCCCGTCCACGCCTTCGGCCAGCAAAGCGGTAATCTGCTGGTCAAAATTTCGTTTCAGTTCCTGATTCGTTATATTAATCCGCTTGGCTCCATAAATAGAGCCCATAGCCCCCACGACATAGTTATCTGGCCCGGCTGTCTGACGTGCGATTCTGACGCCTGCCCGGTTGATTTCATCCACCTTGGATTCGAGGCCAAACTTGCCAAGCTTATAAGCATTGGCCGAATACGTATTGGTCTCCAGCACACGGGCGCCTGCCTGCAAATAGCGGCGGTGAACATCCGCGATCACCTCCGGGGAGGTCAGGTTCAGTTCCTCATAGGAAATTCCGACCGGAAAACCCAGCTGATACAAAAATGTTCCCATAGCGCCGTCCCCGACCAGTACTTCCTTTTTCCATGCCGTGCGCAAATCCGCTTTCATTCGCTTCCTCCACCCCGTCATTTTGTTTCATCTAATGTAACATAAACCTCACCGGAACATAAGAAAAACATCTATCGATGTACACTCAAAGAAGACAGACCGCGTTTAGCGGTAGTTTTTCTTGCGATTCCAGGAAGCTTATACCAAGAACTTTATACTTTCTGGAATCTTAAGACAAAAGATTAACATTCCTATTGAAGCTTTCCGTTGGACGGGAAGAGGCTCAGTTCATAAAAGACACCTTTTTTGTTTATTTTGGCGATGAGAGCAGCCTGCCCTTTTCTGGTGAAGGTGTAGGTATTCTTATCAATCTTTACTGTGTAGCCGGACAAGCTCATGTTAAACAACCGTTTTGCTATCACTGCCGCTGCTTTCTTGGCTTGCTCAGGCGTATATTTCGGCACCGAGAACGATGCCGCAAAGTCGCGGTCGCTCTTCCAGTCCGTCTGAGGGGTGGATACCTCAAGCACTCTTCCCGTCACGGCCCCAATCTTAACGCTGCTTGATTCGTTTGCATCCTCGAACAGCCAGTAAAATCCCCCATCTGATTCGTCTTTATGCCGCGAGGCATGGGCGATGGCAACCGATTTGCCCCAGGTGTTCCGGAGGGCGTTCTCCGCCCGTGTCACCAGCTTGGAGTCCACATTTGCGAGCGCATATTCCGCATGAATGGAAATGCGGTTTTCGTCTGCAATGTCCACATACAGGGATGAAGAGCTGTCTCCCGCTCCCCAGAATACCCAGTAGTCCTTCGGTTCATTGTTCTGATAAGGTGAATGCACGCGCCAAAACGCTTCAAACTCCAGGGTTTTATTCTTGTCAAAGGATTCAATGGCACTGAGCACTTTTTTCTTCAACTCGGAAGGCAGCACCTGGTCCATACTCCCTATTTTGTATCTTAAGGTGGTGGACTCTACTCTGCTGTTCACCTTATTGTATTCCGTCTGGAATACGGCCGACCCATCATTCAGCTCGCCTTCAACGATCCATGTTTTCCCCATATCCATGACTGTATCAAAAGAGAAAGGCTCACTCCCGGCCATTTTTTTCACAGCCTCCTCCAGACGGCTGGTTACCGTCGGTGTCAGAGATGAAACGGTTTTGACCGTCGTTTCTCCGGTTGAAGGAACAGATGCCGCTTGAGCAGGAACCGCAGTCATAAGCAAAATCACCACCGTCGCTGCAACTAACCATCCTTTTTTCCGCATTCGTCTTACCGCCTCCTTCTCGCTCAATATCTATGATTATAACGTTTTTTTGCATGCAAAACAGACAGGAGTTTCTGAAATGCGACAAAAATTCCTGTCATATGATGACCTGGGGCATACTTTCGAAAGTTGTGAGACGCTCCGAGGACGAAGCATTCCTGCAATCGCTGTTAACACTTCGGGCCAAAGATAATCATGACCACCCGTCCAACGGGTGGTTTGCTCTTGGGGTATAACCCCCTGTTGCCAAACTGCGCCTAAAGACGCTAGCCTGACCACAAATCTGTTCAGGCTCAGTGTAATTTGTCACTTCCACTTTTATCCTTGATCCAGATATTCGGATAAGCTTCGTAACCGGCCATGAATCCGGATACGCCCATGATTGGATCCCACAAATAACTCGTCATCGCCATTCCGTAGGTGTCGTTTTTCCCGTTACCATCGGGGTCTCCTTCGGTGAACGCTTCCGATATGTTCAAGTCCAGTTCCTCCTCTGTTTCCCTGACAAAAGTGACTTGTATGGACGGAACATATCTTCCTTCCTCCTCAGAAGGCTTTCCCTGCTGCCCCGCGGGTAACGGTTGCGTCTGCTCCGACATTCCTTGCATAAGGCTTACAGGCATGAGCACCGCAAGGAGCAGAATTAAGGTCCATCTTGTTCTGTTTCGATATTCAATTATCTGTAGGCGTACAAAAAGCCGCCACCAGGCGACTTTTTGTATACCATTGTGTGTTTGTTGCCTAGACGACCTGGTATTCGAAATTGGAAAAATCGGCTTTTCCTCCAATAACCTTCGTTGAATAGAGGAATAGGCCAATCCGGCAGCCCATGAAATGGTCCAATTTATAGAACATCTTGTGGGGGATGCCAATTGACCTCCACTCCGTACCATCAAGATAGGCAAAAGAACACTCATCCTGATTGTTCACAAAATGACCTGACGCCTGGAGCGTAACGACCGGCCCGGCTACGGGGATTCGTGCATGTTCCGTCGCAGGCTCCTGGTCAATCAAATTCCCGAATATGCTGGAATCCTCACTTTCCCGTGCATGCATGACAAGGTAAAACTGTCCCTCATCCCTAGTTAACGCAATCAGACCGTAAGTTCCTATTAAAAAACAAATTCCTGCATAATCGCCATCATTTAATCCGCTGCCATCCAGTGTCACGTTAACCGTACATGCAGGTCCCATCGCGCGCTGGGTTAGTGTATTTACGGCAAACGTTAAGTTCGGACTGAGCTGACCGCTCCGAATACGATATGTACCAGGCTTCTCGGATACAGTCCAAAGCTCATCATGGGGCGTATGATTCCACTGCCAAAAATCACGCAGGCGTACTCTACCGTCTTCTCCAATGTGATAACTGAAATCGTCGCTGCCTACCAGTGGGCTGTAATGATAATCCGGCCTTGTGCTGGGAATATCGATTTCTTTTGGTGCCTTGCTTGCAAAAACGGGTATACTGTCTTCAAAATGCACGGGAACAAGTACTGGAATACGCCCCACCGCACCATGATCCTGAAACAGCATGGCATACCATTCTCCCTCCGGTGTATCAACAATCCCACCTTGCGCAACACCTGAATTGAAATAACCCATATCATCGTTAAAAACTTCCCCACCGACAAATTCACCGTCTATCGTATCCGCCATGAAGTAAGCCTGAGTTCTTCGTCCCGCCTCTTTCGAAATGTGAATCAGGAACACATAATACTTCCCATTGATTTTATAGAAATGGGCACCCTCGTATCCCAGATGGTAAGGCTCTCGCTCTTTTACGATTAAACGCTGCAATCCCCCCGGTTTAGGTCCTGACAGATCAGCCTTTAACTCGATCAGATGAATTTCGGTATTGCCATGTACCAGATATATCCGGTCGTCATCATCAAAGAAAAGAGAGCAATCATGATAAAAGCCCTCAACAATGCGTTTGTTCCATGGCCCTGATATAGATGAAGATGTGTACAAATACGTCTTTCGCGTATCATTAGCTACAAAGATTACATAAAAAATCCCTTGATGATACCGAAGTGAAGCTGCCCACATTCCTTTACTATAAATTTGTTTGCCGTCTTCCAATCTTTGGGCGGGTGTGTCATCCAGTCTATCATACACATGAGTTGCCACTTCCCAATGCATCAGATCATATGAACGCAGGATGACACATCCTGGCATCATATGCATTGTCGTACTCACCATGTAATACGTATCTTCTACGCGGATGACATCGAGATCCGGATAATCGGCCCATAGAATCGGATTGGGATGAACCATGCCTTAATACACCCCGCTTATTTTTGAATATATTTACATGTTCCATGATAATGAAGGTTGATTCCACTTCCGATTGCAGCACAATAAATTCCCATGCCATCGTCAATAATTAATCGCTTTCAAAAATAGATGAGCTAATGTGATTTTTTCACTTTAAAACCAAATACATGCCCAAAAAAAGAGATTTTAAAGGGCAGCTTCAAGGTATGATTATATAACTAGGGAGGCCCGTGAGGCCTCCCTTAAACTTGCTATTTTTCCGGGCATGGATCAATCATGCGAATGGTTCCATCGGAGTTATACGTCAGTTCGGCAAATTTGACACAGCGCTTGTAGTCGACACCGCCGGACAGGGAACAGTCATGATAAAATAAATACCATTTATCCTCAAATTGAACAATGGAATGATGTGTTGTCCATCCCAAAACAGGCGGTAATATCGTGCCCTGGAACGTGAATGGTCCCATAGGATTGTCACCTGTAGCATATACCAGCTTGTGCGTTGTTCCCGTGGAGTAAGACAAGTAATACTTGCCATTATACTTGTGCATCCATGGTCCTTCGAAATATCTGCATTCTTCGTTGCTCGCGGTAAGCGGCTTGCCTTCCTGATCCAGGATTACAATTTCCAATGCTTCCGTAGACATAGTGAGCATATCCTCGCTGAGCTTGGCAATTCGTGGGCCAAGGGCAGGCGCATCCGGAGCAGGACCTTCAGCATCTTCCACGTAGCTTCCCGTCTGCCACTTCTCCAACTGACCGCCCCACAGGCCCCCAAAGAGCATGTAGGCTTCATCATCCTCATCAATGAATACGGCAGGGTCGATGCTGAAGCTGCCCGGGATGTACTGCTCCTCCGGTTGGAATGGACCTTGGGGAGAAGAGCTTGTTGCTACGCCGATCCGGAAGATGCCATCATGATCGCGTGCGGGGAAAAACAGATAATATTTTCCGTTTTTGTATGCAGCATCTGGCGCCCACATCTGACTGGATGCCCACGGGACATCCTTAACGTGCAGCACCTCGCCATGATCCACGACCGGCGAATTCAGGTCGGCCATGGACAATACATGATAATCCTCCATTTTGTATTGGTCTCCGTTGTCATTCACCGGACCGTCATGATCCAGATCATGAGATGGATAGATATAGATCCGATCTTCAAAAACATGTGCTGATGGATCTGCAGTATAGATGTGGGTGACTAACGGTTGATGCGGTTTAGGCACTTCAGACATTCAAATACTCCCTTTCAAAAGAGATGATTCAATTCCAAATTTATTTTCGGACGCTTTAACGATATAAGTATCACTTTTTCTCCATTGCAGCACGCTTCGGAATTTGAGCGACGCGCTCATAAGCCGGTTTGGGAGCATGCGACTCATCGAACAAAAATGGCCAATTTTTCCTGCCTCTGACCGGGAAATGATCAAGCCAGGTATAATCATCGGCTGCTCCCCAGAATGTGACGGCACTGATGTGTTCACGATATTCGTAAAGGAGACGGAAAATGGATTCATAACGCTCGGCTTGCAGTTCCAGCATCCCCTTCTCAGGACGAGTCAGTTCCGTACGTCGGTCGTCAAAGCGAAATACCGATACGTCAAGTTCAGTGAGCTGAAGCTGAAGGCCAAGCTTCGCATAACGCTCAATGGCAGCACGCATGTCGTCCAGCGTGGGGTCGTATAAATTCCAGTGTGCCTGCAAACCTACCCCATGAATCGGTACGCCTTGATCCAGCAGTGAACGAACAAGTCGGTAAATGCGCTCCCGCTTATGCGGGTTGGACTCGTTGTAGTCGTTATAAAACAAGAGAGCCTGTGGATCTGCTTCATGAGCAAACTCGAATGCTTTGGCAATAAAGTCCTCCCCGACAATATCCAACCATTTGGAAGGCCGCAGAAATGCACTTTCATCATTCTCATCAGAGATGACCTCATTCACAACATCCCAGCAGTATATAACATCCTTATATCTGCCGACGACAGTCTGAATATGCGAGCGAAGCCGTTCAAGCAGTAGATCCCGCTCCGCCTTTCCGCCCGTTTCGTTTTCGAACAACCAATCGGGAGTCTGATTATGCCAGACCAGCGTATGTCCTCGCAGTGCCATCCCTTGCTCTCTGGCAAACGCCGCTATGACGTCTGCGTTCTCGAACGTGTACAGATTCTCCTCCGGGTGCAGGCTTGAAAATTTCATTTCATTTTCTGCTGTCAAGCTGTTAAAGTGGTAGGCCAGCAGCGAGCGCTGGCTGTCGATCGTCAGGGGATTAACCGCTGCACCGATATGAAAAGCATCCTTATATAAAGCCTTCAATGATTCCTCTTCACGCCTGGATTCCATAATTCCCCTCCTCCTGATTACCGAATAAGCAAATTAGTTCGTCACGTTAGATCAGTTAGCTAGATTTCATAATCGAACCAATCGAAGCCTGCAGGTGTATGACTTGCCTGGCCGTTGCCAGTGGCATATAACCCGACTACCGCTCCGGTAAAGCACATTTTATGCACAAAGTCCTCCGGAGAGATGGCCCGTGCTGAACCCGTGCCAAGACTTACCCAGTCCTGTTCATCCAAGGAGCAGCTCAGTTTATAGTCCGTCTCCGTTGATTCAATCCGAAGAAACAGCTGCTCTGCTTCAGTCTCATTCTGGCACACGATTTTCGACTCTCCACGTACCGTCAGACGGGCAAAAATGAGGTTGCGTCCTTCCGACCTTTTAACACCAAGCTCATAATGCGCATCCTCATCCCGGCGAATGCACATGCCCGCTTCTTCTCCATCAGCAGTCGGCACAAATGTCATGCTGGTTGTGTAGCAAGCCTGAAGATGCTGCTGTCTACGGCCAATAAACGTAATCTGACCAACGTCGCTGAGATTTGCCTCCTGCCCGTAAAGTGTCAGAGAACCCGGGTTATCCGTTATGGAGCATGCTCCTTCTGACGGATTGCGCACAAACATCCACTGCGGACCCAGTTCTTCATTGAAGTCATCCCGGCCTGCACAATGCTCGGATCCGGATAAAATCCGGGAAGAATCGGGTTCGCATAGCGAATTTGTTGTACTTGAAGCTGTGACATTTACTCCTTCACACTCCCTACATTAAGTCCTACGACAAAGTATTTTTGCAAGAACGGGTATACAAGCAAAATCGGAACGGAAGCCACAATGGTCACGGCCGCACGAATGGAAATTGGGGTTACCTGAGTCGAATGCTCTGCCCCTATACCATTGGCAACGGAAGGATTGCTGTTGGCGTTCATGCTGGAAGACAACAATTTCATCAATTCATATTGCAGCGTGCTGAGCTCTTGACGAGACGACGTGTACAGAAAAGCATCAAACCAGGAGTTCCAAGCCCCGACGGCAACAAAGAGCGCAATGGTCGCCAGTACAGGTTTACATAGCGGGAAAATAATTTTCCAGAAAATCCGGAAATCTCCTGCACCGTCTATTTTCGCAGATTCAATCAAGCTTTCGGGTATCGTGTAAATATAAGTACGAATGACGATCAGGTTAAACGCACTTACCAGTGATGGCAGGACATACACCCAGAAGGAGTTAATCAAATGCAGATCCTTCATGAGGAAGTATCCTGGAATCAGACCGGCGTTGAAATACATGGTCAGTACAAAAACAGTTGTAATCAGCTTACGGAAGATATAATCGCGCCGGCTCAGCGTATAGGCCAGCATGGTGGTCAAGAAAATATTAAGCAGTGTAGAAAGTACGGTCCGCGCAACTGATATCCAAAACGCATTATAGATCGTGCCCGAAGCAAAAACTGCTTTGTAATTCTGCAAGGTGAAATCACGAGGCCATAAATATAAGCCTCCCCGAATGGTGTCATTCCCTGCATTAAACGAAACTACAATGGTGTTTAAAAATGGATACAGCGTCACAATTACGAGCAAAATCATGAAGATCGTGTTAAAGGTGCCGAACAGAAACGGTTCAAGGCCTCTGGCACCAGGACGGCGTACAGAAAGCGCCGATGTATTTCCTAAACCGGACAATGGTGTTTTTTTCATCTTATAAGAGCCTCTCTTCCCCAAGCCGCTTGGCTGTCCAATTCGCTACAAGCAACATCGTAATGCTGACCACGGTCTTAAATATACCGCCTGCAGTCGCAAGCGAATAGTTACCCTGTGCAATCCCGTATTTGAGCACAAAGATATCAATCGTTTCTGCCCAGTCAACAACCAATCCGTTACCCAGCAAATATTGAACCTCGAAACCGGCCTCTAGAATATGCCCGATCGACATAATCAACAGGATGACAATGGTAGGCTTGATTCCCGGCAAGGTGACATTCCACATTTTTTGATAACGGTTAGCTCCATCAATGTCGGCAGCTTCGTACTGTGCCGGGTCAATCGAGGCCATAGCCGCCAAATAAATGATGGTACTCCATCCAACTTCTTTCCAAATGTGGGAGCTTGCTACAACACCCCAGAAATACTTGCCTTCCGTCAGCCATAGAATAGGCTCATCAATTAAATGCAATTTCATCAGGATATCGTTGACAATACCGTCAGAAGCAAGCGATGTCGCTACGATTCCGGTAACAATAATCCATGATAAGAAGTGAGGCAGATACGAGATCGTCTGTACCGTCCGCTTCCACAGGACCTTTTTGATCTCATTAAGCAGTAATGCCAGAACAATAGCGGTTACGAAACCCAGAATCATGTTGATGACACTCATGGCTAGCGTATTGCGAAGCACTCGCAAAAAATTGTCATCGGTAAATAAAAACTGAAAATGCTTAAATCCTACCCACGTCTGCTGCGAGAAACTCCGGGCCGGTTTATAATCCTGAAAGGCCATCGTCCAACCCCATACAGGTACATACGCAAAGACAATAATGTACGCCAGCAGAGGAACAGACATCCAAATGAGTTGTCTCTGTGCTTTAATATTCTGCCAGGTAATCCGCCTGATTTTCGGTTTTTTCTTCGGGCGGAGCGGCTTGGTACCCACTACAATTTCCTCCATAATATCAAGCTCCCTATCCATCTTTATAATCAAAGTAAAACGTCGAAACAAACCATGAATTCTAATTCAAAAGAACACATCTGCCATAATCATGTTTCAAAAAAATCAGGAAGGAAGGTTATCTTCCTTCCTGACGCTAAATTGTTTTTATTTCACAGACCAGTTATCAATTCTCCACTGCAACACTTCATTGATACGATCTTCATATGCCTTGATGTCAAGCTTTTGAATCTCGGAAACGTATTCGTTCCAAACATTGTCAAACTCTGATGTATCGGCCAATATGGCTTTTGGCAAATATTTGGTCGATAATTCGTTCAACTTCGTATTGGCAATCTTGGCTGGAGAACCGTCTACCACATCGACAGACCAAGCAGGGTAAGTTACCGGATTCTCTGGTGGAGCACTGAAAAAATCGATATAGCTGTTGAAACCATATGCATCCAAAACTTCCTTATCAAACGGTTTCAAGCTTGCCTGGTATTCTTCTGGCTGATTACTTGCCGAAGTTGCGTTGCCATCGCTAAAGTACCCTTCCATTTTCGGTGCAGTTCCATAAAATGCATCTGCTTTGTTGGCAAGCTTCCAAGCAGCATCCGCTGCATTGTCGCGTTGTTCTTGTGTCTTCATGAAGCGGCCTTCTTCATTGACATAATAATCTTCATCCACGATGCCCCAAGTGAATGTTTTCTGCCATTCTTCCTCCATCAGTTTGTCGAGCACTTTGAGGATTTTTACAGGGTCTTTGGCACTCACGGTAATACCGAAACCATTGTTGAGATTCAGTGCTGCACGGTCACGATAATAGTCTTTGGTGCTGCTGTCATATACAAGCGGGAAACCTACATAAGTGCGTTCAATTTTGTCTTGCGTTTTGAGGGAATCTTCCGCGCTTTGGAAATTCCAATGTTGATCGAACATGCCGAGTACGGAACCACTGGACAATTTGGCCATATATTGGTCGTAGTTCTGTGCGAACGCTTCCTTATCAAGCAAGCCTTGGGCATTGATTTCATTTAGCTTCTGATAGTACTGTTTGGCATAATCCTTATCGGCGAAGATCTCCGCCTTGCCATCGTTGACGACCACTCCGCCATCATTCGGATGACCAATCAAATGCTGAGGCGGGTTCAGCAGACCCCAGTTTTTCCAGTCATAGTTCAGGATCTCAAAACCGATGGTCGGCTTGCCGTCAATAGTCGGATATTTTTCTTTGTATTTCGCGATCAGGTCGAAGTATTCATCCAGTGTTTTTGGAGTCGGGTAACCGAACTCTTTCAGTACGGCTTTTTGAATCCAGAACGCAGGACCACTGTAATAAGTGTCAGCCACTTCGCCGTTATATGCACCATAGTTTGGCAGGTAGTAGATATGTCCATCATTCGGGTCCTTCATTTGATTCCAGTACTTCTCGTAATGTTTTTTCAAATTCGGGGCGTGTTCCTCAATCAGATCTTCAAGCGGAATGACTGAACCTGCAGCTGTCAGTTTGGTATCAGCTGAGATCAGGTCTGGATAATCCCCACCAGCAATCATAACGCCGAGCTTTTGGTTTTTGTCACCGGCCAGAAATTCGAACTTGAATGATACGCCAAGCTCATCCTTCATTTTCTTGTAAATCTTGTTGTCAGCGGTTGGCTGCTGTCCGGCCTCGTTAAGGAATACCGAGATTTCTATCGGATTGTCAGGCCCTACCTCTGTACCACTTCCCTCTTCTCCACTGCCTGGGTCCTTTGTACCGCCGGAACAACCAGCCAGTACAACGCTCAGTGACAACAACATGGTTGCCCCCATACGGAAAAACTTCTTTTTACTTTCCCCCATAAAGCACCTCCAAAGTTTGATTGCGCCTTAATGAAAGCCCTTTCATTTGAATGATTTCATTATAAATTTAATGCTAAATGGAAAATACATCCGAATTATAGCTCTTTCCGAGAAAAACTCAGGTTTTCGTTCTATAATCTATAGATTCAACCGTACTCGATTTTCTAAAGGCATTTTATTAGACATGTTTCTTATATTCATTAGGAGACATGTTCAGCCTTTTTTCAAACTGCTTCAAAAAATGATGGTAGGTAGAGTATCCAACTTTTTCCGAGACCTCGCTATTTTTGTATTGATTCATTTGGAGTAATCGGCAAGCTTCCTCAATCCTCAAATTATGTAACATTTCATTGAAACCAATGCCATTTTTTCGTATAAGCAGCTGTCCCAGGTAAGCCGGGTGCAAAAAGAAGCGCTCCGCAAGCATTTTAATGCTCAAGCCTTCCCGGTAGTGCTCATGAATGTAATCGTTGATATCCTGTACAATACCCTGCGTTTCGGAAGCATTCTCCTTAAGCAAAAGTTCAAAACAGACTCGTCCGCACGACTGCAGCATGTCGATCAGATCATTCCATGTCAGCAAGCGTTCATCCAGATTCGGAATATCGAACAGACGATTTGGAGCACCGGAATCCTCCGCCAGTTCGGATCTCATATATGCTCGAATCTCATGAAGTAGGTAGATCACGTATTTACGGGCCTCCTCCGGGTGAATTCGTAACTGGCGAAAAGATTGCTCAATATAATCCGCGGCTGACCTGTAGGCATCGTGATCAATGAGTTGAAATGCCCCCAGAATTCTCGCTGCGAGTTCTACCTGATCATGATGTCTTTGGAACGTAAGGTCCTTAAGGCTCTCATAGTCCATCACGCCGTTCCCATTCGTATTATAAAAGGTATGCAGGAGCGCTTTTTCTGCTGTGACCCTGGAATGATTAATGAAAGTAAGTGAAGACACCGCTTCACCAATGGCCATAAATGCGCGAAAGTCCGCCAGACGGCGTGCCAGTTCCTCCAATCGCTGTCTGGCCGTACAGCTCGTGCCATGGGAGGCTGATTCAGCACTCCCAAACACGATGGAAACCAGATCATTTCGCAAGCGAATCACATACATGGCTTTTGACCTGTCCAGAAATTCCGCAGCAACCGTGCTCCACCTGCAATAATCCTCTGCCGCGATCTGAACGAGGCATACATTCCAACCATGAGAGGAGCGCGACAAGGACTCCAGTACACCAGCAGCTTCTGTGGACAATTCTTTGCCTGTTAGAGCCTCCTTTATCGCCAGATTTTCCTTCTCTCTCTGTGCCACCTGCCCCACGTATAGTTGTTCCCGCTCCTTAGCCAGTTCCTGTCCCATTTGACGGATCTCCAGCTCGGCCTGTTCCTCATCCAGCGGTTTAAGCAAATAGCGGGAAACTCTATATTTGAGTGCCTTTCGTGTATAATCAAAATCACTGTATCCTGTCAGGATAATGAATCTGGTAGAATCGTTGCCCCTGCGTCTCCACTCCGCAATCATCTCCAGGCCATTCATCACCGGCATATGGATATCAACCATGACCAGATCGGGCTTCAGCTCCTCCATGTGTTTCAGGCCCTCCGAACCGTTTCCGCAGACCCCACATACCTCAAAGCCAAGGTTTTCCCATGGTATCCATAATTGCAGACCCTCAAGCGCCAAAGGCTCATCGTCAATTAACAACACTTTAAATGCCATCGTCCACACCTCCTTTTACATCCTGACGTTCCAGCAATTGCAACGGGATTTCAAACGATACCTCAGTCCCCTCCCCGATCCTGCTTACCAGGTTAAAATTCACTTTATCGTCGTAGTACAATTCAAGACGGCGATACACATTCCGTATTCCAATATTGTATCCACCGCTCTCTTCCTTGCTTCGCATGTGATACAGAACCTCTTGAAGCCGTTCCTTGTCCATGCCCTTTCCATTGTCAGATACGACAACACGCAGATGCTCGTTCACTATTTCAGCTTGAATCTTCACATAGCCAAGCCCCTCAATGGCCTGAATGCCATGTTTGCAAGCATTTTCCGCCAGCTGTTGGATACTCATTTTGGGTATTTTATATCCCCTTGCCTCTTCTGTGATGTCAATATAGTATTCAAACTTGTCCCGGAAACGGAATTTCTCAATACCCAGGTACATGACCGTGAAGCTCATTTCTTCCTCCAGCGTGACCACATCGTCCCTCCAGTTCAATAGACGGCGAAGCAGCCTGGACAGATCCTTGATAATATCCTTCACGTCCGCATAGTTATTTTTGGTGCTAACCACAAGCAGTGCATTCAACGTATTAAATAAAAAGTGAGGATTCATCTGGCTTTGCAGCAGGTTAAGCTCAGCTCGAATGCGTTCAGCCTCCTGGCTTCGCTGCTGAATTTCAAGCTTGTACACGTTGTTGATCAATGAATGGATTCGTGCCGTCATCATATTGAAATTGCTAATCAAATGCCCAATCTCGTCATGTCCACCATCCATGTTAATTAGTTCGAATTTCTCGTTACCCACCTTCTGCATATGTCTCGACAGCCGCTTGACACGATAATTGTAGGAACGGAGCATGACATAAATGAAAATGGAAGTGATCAGAGTAATAATCCCGGCCAGCATCCCAAAATAAAGCTGCATGGATAACATTGCTTGTTTGACACGTGTTTCCTGAGGAACACCAATAAGCTTCCAACCTTTCACATAACTAGCACTACCGATTGGAACGACATGCAAGTCCTTCTCTGCCGCTTTGCTCATATCAAACAAAGCATAACTACTCTCCAGCTCCCCCTGATACTTGTCATCCGCAGATACAATAATTTGATTCTGGGCATTCACCAGATACAGATCCAGAGAGCTCTTTTCTCTGGCAATCACATCATAGAAGCGACTAACGTAGAAATCGATGCGTACCAACTTCTGATAAGAGTTGTCGGCGTTGTAGTAATCCATTTTTTCGATCACGCTTAAATACGAAGAGGTTGCAGCACGATCATTCGTTGCCTGATCACGGTATGCAAGCACTTTTAAGGTTTCCCCAGCAGCCTTCCACTGCTTAAACCAGGTTTCGGAGCGTACGTCGTTATCAAGAACATAATAATCCCCGCCAGGTACAATGGTCGGATTTTCGGTGTAAACCCCTATTCGCTGAATTTGGTTGTTCACAGGGATATAGGAGGTCACCCGATGACGAAGCTGATCATCGAGTGTGTTATAGAAATCCAGCTGACTGTCATACACCCGATCCATGGATTCGGTCAACAGCTTGTCCGTAATCAAGGCATGACTGACGGCGATGCCACCATCAATCATCGTATGAATATCCTTTCTTGCACGCTCCAGTGAGATTTGTAAATTCTGCTCTTCCCGTTCCTTGATTAACCCTGACATACGATCCATAAACAAAACATTGCTTACAAAGATCGGAAGCAAGATACCAATGACATATATCAATATAAATTTGTAATTCAAGGGTATATCGTTCACGATGCTGCGAAAACGGATTGTTCTGAACATGTTTGCTATCGCCATCCTTCATTCGTACTTCTCATCTCTCGGGGGGATCTATTGCTGTTTACGATATGCAGAAGGTGCCATGCCCGTCATTCGCTTGAACTGACTTACAAAATAGTCTGCATTCGGATAACCAGACTGTACTGCAATGTCAGCAATGCATGCGCAGCTTTGGCGTAATAGCCTTTTTGCCTCCTCAATCCGTTTATCGTTTAAATATTCCCGAAACGTTTTGCCCGTCTGCTGCTTGAATGCCTGCCCCAAATAATTGGCGTTCATATGAAATTGATGTGCGAGCTCCTGAAGCTGCAGTTTCTTACGGAATTCCTGATTGACATATTGCACCACACGAAAAATGGTGCTGCATTCCTTTTCTTTTCTCCGCTCCTGCAGCGCCTCCAAAGCGTTCAAACATAACACACGAGCGTAATCCCGAAATGCCGGATAGGAGTCGATTTTAGTAATCCCGCCTGCCTTATTTTGAACGTGAAGCATAAAACTGCCCGTATCGCCATCAAGCTCTTTCAACTCCTTGAGAATACTCATTTCAAGGGCAAGCAATTGAACCCGGACGTATTCCATATTGGAGAAAGGCAATCCTAAGTCAGGATCAGCAAGAAGTGCTTGAATCTTCCCTTCCAACCGATCCTGTTCACCAGAAAGAATGACTTCCATCAGATTGGCTAAAGCTTTTTGATTTACACTGGCCAATGGGTCACTCTGCGGCAGATCCTGATGATGAACAAATCCGCCCTCTCCATGATAACGCTTCCATCTCAGAGCGAACAAAGCTTTCTCGTAGGCTGACCGCATACCGAATTCTGTGCCCGAATGATGTCCAACAGCCACAATCATGGACGAATGACCAGCATGGGTCTCCACAATATTTCTGCCCATTGACTCAAGGAGCTTCAAGGAATTATCGATATCGGCAGCGAACACTCCGAGGTTTCCTTCAGCATCCATAAAAGGTTCCGACCAATGGACACCACTATAAGCGTGTATTCGCTTTTTTACGTCATTTTTACTGATATCCGTCGCAATTAGAAGACAGGCCATATTTTCATGACCATTCATTTGAAGCATAGTATTCACTTCGTTCTGCAGCTCCCTGCTGTCTTCCCCTTGAATCAGGCGATCAAACAAACAATTCACATACAGGGCACGATCACGCTGGTGTACTTCCGCCGAAATTTGTTCTTCCTGAATTTTACGCCCCATCTGTTCCAATACGTGTTCTATCTCGATCTCATCAATAGGCTTGAGCAAGTAATCCTCTACTCTCTGCTCCAGTGCTGTTTTCACATACTCGAAGCTGTCATACCCACTTAAGATAACGAATCGGGGTGCTTTGGCCAGCTCATGCTTGGAACGGTCGATCAGTTCCAGGCCACTCACGGAGGGCATATGAATATCTGTAAATACCAGATCCGGTTGAAGACTTTCGATCATGGACCAGGCGGCATTGCCATTCTCCGCCTCACCACAGATGCGAAAACCGTATTTGTCCCAATTCACCATGGTTCTCAGGCCTTCGAGTACCCACGGCTCATCATCCACCAACAGAACATTCATCATTCGTACTCCCCCTTATGAATGATTTTCTCTGTAGAACGAACCCGTTTTATTCCCATACTATCATACGTGAGCACAACTTTTAACCGGACAATTGCAAGGTAATTTCGAAGCTCCTGAATTCTTAGCCATGCCATTACAACACACCTAACGGTTTTCAAAGTGAATCGACGGGCCTTCAGCAATTGCATGTCCTCGACTTGCAGTATTCACCAGGTAAGGAAAAATCATGACCACCCGTCCAAAGAACTGCACCCCAATTGTTAGACACATCTAACAGTTGGAGGTGCAGTTTTTTTAATGGCCAAATTAACAGCACAACAAAAATTACTTGCTGTAAAAAGATATCTTGAAGGAAAAGAAGGACAGGGAAGCATAGCGAAAAGCTTAGGCATAAACAAGAGCATGCTTCAGACGTGGACTCGACAGTATCAATATCATGGTGAAAGTGCGTTTGTTAGAAGCTATACAACTTATTCGCAGGAAGATAAACTAAAGGTACTTCGTTATATGAACGAACATGGGACGTCTATCCGCGAAACGGCTGCGATCTTCAACCTTCCAACGCACTCCATGCTTTTAAGTTGGAAGAACCAACTCAAAACGGATGGAGTAGATGCCCTAAACCCAAAAAAGAAGGGGCGTCCATCGATGAAAGAAGAAAAGAAACCAAGGCCAGTCGAAGGCTCTGTCGAAGCGTTGCAAGCAGAAGTAGAACGCCTACGTATGGAGAATGCCTACTTAAAAAGTTGAATGCCTTAGTTCAAAGCAAGGAAAAATCACGAAGCAAGACAAAGCGCAAGTAGTATTTGAGCTAAGGCTGGAGTTCCCCATTACTGACTTGTTACAACTGGCTCAGATCCCACGCAGTACATACTATTACTGGGTAAACACACTGGGAAGGCCAGATAAAAATGAGGGCTTAAAAGCCCGTATCACAGCTATTTACCATGAACATCAAGGTCGTTATGGATATCGCCGAATTCGCGATCAATTGCACAATGAAGGGCTTAAAGTCAACCATAAAAAAGTGCAACGAATCATGGATGAGCTTGGATTAAAATGTGGGGTCCGAATGAAAAAGTATCGTTCATACAAAGGCACAGTAGGTCAGATCGCACCCCATATTTTAGATCGAGATTTCCACGCTACGAAGCCTAATGAGAAGTGGGTAACGGATATTACGGAGTTCAAATTATTCGGAGAGAAGTTGTATTTATCCCCGATGTTGGACTTATTTAACGGTGAAATCATTACGTACACTGTGGAATCTCGTCCCGTGTATTCTCTTGTTTCCAAGATGTTAGATAAGGCGTTGGAACATCTAAAAGAAGACGATACACTCCTAATCCATTCGGATCAGGGTTGGCACTACCAGATGCGGCAATTCCAAAAAACATGAAAAGAACGCGGGATAACTCAAAGTATGTCTCGTAAAGGAAACTGCTACGACAATGCTGTTATGGAGAATTTCTTCGGCATTCTAAAATCCGAATTTTTATATACCCAAGAATTTGAAAGCATGGAGCAATTCAAGGAAGAGCTTGATCAATACATCAAGTATTACAATAACAAACGTATTAAAGCGAGGCTAAAAGGCATGAGCCCGGTACAGTACCGAAATCATGCCTTGAAAGCAGTCTAACCTATACTGTCTAACTTTTGGGGGTCACTTCATAACGGGTGGTTTTTTGTTTCGCGCGTTTTACGCGCTCAACCGGCTAAAGCCTAAACGAGAAAGAGCGAGTGTTGGTGGATTTCCGACCACCAATACTCGCTCTTTTAAATCATGCGGATTTTCGTAGTCAGGGCTGCTTGTTTGCAATTGAGAAGCAATTATGAACAGCCCCGTCTATTATCCCAGTATCAGCTTGTTACACTTGAATGGTTCCGGTATATACCGTCTCCGCCGGACCTGTCATATAGACACGGTTGTCCCGTTCATCCCACTCGATCCACAGATCTCCGCCCTTCAGGCTGACAATCGCCTCCCGGCCGGTATATCCGTTCAATACTGACGAGACGAGCGTGGCGCACGCTCCCGTGCCGCAGGCCAGCGTAGGACCCGCGCCTCTTTCCCATACGCGCATCTCAATGCGCCGGCGGTCGAGCACAGTTGCAAATTCCACATTTGTCTTCTTCGGAAACAGGGGATGAACCTCCAGAATAGGCCCCCAGGTATTCAGATCAAATTTCGCCGCATCGTCCACATAAATGACGCAATGCGGATTGCCCATCGATACGGCCGTAAAGCGGAAAGCGGACCCGCCTGCCTCCAGCAGCCGGTTCTGCACCGGCTTCTCATCCAGCACCGTCGGAATAAGCAGCCCGTCCAGTACAGGCTCGCCCATATCGACCCGCACGAGGCTCACCTGGCCGTTCTCTATCGTCAGATCAACCTGCTGAACCCCCGCGCCCAACGTTTCAATCGTCAGCGTTTCCCGGTCCGTATATCCATGATCATAGACATATTTGGCCACACAGCGAATTGCATTGCCGCATTGCTCCGCTTCCGAGCCGTCTGAATTGATAATTCGCATTTTGAAATCAGCCTGCTCCGAGGGCAGGATGAACACCAGCCCGTCCGCGCCAATGCCAAAAAAACGGCTGCACCATTTTACAGCCCAATCAGACGCTTCCTTCGGCAGCTCCTGCTCCCCGTAGATCATAATAAAATCATTGCCCAATCCGTGCATTTTCGTAAATTGCAAGCTTCCCCACTCCTTGCCGGCTGCATTCAATCCGGTCGGCAGCCGCCGGCGCACAGCGCCGGCACCTTACCGATCATAAGCTCATGATAGCACATCGCCAAGCCTGGGTGAAAGAGCTGTACACAATCGTTCCCGCAGGTTCCCTTTTTGAACTACCTCTGTTATGCGGACAGATTCGGGTTGCTCTGCAGGAAAGATCTTCTGCGGCGGTTGCGACGCCCGCCCCATACGCTGCCGGCACCCATCAGGAATGTAGGAATGCCCGCACATACAATGGCAACAGCCCATTCGCGCATGCCCAGCGGCACTGTTTTGAAGATCGGCTGCAGCGGCTCGAAGTACATGACGACCAGCATCAGAACGATCGAAGACAGCACAGCCAGCACAAGATAACCGTTCTGCAGCGGATTGCGGTGAAAGATCGATCTGGAGCTGCGGCAGTCAAATACATGAATGAGCTGAGCCAATACCAGTGTGGCAAAAGCGACGGATTGTGCTTTGGCCAGCTGTGCCGCATTGTCTGGAGCCACTCGGAGCGTCAGCCAGAACGCGGCAAGCGTGCAAAGGCCGATCAGAAGACCGCGGCTGATAATTTTCCAGCCAAGCCGGCGGGCGAAAATATTTTCCTTGGCCCCGCGTGGGCGCTGCTCCATCAGATCCTTCTCGGGCTGGTCAACCCCGAGCGCCATGGCCGGCAGCCCGTCAGTAACCAGATTGACCCACAAAATTTGAATGGGCAGCAGCGGCAGCGGCAGCCCGGCCATCATCGCGAAAAACATCGTAAGAATCTCGCCGACATTGGAAGCAAGCAGATAGCGGATAAACTTGCGGATATTTTCGTAGATGCTCCGCCCTTCCTCAATGGCCGCCACAATGGTCGAGAAATTGTCATCATTCAGCACCAGCGCAGCCGCTTCTTTCGTAACATCCGTCCCGGTAATGCCCATGGCGATACCGATATCGGCCGCCTTGACGGCAGGCGCGTCATTGACACCGTCACCCGTCATCGCGACTACATGACCCTTGCGCTGCAGCGATTTAACAATCCGCAGCTTATGCTCCGGCGACACTCTTGCGAAGACGGACGTGCTGTCCACCGCTTTATCCAGCGCATCTTCGTCCATATTGTTCAGCTGCTGGCCTGTAAGCACCTGTGAACCGCGCTGCAGAATGCCGAGCTGCTGCGCGATCGCTTCGGCGGTTGTGCCGTGATCGCCTGTAATCATGATCGTGCGGATGCCGGCGCGGCGGCATTTCAATATCGCCTCTCTGACCTCGCGCCGCGGAGGATCGATCATGCCCGTCAAACCAATGAACACGAGTTGGGACTCCGCCTCGGATTCGCTGCCGATATGCTCATGGGAACGCAGCTCGCGATAAGCGATCCCGAGCACCCGCAAGGCATCGGAGGCCAAACCTTCATTCGCCGCCATCACCTTCTGGCGCAGCGTGCCCGTCAGCGGAATTTCTTTGCCCTCCCACAGAATGCGGGAACACTGCTCCAGCAGCATGTCCGGAGCACCCTTGCTGAAGATGAAGCGCTCGCCGCTGCTGTTCGCAACCAATACGGACATCCGCTTCCGCTCCGAATCAAAAGGGTACTCCTGCTCGCGCGTATAGCTCTCCGCCAGCTCCTGCTGCGTGACTCCGCCTTTGGCTGCGAGCGTGACGAGGGCGCCTTCCGTAGGGTCACCCTTGAGCTCCCACGTGGGCAGCAGCTCCTGTTCCCCTTTCTTTTTCTTCCCCCGGGTTCCGCCTGCTTCCGCCAGGGCGATTTCCGCATTGTTGCACAGGGCCGCGCCCTGAAGCAACCTGTGCAGCGCCTCATCGTTCTTCAGATCGGCAGGCTGGCTCCCTGCAAGAATGCTTCCTGCCGGCTCATATCCTTCACCTGTAACCTGCAGCTCGCGTCCGCCCATCCATAGCCGGGTAACCGTCATTTTGTTTTGCGTCAGCGTTCCTGTTTTGTCGGAGCAGATAACCGAGGCGCAACCCAGCGTTTCCACAGAAGGCAGCTTGCGCACAATGGCCTTGCGTTTGATCATGCGCTGGACACCAAGGGCAAGGGCAATCGTAACGATCGCAGGCAGCCCTTCCGGAATGGCCGCCACCGCCAGACTGACCCCTGCAAGAAACATGGCGACTGCTGGCTGTCCATGCATAATGCCTGCAACTACTACGAGCACAGTCAAGGCCAGGGCCACCAAAATCAAAATTTTGCCAAGCTGCTCCAGTCTATGCTGAAGCGGCGTCTCCTGGGCTTCGGTGTTTTGGATAAGATCTGCGATTTTGCCCATTTCCGTGTCCATGCCCGTGCGGACGACAATGCCTTTGGCCGTTCCCCGTGTGACCATGGTGCCCATGAAGCCCATATTTTTCATATCCCCGAGGGGTACCTCTTCCGCCGGGATCGGCCGGCTGTGCTTGCTTACCGGTACCGACTCACCGGTCAGGGCCGATTCTTCCACATCACAGCTGCTCGTCTGAAACAGCCGAAGATCGGCCGGAATGCGGTCTCCGCTTTCCAGCTGTACAATATCTCCCGGAACAAGCTCTCTTGCGGGAATGAGCATGCTTTTTCCGTCCCGGATCACCTTGGCGGACGGGGCGGACAGCTGCTTGAGCGCACGCAGCGAGCGCTCTGCCCGAAATTCCTGAACAAAACCGAGCAATCCGTTCAGCAGTATGATCGCGATGATGGTAATGGCGTCAAGGTACTCTCCCAGCAGGCCTGACACAAGCGTCGCGCCCATGAGGACAAGCACCATGAAATCTTTAAATTGATTCAGCAGCAGTGTGATCGGCGAAATGCGCTTTCCCTCCGAAAGCTCGTTCCAGCCTGCCTCCTTGCGACGGAGCGCTGCCTCGTCTCCCGTCAGACCGCGCTTCGGATCCACATTCAAGCTCGACTGCAGCTGCTCTGCGCCTAATTGGTGCCAATGCTTTTGTTCCATTCTTCCGTTTCCCCTCCCGGTCTCTCATAATCCGTTCGTTCGTCGGCTGATGCGGTTCCGTCCGGCACATTGTCCTTTCAACTTCCATTGCCTGTTCACAGCGGCCGGACAGCCTCTAACTTCAATCTATTCGGACAGGGCTATAATTATCACAGAGGCTGGTCTTATGTTTTGGGCCAAACTTATGTATCATATAGAGACGGGTAATTCATATATATATCCGGTTCAATGACTGCTATCTATCAGTACATGTTCAAAAAGTCAGGTTTTCAGCACCGAGAAGCTTGAATGAAGATAGGGACTGAGGAGCGGAGCGTACTTGGGGTACGTGAGCATCGGAAGGCCCGGCTGAATTCAAGATTCGATGTCGAGTTCGTTCCCTGACTTCCTTCGTGATCAAAAGATGACTTTTTGAACTACCTCTATCATTCATGACAGGAGAATTGCAAATTATGGCATTAGACGGAATCGTTACGCGCGCCATCGTGCATGAGCTGCAGAGCTGCCGCGGCGCACGCATTAATAAAATTCACCAGCCCAATGAAAGGGACATTGTATTTAACCTGCGGATTCAGGGAGAAAGCGGAAAATTGCTGCTGTCGGCCAATCCCACTTATCCGCGCGTTCAATTTACGGCCCAGACCTTTATCAATCCGGCAGAAGCGCCCATGTTCTGCATGCTGCTGCGCAAGCACTGTGAAGGCGGTATTATCGAAGACATCCGGCAGGTCGGCATGGAGCGCATCATCCATATGGATATAAGGCAGCGCGACGAATTGGGTGATCTCTCCCAGAAACGCATCATTATTGAGTTAATGGGACGGCACAGCAACATCATCCTGGTAGACCCGGCATCAAATACAATTCTTGACGGCATTCATCATGTAACGCCTGCGATCAGCAGTTACCGTGTGGTCATGCCGGGATTTTCCTACACGGAACCCCCGCAGCAGCACAAGCTTGACCCGTTGGAGACGGATAAGACCGCTTTTATGGAGACCTTCCAGATGGAGCAGGCAGACGCGGCACAGTGGATCGTGAACACCTTTACAGGGGTCAGCCCCCTGATTGCCGCAGAGATTGCGCTGCGGGCAGCAGAAGCTGGAGGTGTGAATTCCAGTGAACAGAAGGAGGATGCTGAGCGTTTGTGGCAGGCTTTTTCAGATATCATGAGCAATGTCCGGGGGCACCGCTACCAGCCTGTATCCGGCCTGAATGCGAAGGGAAAGGACGTTTTCTCCGCCATCCCCTTGAGATTGATTGAAGGTGGAGCAAAGACGTATGACTCCATCAGCCAATGCCTGGAGGATTTTTATGGAGATAAGGCGGAACGCGACAGCGTCAAGCAAAGGGTAAGCGACCTGCTGCGCTTCCTGCAAAATGAACGCAGCAAGAACGTGAAAAAGCTCGACAATTTGCAGCGGGATTTGGAGGAGGCTGAGGATGCGGACCAGTACCGCATTTACGGGGAGCTGCTTTTTGCCTCTCTGCATGCCATATCCAAAGGGGATCAGGAGGCCGTGCTTGTCAACTTTTACGACGAGCAGCAAAAGGAGATCGCCATTCCGCTCGATCCGCTGCTCAGCCCCTCCGACAACGCCCAGCGTTATTTTAAAAAATATAATAAATATAAAAACAGCCTGGCTGTGATTGAGGAGCAGCAGCTGAAAACCCATGAGGAAATCGCCTATATCGACAATTTGCTTCAGCAGCTCTCGCATGCGTCCATGAGCGATATTGAAGAAATCCGGGAAGAGCTCGTGCAGCAGGGGTATTTGCGGGACCGGGCCAAGAAGGTCAAAAAGAAGAAAAAGAACGACCGCCCAGCGCTGCACCAGTATATTTCTTCCGAGGGAATCGAGATTTATGTAGGCAAAAACAACCTGCAGAACGAATATCTTACCAACCGGCTGGCCGGGCCAAATGACACATGGCTTCACACCAAGGATATCCCGGGCTCCCATGTGGTGATCCGCTCGGAGAGCTACGGTGATGCTACCCTTGAGGAAGCGGCGCAGCTTGCCGCCTACTTCAGCCAGGCCAAGCAATCGAGCAGCGTTCCCGTCGACTGCACCCTGATCCGCCATGTCCGCAAGCCGAGCGGCGCCAAACCAGGCTTTGTCATCTACGATCATCAGCGGACGCTGTACATTACGCCGGATGAAGAGCTTGTCAAACGGCTTCCCGGCAAGGTAAAAAGCAGCTGACAGCCTGTTCCTGCTTATATATTAAAAAAACAGAGGATGAAGCCGATGCGCAATTTGCGCGGCTTCATCCTCTGTTTTTGTTAAGATTTGTCTTCACATGTTAATTCCTGCAAAGACAACCCGACGTTAGTTGGCGCCAACCTTCTTGAATCCGTTCCAAACTTCATGTAGTTCAGAGTTTCGTGGCCACTTAGCAGGGTTGGCGCTGTCGTTAATAACGCCCTCAATAATGTTAAGGTAATGATTGGATTTGGCTTCCAAATAATCAACTGTATTTTGGGCTTCCTGCAATTGAAGAAGGGCGCGTTCTCTTTGTCTCATTATAATCTCATAGCGTTCCTGAATAGTAGAATCTCCTTTGATGCAAAGATCCGCATAGTTTTTAATATCTTCGATCGACATCCCGCATTGTTTCATTATCTTCACACCGATAAGCCAATTGACGGATTCCTCATTGAATAGACGGTTGTTATTGGCGTCCCGGATTATACTCGGTACTAATTCCTTATCCGTGTAATAGCGAACCGCATGCTCGCTTAAGTCAAGCATTTGAGCCACTTCTTTTACCGTGTACATAACATACCCTCCTCGTCCAAAACTATTTTGACTTGCATTGAAAGTGTAAGCGAATAACCCTGAGGGCATCAGGGAATAAGCACAGTTGATTTATTGTTAACACAAGAAAATGACAATTGCAATAAAGTACAATTTTCCTTTCTTTCGGAAGGGTTCAACAGCGATGGCAAAGGTCTTGCAAACCTGATTCGCAGCGTAATTCAATTTTATTTGATAAAAACACTTGCCTTCGTGTAGCACGAATGCTGTAAGGTATGAATTGTAGTTCTCACCGAGGTCCAATCAATCAAATAAGGAGAGGTGTGTTGGGTCGTGAAATATACTTACTTGGGCAAAACAGGAATGAAGGTCAGCAGCTTGTGTCTCGGAACGATGAATTTTGGCGTAGCTACGGATGAGAAGGATGCTTTCCGCATCATGGATGCAGCGCTGGATGCAGGCATTACTTTTTTTGATACGGCAAACGTGTACGGCTGGGGGGAAAATGCCGGCCTGACAGAAACAATTATCGGCAAATGGTTCGCCCAAGGCGGCGGACGCCGGGAAAAGGTCGTGCTCGCAACCAAGGTTTACGGCCAAATGAACGATGCCAACGATGGGCCAAACGATGAAGCCGGTTTGTCCCTGTACAAAATCCGCCGTCACCTTGAAGGCTCCCTGCGCCGTCTGCAAACGGATCATATCGAGCTTTACCAGATGCACCACATCGACCGCAGAACGTCATGGGAAGAACTGTGGGGAGGATTCGAAGCGATGGTGGACCAAGGCAAAGTCGATTATATTGGCTCCAGCAACTTTGCTGGCTGGCATTTAGCGAAAGTTCAGTCAGCCGCAGAGAAACGCAATTTTATGGGTCTCGTCAGCGAGCAGCATCATTACAATCTGGTGAACCGTAATGCGGAGCTTGAGGTACTTCCGGCAGCCCTGGACTACGGTTTGGGTGTAGTTGTATGGAGCCCACTAGCCGGCGGGCTTCTCGGCGGAAGCGCGCTGAACGCCGAGAAGGGTACACGCACAAGCCAGGGCAAAGCTAGCATCGAACGTCACCGCCAGCAACTGGAGCAGTACACCAAGCTGTGCGATGAGCTCGGCGAATCGCAGGCTAACGTAGCTTTGGCCTGGCTGCTCTCCAACCCGGCTGTTACAGCTCCGATTATCGGGCCAAGAACGATCGACCAGTTGGAGAACACGCTGCGCGCTGTAGACATCCAGCTCGACCAGGCTACGCTGGATGAGCTGGACCGCATTTTCCCTGGACCGGGGGGAGCAGCGCCGGAAGCCTACGCCTGGTAAAACAACATTTGCGGGATGAACGAAGCATGACTATTTGAGTTAGGTATAGGTGAAGTTATTTTTTCGCAGCCTGCAGCAGGTTAAGTGTTTTGATGCCGACTGTACGTCCGCCCAGTTCTCCGTGAAAGACTACGCCCTGCCGCACACCGTGGAAATCGGAGCCGCCTGTGGGGATGAGCCCATAGCTCTCCGCCATGGTCCGGTATTTCGCTTCGGCAGCTGCATCGTGATCGGAATGGCTCACTTCCAATCCGGCCGGCTTATCCTGCTCGATAATGGAGCGGACCAGCTCGTCGTCTCCATATAATCCGGGATGGGCCAATACTGGCACACCCCCAGCCTCCCGGATCCACCGGCAGGCCTCCCCGGGGGAAAGGCGGGGAACGGAGACGTAGGCGGCAGCTCCTTCCGCCAGATATTTGTCAAAGGCGTCCCTGAGATCGGCGGCAAAACCCTTGGCCACCAGCACATCGGCAATATGCGGGCGTCCCAGCGTCTCGTCAGGCTCCAGCGCCCTGCCCAGCCGGTTCCTGACCTCTTCCATCGTGATTGGAATCCCCAGTTCGTTCAGCCTGGCAATGATCAGCCCATTGCGCTCATCCCGAGTCCGGCGCAGCCCTTCGAGACGCTCCAGAAACACAGAATCCTCGTAATTGACATAATAACCGAGCACATGAATATCCTTTCCTTTCATACGGGTGCTGATTTCAATTCCGGGAACAACTGTGATTCCGTACTTCCGCCCGGCCTCAAGGGCTTCCGGGATGCCTGCAACAGTGTCATGATCGGTGATGGCCAAGGCGGCCATCCTCTTTTCCTTGGCAAGCCTGACGTTTTCGGCCGGAGATAACATGCCGTCCGAAGCTGTAGTGTGTGTATGCAAATCGCATAAACCTTGACCTTCCATCATTTACGCCTCCTCAGTGTGTCTGTTCCTTGTCCTGTGCCCCGCTCCCCTGATCCGGCTGCTGGCGGCGCAGATAAGTCAGGAAGGTGACCGCCGGTATGGGAAGCAGAGAAGATTTTAAATGAATGGCATAAAACGGACGCTTGAAGGAAACATCTTCAATGTCCACAATCTTGAGCAGACCGAGGGCAACCTCATGCTTGACGGAAGAAGGAGACAGCATCGTAATGCCCAGCCCTTCCTCGACCGCTGATTTCACTGCTCCGGTACTGCCGAGCTCCATTATGGCATCGAGCCTGGAGAGATCGAAATTTTTGCGCATCAGCTCCTCCTCCATCACCTGACGCGTGCCGGAGCCCTGCTCACGCAGTACGAAGGGATAGGCGAGCGCATCCTTCATTTTAACGTTCCGCTGCTTCGCCAGCGGATGGCCTGCAGGCACGATGAGCTTCAGCTCATCCTGCATGACAGGCTCCACCGCGATATCGGCATGCTGCACCGGCCCTTCAATCAATCCGAAGCTCAGCTGGTTCTTCAGAATTTCATCCATGATCTGAGCAGTATTCATTACCTTCATCATCACCCGGATGTGGGGAAACTCCCGTCCGAACGGGCCCAGCAGCCGCGGCAGCACAGATTCGCCGATCGTGAGGCTGGCCCCCAGCTGCAGTCTGCCTTCCAGCATGTGGGTAAAGGAGGACATGGACTGATCCGCTTCACGGACAAGGTCTATGCTCCTTTTGGCGTACGGCAGCAGCGCTTTTCCCGCTTCGGACAGCTCGATCTTTTTGGTGGAACGGTTCAGCAGCTTGGCGCCGAAATAATCCTCCAGGGACTGAATCTGCATCGTGACGGCAGGCTGGGTCATATGCAAGGCTTGAGCAGCGGCGGAGAAGCTGCCTCTTTCCGCTACGGTGTAAAAAATATGAAGCTGGTGAAAGTTCAATCGATTCCGCTCCTTTCCTGTACTCCTATTTTAACCGAATCACGTTCTGCCCACAAAGCATCCTTCAAAAGTGGCGAAAACCTCTGCAGCATACACCGGTTAATTCCCTGAAACACAAAAAGAGCGTGCAGTCGTCTGCATGCTCTGGTCGTTTAACACTGGGGCGGATTCATCTCCGCTTGCGGCTGTTCTTGATCAAGGCCATGCGCCGCGAGTGACGCAGCCATGAATAATAGGATTTCAAATCTCTAAGCTCGATCGTCTCAGACATGCGTCCAAGAAAAGTTACAATAATCATTTTATGCAATGGCTTTCCTGTAATATCCATTTCCCCGGGCAGCTCGCCAAATTCGGCGACGACAACGATGTCTTTATCGATAAGATAGACATCCTGTTCGTTGCGGTAGTAGGAAGTCATTCTGTTCTGCTTAAGACATTCCCACAGCCACGAGGCAATCCGATCCGTACCGGTTTCCTTGTTCTCCACGCGATCACTATAACGTATTTTGGCATGATTCGTTACGACAATGTCGGCTACTCTCTTGTCGCCTAAAGTTACATAGAAAGGCTCATAGGTGCTCCAACGCTGCATCGCTTTATCCCGCATGGGGTATCACTCCCGGTAGATAGGTCTTACTATCTAAATATATCCAATATATTACATCAATAGTCCCGGTACTACAAGCTCTGAATGCGGAACCGTTACTCAAAACATCAGCTCAAGCGTTCATACCGCATATACTTATAGACCTAGTATACCCTGCTTTCCTCCCAGGGGCAAAGCTGACACACGCTGGTAAAGACTTATCAGCTAAAATAAGAAAAACGTCTGGCAACGAACCTTCAAAAAGAACAGATCGCGTTGGCGGAAGTTATTCTTG
Organism: Paenibacillus terreus; assembly: GCF_042138595.1. NCBI lineage: Bacteria > Bacillati > Bacillota > Bacilli > Caryophanales > Paenibacillaceae > Paenibacillus > Paenibacillus terreus. The sequence continues at coordinate 143,008 of NZ_JBHIRX010000014.1, read as the reverse complement.
CGATTAAAGAAAAGCTTCAGCTCCGCTGAAAACTTATACTTTCTTCAATCAAAAAAACAGCCCTGGGGCTGTTTTTTTTTGATCGTTTTTATGTCTGAGAGAAGAACCGCCTGTCCTACATCCCGTAAAAATTCGTTTTATCCTGGCTTTTGGAGTACTCTGTCTTGATTTCATTCCTGAAGGAACGCTCAATTTTACGTACATATGGAAGCCTGCGGATGTTTTTTATCGTATCTTCCGCACGGTGTGCGTCCATATACATGACGACATATTGAAGACGCTTGGAAATATAGTGTACGCTTCCATACTTCTCCAGATTGCGCGCAGCCTTTACATCCGATACCCAGATGATATAACCTGTCCGTTCGGCAAACATGCTTTATCCCCCTTTTCCATCAAGCAGCAGGCCCGGCAGGTCAGCCGCAGGAGCATTTGCCGCCGCTTCCGCATCCGCCTGTAGGCAGCGGATCATTGCTCGGTACTTTGATGCTGTCGGAAACAGAGTAGGCAATCGTTTCCGACATTTCGTGCAGCAGATCGTCCAGCGCTTTCTCTGCCTGCTTGAAACGGCGTACCTCTTCAAACTGCTCCATCTGCGCCTCCACAGCCTCTACCTCTTCCTTGGCTGCATGATAATTCGGATGAAAATGTCCGAAACGCTTTGTTTCCTCGAACAGCTCCTTCTTGGCTTCCAGCCTGCGGACCAACTCCGCAATTTCAGGGTTTTCCGCCACACGCTGCTTCCAATATAGATAGTCCGACACTTCGGCGGACTCGTTGATCATGTCGCCTAATTCATAGGCGTATATCAGCACTTCAGCCATGTTAACCGTGTTCAGCTCGGCTACGTCCATGAATATTCATCTCGCTTCTTTTAAATTTTACGCAAGGTAGACTAATTCATCATAGCACATCATGCGTCGGGAAAGAAGCGGTTTTGGCAAAAGCGCACTCGGTTTACCCAAGCGAAATGGGCAGCAGCAGCCGCATTTCCCTCCAGTCGGACGGTTTCAGCACGGTTTTGGCCTGCGGCTCTGTTCCCTCTGGGCTGCGGAACCAGCCCGTAACCTGCCACTCTGCTCCGCCGCTGACCGCTTCCGGCAACAACTCTATATCTTGATCACCGCTGCGCAGCACGACCGCCGTCTGCCATTCAACCGCCTGTTCCATAATCTTCCTGGCTGTGGAGGGATGATAGGAACGAAGCTGGGAAGTCCATGAAGTAGGAACGGATGACCTGCCGGGAAAAAAGGATTCAGGTGAAGGCACCTCTGCGTCCTTGTCATAAAAATGCAAGGTTTTCCCTGTATACACAAGCCCGGGCCGTCCTTCCACATAAAAATCGGCTTGCCCTGGTTCGGCAGATGCCACGGAAGCTTCCTGCGAAGGCAGAGGAAAAGAAGGAGCGGCGCTGCCGCTTCCTTCCGTCCCTTTGCGCGGCGTAAGCCCGATGGCGGCCAGCGCCTTGCGGACACGCTCCTCCTCACCGGGCGCAATGATAAAATCAAGCTCGCCCAGCCGCTCCAGAAGTCCACTGAGCCGGGGGGCGCCTGCAGCGGTATCCGCATCCTCCCGGCTGCGGCAGCGCAGCAGTGTGACAGCCGAGAAAGTGGTGCGGGCGGTCCCGCCAGCCCACTGCCGGAGAGCATGCAGAACGTTGTCCGGCAAGCCTGTGAAGGAATTGGCCGTTAGAAATTCCTCCAGTGCCGGCAGCTCCATGCCCGACTCCACCGCCTCCGTGATGCTCTCACGGCTGAGCCGGTACAAGGACATCCGGCCCGCGCTCGTCTGCTCGGCACAGCATTCCAGCAGCCAGCGGACCTCGAAGCCGCATTCCGGCGGAACAATGATTTCGAAATCCGGCTGTACATAAAAACCGTTCTGCTCCGGCTCGGCAGGCGAGAAATCCGGCTTCAGCATCTCTGCGGCCGGAACCCTCCAGCGGATGTACAGCGAGCCGTCGTCGGCCATGCCTTTGTCCGCCAGGCCGAATTCCGCCAGCACTGTCAGCCATTGATCCGCCTCCTCCTTCAGATCAAGGTCGTCGGCAGCCCCAGCCTGCTGCAGCAGCTCCAGCAGCGGATCCACGGCCAGCCACTCTTCCGCCCGGCTCCCCGCCAAGCCCAGAAGGCCGCGCACATGCTGTGCGGCAGGATGCGGCCTGCCGTAACGCTCCATGACGGTCAGCAGCATCCAGCGGCTCATTTGTGCCTGGGGCAGCCTGATCCATGAGAAGAGGGCAGGCGTATGAATGCTATATGCTGATGTGTCCTTCACCAGCAATCCGAGGCTGAGCAGCAGATCAAGCAGCACGGCAGCCGGCAGTGAATAAATATCACTGTGTGCATACTGCAGCCCCAATTCCTGCAACGAGCTTTCCTTGAACGGCGATAATTCGTTCATTTTGCTCAAAGCCCTTTTATGAACCGTGCCTTTGGAGGTCAGCGGCAGGCCGTTTCTGGCGATCCAGGCGAGCGCGTGCAGCAGACGGGCTTCCATTCCTTCCCCAGCCTCAAGCAGCTTTTCCGGCTGCCTGCCCCCATCCGGCATGACCTTCTCCGTGAGCAGAAGCCTGTACAGCTCAGGCAGCCTGTCCGCAGGGATGAACAGCAGCCGTTCCCCCCACGTTTTCACGACGGCATCCAGCCAGCCCTTCCGGCGGAGCCCCAGCACTGCAATTCTGCATTCGGCTCCGCTCAGCCTGCCTGTTAGCAGGCGTGCGGGCGCTTCTTCCTCCATCGGCTGTCCGGCATGACGGATGAAGCAATGTTTCAGCAGCAGCTTTTCCTCCGGTGTTAATCCGAACAGCTTTTCCTCCGCTTCCTTTGACACCATTAAGCCATCATGCCTCCCTTTTTACAGGCTCATCCGTTTCCGCAAGCTCTGGTATCCGATCTGTTCCAATCAGGCGGTATTCATATCCCTGCTCAATGAGGAACATTTGCCGTTTGGCGGCAAATTCCGTTTCCTTGCTGTTCTCCGTTACAAGGGTATAGAAAAATGCCCTGTTCTCCCCCTGCTTGGGCCGCAAAATCCGGCCAAGCCGCTGGGCCTCCTCCTGCCGGGAGCCGAAGCTGCCCGATATTTCGACCGCGACAGCCGCATCCGGCAGGTCCACCGCAAAATTGGCCACTTTGGATACGATAATAGTGCTGAACTCTCCCCGGCGAAAAGCTTCAAATAAGCGCACTCTTTCGCTTTGCGGCATGCTACCCGTAATGAGCGGCGCCTCCAGCTCCCGGGCCACATGGCGCAGCTGGTCCAAATACTGTCCGATGACCAACGTGGGCTTGCCTTCGTGCCGGCGCAGCAGACTCCGGACAGCCTCCAGCTTGGCGGGGTTCTCCGCAGCCAGTCTGTAGCGCTGCTTGCCTTCGGCGAGGCTGTATTTTTCCCTCAGCGGCCCGGTCATGGGAATGCGCATTTCCACGCACTCTACCTTGGCGATCCAGCCTTGCTGCTCCAGCACCTTCCAGGGCATTTCATAACGTTTGGGGCCGATCAGGGAAAAGACGTCCTGCTCCGCTCCGTCCTCTCTTACCAATGTGGCGGTCAGTCCCAGCCGCCGTGTAGCCTGGATGTCCGCCGTCGCCCTGAACACTGGGGCAGGAAGCAGATGCACCTCGTCATAAACGATCAACCCCCAATTGCGTTCACTAAGCAGCTTCATATGCTCGAACTCGCCCTCTTTGGAGCGGCGGTGGGTCAGAATCTGGTAAGTGGCAGCGGTCACGGGCCGAACCTGTTTTTTTTGGCCGGAATATTCGCCGATACAGCTCTCCGGAATGTCTGTCTTGCTCTTCAGCTCCTCAATCCACTGCCGCACAGATGTTGTATTGGATGTCAAAATAAGCACCTCGCACTGCAGCCGCTCCATGACCGCCATGCCGATCACCGTTTTGCCGGCCCCGCAGGGAAGCACCAGCACGCCGCTGCCGCCCATGCCGTCATTTCCCTCAAAGGCTTGGACCGCGTCCGTCTGATAATCCCTGAGCTCAAGCCTGCCCTTGCGTCCCATTAGCGAGAAAGACAGCCCGCTCCCCTGGTGGAACCCGGCCACATCAATCACCGGATATCCAAGGCGAGTCAGCTCCTGCTTCAGTATCCCCCGTCCGATCGCCGGAACGTAAACGGTATGCCTGTCAATTCTCTTCAGCCCGTACTTTCCCATCTCGTTCAAAGCGAGCAGCTCATTGAGCAGCCCTTCATCCTCTGACGCCAGCTTCAGCCCATCCCCCGCGTTCTGCTCCAGCCGCAGCTTTCCGTACCGGGTCGCAACCTTCCGGATGTTATCGGCAACGGCTGCAGGAACATCCCATTTGGACAGGCCCTGAAGCGTGCCTACGATCCGTTCCGCAGTCCAGCCCAGCGCTGCGGCATGCCAGAGGGAAAGCGAGGTGATCCGGTAAGTATGAAACGCGGCCGGACTTTTGACGAGCTCGGCAAAGTGCTGCAGCTCGGACCGGGCCAGCTCCGCTGCGGGGGAATCGGCAGCCAGAAGCACCGAACCGTCACGCTGTACAATACAAGGCTTGTCCTCTTTCATGTCAGTCCCCTTCTCTCTGATTCTCCACTTGCTTGTTATGTAAATACTCCCCAAAAAAGTCTCTTTTAAGACAAGAAGCCCAATCCCGCGGGATTGAACTCCATGTCAGCCATTGGTAACTTAGGCGAGCTAGTGAACGTGCTCCGAGATACGGCTTAACGCCTCCCCCGCGTTATCGACGAAAATATCGCGTACAGCGAGGTCACCGATTGACACCACGCCGACCAGATTGCCATTTTCAACGACAGGGAGGCGGCGGATAAGCTCATCAGCCATAATGTGGGCGGCCTCATGCACATCCTTCTCCGGGGAGATGGTGCGGATATCCTTACTCATCACCTGATCCACCGGAGTTGTGCCAGGATGGTTGTTGGCATACCCGCGCACGGTCAAGTCCCGGTCGGTCAGCACCCCAACCAGCTTGCGGGAGCCCTGCTCAATCACGGGAATAAAGCCGGTATCATTCTGTCTCATTTTCATGGCTGCCTCGTGGAGCGGGTCCTGAGGGGATACCGTCACACAATCCTTGGTCATTACATCCTGAATGGTTTTCATGGGAACATCCTCCTTTCGAACAGTAGGGTGCCCAAATTTTGATGACACATTCGCTGGACGTTAGGCGACTTTAACGGAGCATGCGCCAGCAGCTTTATGCCTTGTGTGCAGAATGCTCCCCGGCGTATGCTTCACTCATACGGATGAACAGCTTCACGCCGTTCAGCATGACATCCTCGTCAAAATCAAACTTCGGATGATGATGCGGATAGATGGCCCCTTTCTCCGGATTGCCCGCTCCGACGAACATAAAACAGCCGGGCACCTGCTGCAGGTAATATGCAAAATCCTCGGCAGGCATCAGCTTGGGTGACTCCTGCACACCGGAAGCGCCGAACACGGACGCCGCTTCCCTGAAGAAACGCCCCGCTTCCTCCGCATCGTTCACCACCGGCGGGTAACCCATAATGTACCGGACGGAAGCGGTTGTTCCATAGGCTGCAGCGGTCTGCTCCGTGATGGTATGCAGCCTTTCCTTCATAACGGAGCGGCTGTGCTCATCAAATGTGCGCACCGTTCCGCTGAGCTTGCACGTTTCGGCGATCACGTTCTGCGCAGAGCCGCCATGAATCGTACCTACGGTCAGAACGGCAGGCTGAAGCGGATCAACGGAGCGGCTTACCACGCTCTGCAGCTGCATGACGAGAGCGGATCCGGCAACCACACTGTCAATAGTCGCCTGCGGCATGCCGCCATGGCCACCTTTTCCCGTCAGCTCGATATAAAAGTCATCGGCAGCGGCCATCATGGCACCCGCACAGCTGGCTGCTGTCCCGGAGGGCAGCGGTGTCCACAGATGGATGCCGTAGATCACGTCGACCCCTTCCAGTGCGCCTTCACGGATTACACTGACCGCTCCGCCGGGAAGCAGCTCCTCCGCTGGCTGAAACAGAAAGCGGACTTCCCCTTTAATGCTATCCCGGTGGCGGCTGAAATACGCAGCCGTGCCGAGCAGCATCGAGGTATGCCCGTCATGCCCGCAGGCATGCATTGCCCCTTTGACGGTGGAACGATACTCGCAGTCCTTCTCATCTTCAATCGGCAGAGCATCCATATCCGCACGCAGCATGACGACAGGTCCCGGCCGGGTGCCGCGGATCGTTCCGATGACGCCGTGGCCTCCCACGTTTTCCCTGACTTCAATATCCCATTGTTTTAGCTTGTTGGCTACAAACGTTGCCGTGCCGCTTTCCTGAAAGGAAATTTCCGGGTTCATGTGAAGGTGGCGCCGCCATTGTACCATCTGCTCCTGCAGTTCCTTCATCCATAACTCTTCATTCATCCGTTACTTCTCCTTTCATGCCGATCTGGTAATTCAACTCTATCTTTTCATTGTAGCAGATCAGTATGCTTTACGGTATATAACTGCCTTGTTTGGGTTGCAGAAGGCAGACAAACATACTATGATGGAAACTATACGAAAAACGTCTATCGACGTACATTCAAAGAAGACAGACCGCGTTTAGTGGCGGTTTTCCTTGCGATATTAGGAGGATTATTCCAGGAAGTTTATACTTTCTAATATCTTCAGACTATACCAAATGAACGCCTGAAGCCTGAAGCTTGATAGGCGAAATCAAGGGGAACGGGATATGAAAGATAAGAAGCCGGAGCGTCGAAGAGGCACACCGGATTTTCAGCTGCTCATTCTGACGCTGCTTTTGGTCGGATTCGGAGTGGTTATGATTTACAGTTCAAGCTACAGCGTTGCACTTATGAATGACGGCATGAACAACGACCCGTTTTATTTGACCAAGCGGCAGGCCGCATTTGCCGTGCTTGGCACCTTCGTGATGTTCGTTGCGATGAATATCCGGATGGAGAAATATAAAAAGCTGTTTAAACCGATGTTTATCTTTACGATAATCCTGCTCATCCTGGTCCTGTTTGCAGGCAGACTGAACGGAGCGAGAAGCTGGTTTAATGCAGGCGCATTCGGCATCCAACCGACAGAGTTCGCCAAAATCACAATTATTCTGTATCTTTCCGCACTGATCGCCAAAAAGGGAGAGAAATTCCGGGATCTCAAGACAGGTTTTCTGCCGGTCACCGTAATTGTCGGATTCGTGGCGGGTCTTGTCATGCTTCAGCCTGACTTGGGCTCCTGCCTCATCCTTGTAGCTACAAGCGGTCTAATCATTTATGCCGGCGGCGCCAGCCTGAAGCACATTACCGGCTCGCTGCTGCTGCTGGTTGTGGCTGCATCGATCGTATTCGGCGTCGGCTCACTGCTGGACTCCATATCCGCTGACTCCAACGCAGTTACGGATAAAAAGGATTACCGGGTGGGACGTGTCGAGGCCTTTCTTGATCCCAAGAAAGACCCGCAGGGCTCCGGTTATAACCTGCTGCAATCCTTGCGCGCCATCGGTGACGGGGGAGTTGCAGGCACAGGTTTTGGACAAGGCATTATGAAGCTTCACTATTTGCCAAACTCGTTTAACGACTTTATCTTTTCCGTCATCGGCGAGGAATTCGGCTTTATCGGCACAGGCCTGTTCCTTCTCCTCTATCTGTACTTTATCTGGAGGGGAGTGCTGATTGCCTTGAGGTGCCAGGATCCGTTCGGAACGTTGGTGGGAACGGGGATTATGGGGCTTATTGCCATCCAGGCATTTATTAATATCGGGGGAGTGACGCAGACCATCCCGATGACCGGGGTAACCTTGCCGTTTATCAGCTACGGCGGCTCCTCCCTGCTTGTGATGATGCTGTCCATGGGGATCATGCTGAGTATTTCACGCGAAAATTCCAGGCAGGTTATCCAGGAACGCACCAAGGAGGTTGCCATCCGTACCAGCGCTCCTACCCGCTTCGAAAACCGGAGGATGAACCGTTTCAGACAAAACTAGATACAAGGCAAAAAAGACTGGCGGAGATATCAATCCGCCAGTCTTTTTCCATCTAAAACTGTTTTACATCTCGTCATCCTTGAAGGCCACGCCCTCAACCTTGACGTTAACCTCTACAACACGCAGGCCTGTCATGCTTTCGACGGCTTCCCTTACGTTCTGCTGAAGCATCCGGGATACTTCCTGGATTGGTGTTTCATACAGAACAATAATACGCAGGTCAATGGCGGCTTCCAGCTGTCCGACTTCCACCGTCACGCCTTTTTGCACATTTTTCCCGCTAAGCCTCTTAGCCCAGCCCTCGGACAAACCTCCGGACATCGCTGCGATGCCAGGTGTTTCCAATGCCGCCATGCCGGCAATTTTCGATACGACGTCATTGGAGATTCGAATATTGCCCATTTCCAATTCCAGCTGTTCTGCCATACCAATATCCCCCTTTGCTTCCTTAACCGTATTGTAAATCGTTCCCCCCCACAAATGCAAACCGGACTTTGGAGGATTGTCGTCAAACAATGAATTCCGTTTACAAAGTATGTCATTCTGGGTATATTCATAAGGCATGCTTTTATTCATCATACCTGATCCAACAAAATACATACATCAATGAGGTGGAAAGTTACAATGAAAAAGTGGTTATCTCCCGCACTGCTGATTATCGCCTTTTTGCTGGCGGCAATCGCGCATTATGCGCACTGGAATCCGATCCTTCAGTTCGTTATTGCAGCCATAGCCGTCATTTTTGTAGCCGGCTTCCTCGGACGTGCGACCGAAAGCGTAGCCCATTATGCCGGACAGCGTCTGGGTGGCTTCCTGAATGCCACTTTCGGCAATGCCGCAGAATTGATCATTGCGATCTTTCTGATTAAAGAAGGCCTTTACGATATGGTTAAAGCCAGCTTGACCGGCTCCATTATCGGCAACCTGCTGCTCGTGCTGGGAGCCAGCCTCTTTGCCGGCGGCATGAAGTATAAAGTGCAAAATTATAATGTTTCGCTCGCCGGCCTGAGCGGATCACTGATGATTGTAGCGGTTATCTCCTTATTTGTACCGGCTGTATTTCTGAACACACACTCCATTACAGAAGGGGAAGCCGATACCCTCAGTCTGGTTGTGGCAGGCATTCTCATTCTCGCCTATTTGGCCTGGCTGCTGTTCTCCATGATTACGCATAAGGATTACCTATCTGATGTAACGGATAATGAGGATCAGCAGCTCGCCCATGAGCATGAGCCGGCCTGGTCCAGGGGCAGATCCATTCTGTATCTGGTGCTGGCTACCGTCATGGTCGCCTTTGTCAGCGAATGGCTGGTTGATACGCTGGAGGTCTTTACAACCCGGTTTGGACTGAGCGAGCTGTTTGTGGGCGCATTCCTGGTTGCCATTATCGGCAACGCCGCCGAACACAGCGCCGCTATCATGCTGGCCATGAAGAACAAAATCGGCGCTTCCGTGGAAATTGCGGTTGGCAGCAGCCTTCAGATCGCCCTCTTTGTCGCGCCTGTGCTGATTTTTGTAAGTTATTTTACAGGGGATACGATGGATATCGTCTTCTCTACCATCGAGCTCGTGGCCATCGCCGTTTCGGTATTCATCGCCAAATCAATCACCCAGGACGGCTCAACCAACTGGTATGAGGGTCTCATGCTGCTTGTTGTATACGCCATGCTGGGCGTGTCGTTCTTCCTTGTATGATGATAAAGATGCCAAAAAAGCATGCGGCCATATGGCCGCATGCCTCTTCTATAGTTGCTCGCGCCGGAGTTACTCTTCCTTTTTATTCATAGCCTCGTAGAGCATCGCAAGATTCCGTTCCAGCTTGCTTACCAACTGTTTGCCTACCATTTCAGGGAGAAGTCCGGCACGGACGGCAAAATCGACTTCTTTGGAAAAGCCGTACATTTGAGTATCCAACACTTCCTCATAGAGAGGACAGTAACGGGTAGCCAGGTTTTCCATCTGCACTTCAATGAGCTTGTGTATTTTATCCGCATCTTCTTGAAGCAGAGTAATTGCTTTCAAATTAAGCTGTTCCTGTAAATCAGATGAAGTCACATTTTTCCCCCCTCTGTCTCAAAAATCACATACGCGTCCTACAGTTCATATTAGACGAAATTGCTGGCTAATACAAGAACCTGCTAAAAAAAGCATTCCTGCCGGAATAGGCAGGAATGCTTTTTTTGAGGATTAAAACTAGTCTTCAGCGATCGTAATTTTCAAACCATGCTTGGCGAACACTTCCGCCATCGCAGCTTTGGCTGCGTCGGCATCCGGTCCATGGACATGAAGCTCATAGCTGTGGGTGTCCACAAGCGTAGTGAACAAGCCCAAAATACTTTTCACATCAATGTACTTGTTCTCGGAATGAAGCACGATGGATGAAGTAAATTTGCCTGCTGTCTGAGCAATTTCAACAACGGCCGCATTGTTACTGGACATAAGGAATCCCTCCGCTTTTGACTAAATGATCATGCAGTTTCATTTATTCATATATATAGTAATTACACCTACATGATACATTGAAATCGCTTTCCCAGCAACCATATTATGTTTACTTCAGGTTCTCAGGATTTAGAGCCTCCAGCTCAGGCAGAACAAAAATCCCGTCCTTGCGGATCAGCACATCGTCAAAGTAAATTTCTCCGCCACCGTAGTCCGGACGCTGGATCAGCACCAGGTCCCAATGAATGGAGGAGCGGTTCCCGTTATCTGCCGTTTCGTATGCCTGTCCTGGAGTGAAGTGCAGGCTGCCCGCGATTTTCTCGTCAAACAGAATATCCTTCATCGGATGCAGGATGTAAGGGTTAAAGCCTATAGCGAATTCGCCAATGTGACGCGCTCCCTCGTCCGAGTCCAGAATCTCGTTGATGCGCTCCGTATTATTGCTGGTGGCTTCCACAATTTTGCCGTTTTCAAAACGGAATTTTACATTTTCAAAAGTAACGCCGTTGTACAGTGTAGCCGTGTTATAGCTGATCGTTCCGTTGACGGAATCGCGCACAGGGGCCGTATACACCTCACCGTCAGGGATATTGCATTGGCCGGAGCATTTGACGGCGCCGATTCCTTTAATGGAGAAAGTAAGGTCCGTACCAGGTCCCGTAATGCGAACCTTGTCGGTCCGGTTCATCAGGTCGGCCAGCGCATCCTGCGCCCGGTCCATTTTCGCATAATCCAGATTGCAGACGTCGAAATAAAAATCTTCAAACGCCTCTGTGCTGGTGTTGGCCAGCTGCGCCATACTGGCATTCGGATAACGCAGCACTACCCATTTCGTGTGCTTTACCCGCTGCTCGCTATGTACCGGATGGGAATAAACGGAATTGTACAGCTTCATCTTGTCTTCAGGCACATCGGATAGATCATTCACATTTTCCCCTGCCCGGATGCCGATATAACAATGCATCTGCTTCATGCGGTTCAGGTCGATATCCGCCCAAATCTCCATTTGCTTGCGGGTCGCGTTCTTGAGCATTGCCCGCTGTACCGTGCGGTCTGTCAGCTGTACGAATACGTTGCCGCCTTTCCGTCCCACTTCCTCAATAATAGCGTTCAACAGGTCCCTCTCCGAACCGATCATTTCCACGAGCACGTTCTCGCCGGGTTGAACGTCTACGGAATAACCGACCAGGTTCTGAGCCAGTTTAACAATTCGCGGGTCTTTCATATGCATTTCTCTCCTCTGCAGCGTGTTTATTAAACACTGGTAAATTCAGAACCTATTGTAGCACGCCACGGCTTTTACTTATAGTCCTGAAAAAAAGTATCCGACACTAGCGCCTCATGCTGCACTCCCCCGGCCAGGTCATGATACAGAATACTCGTCTCTGAGGACAACCGCTGCGGCAAAAGAGTTCTGCGGTCCACCGTCAAATGATATACCGTGCGCACCTCGGAGGTATTCAGTCTCCGGCCAAGCTCATCATTCGCTTTTTTCCATGCGGCATCCAGTTCGGTATTAAGCTTGCTGCGCTCCGCTGCAGGCTGCTTGGCTGCAAGCCGCCGAAATCGCCTGTTCACGTCGTCCATCTCTTTTTGCAGGTCAGCGGCCAGCCATTTCTTCGCATCCTTATCCGCCACCTCAATCCTGAACATACGCGTGCCGCGCGGAGCCGCTTTTTCCAGGGTGATCTGCTTATCCAGCTTTCCGAGCTCCTCCAGCCGGCTGACCGGGTTTAGCCTGCCCGGCCTTCCCGCCATGGCATCCGTTCCGTCCCGCCATACTCCGTGGAGTCTGTAAAAGTTCTCGGTTAACCCCGGCCTCTCAGCCTGTGTCTCTGATGCTGCTTCCATCTCTTCATCTGCGGGATTCACCATGCTGACCGTAAGCTGGTCATGGTCGCGGAGCTTGCCCGCAAAATGCACCTGCTGGTGAAATTCACCGCTTTCCCCCAGGCGCAGCGCCGACATCCCGTTAAAATGAAACTCTTCTTTGCCCGCAAGGCCTGACATGACCAGACTGTAATATTCTTCAGGGGTACGGCCGTTGTCCATGGATGTGCAGCCTGTGATGTACAAAGCGGTTAAGCAGATCAGGAAGGCAGCCGCTCCGGACACTGCTCTGAACATACATGACGCTCCTTCCGTTATCATTTCTGTCAGCGTAGTATCCTCTCCATAAGCGCCAAAATATGCATCGGAGAACGAAAAAGATGACGCCCACAAGCATCACCTTTCTTTGTTTATGTCAGTTATCGAGGCAAAACCGCCATGGCTATGTACATTCAGTTACCACCCGGTTGCGCCCCCTTGCCTTGGCACGATAAAGAGCCATGTCAGCTTTATTAAACAGAGTTTCAACACTGATATCCCCGTCGTTACGGCTCCAAGCCGCAATCCCGCATGACACCGTCACGGCTGGCTCTATTTCTGCGGAAACTCTTGTCCTGATCAGCTCGGCGCACTCAACCGCCTGCTGAATTCCGGCCTCTGGCATATAAACGGCAAGCTCTTCCCCTCCCCAACGCGCACAGATGTCTCTTTCGCCCACTGCAGCGAGCACAACGCGGCTTACATGCTCCAACACCGAGTCCCCCTTCAGATGACCGTATGTATCGTTAATTTTCTTGAAGTGGTCGATATCCAGCACAATGAGAGAGCCGCAAAAGTCCTCCTTTTGACAATCCATGATTTTCGCATTCAGATAGCGGCGATTGTGGAGTCCGGTCACCATGTCTGTATTGGCCAGCTGCTTTACTTGCGCGTGCAGCGAAGCATTCATAATGGCAATGCCGATATGGGGTGCAAACATCTGCAGCAGCTTGTAATTATCATAGGAAAAATAATGAGATTTCGGGTGGGAGAGTAAAATTGAACCTTTTACTTTGCCATTAATCGTCAGAGGCACCCCCATAAGAGACCGTGACAGCGTAGCTTCCATAAAAAACGAGACTGCAGGAGTCCGCTCCATGTAATCTGCCAAAATAATCGGTTCTCCGGTCGTGTACAAAATGCTCGAAAAGCCGTAATTCACGGGAAACATGCTCCCTTTCAACTGCGCCTGGGTGCTGCCCATCACCTCAAAGCAGTTTTTCTCCTCATCCAGTTGAACAATGCAGCAATGCTCGGCACTGAATACATTAATCAGCTCCTGCACCGCGAATGTAAAAATATCATCCAGCCGCAGGTTTCGGTTCAGCCGCTGTGCCAGCACATTGATCAGTCTGAGCTCGTGGTTCAGCATGTTGGATTGCTCCAGCAAATTGGCATTTTCAAACGCCGTACCGGCGGTATCCGCCAGCATCGTTATAAGGTCAAGCTCCTCCTGCTCCGGATACTTGTGGTTTGCCGGCAGTTCCATGAGAAAAACACCGTAGATCCCCTGCTTCCCCCGTAAAGGTATGCCAAACTCAAATGCTGCCGTGTCCTCTCCCTGTTGGCTGTTGTCGTCGTCCAAATTCCAGCTGGCAACAAGCGTTCCCTTCATGAAGGCCCGCAGACATATATTATCCTCTCCCTGATGAAGCAGGAGCTGCTTTACCCGGGGATTGCCGCTGCGGCGGTCATGAGACAGAAACAGGGTAAGCCGGACATTCGGAAACAAGTTTTCAATGCTGCTGAACACTTCGTCCAGCAGGGCGTCCACATCTGTTTTATCATGCATGTTCCTGGCGATTTGGAACATCGTGGAGCGCAGCTTCGCTTCCCTGTCCGATTGATTTCTTTTTTTCAGCATGGTCGGCAAAAGCTGATATTCGAACTGCTGGTAAAAGCACGAGCGAAAGTGAAGGGTAGTTGTTTGAAGCAGCTCAGGTTCAGGCAGTGTCCCGCCGGCATGGGCAGTGAAAATCAGCACCGCAAATATCTCCTCATGATGTCTGCTGAATACCGGCAGGGCGGCAGCACGGCGCTTGGAATCCGGTGCGGAGAGCTGTAATTTCCCTGTCTCCAATACCTGCTTGATCAGAAGCGGCCATTCCCCGTCTGCCCTCCCCGGTCCTACCCTTGTTCCCAAAGGAGTGAACACCGCCGTTTCCACTGCGTTTATCCATAGCAGGCCCGAACACTGCTGAAGCCATCTGGCATGCGCATATGACAAAAGCTCGTCAAGATAAGGAAAATCAAAGGAGGTTATGTCCATGTTATTCAGATATGGCATAATTACCGGGTATTGTGCCATGAACACATTTGATTGGCCAACGCTATCACCATCTCTGCCGTTCTGACCCGTCATATGGAACTTTGACATGAAGGACACCGCCCTTTTTGCATTACTGATCTTATGAAAATTGCGTTTATCCGATCATCAATGTATTTTTTTGGGATGAAAATGAAACTGGCTTCTATTATATTACCTTGTAATCTATGACTTTGCACCTACTATTTATAGTCAAAAAGGCCTATCGACAAAATACGACGCGTCCCGCAGCCAGCGTTCGGTGTCTTTGAAAGCGTCTTGATAGACGTTTTTCTTGTCCGCTATTGACTTTGACCATCCATTTCATATAATATATATTGTTGATAAAGACTGTATCTGCCTATGGGCAGCAGTCTTAAATTTTGGGCGTAACAGTTGTGTCACCCTCATCTTTTTTGTTGCTGACAGGACAGCGGCTGAACTTTCCCGTCAGTTAGTGCGCACGAAATCCGGCGCCGAACAAAATGGAGCGCAAAGAGAAGCCCCACTCAAAATTTAATTTATGAAGGAGTTAACTCTATAATGGCACGTTACACTGGTCCTAAATTTAAATTGAGCCGCCGTCTGGGCATCTCCCTGAGCGGTACCGGCAAAGAATTGAAACGCCCTTTCCCTCCAGGACAGCATGGTCCTAACCAACGCAGAAAAGTGAGCAACTACGGCATGCAGCTGGCTGAAAAGCAAAAACTGCGTCATATGTACGGTTTGGGAGAGAAGCAATTCCGCACGCTCTTTAACAAAGCACAGCACATGCAAGGTATTGCCGGTGAGAACTTCATGTTCCTGCTGGAAAGCCGTCTGGACAACCTGGTATTCCGTCTCGGATTTGCGAATTCCCGTGCGGGCGCACGCCAGCTGGTATCCCATGGCCATGTGACTGTAAACGGCAAAAAAGTCGACATCGCTTCTTACCAAGTAAGCCTTGGCGACGTAATCGGTCTGCGTGAAAGAAGCCGCTCTTTGTCTTCCGTCAAAGAAGCTCTTGAAAACCGCACCCATCTGCCTGCTTACCTGGAGTACAACGATGCTGCAGTGGAAGGCAAGTACATCCGTCTGCCTGAGCGCGCTGAGCTGTCCCAGGACATCGACGAGAAACAAATCGTCGAATTCTACAACCGTTAATTTGGAAGCATGCAAGAAGAACCCGGAAATTATTCCGGGTTCTTTTTTTTAGATTGCAGAATTTATACATTCTCAGCGGAGCTGAGCCATTCTGTAATCGCAAGAAAAACTGCTGTTAAACGCGGTCTGTCTTCTGTGAACGTACGCCGATAAACGTTTTTCTTACTTCTCTCAGATTCAGACCAGCTTGAGCTTCGCGAACTTGCGCTTGCCGACCTGAACAATGTCCCCATCCTGCGGTGTGTAATCCGCATTCGGGTCCGCCCACTTTTCTTCATTGATCTTAACGGCGCCCTGCTGGATGCTCCGTCTTGCTTCACCGTTGGAAGCGGCGAAGCCAAGCAGCGTCAGCAGCTTGATGACACGGATGCTTCCGTTCTCAAGCTCGCCGGCCTCCAGATTGAACTCCTCAATGTCCTCCGGAAGCGCGCGCTGCTGAAATACCGTAACGAAATGCTCCTGGGCTGCTTTTGCTGCTTCATCCCCATGGTACATCCGGACAAGGGTACGGGCCAGCAGCATTTTGGCATCACGGGGATGCACGCTGCCGTCCTTCAGCCCCTCCTCCATCTTATTAAGCTCCTCGATGGAAATATCAGTCGCAAGCTCAAAGTACTTGAGCATCAGCTCATCCGGCACAGACATGGCCTTCCCGTACATCTCATTCGGTTCCTCATCGATTCCGATGTAGTTGCCAAGGCTTTTGCTCATTTTCTGAACACCGTCCAGACCTTCCAGCAGAGGCAGCATCATGGTGGCCTGGGTATCTACGCCGTATTCCTTCTGCAAAGTGCGTCCCATGAGGAGGTTGAACTTCTGGTCCGTACCGCCCAGCTCCACATCGCTCTTCAGCGCGACGGAGTCCATGCCCTGCATGAGCGGATAGAAAAACTCATGAATGCTGATCGGCAGGCCGCCCTGGAAGCGTTTCGTGAAATCGTCTCTTTCCATCATGCGGGCCACGGTCACTTTAGCGGAAAGGTTCACCACGTCGGCAAAGGTCATAGGCCCGAGCCATTCCGAATTGTAGTAGACATTCGTCTTTTCAGGGTCGAGAATTTTGAAAAGCTGCTTCTTATACGTTTCCGCATTGCGCTGCACGTCCTCTTCGGACAGCTGCTTGCGCGTCTCGGATTTGCCGGTCGGGTCGCCGATCCGGCCCGTGAAATCGCCGATAATCAGCTGCACCTGGTGACCAAGCTCCTGAAACTGCCGCAGCTTGTGCATCACGACCGTATGCCCGATATGCAGATCCGGGGCCGACGGGTCAAGCCCGAGCTTGACCTTCAATGGCTCGCCGCTCACGACCGATTTCGCGATTTTTTGCTTGAATTCATCCTCTGGAACAATTTCCACCACTCCGCGCGTCAGAATAGCGAGCTGGCGCTCCGTTTCAGCCTGCTGCGCAGGGGTAAGCTCTTCCCACTTCATATTTACTGATTCCTCCCGTGTTTTAAAAATGCACAAAAAGGCTCCTTCCCATCCCAAGGGACGAGAAGGAGCCTGCTCGCGTTACCACCCTAATTAAAGCGCACGCCTCGGAGAGCGATGCACTTTCACTTCATTCCAATAACGGGTCTCTGCCCGGTACCGGACTACTGCAGGAATGCTTGCTTTGCCTCCCTGTTCATCCGGACAGCTCCAGACGGTAATTCAAAGGCGGGGCGTCTACGGTTCGCACCAGCCACCGTCTCTCTGCGCACGCCTTGCCGCCTTTTACTTCAGTCTTTCCCAGCTTTTATCCATATGTACTTTTAAGAGGTAGTTCAAAAAGTCATCTTTTGATCACGAAGGAAGTCAGGAAGCGGACTCGACATCGAATCTTGAATTCAGCCGGGCCTTCCGGGGCTCACGTACCCTTAGTACGCTCCGCTCCTCAGTCCCTATCTTCATTCAACCTTCTCGGTGCTGAAAACCTGACTTTTTGAACTCGCACTTTAACTACTTTGAACTATTTATAACATAATTTTTTTGCGCAAGTCAACGTGCGGGAAATCCGGCTTTAAGCTTATGGGTTGAAATAGCATTTTTATGCTATAATAGTGCCTGTTAAAAGG
Organism: Paenibacillus terreus; assembly: GCF_042138595.1. Lineage (NCBI taxonomy): Bacteria > Bacillati > Bacillota > Bacilli > Caryophanales > Paenibacillaceae > Paenibacillus > Paenibacillus terreus. Next base: position 125,239 of record NZ_JBHIRX010000014.1, on the reverse strand, counting down.
AGGATAGCTTGATGGTTGATGAGAAAAAAATTCCCCCTGACCGACAGGGTTCCCGTGCAAAAACCATTTTTCGCAGAATCGGCGTCACCCTGAAATGGATCGTGGTGCTGGGCTGCATGGGGATATTGTTCGCCGGTGGAGCCGTGTCGGGGTACGTGGCGTCCATCGTAAAGGATGAGCCTGTACGCTCCAGGGAGATGATCGAGCAAAAGGTGGGCGAAAACGCCATTACCGGATTCGCCTACTTTGAAGATGGCTCACCGATCGGACAGCTTCGTACCGAAGAGGACAGACGTCCTGTCACTTATGAGCAAATCCCGCAGATCGTCATCGATGCGGTTGTCGCCATTGAGGATAATCGTTTTTATGAGCATAAAGGCGTGGATTTCTCAGGTACTATGCGCGCGGTCAAACAAAAGGTGCTTAACGAATCCGTCCAGACCGGCGGCAGCACGCTGACTCAGCAGCTGGCGCGGCGCGTGTTCCTGAATCTTGACCGCACTGAAGACCGCAAAGTCAAAGAAATTTTGCTGGCGCTGCGCCTGGAACGGTTTATGACCAAGGAACAGATTATGACCGCTTATTTGAACAAGGTTCCATACGGCAACGGCTCCAACGGATACAACGTGTTCGGTATTAAAGCTGCAGCCAAAGGCATTTTTAACATTACGGATCTGAGCAAGCTGAACATTGCCCAGGCGGCGTATCTGGCCGGGCTCCCGCAGCTGCCAAGTACTTATTCCGCCTTTAACGGCAAAGGGGAATTTAACGAATCGGCCTTTAAAAAGGCCATGAACCGGCAGAAGCTGGTGCTCTCCCGCATGCTGGAGGAAGGCAAGATCACCCAGGCGCAATACGATGAAGCCCTGGACTTTGATATCAAGAAATCGCTGGCAAAGAGAACAGTCAAGGCCTACAATACTTATCCATATCTTATGATGGAAACAGAGCGGCAGGCTACCCAAATCCTGATGTCTCTCCAAAAGGGCACAGAGCAGCAGTCAGGAGCGGAAACGGGGAAAAATGCGGCTAACCAGATCAATCAGGAAGAAGCGCTGCAGCAGCTGCGCACCGGCGGGTACAGAGTTTATACGACCATTGATAAAACCGTATATAACACGATGCGAAGCATCGCCGAAAATGCCAACAATTTCTCGCCGACCAGCCAAACGAAAGGCATGGAACAGACGGCCGCCATGCTGATCAATCATAAGACAGGCGCTATTCTAGGCATGATTGAAGGCCGCGATTTTAATGAAGAGCAGATGAACTACGCCACACAGATGGTACGTCAGCCCGGTTCGGCCATGAAGCCGATCGCCGCTTATTTGCCGGCACTGGAGGCAGGGTTGGTTCAACCTGGCAGCGTATTGGATGATGCGCCTATTATTCTTAAAGACGGAGTGAACGGATACCATATTCCAAAAAACTCCAATAACCGCTACGAAGGACTTGTAACGGCGCGTTATGCGCTTAATAAATCAATTAATACGGTTGCGCTAAAGATATTCAACGATAAAGTAGGCATTGATAAGGCCTGGGCATTCGTCAAGAAGCTCGGCATTACGACCATTGAAGATAGCGATTACCAGGCCACGACCGGAGTTCTCGGAGGACTGAAATATGGTGTGACCGTAGAGGAATTAACGAATGCCTACGGCGCTATCGCCAATGGCGGTGTGTTCAATGATGCCTATATGATCAGCAAAATTGTCGATTCCAAAGGAAATATCGTCTATCAGCATAAAGCCGAGCCCGTAAAGGCATTCTCGCCGCAAACCGCCTACCTGATGACAGATATGCTGAAAACTGTCGTAAGAGATGGCACAGGGGCGCTCGTGAACCGCAATTTCAAGCACAAGGATATTCCGATCGTGGGCAAAACGGGAACGACTCAGTCCTATACTGACGTGTGGTTTGAAGGGTTTACACCGGACGTCACGCTCGGCGTTTGGGTGGGCTATAAGCAGCAGATCCACAAGCTCGAAACAAGTGCGCAGAAGGAGCGGGCACGGCGTCTGTGGGCAACCATTATGAATGAGGTTGTCGATTCGGACCCGCAGCTCTTTAAAGATCATGAATTCGAGAAGCCGGACGGCATCGTGACCCGTACCGTGTCGGCGTACAGCGGCAAGCTGCCTACTTCCTTAACCAACAAGTTCGTGACGGATATTTTCAATGCCAAGTATGTTCCAACCCAAAGCGACGATGGGGTCGCAAGAGCGAAATATATTACGTATAACGGAGTCAACTATATTCCACGTGACGGCACGCCTGATGAATTCCTGAGCCAGCAGACCGTCATCAAACGTGATAAACCGATTTCCGAGCTGATCAAGGAGCTGCAGAATGCATTTTCCAAGATGAAAGAGCATAACTCCCTTTCCTATTATCTCCCGGCCGACGCGGATGACGAGCTTCCAACCCGGGTAGACCCAAGAAAGGATAACGGAAGAGACCCTGAACCTCCTGCGAATGTTCAGGCAAGTATTGAAGGCGGAAAGGCGGTTATCACCTTCTCGCCTAGCGGGGATGACGATGTCGTGGGCTACCGGCTGTACCGCTCTTCCGGTGACGGCTTCAGTCCAACCGGAAAAATCGTTATGGCTGACGGCTCCAGGGTGTTCACGGATTCACCAGGGGAGTTCTATGTCACGGCAGTCGATGTGGCAGGGCGTGAATCGGCGCCTAGCACCAGCACCACCGCCGTACCTAATCCAGATCCTGATCCGGTTCTGGAGGATCCTGCTAACGGTGAAGGTGAACAACCGAGCGCCCCTCCTTCCGCTCCAGGGCAGCCTGTGGCGGAAGCGGCCGGAGGCGGCATCAGGCTTCAATGGCCAGCCAATGGACCGGAGCAAGGTATTATCGGTTATAACGTGTATTACAGTGAGAACGGAAAAGAGCCTTTTAATTTAGTCGGCTCCGCCCGTTTTACGCAATTTGATTACAACAAGGGCGGGAAAAAGAAGGCGAAGGGATGGTTCCGCATTACCGCAGTGAACACACTGGGCGAATCCCCTCCTTCATCCCCCGTTTATCAGCAAAACTAATTTAAAAGAGCGAGTATCGGTGGTTGCATTTCCACCAATACTCGCTCTTTCTCTTTACTTTAGCCAGTCGTACATTCACTTTGTGGCATGAAGGACAAAAGTTCAAGAACAGGGGGAAATTCGATCCTGTTCTTGACCTTTTCACCATATCAGAAATCAACAGGAGATTGGTGATTTCTGATTGCTATTTTAAGTTTGGGTATGCACGAAGCAGCGGAGAGGACGAAGCAATTCCGGAAAAGCGCAGCGTTCGCCTTTGACCCCAAATTTCTTCCCTATGCAGAATAATTCATAGAAATTTGGGGTCAACAGCGATTGCAGGAATGCTTCGTTCTCGGAGCGTCTCACAACATCCCACAACTTGCGAAAGCAGCAGCTCAGCCAATGTCATCAATCCTCAATAGTCGACAGATCTCCAGTTGGCAGCTCAAGCTCCCAGGCCTTCAGCACACGGCGCATGATTTTACCAGAACGCGTTTTCGGAAGTTTGTCTTTGAATTCAATTTCCCGCGGAGCGGCATGAGCCGACAGACCTCCCCTGACAAAACGGTAGATCTCCTCCTTCAGCTCTTCGGAAGGCTCATATCCTTCACGCAAAGCGATAAACGCCTTGATAATTTCACCGCGCATCGGGTCAGGCTTGCCGATAACTCCTGCCTCGGCAACCGCCGGATGTTCAACCAGCTTGCTCTCTACTTCGAATGGTCCGATTCGTTCCCCGGAAGAATTGATGACATCATCAATCCGTCCCTGAAACCAGAAGTACCCGTCTTCATCCATATAAGCGGAGTCGCCGGATACGTACCAGCCGCTGAAGCGGAAGTATTCATCATACTTCGCCGGGTTGTTCCAGATCTTTCGCATCATGGACGGCCAGCCCGTCCGGATCGCCAAATTCCCCATCCGATTCGGCGGAAGCACCTTGCCTTCATCATCTAGGATAGCAGCTTCGATGCCAGGCAGCGGTTTGCCCATGGAGCCTGGCTTAATGGCCATCTCGGGATAATTGCAGATCAGCTGCCCTCCGGTCTCCGTCATCCACCATGTGTCATGAATACGCTGCCCGTAAGCCTTCCAGCCCCAGCGCACCACTTCTGGATTGAGAGGTTCACCGACCGACAGCACATGCCGCAGGCTGCTTAAATCGTATTTATCGAGTATTTCTTCGTTGGCCCCCATCAGCATGCGAAATGCGGTAGGAGCGCTGTACCAGACGGTTACCTGATAACGCTCTATCGTTCTGTACCAGTTTTCCGGACTGAAGCGACCGCCACGGATCACATTCGTGGCTCCGTTAAGCCAGGGGGCAAATATTCCGTAAGAGGTCCCCGTTACCCAACCGGGGTCTGCCGTACACCAAAAGATATCGCCCTCACGGAGATCAAGCACCACCCTGCCTGTGTAGTAATGCTGGATCATGGCATTTTGTACATGATACACGCCTTTGGGTTTCCCGGTTGAACCGGATGTATAGTGAATGATCATTCCGTCTTCACGGTCCAGCCACTCAGGCTCAAATTCATAGGAAGCCTGATCCATCTCGGCTTTGAAGTCGATGACCTCGCCTGCCAATTGTGAGCAGTCCCCTACCACGAAGACATGCTTGAGCTCCGGCAGCTCATCTCTGGGGATGCGGCCGAGCAGCTCCGGAGTAGTCACAATAGCGACTGCCCCGCTGTCTTCAAGCCGGTCTTTGACAGCTGTTTCCATAAATGCTTCAAATAGCGGCCCTACCACGGCCCCAACCTTCAAAATCCCCAAGAGAGCAATAATCAGCTCAGGTGAACGCGGCATGAAAACAAATACCCGTTCCCCTTTGGCAATATGGTACTTGCGCAGCACATTGCCGAACCTGTTGGACTCCATGCAAAGCTGCATAAAAGTGTAGGATTCCTCACGCTGTCCATCGCAATAGAGCAGCGCGGTTTTATGACCACGGCCTTCATAGACATGCCGGTCTATTGCTTCGTGAGCCATGTTTACCTTCCCTGTTCGGGACCATGTAAAGTGATTCTCAACATCCTTCCACTGAAAACGCTTGCAGGCTTGTTCATATGAACCCATGTTTGATGCGTAAACGACACTTTCCAGTTGCTCGCCCTTCATGTCCTTCAGCCTCCTCTTGGTACAAATGTGAGTACTAATCATAGTCAGAACTTGCTCAAAGAAGAATCCAGATGCTCAACCAAAAATATGAATTTTTTATGTCATCGACAGTATATCACAGGCGGACTGTGACGGTCATCCTTTTCAAGCCATTGTTTTTTTGATATAAGTAGGTTGATACGTAGGAGCGCCAGTATGGTTGGGAAAGGAGCCTGCTATGGAGCATACAAAGATGTACAGGGTTCATGAGATGGCTGCCCGTCATGGGAATTTAACCGTTGAAGGACCGGTACTCGAATCCTATCTGCGGGATCTGCTGATGCACAAACAGTTGGATGCGTTCCGCACTCCGCGAGAGCAGCACAACGCTCTCATGGATATCGCCTCACTGCCTGAAGGGCGTGTGATCATCGCAAGAGACGGAAATGTCATAGTCGGTTATGTCACCTTTCACTATCCGGATGAATGTGAACGTTGGTCGGAAGGTGGAATGAAAAATTTGCTTGAGCTTGGAGCCATTGAGGTAGCGGATGATTACCGTTATGCCGGGCTGGGCAAGCAGATGCTAAGGACGGCGTTTGAAGACGGCCAACTGGATGATTATATCGTATTTACGACAGAATACTATTGGCACTGGGACTTAAAAAACACGCAAATGACCGTCTGGGACTACCGCAAAATGATGGAGAAGCTGATGAAAACAGTGGATATGGTCTGGTTTGCTACCGATGATCCCGAAATTTGCGCCCATCCGGCCAACTGCCTGATGGTGAGGGTCGGAAGCCGGGTGCCTCTCAGCTCGGCAGAGAAGTTTGACCGTGTCCGGTTCCGCAACCGTTTCATGTATTAAATCATTTGTCAAAATGCTGAAGCATATGTTCTACAATTTGATGTGAGCGACGGGAAGCCTCAACCGTAAATTCCGCAAAATTCGCATGTGCGGAGCCATCCGCTTTATCGGACATGGAACGGAGCACGACAAATGGCACACCGTTCATGTGACAGGCTTGCGCCACCGCTGCTCCTTCCATCTCCGTGCAGGCTCCATCCATTTCTGTATACAGGGCCGTGACGGTATCCCTATCCGCCACGAACTGGTCACCGGAAAGCACCCTGCCTGTCAGATAATGGTCTCCCCTGGCCTGGCAGGCCTGCTCCGCCAATTGAATCAGCCGGCGGTCGGCCGCAAACTCAGAGGTGTCCTGATAAGGAATGATTCCTCGCGCAAAACCGAGCGGCGTCACATCCATATCATGCTGCATACAGGTTGAAGAGATCACGATGTCGCCAATGTTCAATTCAGGATTCACGGCACCGGCTACACCCGTAAAAATAACACTGTTCACGCCAAAGCCATCGATCAGAATCTGTGTCGTAACCGCAGCGTTCACTTTGCCTACACCCGATTTGCATACAACTACACGGTGACCGTGGAGGGTGCCCTCCGTATATGTGATTCCCGCCTTGACGGTCTTGATGGCTGTCTGCATGCCTGACAGCAGCAGTTCGATTTCCTCGTCCATTGCACCTATAAGACCAATGACCTGACTCATTCGTTCATCCCTTCCTGCCTGTAAAATCCAATTTTCAAAAATAAAATGATTGAAAAAAGCCCCTTACGGAGCTTTTTCAACGTTGTATGCCATTGTTTAATCCAAATGACTGACGGACAGGCGCAGAATCGTTTCATGCGGCAGAATGACCCGCGGATTTTCGACATTTTCCTTCTTCATCAGCTTGGTCAAAAGACGCATAGCGACAGCTCCCAGATCATACATCGGCTGGGCAACCGTCGTCAGCTGAGGACGAACCATGGATGCCATGCGGATATTGTCTACACTGATGATGGAGAAATCATCCGGAACCTTCAGGCCCTCGTCCTGAATGCTGTGAATCGCGCCGATGGCCATTTCATCCGTTGCTGCGAAGATCGCGGTCGGCTTCTTCTTCAGACCGAGGAAATATTTCATGGCCTCGACCCCGGACTCATAGCGGTAGTTGCCGATGCGTACAAGGTCTTCCTGATATTCGATACCTGCCGCTTCAAGAGCTTTCTTATACCCTTGGAAGCGGGCATAACCATTAGCTGGATCCTGCAGCGTACCGCTGATCATGGCAATCTGGCGGTGTCCGTGGCGTACCAGCGTGCTTACCGCGTCAAATGCCGCGCTCTCGTGGTCAATGTCAACGGACGGATACATTCCTTTCTCATCGCTTGTCGCACACAATACGATAGGTACGGCCGCCGTCTGGAAAGCCTGAATATGCTCATCCGTTACAGTGCCGCCCATAAAGAGAAGTCCATCCACCTGCTTCTCCAGCAGAGTGTTAATGACACGGATCTCTTTCTCCTTGCGCTTGTCGGCGTTACACAAAATGATGTTATAGTGATACATGTTGGCGATATCTTCAATTCCCCTTGCAATTTCAGCAAAAATGGAATTGGATATATCGGGAATCACGACGCCGACCGTCGTGGTTTTCTTGCTTGCCAGTCCGCGTGCAACCGCATTCGGCCGATATCCCAGCCGCTCAATGGCCTCATAAACTTTCTTGCGGGTTTGCGGTTTTACGTTCGGGTTATTGTTGACTACGCGGGATACCGTCGCCATTGAGACGCCGGCTTCGCGAGCAACATCATAGATGGTTACCGTCACATTCCTTCTCTCCATTGCCGATAAATTTTCATTACATGACCCAGCTTCCAATTAAAAACATGATACGACAAAAAACCGCTTTATGCAATCAAAGTGCGGTCAGATCCCGCTTAATGTCTCCTGCAAACGGACGCTGGTGATGCTGCCATGAGAGGTATCCCATACAGCCTTTCCGTCCCTGACCAGAATAACCTGTGGCGACTCATGCTTCACGCCCAACCTTGCCGCAGTCTCGTTGGAGACAGGACGGTCCTCCACTACGTAAATGATACCGTATTCAACATTGGACGCAGGTGTCCCCTGCAGGTAGGCTTCCATCTCCTGATGCGCTCTTGCACTGATTGGACAGCGCGTGCTGTGTTTAAACAGCAGCAGCGGCTTTGCGGCCGAAGCTGTCAACGCACTGTCCAGCTGTTCGATCGTGCTCAACTTATACATGGTTGCCATTGGACATACATCCTTTCGCATGAAAGAGTCTTAAGACTATGGAAAGAAAAACATCTAGCGACGCACTTTCACAGAAGACAGACCGTATTTAGCGGAAGTTTTCTTGCAACTAAAGGAAGCTTCAGCTCTGCTGAAAGCTAATGCCTTCTCTAATCTTAACAAAAAGCTTATGTAAAATCCAATGATGTCCATGAAAATTTTCATTTATTCATCTTTTTATGTTTGACAACAGCAGGTCGGGAGCGGCCATAGACAGCTGCTTAAGCCTGCTCTCCACTTCATTCATCCAGCGGGTATCCCCTGAATCACTGGCATAACGGTATAAATCGAGCAGTAAATTAATGCGTTCCTGTCTGGCCTCCTCCAGCGGCTGCTCCCACTCCTCAAGCTCCTGGTCTTCCGTGTTCATGAGCACCTGCCGAATGACATCCGCCCATTCGTGGATTTCCGCGAATGAAATTTGCTTTATTTCAGCTTCCTTGTCTGATTTCTTGATGAGCTTCTTGATATCATCCGCCACCTGCATCGGTACTTCACTTTCAGTGCAGGAAAGGCAGGTCAGCACCGGCACATGCCTGATCTCCATCTTTCGTCCGTAAACCAAAGTCCTAAGTTCCAGGTTCATGCTTGCGCCGCATTCACAAAGCTTGCGCATTTTAACACCCCATTAAGCATCATTTGCAGTTTTATGTATCTGTATATCTCTAATTTCAATTCGACCTTTCCAGCCTTGATTCCTTCTCTATACAAAGAATTGAACAAATTACCATAGGAGCTCGAAATAACCATGTCTTTTTCTGTCGAATCAACTCGGCCATAAGAAAAACGTTTATCGACGTAATTCACAGAAGACAGACCGCATTTAGCGGAAGTTTTTCTTGCGATGATGGAATTGTTCAGCTCCGCTGAAAACTTATAAATTCTATCATCTAAAAGAACTGTGCCAGCCTGAAACATGGACTTGTGCTGACATTTTTCTTAAAATGAAGTGGATTGGCATTTCAGGAACAAACTTCGGAGAGGAAGTGTGTAAAATGAGGCTTGCAGGCAAGAAAGTGATCGCCCTGGTCGATGAGGAATTCGAGGATCTTGAGCTTTGGTACCCGGTGTACCGGGTTCGTGAAGAAGGCGCCGAGGTTCATCTCGCAGGTGCTGAGAAAGGCAAAACCTATACCGGCAAGTACGGGGTGCCCGCAAAGGCGGATTATGCTTTTGAAGAACTGGACAGCAAAGACTATGACGGCATTCTCGTCCCGGGAGGCTGGGCGCCGGACAAGCTGCGCAGGTATCCCAAGGTGATACAGCTCGTACAGGAAATGCACAGGGACCGGAAAGCGATCGGCCAAATCTGTCACGCGGGCTGGGTGCTTATTTCCGCCAAAATTCTGGACGGAGTAACCGTAACTTCCACCCCCGGCATACGGGATGATATGGAGAATGCTGGCGCCCTATGGAAGGATGAAGCCGTGGTCCGGGACGGTCATATCGTCTCCGCCCGCCGCCCACCCGATCTCCCGCCGTACGGCCGAGCTTTCTGTGACCTCCTGGCGGAATTGCCAAATTGAAATCATTCAGCCTTATTAGAAAGGACCTCAAGCTCCACTTGATTGCGGAGCCCGAGGTCCTTCTGATCATTTTACGGGATATTGTCGTTCTGCGGATTCAACGGAACGCTGCTCGCTGCTGCCGCAAGTTTTTGCTCGATCAAGGCGGCATTGGACAGCTTCATGCATTCCTGAGCGGTGCGCCGCGCATCTGCAGCCGTCGTATTCAGCAGCCGGTGCTTGACACGAAGCAGAGACTGCGGCGACATGCTCAGCTGCCGGATACCAAGCTCCAGCCAGAGCGGGATGGAACGTTCGTCCCCGGCCATTTCCCCGCATACGCTGACACTGATGCCCGCCCCTTTGGCTGCCTCGACCGTCATGCGCAGCATGCGAAGCACCGCCGGATGAAAGGGATTGTACATATGGGCAATCTGCTCATTCATGCGGTCGACCGCCAGCACGTACTGCACCAGGTCATTCGTGCCAATGCTGAAAAAATCCACCTCTCGCGCCAGCTCTCCGGCAATGAGGGCAGCAGCGGGAATTTCGATCATAATCCCTTTTTCCGTATTTTTGTTATAATCTGCGCCACGTTTGTCCAGTTCCTCCATCGCCTCCGCCAGAACTGCCTTGGCCTGCAACAGCTCCTCGACGGAAGAGATCATGGGAAACAGTATTTTGACCTGACCAAAGGCGCTTGCCCGCAGAATGGCGGTCAGCTGGGTTTTGAACAGATCCTTGCGGTCCAGACTGATGCGGATACCGCGGTAGCCAAGGAAAGGATTCTCCTCTTCCTGCAGCGGCAAATAATCGAGCTGCTTATCTGCTCCGATATCAAGGGTGCGAATGACGATCGGCTGCCCGCCGGCCTTCTCGGCGACAAGCCTGTACACGTTAAACTGCTCCTCTTCACTGGGAAAAGCCGGCCGATCCATATACAGGAACTCCGTCCGGAACAGCCCGACACCCTGGGCGCCGTTTTTGATGGCTGTCTCCATATCCTTGACCGAGCTGATATTGGCGGACAGCCTGATCTTCTCCCCGTCCTTCGTAATGGCCTCTACGGAAGCCAGCAGCTGAAGCTGCTCCTTTTTGCGCTGCTGCTCATTTCGCAGCTCATTATAACGCTCCAGAACAGCCTGCTCCGGATTGACGTACACCCGCCCGTTGTCCCCGTCGACAATCATCATATCCCCGGTTTGGACAGGCAGGTTGCTGCTGCTTTCCAAACCGGACACTAGCGGAATGCCCAGCGCCCTGGCCATGATGGCTGAATGGGAGGTTTTTCCTCCGCTCATCGTCACAATGCCCAGAACATTGCCTGGATTCAAATGCGCAAGCTGCGAAGGTGACAGCTCCTTCGCTACCAGAATGTAAGGCTGTGTATCCTTCGGAAGCGTGACCTCGGGCGCACCCAGCAGATGCTTCAGCAGACGGTTGCCGACATCCTTGATATCCATGGCCCGTTCCTTCATATATTCATCGTCCAGCAGATCAAACATGGCTACAAAATGGTCGATGGCTTCCTTCACCGCCACCTCGGCCGCTTTGTACTGCCGTTCAATAATGCCGTGAACCTCATTCATAAAGGCCGGATCGTCCAGAATGGCCAAATGCGCGTCAAAAATACTGGACTCCTCCGGTCCGACCATTTCACGAAATTCATTTTTGATCGACTTGATTTCATCCTTGGAAGTACGAATGCCTTCATACAATCTTTCAAATTCCTTGGCTAAATCCACCGGGTCCATCTTCTGCTCCGTCAGGTCCCATTCCCAGCTTGGCAGGACAAATGCCTTGCCGATCGCAACGCCCGCGGCGGCGCCAATGCCGTCTATCATGATTCTACCCCTCCAACATTCCTATCGTGCAGTACAACGGACATCACCGATGCCTGACCTTTTTTTACATGCTTAAATGGAGCGTAGCTCCAGGATTTCACACGGTCCGGATTCGTGATCACCATCGGCGTCGCGAGCGAAGGAGCCTGTTCGCGGAGTGCCTGCAAATCAAATTTGATCAGCAGCTGCCCCGGCTCCACCGTATCTCCCGCCTCCACGAGGGCGTTAAAGTGGCCCTTGAGCTGGGACGTATCAATTCCGATATGCAGCAGCACCTCAATCCCCTCAGGGGTTGAGATGCCGATGGCATGCATGGTCGGATAAATATGCATAACCGTGCCGTGCACAGGCGACACCAGCTCCCCTTTTTCGGGGATAAAAGCAACCCCGTCCCCGACCAGCTTGGCCGCGAAAATTTGATCAGGCACCTCCTGGATCGGCAGCATTTTGCCCTGCACGGGAGCGTTGAACATGACCTGCGGAAGATCCCGCTCCATCAGCTTGGCGATTTCCTCGCGGATCAGCTCCGAATAGGTGCCGAATACGACCTGAACATTGCCGCCGCCCAGCTTGATCAGCCCGGCGGACCCCAGCGCTTTCATGGCGCCCGAATCGATCAGACGGTCATTATGCACCGTAAGGCGCAGCCGGGTGATGCAGGATTGAAGCTGAATGATATTTTCCTTGCCGCCGAGCGCCTCCAGAATCAGTGGAGCCCTGTAAGGGATGCCCCCGGCCCAGTCGTCCAGCATGGAGCCTTCCTCCCTGCCCGGTGTTGGAATCCGGAATGTCCGGATGGCCCAGCGGAACAACACATAATACACAAGCCCGTACGCCACCCCGACGGGAATAAGCAGCCATGCGTTATGGGACAGGTGAAAGTTGAGCACATAATCGATAAACCCCGCCGAATAGGAGAATCCGTGCCTGATGTCCAGCGCATAGGTAATCCACATCGCAATTCCGGATAAAACGGCATGCAGCAGAAACAGATAAGGTGCCGCGAACAGGAACGCAAACTCAATCTGCTCCGACACACCGGTCAGGAAGCACACGAATGCGGCGGTCAGAAACGTTTTTCTGATTTTAGGCTTCAAATCCTCCCTGGCCTCATGTATGATAGCCAGCGCAATGGCCGGCAGGGCAAACATCATGATCGGGAACAAGCCGGACATGAAGTACCCTGCAGTCGGATCTCCGGCAAAAAAGCGCGGCAGATCCCCCTGTACCAGATTCCCGTCGGGAGTCTCATATGTACCGAGCTGAAACCAGAATATATTGTTAAGCAAATGATGCAGCCCGAAAGCAACCAGAATCCTGTATAAGACGCCATACAAAAAAAGACCGAAGCCGCCCATAATGCTTTCCATGGAGGCGAGATGCACAAGAGCGCCCTGCAGCACAGGAGCGATGCCCAGCATCAGAAAAGCGAATACGGCCGAAAATAGGCCGATAAACAGCAGCACGAACCGTGATCCGCCAAAAAACTGCAGCACCTCCGGCAGCTTGATGCTTTTGAACCGGTTATGCGTATACCCGGATATAACACCCAGAATAATCGCGATCAGTGTGGCGGGATGCACTGTCCCGCTTCCGAAATGCTTCGTTACCTGATCATATATCGCCATTCCGGCCAACGCGGCCAGTCCGGCCTGCCCCGCCTGATTGGACATACCCAGCGCGACGCCGACAGCAAAGATGTATGGCAAAAAATTAAAAATGCCGTGACCTGCGGCTTCAGCCACTTCACCAACGGCAGGCAGCCCCCAGCCTGCCCAGGGAAGGCTCGCCAAACTCAGGAGAATAGCCGCTGCCGGCAGTACCATCGTCGGAAGCATAACGGCACGCCCCAGCTGCTGAAGCGATCCGAGCCAGTTCATGGCGATCCTCTCCTTTCTACCAATGATGGTAAGGTGTAGGGAAGTATTTGTCAAAGCTATAGTGAATCATTTTGGTATCGGTATCCATTATTGCCCCCACGCTGAATGCCAACACACGTCATTTGTGTAAAATGCGAAAGTCGACGATATTGCCGTAAGTGAAAAGAAGAAAAAGGGAGCCGGCCGGCTCCCTTTTGAAATTAGAGTATTAGACACCTGACGGAGCGTTGGGACGGACAGGCCGCGTGATGGCTTCCTCCACCTTGATGCAGCGGTCCATAATCACGGTCATTCCGTGTTCGTGGGCGATGGCGGCGGCTTCCTCGCTTACAATGCCCTGCTGCAGCCATAATGTCCGGGCATTGATCGCCGCCGCATCCCTCGCTACATCCGCGCAATATTCGCTGCGGCGGAACACGTTCACCAAATCGATTGGCTCTGGTACATCCTGCAATGACGCATAACAGGTTTCACCCAGGATTTTCTGGCCCGCTGCCGCCGGATTGACAGGAATGATCCGGTAGCCCCTGCTCTGCATGGCTCCCGCAATCATATAGGAAGTACGGTCTGTTTTATCCGACAAGCCCACTACCGCGATATTGCCCACCTGCTCCAAAATTCGCTTGATTTCTTCTCGTGACGGATTTTCAAAAGCCATGGAATATTCCCTCCTTATCACTTATGCCGCATTATTATTTTACCCATTCCACATTGGCGCCAAGAGCGGTCAAATGCTCAAAATATTGCGGATAGGATTTCGCCACATGATGCGCGTCCCGGATGACGAGCGGCTGCTTTGCCCGCAGGCCGACTACCGTCAACGCCATGATGACGCGGTGATCAAAGTGCGCGTTAATCTCCACGCCGCCTTCCACACCCTCCGGACGGCCATGGACAATAATTTCCGCTTGCCGCTCTTCCACCTTCGCTCCCGCTTTCGCCAGTTCAGCGAGGTAATCCGTGATGCGGTCACATTCTTTGTAGCGCAGGTTTTCCACGTTATAAAAGCGGGAGGTTCCCTCGGCAAACACAGCCGCAGCCACCATAGCCAGGACAGCATCTGTCGCCGCATCGCCGTCGAACTCAACCGCCTTGAGCTTGCCGTTCCCCTGTACATGCACGGTATCGTGTTCATGCGTCAACGGCACGCCCATCATTTGCAACACATCCACAATCGCGCGTTCTCCCTGTTTGCTGTGTACCATCAGGCGTTCAACCGTTACATCCGACTGCGTTACGGCAGCCGCCGCAAGGATCGCGGCGCTTCCCGGGTAATCGCCTTGCACCGTGTAGCTGCGCGCCTGATAAGACTGACGGCCCGGCACCTTGAATGACATGTAATCATCGCTCGCCTGGATCGTGATTCCGGCCTGCTCCAGCACCTCCAGAGTCTGGCCGATAACGACCTTGGACTTCAGGTCATTCAGCACTTCGATCTCGCTGTCCTCCTCCAGCAGAGGGGTCAGGAACAGCAGCGCACTCAAATATTGCGAGCTGACCGAGCCGGATACTGTGATCTTTCCGCCCTTTGGCTGCCCACCCTTGATCCGGATCGGAAGCCGGCCTTGCTGATGCTCCACTTCCACGCCCAACTGTCCAAGCGCATCGATCAGATCGTCATGCGGCCGTTTTCCCAGCGATTCCGGATATGTATTGACAAAGGTCACGTCGGGAAGGAAGGACGCAATACCCATGAGAAAACGAAGCACCGCTCCCGCGTTGCCCACGTTCAGCTCAGATACATGGCGCGGATGGCTGCCGAAGCCTGTAATGACGATTTTCTCATCATCTTCTTCAAGCACGGCACCCAAATCCTTGATGCAGCGGCGCATGGCATCGCTGTCTTCGCTATGGGCAGGATAATAAATCGTACTTGTGCCATCCGCAAGCGCGGCCGCCAGCAGATAACGGGTGGTGTAGTTTTTGGAGGACAAAGCCCCGAATTGTCCCTTGAGGGAAGGTGTAGATTTTACGATAACATCCATTTTCAATAAGCTCCTTCGGTCTGAATTCGCGTAAAGATCGTAAACTGTATCCGTTGACAGCACGGCTTCCGCTTGTCTACACTGTTTATAGTGCGCTTATGCTTATCATCATACAATTGCACAACCATTTAGATAAATCCAAGGAAAAGAGGTCTCACATATGAATCCGATCCCTCAAATTGAACCCGCCAAGCTAAGGCAGCGCCTTCAGGCGGGGGAACAGCTGAATCTGATTGATGTCCGGGAGGATGAAGAGGTGGCCGCCGGCATGATTCCGGGCGCCAGACATATTCCCATGAATCAGATTCCCTCAAGACTGGAGGAAATCGACCCGGACCAGGAAGTCATCTTTATCTGCCGCAGCGGCTACCGCAGCGAACGGGTCTGTGAATATCTGCAGCAGCACGGTTATGATAACTGTGTCAATATGACCGGCGGCATGCTGCAATGGTGGAACGAAGAAGAGTAACCGGACGCTCCACCCGGACGAACCATTCCTTAAATCGCTGCTGCCCCGGATTTTTTTCAATTATTTTAAAGAGAATAAAATTCGGGGGCAAAGGCGAATTCTTCGCTTTTCCAGAATTGCTTCGTTCCCTCCGCTGCATCCAGCGTGTCCCTGCCTACAAAACACAAGGAGTTCACTTTTTCGTCCACTAGCATTGCATTAACTCCTGCACAAGACAACTTTTAGGCCCCGATCCTTTCCGGATCTCCCGCAAAAGCTCAGGTTTTCGAGCCAATATAGCGCCCACCGGAAATCTAACGGTTGTAGCAGCTTCTATTTTACGAAAAAAGACCTTTACTAAATTCTAAGGGTTGTGACAGCTGTTATTTGCCTTAATATAGGCAAAAATATTCGGGCAAAGTGAATTAAGCGCCATTGCAACCGTTACAATTTAAAATCAACGTTCTTGGAACCAATAGCGGTTGTGGCAACCGTTAGAATAGTTTCGTGGTTAGAAATGTACCATCTTTGTCAGATTTGTTGCAACGCTAGTGTTTTTCATCAAAGAACTTGCCTTTAAAAGCTTAGACGCGGTAATGCGCTAAAATCAATTCAACCACTTTGCCCGCGCCCACACCCGTCGTATCAATCGTAACGTGGGCAAATGAATAAGCATCCTTGCGTTCCTCCATAATCTTCCGTACCCGGCCTTCCACATCTCCTGCCAGCAGCGGTCTGTCCGCTGACGATCTGACTCGCTCCACGATGCTTTCAGCTTGTGCCGACAAGGCCACAACATAGCCGTTATTGAGCATTGCCCGGCAGTTTCCCTCTCTCAGCACAGCACCGCCTCCGGTCGCAACCACCTGGCCGTTGTCTTCCAGTACCTTGTGCAGCACGGCGGTCTCCGCATCCCTGAAGTAGTCCTCGCCTTCATTGGCGAAGATATCGGGTATGGTTCGTCCCTCCCGGCGCTCCAGCTCCACGTCCAGATCCACCATACGATACCCCAGCTTCTCCGCAAGAAGGGCCCCAACGGTAGACTTTCCCGTTCCCATCATGCCAATCAGAATGAGGTTCCGGTTCTGAGCCGCATTTTCCACGTATGACACCCCTCTGATCTATAAAACTTTCACATATCATAACACAGGGCCGAAACTTAAGACAATCCGGGTATACGAGCAAAATAAAGACCCGATACAGCCTCTGCCTTTCAGGCTGCATCGGGTCTTGGTCAGAACATGAAGCTTAGAACCACTGATGGTGGAAGACGCCTTCCTTATCCACACGCTTGAACGTATGGGCGCCGAAATAATCACGCTGTGCCTGCAGCAGGTTCGCCGGGAGACGCTCCGTGCGGTAGCTGTCATAATAAGCCAGCGCGCTGGAGAAACCGGGAACCGGAATGCCGTTCGCTACAGCGGCGGAAATCACTTTACGCCATGCTTCCTGATACGTTTCCACAATATTCTTGAAGTACGGATCGAGTAGCAGGTTTTTCAGCCCGGAATCACGGTCGTAGGCATCCTTGATGTTCTGCAGGAACTGGGAGCGGATAATGCAGCCACCGCGGAAAATCATGGCGATATTTCCGTATTTCAGATCCCAGCCATACTCATCGGAAGCTGCGCGCATTTGGGCGAAGCCTTGGGCATAGGATACGATTTTACTTGCGAACAGCGCCTTGCGCACGTTCTCGATAAACTCTTTTTTATCGCCGTCAAAGGCGGCTGTCTCAGGACCGCTGAGCACCTTGCTGGCAGCAACACGCTCTTCCTTCATGGCCGAAAGGAAACGGGAGAATACGGATTCGGTAATCATGGACAGCGGCACGCCCAGATCCAGCGCGCTTTGGCTTGTCCATTTGCCTGTACCCTTCTGGCCGGCAGAGTCCAGAATAACATCCACCATCGGCTTGCCGGTTTCTTCATCGTATTTCGAGAAGATGTCGGCCGTAATTTCGATCAGGTAGCTGTCAAGCTCCCCTTTATTCCATTCCGTGAAAATTTCGTGCAGTTCGTCCGCGCCCACATTCAGCACGGATTTCAGCAAATGATACGCCTCGCAGATCAGCTGCATGTCGCCGTACTCAATGCCGTTATGCACCATTTTCACATAATGTCCTGCACCATCAGGACCGATATATGTACAGCATGGGTCCCCGTTTACTTTTGCCGAAATGGCCGTCAAAATCGGTTTTACCAGCTCATAAGCACTTTCCTGCCCACCCGGCATAATGGCCGGCCCCTTCAAGGCTCCTTCTTCACCGCCGGATACACCCGTGCCGATGAAACGGAGGCCTTTCTCCTCCAGCATTTTGCTGCGGCGCTGGGTATCAGGGAAATAGGCGTTGCCGCCGTCAATAATGATGTCGCCTTCGTCCAGATGAGGAATAAGCTGTTCAATGGTTGCATCCGTCGCTTTGCCCGCCTGAACCATGATCAGAATTTTGCGGGGTGATTCCAGGGAGGCTACGAATTCCTCAATGGAAAAGGTTCCTGTGAGGTTCTTTCCTTCCGCTTCTTTTAACAGATCATGCGTTTTCTCGGGCGAGCGGTTGTATACCGAGACACTGAACCCTCTGCTCTCAATGTTAAGGGCCAGGTTTTTGCCCATTACGGCCAGACCAATCACACCAATTTGCTGTTTTGCCATCTGGTTCCTCATCCTTTGCAACTGTATTTTGTGAAATCACGTACAACTATATTTTACCGTTTTTGCGCAAAGAAGTGAACCCCCGCTTCTGCGCAGAGGAAAACACCTCATTTGCATGAGGTGCAAGTAAAGCGCTGTTTATCCCTCCAGCATCAGCAGCTGTCTGGACAGTTCCTTCAGCCGGCTGCGGCAAATGTCAGCCTTTTCTTTATTTCCGGCCTGCAGCGCAGACCATAACTGCTCCAATCCGTCATCCACCTCCATCCTGGCCAGCTGAAGCCGCAATTCTCCCTCTTTTGAAGCGAGCATCTCCTCAAGCTTCTCGGTCGACAGCTGTACCCCTTTCTGAAACAGAACGCGCTGTCTGAATCCGTTCACTTCCACAAGCCGGATCACCTCGCCGAATAAAATATTTTTCACCAGGATGTGCTGATCCTTGATGCGCTTGACAATGGCATGGCCGCGTGTAACCCCAATCAGATTTTCCAGCCATTCCGCCAGCTTCTCATCCTTGATCAAATAATCCCCCGCTAATTTGTAGTGACCGGTGCGCAGCAGCTGAAAACGGAGCTTCACCAGCTTGCGTCCCGTACGGACCGATAAAATAAGACTTTCCTCATCCTCGCTCCAATATAAAGAGTAGCCTTCCTGAATGAGGTCCTTGATCAGATTGTGGATATGCCGGCGGCTAAACCGGAGCTCCAAATTGCAGTATTCCACTTCGCAGCTCTTATTCACGGCATTCCCTCCTTTGTGAGATCCGGATCAAGACTGCGCGGCAGGAAACGGCTGCGCCGTATGATCTTTTCCTTACTCTATTTTATACTTCATATTATGTAAGGGTACTTGGTTATTTGACTAAATTTGCTTAGCCATGCCCGGCTCATTTTTAAGATACGGCCAAGCCCCCGGCTGTATGCTATAATCAGGGTTGTTCCGGTTAAAAATAAGCGGAATCGGGCAAGACAGGAGGAGAAGGAATGACGTTCACCGGTTTTAACGAGCAGGATTTCGACGTATTTGAAGTGCCTGGCCTGGAGGCCAGAATGGAAGTGCTGATCCGCAACGTGCGGCCGAAGCTGGAAGCCATCGGGGAAGAATTGACCCCCTATATGACCGGCCTGTGCGGCGAAGAGATGTTCCCCCATGTCGCCAAGCATGCGCGCCGTACGGTAAATCCGCCCAAGGATACCTGGGTTGCATGGGCGCCAAGCAAGCGGGGGTATAAAGCGTATCCTCATTTTGAAGTAGGCATGTTCGCTTCCCACCTCTTCATTGTGTTCGCTATTATATATGAAAGCCCGAACAAGGAAGTGTTCGCCAAGCAGCTGGACAAGCAGCTCGGAGCCATCCGCAGCCACTTGCCGGGCAATTATTACTGGTCCACGGATCATATGGCGCCGCAGGGCACTTCTCATGCGGAAATGACGGAGGAGCAGTTCCAGACCTTGATCCACAAGCTCGCCAATGTCAAAAAATCCGAAGTGGTCTGCGGTCTCAGGCTTGAACGGGATGACCCTCGTGTACAGAACGGAGAACAGTTGCTGAAGCTGGTCCGCTCCACTTTCGAACAGCTGCTGCCTCTGTACAAAATGGCTGGCCATCCGGAATAACCCCGGCTACATACCGCAGCAACATAAAGAAGCGTTCTTCCCCACCGGAGATGAACGCTTCTTTTGTTTTGTATGTTAGTGCGTGTTCAAAAAGTCAGGTTTTCAGCACCGAGAAGGTTGAATGAAGATAGGGACTGAGGAGCGGAGCGTACATAAGGTACGTGAGCACCGGAAGTCCCGGCTGAATTCAAGATTCGATGTCGAGTCCGCTTCCTGAGTTCCTTAGTGATCAAAAGATGACTTTTTGAACTACCTCTGTTAGGAGGCTGTGCTCTTGCCCCGGTATGGACGACGCTCAAGCAGCAGATGGCAGATGAACAGCAGCAGCATCACAACACCGCTCGTAATGAATGGGGCCGTATGCCCGACATGGTCCCACAGTGTGCCGGAGACAATCGGTCCGACAACCAGCCCCGAGCCCTGCAGTGTAAGAAAAAAGCCCCATACCGTGCCGCGTTCGCTTCCCGGAACCAGGCCGGCAAGAAACGTATTCCATGCCGGGAGAATCAGGGCATAGCTTAAGCCGACGACACACACGGCCAGAAATATCATGGGAATCGTGGAAATGCCCGCAAAGGTAAACAGCGTAAGTCCCGCAAGAGCAAAACCGACATGCAGAAAATAGCGCGGTCCGAACCGGTCCACCAGTTTGCCCAGGGGAATGAGCGCAAGTACGGTTATACCGCCGCCAGCAACGAGCAGTGCGCTGTACATATTGGGCGAAATGCCCAGATCCGTTCTGGCATAAAGGGTAAGCACCGGGCTAAGCAGCCCGAGGACAAAGGACTGCAAGAACAGCGCCGGATAAATAAGCGGGTTGACCTTCAGATTGGTTTTGATAAAATCCAGCGTACTTTTCATGTTGTCCGTGATTTGCCGCAGCTTTCTATCCAGAGTCAAAGCCGCTCTCCCCGGATTGTTCGTTTTTCCGTGTACGGCTGCTTCCTTTGTCGGTTTGCGTCCAGGCAGCAGCAGTGCCACCAGCAGCATCAGAATGGAACAGCCGGTCAAAACCATAAACACAATGCCATACTCTTGCCCTGTGCTGGCTGTGACGAAATTCATGACGATGGGTCCAAGCCCCGTTCCGCCCAGCACAGCAATTTCAAGTGTGCCCATCGCCCTTCCGTTGCTGTTGCTCGGCCCCGAGATCTCCGTCGTCCCGGTCATGGCGCAAGGCCAAAGCGGAGATGTGCCGATTCCCAGCAGCAGACAGGCCAGCACCAGCCAGAAGGAGCTTGAAAAAAAGCTCATCATCAGCACAGCCGCAATTGTCACAATGAGTGCCGCTGCCATCGTGCCCCTGTACCCCAGCCGTTCGGCCAGCCACCCCGCCGGCACGCGGAACAGATTATCGCCGAGATACTGCAGCGAGAAGGCAAGGCCGATGATCCCGGCGGAAAGGCCCAATGTGTCGCCCATATATACAGGCAGTATGGAGACAAGCAGCGATCCCTTCAAAAACTCCACCAAAAAAACGAGTACCCATAGAGCTATAAAAAAGGGCGACAGCAGCCGCCCTGCTGCTTGTTTACCGATATTTTCCATCTTCTTCACATCCTGCTCCAGTTGTTCTAAAATCCGCAAAAAGCATTTGTTTGCATTCCCGCTTCATTTTGCTATACTCAATTTTGTTTATAAACCGCGTATCGCTCCAAAATACGATACAAAAAGACAATAACAAGACGACGTGCCGTAAGCAAACATCAGGCGCGCGTTCAAAAGAAAGGTTGTGACAAAATCTGATGGATCACCGCCAGACACCGCTGTTTACCGCATTGAAAAAGCATGCAGACAGCAATCCGATTCAATTTCACATCCCCGGTCATAAAAAGGGAATGGGAACCGACCGGGAATTCCGCGAGTTTATCGGGGATAACGCCCTCTCCATAGATTTGATTAATATTGCGCCGTTGGATGATCTGCATCAGCCGACCGGCGTCATTGAGCAATCACAGATTTTGGCTGCCGATGCATTCGGTGCGGATTATACGTACTTCAGCGTGCAGGGCACCAGCGGTGCGATCATGACCATGATCCTGTCCGTCTGCTCGCCTGGCGATAAAATTATCGTACCGCGCAATATTCATAAATCGGTCATGTCCGCGATTATTTTCTCAGGCGCAAAACCTGTCTTCGTCTCTCCTGCCAGAGATGAAAATCTCGGCATTGATCACGGCATTACGACAAGTTCGGTCCGCCGCGCCCTGGAACGCCATCCGGATGCCAAAGGCGTGCTGGTTATTAATCCGACCTATTTCGGCGTGTGCGCCAATCTTAAGGAAATTGTCGATCTTGCCCACAGCTTTGATGTGCCGGTGCTCGTAGACGAAGCCCATGGCGTGCTGATCCATTTCCACCCTGATCTGCCGATGTCCGCCATGCAGGCCGGAGCCGATATGGCGGCAACGAGCGTACACAAGCTTGGCGGCTCCATGACACAGAGCTCCGTGCTGAATCTGAATACGAAAAACGGTTATGTGAACCCGCAGCGTGTGCAGACGATCATCAGTATGCTGACAACCACTTCTACGTCTTATATTTTGCTCGCATCCCTCGATACGTCACGGCGCAACCTGGCCCTGAACGGACATCAGATGGCACAGCATGCCATCGACCTGGCCCAGTTCGCGCGCAGCGAAATCAATAAGATTCCGGGCTTGTACTGCTTTGGTGATGACATTCTCGGCGGTGAAGCAACTTTTGACTATGATCCGACGAAGGTGACCATCCACGTCCGCCATCTCGGCATCACCGGATATGAGACGGAAAACTGGCTGCGGGAGCATTACAATATCGAAGTCGAGCTTAGCGATATGTATAACATTCTCTGCCTAATTACTCCAGGTGATACACAGGAATCCGTGCAAACGCTGCTGGAAGCTCTTAAGGAGCTGTCCTCCCAATACTACAAGGATGGGCAGGCCCACGAGCTGGTTGTAAAAATTCCGGAAATTCCACAGCTGTCCCTCATCCCGCGCGATGCATTTTACGCGGATACCGAGGTTATTCCTTTTAAAGAATCGGCTGGACGCATTATTGCCGAATTTATCTACGTGTATCCGCCGGGCATTCCCATTCTGCTGCCTGGGGAAGTGATTTCACAGGAAAATATCGACTACATTGTGGAGCACGTCGATGTCGGCCTTCCCGTTAAAGGCCCGGAAGATCGTTACATTAATCAGGTCAAAGTCATCGTCGAAGCCGATCCGATCTTCTGACCTTAAATTTGAAAGAGCCAAGCCTGCGGGCTTGGCTCTTCGTGTGGCCGGCTTGTCTCCCGCATGGTGCAAACGGGGTGGCGGCTTATGAAAAGAGGCCCCTTCGCGGGGCCTCTGCAGGCCGTACGGCCTGGTGCTGAATTAGTCGTTGTACTCCTGAACCAGCTCGTTAAACACTTCTTCAACACGCTTCCATTCTTCTTCGTCTTCAATATTATAAAACACCATCTCTTCGTTCTCTTCCTCAACACGAAGAATGATGCCATCCGCTTCAGGGTTTCCTCGTTCAAGCAAGAGAGCATAAAGCTGATCATCGACGTCAAACGTCTCGACCAGTACAACCTCCACGTCATTGCCGTTCTCATCCGTCACGGTAAGAATCAGTTCTTCATGCTCGTGGTCATGATCATGGTCGTGGTCGTGATGATGTCCGTCATGCTCATGTTTGTGATCAGTCATCCATATACCTACCTTCAGTTGGTTTGTTCTTCCTTCCGTATCGTAACATGATCCGGGTGGGAAGGTCAATTTTACCATGCCCCCGCAGCTGTTCAGGAATCCAGTGCCGTAATGACCTTTTCGGAAATCAGCTTGAAGCTGCTGGTCGGTGTTTCCTTAATATAAAAGCCTACTCTGTATTTGCCGGCTTTGTTGAAATCATACGTAAAGTCATTCGTACGGAACCAGAAATTATCCTTCTGCTTGCCCGTAATTTCCTGGGACTGAATATCCTTCACGTTGCCATCCGGGTCCGTAATCGCGATTTTGACAGCTACAATATCTGTGGTCAGGCTGTCAATCTGGGAAAATACGTTAAATTTCAGTTTCCCCTTGTTCACGTTCCCGAATACAGTATCTCCCTTGAACAGGAAAATATGAACGTTAGGCTGTTCAAACTGGACTTTGCCGGTAGATGAGTCATAGCTTACCAGGCCGTTAAAATCCCGGATCGGCACATATGTCGTACCGTCGATCACATACCCGCCCTCTTTGACTTCCTGTCCGTTTATAATTAATTTGACTGGCTCCTGACCGCTTGCTTCGGCGGACAAGACAGATCCTCCCAATGTAGAAAAGGCCATGGCCAATACCAAAACTTTTGTCCACTTCATTTTCTTTATGTCCCTCCATCCATCTTCTGTTGTAAATTTATACTTTGCAAATCTCTACAAGTTGCGCTGTTCCGCTCACAAAATTGCCACTTTTGTCATGGATGGTTTTGCCTGTACCTGTAACCATGTTAATATAACAGGTAGTCCCGAATACCCGGATTTCACGGAATTCGGTTAACAGAACGACAAGGAGGCTTACGGATGACATTAAAGCTGCAGATGCTGGGTACTGGCAGCGCCTTTGCCAAGATGTATTACAATAATAATGCGCTTCTGGACAGCGGTGAAGCGAAGCTGTTGATCGACTGTGGAATCACCGCCCCACTCGCTCTTCATCAGATGGGGCTGCCGATCACGGAGCTGGATGCCGTTCTAATCACTCATATTCATGCCGATCATGTGGGCGGGCTTGAGGAAATGGGCTTTCGCATGAACCTTATTCACGGGCGCAAGCCGGTATTGTATTTGGCGGAGGCGCTCATCGAACCGCTCTGGGAGAATACCCTAAAGGGCGGGATGCAGCAAAAAGGCATGATCGAACGGATGGAGGACGTGTTCGAAATCAGGCCGCTCGTGCCGGGGCGGACCGCCGACCTTGTGCCGGGCATCCGGGCCGAGCTTATCCCCACCAAGCATATTCCCGGCAAGGACAGCTACTCCCTGTACATTAATGAGCGGTTGTTCTACAGCGCGGATATGACCTTTAACCCTGAGCTGCTGAATGAGCTGGTTCAGGAACGCGGCTGCAAAGCAATGCTGCATGAGGTGCAGCTGCTCGGCGAAGGGGCTGTGCACACCACCCTGGATGAGCTGCTCAGCCTGCCGCCGGAGCTGCAGCGGATGATTCATCTTATGCATTACAGTGATGAAATAGAGACATTCCAGGGACGTACGGGCGAGATGAAAATTTTGGAGCAGCAGCGCGTCTATGATGTGGAGAAAGAGCTGGAAGTATAATTAGGATGGTAGTGTTATTGGGATAGTAGCATGGTGATCGGATCGATGAAAGCCGCAGAAACGATTCGTTTTCTACGGCTTTCATATTATTTAGATGGGATGAAGATTTCTTCCCCGAGTTGGATTACAGCTTTTTACGCATCCGTACGTGTGGGATTCCCGCATCATCGAATGGCTCGTCGGAGATCGTTTCATAGCCGAGCTTCTTGTAGAACACCTCCGCTTGGCACTGGGCGTCCAGCAGCGAATAACGAAGACCAAGCTCCCGCGCTCTCTCCTCCATGGCGAGCAGCAGTACCCGCCCGTAGCCTTTGGAACGGTAGTCCTTCAGAACAGCAATCCGCTGCATTTTGGCCGTCTCGTCATCATAAATCGTCACTCTTCCGGTCGCAACCATCTCCCCTTCATCCTGAATCAGAAAATGGTGCGCCGTCCCGGTAAGGCGGTCATGCTGGTCAATCTCCTCTTCCATCGGCACATTCTGCTCCTCAACGAACACCTTGGTACGAATAGCCAGTGCCTGTTCAAGCTGCTCCTCGGTCGTTACAGTTACAATTTCAGCCGCCATGATCTTTTTATCCTCCTACTGTCTATGTATGAATAGCATTAAACCACGTAAGCTGAATTATAATACAAAACCGACCGGGAAGGTAATGGTGTACCTTCATGGTTAGAGCAGCGAAAGAGAATGACAGAATTCCCTCGTATCTATTTAATCTGTTTGGAAAAGTGAAATTTATTCAGATAGGCTATTGACACATGGAAAGCTTTCGGGTAATATCAATCTTACCGCGACAAATAAATTTGATCTGTTAGCTCAGCTGGGAGAGCACCATCTTGACAGGGTGGGGGTCAGTGGTTCGAGCCCACTACAGATCATACTTCTCAAAACAATAAAGAACCCCTTGCTGAGCAAGGGGTTCTTTATTGGCTTTAAAAGGATCTTGTCTAAGACAAGCCTCCAAATATTAGGCAATTTAGGCAATAATATGTTTTAAATCAGTAGCAAGGTAAACACTCAACCCAGAATTTGGACCTGCGGGTAAACGATCGACTCCAATGTTTGTTCTCAAATCTTTAAGTAAACTCCGTGGTAAATTTAGTATACAGGAAGAGCAATCACGAGATAGACCGTTTCTGTCAACGGGATCTACTGTGTTGAAAGAAAATACAAGACTCCCCTCCATGGAGACATATTGGGGGAGTTTTTTGGCCATCGTTTCAATTATCACTCTTTCTTTAGTGAACATACTATGGAACCAATTTGAATATCCTCCGCTTTTACTTTCTTACCGATAGAAATTCCTATATTTTTTTTATTAGCCAACGAAGTTGAAATCTGAATTGAATGAACCGTATATGCAGTTTCTTGACCATCGTTTTTTAAGAGTATTTTATCTCCTATCATTGTTTCAATTTCGGGATACGTCAAGGAATCAAGCTCAGGATTTGCACCTACTAAGATCGTTCCTTCTTCCTTGTGGTCAAAAGCGAGGCTAACAGTTATAATTTTTTCCACCAATATAAACTCCTTTATCTTTCATCAATATATAGTTTATCTTTTACGTCTCGAATCCTCAAACCGCCATGATGTAATCTTGTAATTGCATCCCTAAGCAGAGTTATTCTTTCCGTAGATGTCAAATCAGGAGCAAACCTAGCTGCCCTAATACTAGCTTGTGCTTCATCAAGAGCGAAATTAATTTTAAATGCATCTGCATCAAGTCCATATAATTCAAATGCTCTTCCCGCTTGGTAAGCCTCATAATGGCCTACAATCTCATGTGCCACTGTTGCTTTGCCTGTTACTCGGGAATTCGCACTGAGTGTGCCTATTCCCGCTTGTTCCGCAGGTAACACATCTGTATTTATGATAAACCGATCATACATCATACCTGTATTCCATTCATCATAAAATCCGGGCCTGCTTATAATCATATTTTCTTCCGGAAAACCTAGGGATTTTGTGTAATCCATTAATTCTTTCTTTTGAATGTCGGTTAGCGGGAATTCATTTCTCAATCCATCAGAAGAGATTTGTCTTAACTCACTTGCCCCTTCATATTTCACTGAACCATCAATTACAGTCTTAGGTCTAATGATTGCCTTAGTTGTTATGCCCCCGGTTACTAATCCGGCTGTGCCAATGATATTAGCCATATGTTCAGTCGACCAAGCATTCTTAGGAAATATTGTTTCTCTAATAGTACCATGCACCCCGAATGTCATAGCATTAAAAAAGTCGTTAGGAGAGTTAAACATGTTATTTGCTCTCTCTACATAAGCCTGGTAAGCACCTTTGGGAATGCCTGCAGAAGCAAAGTCAAGGAATCCCCAAAATGAATCAAACTTCTTTTCATATCGCTCATCAAAACCCGCTTTTATGTCGCTGCCAAGTTGTTTTAAGCTATCAGCGGACTTCTCAAGGGCATTTCGTGTGTCTGGTAAAGGAGATGCACAAGAGTTTGCTGGCGGTGGTAAGCATCTTGAATCCATGGAGCCGATTCGGGATTCATCTGCTAATCTGAATTTTTCAGCATGCTCTTTTAATCGCTGTGAAATAGAAGCGGTTAATAACACAAGGTTTTCCATGTTCTTTGTAGCTAATTGAAAATCATCATAGAATCGTTGTTTTGTAGTACCTTCCCAATTTGCTACCATAAATGACATTTGTGATATCAAATGAGCATTCATGTTTTCGATTAATACTTTGGCGTTGACAAATTGCTTGGATACCTCTTGGAGGTGGTCTGGACTTACTTTAATGATGGTCATAGTTCCCTCAACGTTATTATTGTTCCCTCTATATTACTATTAAATTTCCATTTTTATGTAGTAACTATTTTACTAAAAAAGCATTACCTTAGTCGTATATCTACTATTCTTGTTTCTTTAGTTTTGTATGTGCAGCAAATCCATCACAATCTTTAATATTATTCGGGCTTCAGCTATAATCGGGCTTGTATGTTTCTTGTAAATATTGCATATTATTTACATTATTACAAATAATTGCTCAAATTATCTCATAAAAAGACCCGAGATATCGATCCTGGTACCTATCGAAGCGACGGAAGCGGAACTTACTGGACCCGGTTAAAGAATTTTGCAGAAGACGGGATCATTGCTGTTAACAAGACTAAATCAGGCCAAGCTATTGTAACTATCAAACCGACAGATAAAGGTTTTATGACACAGGGAGGAGCAACCTGGACCAAGATCAAATGGTGCAATAACCTTAAAACAAAAGCCTCGGGTAAAATCCCGAGGCTCCTATATATTTATTGAATATCAATAAACATCATTCCCAATAACATCCCATAAAACTTATTTATCCCCATATCCAGAGGATCATCCGCCAATAGCTGTAGCAGTAAAGATAAGCGGTCCAACAACTGTAAAAGCAGAGGTTGGGTCAACATTTTCAAGAGCGAGCTGATAATTCAGAACACCGAGGTTAGTGTTGCCATCCAGGGCTAAAGCATTAAAGAGATAAAAGTTTTCGGTAATTCCAAGCGAGACTTCCAATCCTACTTCTGCATTATATATCTCTCTTCCAAACTTTAAAATACGCACTATAATTCTAGGAACACCAGTAGTTACTTGTACCCCAAAGTTTGCTTTTAACTCAACTCTAGCGTTTTGAAAAGAAGCCGGATTTGCCGGATCAAGGTTTACGGACGTAGTTGCAATCGTACTTCCGACTCTACCATTAAATACAATATTTGCACCGCCAACGTTAGGGGCCACTAATGTTGAACCATAGTTAATTAGTGTCGCCACGCTTTATCAACTCCCTTCAAATTTATAATCTATTCTATGTAATTGTTTAAAGAGAGCGTAGACTTAATGCTTAGCAGTATAGCACATATTTTTAACGCTTAAAGCGCTCATAATAGTGCAATCTGGAAGTTTTACTTTAGTGCACCTAATACAGATATTTTCAGTAGATTAAAAAACTCATTAAGTCTATATTTCTCATCGAGCCAATCTACGTCTTTTACTACCGAGATAACCGAAAATGTCTCAGGCCCCAAAGAGTAGAATTCTCGGACTTCCGGCACTCTTTGATTCTGGCATCCTGTTAATAAAATCAGGCCAATAAATGCCCATATTAATAGATGACTAATTTTCATCACAGCCCGGCCCTTTAAATGGAAATGAATTTATTCTTTCCTGTGAAAACAGCACAAAGACGTGCCCGGGCTGATCGCTACTCTGACCAGTGATTCCGGCACACGTCCCATGCAGACACAAAATGCAATTTATGGTCGACTCTCTCCACTATTTCTCTGCAATTACTATGTTTCAACCGTTCACTGATTATCCATCGCATATGCGCGCGCTGCATACAGGGCCGACTGCCAGCCTCCGTTGGAATATACCCAGCGGCTCATGCTTGTGCCCGATAGCAGCTGCGTCACATCCGCCGCATCTGTGACCACAAAATCGCAGGCATTGCCTTCCTGAATGCCGTAGCTCTCACACCCCACAATACCGGCAGGTATATCCGTAATCATCCGCAATAGCTGCATCAAATCCTCTTTGCCCCCCATATGGGCGGCATACGATGTGATTTGAGCGATCTGCGTCAGATCCGCGCGGCCGAACGGATGGAAGGGGTCCTGGATATTGTCGGAGGCGGCTGCCAGGGGAATGCCGGCAGCGAGCAGCTCGCGGATTCGTGTGGTTCCCCGCCTGACCAGCCCACGGTCCTCCCTTCCCTGCAGATACAGGTTAACGGCAGGCAGCGTTACGGCGTTCAGGCGCGCTTCTTCCATCTTCGTGATCACAAACTGCCCATCCTTTTCATCCATCGCGGATAGTGAACAGAGATGATCCGCCGTCACCAGGCCCTGATACCCGTAACGAATCGTTTGCTCCGCGATGCTCAGCACGGTCCTTTTTTCCGGATCATCGCTTTCATCCGCATGCAGGTCAACCGGCACGCCGTATCGCTCCGCCAGCCGGAAAATGCGGCTGATCTCACCTTCCGGATCTGCCGCAAGATGTGGAGCGCCACCCAGCACGTCAATGCCCATGCACAGCGCTTCTTCGACAGCTTCATCGACAGCGGCCTGGTCGCCGCGGAACGGAACCATCAGCGAATACTGGATATTCATGCGGCCGCTCAGCTTCTCCCGCACCTCCAAAGCCGCTTCAATCGTCCGAAAAGCCACCTCTCTGCCCAAATGGACAGGGAAATCGAGATGACTTCTTATCGTCGTCGTCCCATAGCTCAAAGCCATTCTGGCGGCCGCAAGCATGCGGCCCGCCAACTGCTCCATGCTGAAGTCCGGCACTGCCTGGCTGTAGTTCTGAATGGCTTCCTGAAGCGTACCCGAAATGTTGGACACCTGCCCGAGCGAAAAAGCTTTATCCAAATGCATATGGCAGTCTACCAAGCCAGGCAGCATAATCCCGCCCTGCAGGTCGATGCATTCCGCTTCTTCCAGTTTTTTCAGATCGGTACCAGCCAGCGCCGGAGCCATCGGCAGTGTCAAACCGGCGTCTGCAGCATCAAGGAACCCGTTCTGCTGCCGGATGCAAACCCATTTGCCGTCCTCCGCCTTCAGTTCATACAATTGGTTGTCTTCCCTGAGCGGAAGGCGTGTATTAATGAAATGCATGCGGCCGGCGGATTTGCTCATTGTGCTGTGGCCATCGCCTTGAGCACGGCCAAATCCTCCTCATCCAGCTCGGCGGCAGGACCTGCTTTGATCATGTCCGAGAACATTTCGTCAGGCACCATGGTCGTCAGACAGTACAGACGGCTGTTGCCCGTGTTGATAATGTCATGATGGTTGCCCGGCGGGATGATGATGAACGAACCCTGGCGGATCGGCGTCTCATATTCGCTGCCTACTTTGGCCAGGCCTTCCCCTTTGAGCACATAAAAATATTCATACGCTTCCCGATGCTCGTTGGACGGCGTTCTGCCCCCCACCTCGAAAATCTCTACAAATGACGTAAACGGCACCTGCTCCCTGTCGCACAGCAGCACGAATTTGTTCGTATCCTTGGCGGAAATTTTATGGACAGGACAATGCTCAAAATTACCGGCTACCAGTCCCGGAATATTTACCATATGCATTCAACCTCACTTTTTATTTATAAGAAAATGTTCCTCAGGTTCTTACAGGAAGCCTCAAATACGACGGGGCCTGCCCCGCACTGCGCACGGCTGTGGTTGCGATGTTCAACCCGCTTGTGCCCGTCGTATTCACCTCACCCTTGACACCGTTCGGATGGCGTGCGAACAGCGGGAAGGCACTCCCGGTCAATTCGAGCCGGACATAGCTGCCTGCCGGCAGGGTAGCTGCCAGCGGACGCAGACGGATTTGCGCTGTTCTCCATCCATTCTCCATTTCCGCCTCATTGCTGCTAATTTCCGCTTCTTCACTGCAAATTTCCGTACGGCCCACGCTCAAGAGCCGAGCCGCTCCACTCTCGGATACAATCGTCAACACAGCCACCAGATCGGTAGGTCCACCCAGCGTCTGATACTGTACGTACAGCTCGGGGGCTCCAAACAGCGGGAGCTCCTCGGCAAGCGGTCCGCCCGTATATACCAGAATTTCGTGCCGCTCTTGTACGGCACTGCGGTCAGACGGCAGATAAGAATCCAGCCGCATTGGCAGGCGTGAATCATACACGAATACATCCGGCACCGCTTCCTCCACATCTTCAAGCCTTTTTTCGAGCCTTCCCCCGCCGGATGCGCCGTTGGCCGGTGCCTGCGATCCGGACAGATAGAACACCTCGGACGGGGATATCTCCCCTGCAAAGACGGAAGGCAGTCTTTCCGCCATATGCCATTCATGGCTCAATTGATCGAAATAACGAACCGGCAGCTCTGCGGACAAATCAGCATCCCGCTTCCCCTTCAACCAGTAATCGAACCAGCGAAGCTGCTCCAGATGATGATCGCCGTCCGCCTGCTCGCCATGAACGATGCCGCCCGCCCTGCGTCCCCATGGAATATGGGCCCACGGTCCGACAACGAGCCGATGGAAGCACTCCGGTGTGGCCCCGGACTGCAGCGTCTCGAACGTCTGCAGTGTCCCCATCAGATATCCGTCATACCAGCCGCCGATATGAAGAGCCGGCACCGGCTGGGCGGTTATATCGGCAATCCAGTTCATCTGCTCCCAGTATTCGTCATACGCCGCATGGCCGATCCAGTCATAAAATGCGGGAAAGTAACGCTCCAGAATCGGGTGCTTTTCATTCAAGGGCATCTCCCAGAACATGTCCTCAGGGCTGCGCATGTACCGTGAACATTGTGCGGCCGTTTCATAATCCCCCGCCCTCTGCGCCGTATCCCGGGCCAATTGAAATGCCCAGGGCAAATGATTGCCGAGCGCAAAGGAGCCATGCGCATAAAACAAGCCATGGTACAGGTCGGCAGGACACATGCTGGGCGCAATGGCCTTGAGCGCAGGCGGGTGAAGCGATGCCGCCGCCCACTGCGTCAACCCCTGGTAAGAGAAGCCGTACATGCCCACCTCGCCGGATGAACCCGGCAGACCGGCCGCCCATGCAACGGTATCAAAGCCATCCTCGGCTTCCCGCACAAACGGCTCGAATTCCCCTTCCGACTCCCCCCGGCCCCTGACATCCTGGATGACGACAATATATCCCTTGCTTGCATACCAGACAGGATGGGCATGCGTCACCGTTGAAGCAATCGCCCGGCCATAGGGCTGGCGCATTAACAGCACCGGATACTCTCCCGTTTCATCCGGCATGTAGATATCGGCATACAGCGTGACCCCGTCACGCATGGTACAGGGAACCTTTCGACGGATAACCACATCTGCAAATTTCACATGATCCGCTCCTCGTATATATTTCTTGAAGGCTGTTCTTTCGTTCCTTTTGAGAATTTGTCTTATCAGACACTGCTTGCAGCGGGGCGCTTCAGCTTCTCCTGATTTAAAATTCCTTTTGGATCGTTGCGGTGCTTGATCTCCCACAATCGGTCATGGGCGTAAGAGCGTCCGCCATCCTTCAAGTCCCAGGTATGCGGATTATTGACCCTGACCCCGTTTTGCTTATATCGGTCCATTAGCTGATTCAGACGTTCCTCTGTTGAGAAGGGAACGAGCGGCAGGCCGGAAATGAGCAGATTTCCGTTTTGGCGGGCAAATTCAATATGATTCATTACCTCCGGATATTCTGCTTTCATGATCGCGATTTGCTCCAGGGCACGAGTTTGGTCAAAATTCAGCTGCAGATAGGTCAGTCCCGGATCCGCCTTTCTCGCCCATAAGGTGGTATGGTTCCAGGTAAAATCGGATACGCCAACTCCTTTGTGGTACTGCTCGGCAGAAACCTTCATCGCCGTCTGTCCGCCATACTCTGCTATGACACGCAAAAGCTGCTTTTCACAGTCCGTATCGATTTCAAGCAGTACAACAGTCCGTCCGGAGGGGAGATCAAGCGGAACAAAATAGGAGGAAATGGGCCATTCGTGAATGGAAATGAGCCTTTTCACCAGAGAGGAATCTTCAGCAACCGTCTGTCCGAAGCGAAATGCCTGCTCAAAGCTGTCGAAGGTCAGCGCCCACTGCATCCACTCCACACGCGGCGCAAGATTGATTTCCACCTCAGACAAAATGCCAATCGTACCGTAGGTGTGAAGGTAAGGCAGAATCTCATCACCTTGGAGCTCAATCGTGCGCGGCTCAGCCTCGACTGTTTTGATTTTCAGAGAACGTACGAGACCATCCCAGATCGTGCCCCAGCTGATGGAGCCAATGCCGCCGAATCCGCCGCACAGAAAACCGCCGATGGTTGCCGACTGAAAGGTGGAAGGCATCGTGCGCAGTTCATAACCCGCCTTGCGGGCTGTGGATTCCATTTTGCCGAGCCTTGCCCCGGCCTGGACCCTCATGAGGCCTTCTCCCGTTTCGAGCACCTTGTTATACTTGGCCAGATTCAGCACAATTCCGCCCGTAACCGGGACACACTGGCCGTAGTTGCCGGTTCCGTTCCCCCTGACGGTGACGGGCACGCCCGTTTCCGCGGCAACCGACAGCAGGGTGTTCAGCTCCTGCTCACTGCGCGGGCTGGCGATGCATTCCGCAACCTTGCCCTGAAGCTGTCTCGTCAGGACAGGGGAGAAGTGATGATAATCCATCGAATATTTGGCAAGCGCTGGCTCCTCCCACTGCAGCAGCTCAGGATCGATCCGTTCTTTCACAATTGCTGTCCAATGTTCATTCATTCCGTTCCCTCCCATGTGTTTTTAAGATTTAAGCGGCTGATTGTCACCTTCTTAAGGCTTTGGCAGGAACTCATCAGTGAACACCTTGCTGACATCCGGCTCGGATTTCAACGCTCCAATCTCCACCAGCTGCTGTCCCAGCTCAGCCCAGCGCTCCTCCGTCATATAACCGAGACCATGCTCCGCCGCATCGCCTTCATATACAAAAGGGATAAGCGTCTCCGCAGCGTAATTCAGCTTATCTTTGGTGAAATCCGGGTTTTCCTGCAAAATGACATCGTTCACCGTATCATAGTTGGTCTTGTAATAATCCCAGCCCTTCATGGAGGCCTCTACATAAGCACGTACGATGTCAGGATGGTCCTGAATATACTGCTCTGTTGTAAAGAGCACATTGGAGTACGGATTATAACCGGCATCCTCCAGCAGCAGGAAATTGACGTCCACGTTCTGCTGCTTCATTTCATAGGGCTCACTTGTGACATATCCCTGAATAGCGGCCTTTTCATCCGCCACGAAAGGAGCAAGCGAACCGGTATAGGCCATATCCTGCACCTGATCCAGATTGTATTTTTTCTTCACATAATCCCAGAATACCGACCCTGTTCCGACGTAAACGGTACGGTTATTCAAATCGGCAAAGGATGAAATATGTTGGTCGGCATGGACCATGAGACCTTGCGGGCTTTTCTGGAAAATCGTCGCAATCGCGACCAGCGGAATCCCTTGCTCCCGGGCAACAAGCAGCTGATCTGCCGTCGTAAGTCCAAATTGCGCCTTGCCGGAGGCCACAATTTGTGTCGGAGATACTTGTGGTCCTCCTGGCTGGATGGTCATATCCAGACCCGCCTCTTCGTAATAGCCCTGCTCCTTGGCTGCATACAGACCGCCATGTTCCGCCTGTGCAAACCAATTCGTCACCTGGGTAACCGCCGTCAGCTTCCCGCTTCCCCCCGCGGAGCCGGATGTGCCAGCCGTGGCTCCCTGCTCAGACGGCTGATTGCCGCAAGCAGCCAATAATGTTGATAAAGAAAGAACTGCGGACAGTAAAATAACAGATGCGGATATTCTGAACTTGTTCATCTCATTCCCACTCCCCAAGAAGAAATCTGAAGCTGTTTATTCGTCATCCGCTACCGGATTGCGAAGCGGCGCAAACCCACTGATTCTGCATTCGGTCGTATCTCCGCGCTGAATCCGGACCGACCCCGGGGTGCCTGTCATAATGACGTCACCCGGATAGAGGGTCATCATGTGCGAAAAGTACGAAACGATGAACCATGGATGATAGATCATACGGGCCACAGTATTGCTGTGAACGACCTCTCCATTCAGAACGGTTTCGACGGCCAGACTCTGCAAATCGCTGATTTCGTCAGGTGTGACCAGCTGTGGACCGAGGCTGAAGAACGTATCAAACACCTTGGAGCGCTGCAGAAATCTCGGATTACGGGCGTGGATATCCTGGCTTGTCATATCCAGCGTTGCCGCAAACCCCGCGATAACGTCATGAGCCCGCTCTTCCGGCACATGTTTGCAGGTTCGGCCAATAATCATGGCAAGCTCCGCTTCTGATGTCACATGTTCAGCTTGCGCAGGAATCCGGATATGCTCCTCCGGTCCGATCAGGCTTGTGTCCGGCTTCATGAAGCAAATTGGCTCGGCCTCTGGCGGAGTCGCCGCCAAATCAATCGCTTTCTGCACATAATTCATACCGATGCCCCAGATTTTGCGGGGCTGGCGGAAAAGCGGGGCTGGCATGGCATCCTCCGTCTGAACGGAAGGGATCGACGCGAGCTTGCTATCACCGCGCTCCCTGTACCAATGGATCAGCTGCTCCAACTGACCCTGCTGCAAAATCTCCATCACGGTCAGCCCCCAGGCGCTTCCTTCCGCCCGATTGATCTCCTCCATCAGAAAATACTGGCCGGCATGCTCCACCGCAGCCCGCTCTTCGCTGCCGGATTTCAGACTGACAAGCTTCATACAAGCTCTCCCGCGGCATGTTCCACCGACTTGTCCTTGAGCAGATCCGTAATTTCAAAATCACACAGCTCTTCAAGCGCCTCCGACAGGATGGCAGCAATTCTGTCCTGAATGGTGCGGCCTTTCCCGGGCGTGGCCAGGGTCGCGTCACCGGCAATGCCGGTAGCGGAAATATCCGCCATCTTCCAGCCGAATCGGATCTTGCCCTCAAGTGTCAGAAACCGGTATGGGGACATGTCGGGAAGCTCCTTGGCCAGGAACTCGTTTTGCACCCAGTCCGGCTTGATGGACATCACCACGGAAGTCTCATAATCGCCGCCATGAATCCCGTACTCCAGCTCCTCGGGAGAGATGAGGTCTTCCGCCACTTTGAGACTGCCGGGGCTGAGATAAAATACCATCATGCCCGTTCTGATCCGGATTTCACGGGAGGCGGTATTCAGCAGATCCATATTGCCGCCGTGAGTATTAAACAGCAGCAGCTTGCGGAATCCGCTCGCCTGTAGACTTTCCGCAATATCCAGCATGATGGCGAGCAGCGTATTTGCCGACAGGGAAATCGTGCCTGGCAGCCCGATATGCTCATTGCTCTTGCCATAGGAGACAGGGGGCAGCAACCATATCTCTTTGTTCGGACTTACGTGCTCCAGCGTCTGCGTTAACGTCGCTTCCCCGATCAGGGTATCCGTGTATACCGGCAGATGCGGCCCGTGTTGCTCCACAGCGCCCACCGGCAAAATGACCAGCGCTTTATCCTTCGGCATTTCCTTAATCTGCTTGCTTGTCAGGCGGGGCAGGAAACGCTCCTCCCATGCCGTACCCTCATATCTTTGAAACATATTGGACACCTCTCTTGTGGCTTTTGATGTTCTGGAGCGGCAAGGGGATACCCCCCGGCCTTATCGCTTTCAATGAATTGACCTGTTTATCTTTGTACTGTCTCAGCAAGGGACGCAGCCCATTCCAGGAGACGCAGATCCTGTCCCGGACCGGCGATGACGGAAATCCCCACCGGACAGCCCTGCACCTCTGCAGCAGGAATCGTCAGCTGCGGCAGGCCCGCCAATCCGGCGATACAGGTCAGCCGCATCGTTTTCACCCGGCGCTCTTCCACCTGCGGTCCGCTCATCGCGAGCTTCGGCGCTGCTCCGGTCGTCGTCGGGATCACCAGCACCGTGTCGCTGCCGAGCAGCTCTGCCAAGTATTGTCGAACCTCCGCTCGGCGTGCAGCTTGCTTTTCCATCTCGGCACGCTCAATGGTGCCGGCCCAGGAGAAGCGTGCGGCAATATCCGGTCCGAATACAGGCTGCTCTCGTTCGATCCAGGCACCATGCTCCTGCCATATTTCATAGCCCTGTATCGTTCTGAACATCGCCATCCATTCAGCCAACCCCTGTGGAGCAATGCGGATGGAGTCATGGCTCGCCCCCGCCGCGCGTAGCAGATTCAGGCAAGGGGCCAGTGCCTCGCTGCTCTCCGTGTCAGCCAGCTCCCAGGCATCTTCCGCCGTAACCACCCGGCTGAAGCCGGAAGCCGACGCCTCCTGTTGCGGCAGCAGTATTTCGCCCGCCAGGCGCAACGTTTCGGGATCACGCGCCATCCAACCCACCGTATCAAAGCTGGCCGCGAGCGGGATGACACCTTGCACGGTTACACTCCCATGGGTCGGACGCATCCCGTATACACCGCAGTATGAAGCAGGTACGCGTACCGATCCGCCCGTATCCGTTCCAAGCGCGAAGTCCGCGAGCCCTGCGGAGACAGCAACGGCCGAGCCGCTGGAGGAACCGCCCGGAATCCGGCCCGGAGCCTTCGGGTTGACAGGTGTGCCATAATGAAAATTTTCGCCGTTCAGGCTGAACATCAGCTCATCCGTATGGGTCGTGCCGCTCAGCCGTGCCCCCTGACACAGAAGCAGGTTTACCGCTTCGGCATGCTCGTGGGCAGGTCCGTGCGTTTCCAGCCAGCGCGGATTACCCGCTCCATTCGTATAACCGTGTACATCAAACACATCCTTGACCATAAAGCTGAGTCCGCTGAGCGGCCCATTTCCTGCCGGTTCAACTGTCATATGGTTGACAATGGCGTTCCACTGATCTTTCATTTCATCCTCCCATCCCTTCCGCTCATCCTTCCAGAGGTGTCCATTGTTCAGGTGTAATTTTCAATTTTGCGTGTTCCCGATCCGGTCAGTTCATCCACCAGCCAGGCGGAATCAGCGACAAAGCCGTAGCATTGTTTAATATTGTAAAGCGCTGCTTCCGAGCAGAATGCCGGCGAGCTCGTCGCCGAGCAATCCTCCAGCAGGATGCCGTCATATCCCAGACAGACCGCGTCCTGCAGCGTATGCATCACACATTGGTCCAAATTCACCCCGGCAAACAGCACTGTCTGAACATTCAGATTGCGCAAAATGCTGTCAAGCGGCGTATCCCAAAACCCGCTCATGCGGTATTTATCCACGTAAATATCGTCTGCAACCGCATCCAGGCCATCGACAATGGCCGCTCCCCAGCTTCCTTTCTCCAGCACCTTCGATCCGTTCCCGGGCAGCGCATCCCCGATACCCGTACCCCGGCCATCCGAGTTGTACACATGCAGCACGGATGGCGGCACATTCATACGGTCTTCCCGGTTGCCCCAGTTCACCCAGATGACAGGAACACCGGCCTTGCGCAGCTCGGGCAGCAGCCGGTTCAACCGGCTGACCGGCCTCTGCAGCGGCGCTGTATCCACGCCGATGGAATCCAGCCAGCCCCCGGGGGTACAGAAGTCATTTTGCATATCGATGACGATAACTGCCGTATGCTCAAGATCAAGGATCACCTTTTGCGGCTGTGCGGGCAGAGTTACGGACGGACCGGGCTTTTGCGTCCGCCGCAAATCCACCAGCATTTCGGACACCCGCCAATAGTTCCTTCGATTTCCCAGTTTGAACATATAAGTCCCTCATTTTCCTATAGATTGTTGCTTCTCCGGTCCGGCGCTAAGGCTTGGATAAATATTCTGTCGTGAACGCTTGGGTGGTATCCTGTTCCTTTGTCAAACCTCCGCTTTGCAGCATTTGCTTCTGCAGGGTGCTCCATCGTTCCGCCGTCATATGTCCGATTCCATTAGCTTTTGTCTCCTCATTCAGAATGAAAGGCTTCTCCTGCTCAGCCTCATAATTCATCGCATCCACCGTCATGTCCGGATTGTAGGTCTGAATAAAGGGGTTGACCGTTTCGTAGTTATCCAGATAGTAGCTCCAGCCCTTCTGGCTTGCCTGCACTACAGCCTCCACGGTATCGGGATGTTCTTTCAGATAGTCTTCGGTCGTAAAAAGGACATCCGCATAGTTTGCATAACCGGAATCGGCAATTTTCAGAACATCGACATCGATACCCTGCTTGGCAAGTGCGTACGGTTCGTTGGTAATGTAGCCCTGATTCAGCGAGCCGGGATCATTGATAAAATTGACAAGCTGACCGTTGTACTTCATTTCTTTGACATCCGTCAAATGGTACTGGCTCTTGATATATTCCCAATAAGGCACAGCCGTCCCGATGTATACGGTTCTGCCGTTCAATTCGCTGAAATCGCTGATGTTCTGCCCTTTGTGGTAAATAAGCACCTGCGGCGTATGCTGAAAGCCTGCAAGGATGCCGACAACAGGAATCCCCTGCTCTCGTGCCTTCAAAATTTCATCCGCGTACGAGATGCCAAATTGGGCTTTGCCCGCAGCGACAAGCTGCATGCTGGACACCTCCGGTCCGCCCGGCTGAATCGTCATATCAATGCCCTTGTCTTTATAGTAATTCTGCTGCAATGCCGCAAAATAGCCGCCGTCCTCCCCTTTCGCATACCACGCCTCGATCAGCCGGACTTTTTCCAAACCAGGGCTGTCTCCTTCTCCTGCCGCAGCTGAAGATTCTGGAGCCGAGGCATTGGAGCATGCGCTAAGAAGCAGCAGCAGTAAAGCCGTACCTGACAGTACCCATTTCTTGTAACTTAAATGCAGAAGATGCTTGGACATACTGCACCTCTCCCTGTTGTGATGTCATTTCATTGCTGATTCATGCCAGGACTGGAGCAGCCTGTTCGAAATCAAGTTGATGATCAGAAAAAAAGCGATACCTAGGGCGGATGCCGCCAAACCGCAGGCGAACAGGTACGGAGTTTGCAGGCGGGTGGCCGCGACGGTAATCCCGTATCCGAGCCCGCCCTGCCCGCCGCCGATGCCGGCAATGTATTCTCCCACAATGGCTCCGACCACCGAGCTTGAACAGGAAATCTTCAGCCCTGCCATAATGTACGGAAGGGCTGCCGGAAAGCGCAGCTTCCAGATCGTTTGCAGCTTGCTGGCATTGTAGAGATAAAACAGATTTTTCATGTTCTGATCCGTGGAGTTCAGTCCGATCAGCGTATTTGACAAAATCGGGAAAAAGCTGATCAGAAACGAAATGATGACAATCGCATTGATGCCTGCCCCGAACCAGATTACAATGATCGGTGCGATCGCAACGACGGGAATGGTCTGCAGGATAATCGCATACGGATACACACTTTTTTCCACCGTTTTGGACAGGGCCAGCAGAATGGCGATAGAGATCCCCAGCACGGTGCTGATAGCAAAACCGATCAGTGCCTCTACAATGGTTGTGCTTACCGAGGTGATCAGGTTGGTGCTGTTCTCCATCGCGGCTGCTGCAATATCGGATGGCTTCGGCAAAATATACGGCGGCATTCCGATCAGCCGTACGATCCATTCCCAGCCGCCGATAAACAGGACAAAGACGACAAGCGGAGGAAAAATCTTCTTCAGCAGGCTCATGAACGCATTTTCGCCTGCCGAAGCACCGCTGTGACTGCCGCCCCTCTTGCTGGAAGTCCGGATACCTGCCGCGGTTTCAACAGCCGGGCTCGTTGCCATTTTTTCCATTTCTCATTCCACTCCTCTCGTTTATCTCTATCAGTGCTTCAACACATCGGACACACTGCGCACATAATCGCCGAATTCCGGGCGGGTCCGGAATTCATCATCCCGCGGATAAGCAAACGGAATATCAATGATGTCCGAAATTTTGCCCGGGCGCGGTGTCATGACAACAACCTTTGTCGATAGAAAGACACTTTCAAAAACGTTATGGGTGATGAACAGAACGGACATTTTTTTGTCCTGCTCCCAAATGTTCAGCAATTCATCCTGCAGCGTCTGCCGGGTGATTTCATCCAATGCCCCAAACGGCTCATCCATCAGCAGCAACTTGGGCCTGGAGATCAACGCCCTTGCAATGGACACCCGCATCTTCATACCGCCTGACAATTCACGGGGCAGCACCTTCGTGTAATCCTTCAGGCCTACCAGCTCAAGCACCCGCTCTCCTTCTGCGATCCGTTCCTTCTTGGATACGCCACGCAGTGTAAGAGGCATCGTTACATTATCAATGAGCTTTGCCCAGGGCAGCAGAGTATGTTCCTGAAATACAAATGCGATCTCATTTTGCTTGCGCGCTTCTTTGGGTGAAGTGCCCAGCACGGACAGATGGCCGGAGGATGGTTCCGTCAGACCGGCAATCATATTAAAAATCGTCGACTTGCCGCAGCCGGAGGGTCCGACAAAGCAGAGAAATTCACCTTCTCCCACCTGCAGCTCCGCATGCTGAACCGCAATCGTCCCGTTGGGGTATATTTTGCCGACATCATTGATTACAAGCATGGAATGGCTCCCCTTCTCAGCGGGTGCCGTTTGATTTTGAGTAAGCTGCATCCTCATCCCCCTCTTCTCCTTGAAGTTGTGTCCCATCATAAAGCCAAAACTTTATTATGTAAATATTCATGACACAATTTTGGTTTTTGATCTAATGATGTGGACTTTGTACTGTTTTAAAAACATATTTTAAATATTTTATGTTATTTTATTTAACGTTAAATGTAACAAAACATTTGCAGAAAGCTGCGGAAAGCTTATATAATTTTCTAAAAGTGCGTGTTCAAAGAGTCAGGTTTTCAGCACCGAAGCTTATGCTTCCGAAGTGCGTTTTTTCAAAACGCTGGAGTTGGATGAAGCTAGGGACTGAGGAGCGGAGCGTACTAAGGGTACGTGAGCACCTGAATGTTTCCGCAGGAAACATGCTTCGGAAGCATACGCTTAGGCCCGGCTGAATTCAAGATTCGATGTCGAGTCCGCTTCCTGATTTACTTCGTGATCAAAAGATGACTTTTTGAACTACCTCTAAAAACCTGTGTCAGAGATTACAGGCGCGCACTTGTCTGCGGTTTAAGCATCATTTTTGAGAAGGAGCGATTTGACATGCATTTAACCGTAGAGGATGCTTTAACGATCTATCCGTTATCGGAAGGAAAGCTGGCGGCGGGCAAAAAAGGAGTGACCCGCATGATCAGCTCGATTAACTTGATGGATGCGCCGGATGTCATTAACTGGATGAAGGAAGGGGAACTGCTGCTGACGACGGCTTATGCCATCAGGGATTCACCTGAGGAATTTGTTACTCTGCTGCAAAAGCTGAATGAACGGGGTTCCTCGGGGCTTGGCATCAAACTTGGCCGGTACTGGTCGGAAATCCCCGAGATCGTTCTGCTTGAAGCCGACCGGCTGAGCTTTCCACTGATCGAGCTGCCCTTTGAATTCACCTTTTCCGAACAAATCACCGCACTCTTTCAGTCCGAGTTTCAACGCGATACACGAAGACTGAACGAACTGCTGGAAACACAGAAAAAGCTTGTGGATTTTGCCATGCAGGCGGATGAGTATACAAATTATTTCCAGGGGATTACAAGCATTTTGGGGCGTCCTGTCGCCGTCGTGACTGCCGAGGGACTGGTTCTGCACAATGTAACCGGCTGTTCTGAACAAGAACTGCTGAGCGATTGGCCCTGGCATCTGGACAATCGGTTTTATAAAGCGGCGGGCAAGCTGCTGTACCGGACTCCACTGCTGAAAAGCGGAACATCTTTCGGTTATCTGCTGGTACAGACCAGGAATTTGCAGGAAGCGAATGAAATGGAGGGAATTTTTCATCAGGCCGCCGTCATCCTCTCCTATCACTTGGAGATCATCCGGAATCAGGAGGCTGCCGCCGCAGGGAGACGGCTCGGCATGACATTGGAGCGTTACCTGAAAGGAAACGCCTCCCCGCAAACCGTGCTTGAATTTGCAGAGGTGCTGGGGAGCGGCTTCTGGGACTTCCCTTATGTATGCATGATATCTTCAGCGGATACAAGTGCATGGGATCAGGACAGACGGCGCCGCCGACTGCGGGAAATTCAGGAGAGACTGCAGGAGCATCCGAAGACAGCCTCTCTGGAATCCCATCATTTTTATGTGATGAATCGTGTATATTCCCTTTTGCGGATTCCGAAGGGAGAGGCCGGGGAGCGCAAGCAGTATGAGCAGACAGCGCGCTTGTATGCGGATCTGATGAACGCATGGGGCTATGGAAACGGGGTAAACGCATGTTATATCAGCAAAATCAGGACAGGTATCGATTCATTAATCGACGGCTTCCGGGAGTGTGCGGAGGCCGAAAGAATCAGCGTGGAGCTGGGCATAACCGAACAAGTTGTCCTGTTTGCCGATCTGGAATTCGCGTATCTCTTCCGCCACCTTCCCCAGGAGGTCATGAATAGATATTGCTCCTATTTATTCCGCCCTCTGCTGGATAAAGACGAGGAATACGCCGGCGAAATGATGCGTACGCTTGAAGCTTATTTTGCCAACAACGGCCAGGTGAATGATACCGCGCGTGAGCTGTTCATCCACCGCAATACGGTTCTTTATCGAATGGAGAAAATTGCGGGACTGCTGAATCTGGATTTAAAGAATACCGATGATTTGCTGAAGTTGAAGCTTGGGTTGATGTTTCGGCATCTGCTGCCGAACGGCGGAAAGGCTTAATTCTGATACCTACTTAAAGGGTCAAGAAGAAATCGCCGATTTCCTGCGATTGTTATGGCAAAAAGGTCGAAACAGGGGCAAGTTCCCTGTTCTCGGCCTTTGTCCCTCATACCCACGATAGTAAAGTGGACTTTCATAATTCG
This sequence comes from Paenibacillus terreus, assembly GCF_042138595.1. NCBI lineage: Bacteria > Bacillati > Bacillota > Bacilli > Caryophanales > Paenibacillaceae > Paenibacillus > Paenibacillus terreus. The sequence goes on along the minus strand of NZ_JBHIRX010000014.1, from coordinate 80,462 downwards.
AACTCTAGTTTGTTATTTATTTCTTGTTACTTGAACTTTCATAATTTATTAATCAACTGAATTTAGTTTGCTTTTTATTACAGAAAATCCGATACCACTTCACCAAAACGTTCTACCTGGTTCGTTTCAGTTCAACTTCCTGCTGGATAGAGCGGGCAGAAAGCAGCTCAATGATATTATGTTGATTATCCAAGATGGTTTCCATCTTTACAACATGTTCATTGGTATCCAGTACGGCTTGCTTAATAAACTCTTGCTCAGTTATCAGGTGGTTTAATTGATCGTTAATAGGAGCGAATTCTTTCTTCATCGACTCTTGCTCGGTTTTCAGGTGGTTTAATTGATCGTTAATAGGAACTAATTCTTCCTTTATGACTGAACGCAGCAGATCTTTTAATTCATTGTTCATAAGCTCCACTCCTTCAACATTGTAAATTTCATTTTTTTACCTCTTATGGCTAAAGCCACGAGATTCTTGGGTAGTCCGTTCTACTGAACAGAAACGAACCTGCGTCTGTACTCCCCATTCGAATGAACATCTCTTTCGCATAATCAGATACGGGCCCCGATAATAACTTATTTACGATACCTACCAAAAGCAAGATGATCATGCAACGAGAAGAATGAATGATTAGTATTGCCTAGTTTCAAGGGCACACCAGCCTTTCATATATATAAGCTGATTATATCACAGCAACGTAAAAAAGTAACAACAAAACAAAAAAAATTTTAGGCTCCGCCTACCGAAATTCGTTCCCCACTTTCATCAAGCTTCGTAAGATTCAAAAGCGGAGGAAGGTTAAATCCGAACCACTACCCATTCCTGTCAAGTTGAGGCTATCCCAGCAGAGCTATTAGATCAAATATCGCGGCAGAAAATGATATCACCTCGACTATGCCCAAAAACCTCGGACACAGAGTCCGAGGTTTTTTATAAGTACTGCTGCTTCAAAGAACGATTGCTCTCAAAAGCTATTTTTACAGATCGTCCATCAAATCCAAAATGTATTGCGGAACCTCGCGGCCGTATTTCTCTGTGCCGTCCGTGCTCACAATCAAGGGCTCTCCATCCAGAAGCGGGTAACCCCCGCCGAATTCAAAGTCCACTTCCGCAATTCTGCCGCGGCTGTACTTTCTTGCCGTTTCCTCCTCACTCACCACATGGAGTACGGATCTCATGTCAATATACGCGAAACCTGTTGCCATTTGTACATCACTCCTTTTCTCTGTCCATTATACGGTGACAGCTCCCCATACCGCAAAGGCGGGCTCCTCAGATCATTCAGACGCTCGTTTGTTGCCCACTAAGTACCATTAATTCTTCTCCTGCGCAGCCATCCATTCCTCATACAAAATGCCCATGATAATGAGGTCATAACGGCGGCCGTCCCGTCGTACCGCTTCCCGCTCTCTTCCCTCCAGCCGAAAGCCGGCCTTCTCATAAGCGCGGATGGCTCCGGGATTGTATTCGATCACATTCAGCCCTACCCGGTTCAGGTTCAGCTCATGGAAGGCATAACGCAGAATCAAGTGAAGCGCGTCCGTTCCGTATCCTTTGCCTCGGTTCCTAGCCTCTCCTATGCCGATCGCAAGCTTCCCGGCTCCATTATTCCACTCAATGCTGTGAATGGCGGCAAAGCCAATCAGTTCGTCATCTGCAACCGTTCTCAGCCTGAAATAGACTTCATTGGGATTGGGTGTGCCTTCCTGCTCGATCCGGCTGCGCTGAAAGGGCAAGGCGATGTCGGTATCCACGTTGCGCAGGTAATCCGGGTCTTCTCCCCAACGCAGTATAATGTCTGTATCCTCTTCTCGTATTCCGGTTATTTTAACCAGCTTGCCCTCAAAAAAGTTAGGTGTCAACCCCATGAAGCTCTCTCCTTTTCGTGCGGATTCTTCTATGGTATAGGCAGAAGTATATAAAATCAATGTCCCAGCTTTAACATATGGAAAAACCGCCGCTGCTTCAATCTGAAACAGCGACGGTCTGTGAGCGTGTCTATTTGATGCTTGGCCCTATAGAAAACAAATATCAGTTCGTAAACGTATGTCTGCCCAATGTCAGCACAGCAGGGCGAGCCATGCTCCACTTTGAAGTGGCAATTTTCGGATTATAATAATACAGCGAACCGTGGGTTGGATCCACCCCATTCAGCGCCTGACGGGCTGCCGCGTAGGCCGTTTTATTCGGAGTCAGATAATATTGTCCATCCTGGACGGCTGTAAACTGACCCGGCTGCATAATAATTTTAGGGATGGAGCTCGGAAATTCGTTCGATTGGACGCGGTTCAGAACGACGGCACCAACGGCCACCTGTCCCTCAAAGGACTCCCCACGTGCTTCTGCATATATAATGCGCGCAAGCTGCTCCAGTGTCGTATGGCGGGCAGGAGACAATGCGTTCAGCTTGGCTTGCGTAGCCGGACCTGCCACACCATCCACAGCCAGCCCATAATCCCGCTGAAAACGCTTGACGGCCGAATCTGTAATAGAGCCGAAATAACCGGTGAAGCCTGCTTTAAAATAACCGAGTGTTGCGAGCTGTTCCTGCAGCTGCAGCACATGTTCGCTTTGCATTCCTTTCGAAAGAGCTTGTGCGGCACTTGCCTCATCAGGAGCGAAGGCCACTCCCAAAGCAAAAGTACAAGACAGGATAAGAGCGGATAATTTCTTCATTGGTCGAGACAACCTCCACATTCATTTTCTGGCCAGACACAAAACCCGGCCAGTCACTCAGGGTGTTTATCCGATTGTGAAGCTTCCGCACACGCTGGGAACGGCGGAATGACATGGAATCACGGTTAAAGCATCGGACAAATCTGATTTCGGTAGAAGTGTATCATATTTGTAGAAACTGGATAACCCGGCTCTGGTCCTAACATGAAAACCTTGTCACAGCAGCGTTTTTCATCATTTTACCAATCTCGGCACATGTAAATATAGGGCTTTGGTTACAATTTTGTAACCGCCGTTTCCTATTCGAATTGACCGGGTTATAAGAACTATTTGACTATTTGGCATCAAAGTTAGCAATTTTCTTCAACAAAATTGAAAATAGTCTAACTTGATGCCAAGTTGCCATGGTCAGGGGAGTGTAAATTGCAGGTTCAGTTTTTGAAGATACATCTTAATCCACTTTGGCCCCATAGGAACGCAAAAAAGCCACTGCCTGATGCATATCCATGCGCGCGCCCTTCACATCCATGGAGCGGAAATCTACGCCCTCCATAATGGCTCCGCGCAAATCGGCTCCCTGCAGCTTGGCTTGCGCCAGCTGTGCCCGGGTCAGATCAGCCTTGCGCAGGTCGGCCTTTTCGAGATCGGCTCCATACAGATCCGCTTCCTCCATCCGCAATCCGCGCAAATCCTGCTTGGCCAGCTGCGCCCCTCGCAGATTCGCGTAAGACCAGTCCCCCGCCGCGAACGTCACACCATCCAGATTGGCTTTTACAAAGTCCGAGCCCGTCATTTTACACTGTTCAAACTTGGCGACGAACAAATTCGCTTCCGTGAACCTGCAGTTCACAAAGGCCGATTCCGTATGAATGGACGCATTCATCTGTGCGCCGCTGAAATCACATTCCTCAAAACGGCAGCCCTCCGTTGTAATTTCCTCAAGGGACGCGCCCCTGAAGCGGCAGCGGGTAAAGGTGCAGCGGATCAGCTCTCCTTCTCTTAATTCCTTGCTGCTAAAATCTACCTCACTATAAGTTTCGTCTATGTACTGGTACATGTCATCTCTCCCCGCGCAAGCTTGATTTGTACGGCCATTGCCCGATTGTCCGTAATGATAAATCTAATTATTCCGCATTGGGAAAAGGGAGTCAAATGACAAAAAGAGAACCGCTTGAAGCGGCTCTCCTCCATATGGGCTGCAGCTTAATGCCAGAATACGCCGTGTAGTGCTTATCCCAGTATGATCGTATTAAATGACTCTGGCTCCATTTCGATTTGGAACACGCTGTTACCGTCTGACAGACCAAGAACACGCTTGTCCTTGAACGGGTTCATAATCACCACGGCTTTGCGTCCGTCCGACAGGAGGAAGGCGGAAGCCTTGCCTGACCACGGCCCTTTAAGGCCTAATCTTTTTGAGCCCGGGGATACAAAATGGGAGTAATGCTTCATCACATCATATTCGGGATTTTCCGTTTTCCCCGCGGTGGCTGGATCGACCGTGACCATGGAATTCTGCTCCCACCCCCATGTGCTGCGCCCTTTGGGTTCAAGCACCATGTTCCAGTAGATGTAGGCATTCACTCCGTTATTAAAATAATGCTGAAACAGATTAAACACGTATTTTGCATAGTCCCAGGAATTGTTTCCGTCCCCGCATTCATTCTCGGTCTGCATGTAGCGAAGCTCCGGATAGCTCTGCACCGTACGCTGTATGGCATGTTTGCCCGCCCATTGGTAGCCCACGCCGGTAATATATTTGTAGGCTTCTGGATCACTCAGCACACGGAATGCATAGTCATCAAAATCGGTCGTTCTTTTCTTGATCAGCTCTTCCCACGGATCGGGAGCATTGATCGTGCCCAGCCAAATCTCTGTGTTCAGTCCATGCTCTGCAAAAGCAGGGCCCAGGTAGTCGCGGATAAACTCCCTTAACTGCTCGCCGGTCCACACACAGGACGGAAATTTCTGGTCTGCGATCACCTCATTTTGCACATGAATCTGGTGGATGGTAATGCCTTCTTCCTGATAAGCCTGCACAAATTTCACAAAATACAGCGCATATGCTTGCAAAATATCTTTTTCCCAGCGGAGCGTTCCGTAATTATAGGCCCTCGGAGATTTCATCCACGTCGGCGGGCTCCATGGTGAGGCAAAAAGCTTCAGGTCAGGATTATATTGCAGTGCTTCCTTAATATATGGAATGAGATATTTGCGGTCCCGCTCAATGGAGAAATGCTCCATCGCCAGATCCCCGTCCGTTTCGTTATGGCTGTACCATTCCAGCGCGTAATCGCTTGCGCCGATGGGCAGGCGGCAGATGCTGAACCGCTGTTCTCCCTCCGGATGAAACAGCGAATGAAAGACCTGTCTGCGGTCTTCCTCGCTTAAATGCTGCAATGCCACATACCCCAGTTCGTTGAAGCATCCTCCGAAACCGTCCACCTCCTGAAACAGCTCTCCGGTCAGTTGCAGATTGGCGGATACACCTGTGGCTTCAGTGGCCTCTTTCTCCATCCATCTATGCTGCTGTGAAGTCGAAATCCAGCGGATATGTTGCTTTGTCATAGCCTGTCCTCCCGATTAGATCAAGTGGGCGCCGATGCTTTGTTAACCGCTTTTGTTTGGGCTTTACAAGCATGGCAGCGTTCTTTAGCTTGATCTAATTTTAATGCAGAAGCCGGGAAAAACAGATGATCTAAACCGCGTGAAATTTGCCCAAATCCAAGGTGATCCAGTCACTTCCTGTCCAGCAGGCCATATTTTTTGCGGAACCGCTTCAGCACTTTGATCCAGCCACCCGCCAGAATGGCAAGAAAAACAACATTTGATAGAGCATGCGCAAGATCAAAATAAAAACTTTGGATATAGACCAGCACAACGGAATGCCAATTCCCGGCGGCAGCCGTATCTACAACGACCCACAGATTCATAATCCAGCCGAACAGAAAACCCCAGATGAAACCGAAAGCCAGCAATGCGGGCTTTTTGTTCATCCACCATGTCCGGCGCAGCATGCCTGCCGTAAGCCCCATCATGCCCCAAGCGAACATCTGCCAGGGGGTCCATGGCCCTTGTCCAAAATACAGATTCGACACCAGCGCCGACATGGCTCCAACAATGAAGCCCGCCTCCCCTCCAAAAACAAGCCCCGAAAGAATAACGATAGCCGAAACCGGTTTGACGTTCGGGAGAGCGGCAAACGGAATGCGGCTGACAGCAGCCACAGCCGTTAGCACCGCTAGCAGCACAAGCTCCCGAGTCTCCATTTTTCTTCGCTCAAAGCGCATGAAAAATGGAATAAGCACCGCGATGACGAGTATGAAGCTGAGCAGCATATAATGTTCATCCATCATTGTAGTGAACAGGATAAGCACAATCAGGCTGAACGCCGCTGAAGCAATCATCCACCTGCGGGATCGTTCCATCGCCTCAATACCTCCTCAAGCGTCACGACATCGGGCAGCCAATCACGGACAAGCCGGTTGACGGCTGTCGTATAAAAATACTGGCTCGCGAAAAATGCCTCCGGAGTACCCTCGGCCGTAATGATTCCGTCAAATAACAGCGCACAGCGGGAAGCGTACTGTGCGGCAAATTCCACGTCATGAGTGACCATGACGATCGTATGACCTGTTTGATTCAGCGACCAAAGCAGCTCGGCGAGCCGCCGCTTTGCAATAGGATCAAGTCCTTTGGTCGGTTCATCCAACAGAAGCACATCAGGCTGCAGCAGCAGGACAATAGCAAGCGCGGCCTTCTGCTGCTGCCCTCCGCTGATATCGTGCGGATGCCTGTTTTTTACTTCGGTAAGCTCCAGCAGCTTTAGCAGACGGTCAATCTCCCTGCGGGGCTGGGGAAGACCGGCATATGCAGCCGCTGCGGCCAGCTCTTCTTCCACCGTATCGTGGCTGAAATAAAGAAGCGGATTTTGCGCCAGATATCCTGTCTTCATTTTGCTGTTCACACGCACACTCCCTCGCCGCGGCTTCAGCAGACCAGCCATCACCTGCAGCAGTGTCGACTTGCCAGCCCCGTTCCCGCCCAGGATGGCGAGCATCTCGCCGTCAGCAATACGTAGATTCAGCTTTTTGAGCACCTCCGGGGCGTTCTTCTCATATTGAAAGGTGACTTCATAGCACTCCAGCTGTACCGCTGCAGTCGATTCCGACCGGAATGCCTGGGCGGATGTGCTGTCGTTGACAGCAATCGGCTCCTTCACGGAACAAAGCGGATTGAAGGGGAATGACTGCAGCCAGTGCCTGCCCTCGCGGATCATGAGAGGCACAGCATCCTCTGCGATCGCCTTATCATCTTTGTTAAGAGCAAGATACATTTGTGTCACGGACGGTAGATACGCCAAATCGTTTCCTTGCCTATACAGCTCATCCGTTTGCCCAGCGGCTGGGACTGCGGCTTGCTTGTCACGGCCCATATCGATACTCACACTGCGCGGCGAACCACTGTACTTCAACCTGCCGTCTTCCAGCAGCAGCAGCCGGTCAGCAGCCGGAATGACATCCTCCAACCGGTGCTCGCTCATCACCACGGTCATGGAAAATTCCCGGTTGAGGCGCTGTACCATGGAAATGAATTCCTTGGCAGCGACCGGATCCAGCTGGGATGTAGGTTCATCCAGCAGCAGCAGCTTCGGCTGCAGCAGCAGAACAGACGCCAAATTCAGCAGCTGCTTCTGTCCGCCCGACAGCATGTGTACCGGCTTGTACAGCAGCGGCTCCAGATCAAAAAACTGGGCGATCTCCGCCAATCTGGCGCGCATAAGCTGCGGCGGGTATCCCAAATTTTCCATACCAAAGGCCAGTTCATGCCACACCTGATCCATGACAATCCCGTTATCCGGATTTTGAAACACCATTCCTATGTCTTTGGCCGCCTCTTCTGCAGAAAGCTCTGACGGCTGTCGTCCACCGAACAGCAGACAGCCTGTTCTGATACCGACAGGAGCAAGTTCCGGCTTAAGATGCCGAAGCAGTGTCGTCTTGCCACAGCCCGATGCGCCACACAGCACTACGAATTCCCCTTCCTCTATTCTGAAGCTTACATCCGATAGGGCGGGCCGCTCTTCATCGGGGTAGTGGAAGGATAATCCTTCCGCCCGGATAATTTCCATGACAGATGCTCCTTTCCTTCCAAAATCAGCGGAGTCGCGAGAAACGACACAAAGAGTAGATACAAAATAATATCACCGATACCCGGCATTAAAGATTCCATGCGCGGGTATATCGTCAGAGTCCCATAATCCAGAACTCCGCCTGTGATCACAATGGCAGCACCAGCAGCAAGATACAGCAGCGATATATGATCCCGACGGTCCATCCGGTACACCGAGTAAGCAGTACGGCGGGCAGTTCCGTAACCGCGGGCTTTCATGGCATCCGCAGTCTCCACCGCCTCTTCCAGCGACCAGACGAGCAGCACCTTCATCAGCACCGTTCCGTTTTTGATCCGTTTGCGAAGCGGGCCTTCCTTCATGCTGATTCCCCGGGTCTGCTGAACAATCGCGATTTGCGACAGTCTGAGCCGGAGCAGAGGAACGAAGCGCATCGCCATAAGTGCCACCAACGCTGTTTTGGGTGCCAGTCTGCCGAACAGATACATGAATTTATCAGCCGTTACATTATGGTTGTATGACAGGCTTGCAAGCAGGACGACCGTAATGGACAGCATGGTGGTGATGCCAAACAGCAGCGCCTCCAGTGTGATCGGCTGATCCATTAAATAGAACAATATGTGCCTGCCCCTGTGGGAGACGAGCGGGTTAATGACGGCGATCGCCCCGCCAATCGGCAGCATGTAAAGGAGCATCCGCAGCAGCGCGCGCCCCTGCTTCTGCATGATGATCAGCCCAGTCAGCAGGCAGATTTCAGTCATGAGGAATACAGGATGGGACAGGAGCATTCCGAACAGAACGGCGCACATATAATAAAGGAACAATGCAGCCGGATGAAGTGAACGAAAGCCCCCGTTCAATTGGATTTCGCTCCAATATCGGCGCCAAGATCCAGTGTGTACAGCCATTCGATCCGGTCGCCAACCTTAAGTGTGTAAGCTCCTGCGCCAACACTCGGAAACTGCCCGTTGATACGGAACATCCATCCGCTCTTGGGGCCATGGTCGAACTCGTACAGATTGTCTATACCTTCTATATAAGCAACTGCCTTTGCGCCCTTGTATTCCATCTGAATACCGTTGCTTCTGGTAACACGTTTCAACACCTCGAGCGCCGTATCGCCGGCCTGCAGTTCTACTGAGGTGGCGGGCATGATCGTTCCTGTTTCCTCATCACCTGCAATGGAAAGGGTGACGGTATTCTGTACCGGCTCACTGTCTGTTACAGCAGGTTCTGTAATGCCACCCTTTTGTGCAGCGGCAGAGCCGGTTGAAGCGCTGGAACCACCCTCGGAACTGGAGCTCCCTGACCCTGTCGCTGATTTTGCGGGGGCTTTCGTTGCTGAAGCGGATGTTCCCGCGGCTCCGGCAGATCCGGCGGATGCGCCTTCCTTCCGCTCGGGGGATGTGTCAGTTTTCGTCCCTGCTCCAGCATTATCATCCGAACCGCTGCCCGGCTTGGCCACCCGTGCTTGGCTGCTGCTGTCTGCCTTGCTTTCTTTGCTGACTGAAGCTGCTTCACCGCTCTCCTTGGAAGCAGGCGATGAATCCGTCGCTGCTGCTGTCTGATCAGCCGCATCTTCCATGGAAACAGCCTCTTTCGCCGTATCATCCGCAGCCACTTCCGATCCGGCAGGCGATTTCGCAGCTTCCCCGCCGCTGGATGCAGCCGATGCCTGATCCTCTGGTGCGACAGTCTCGGTCTGATTGCTGGTGTCCGTCTTATTTTCGCCCGTTGTACAGCCTGCCAGAAGCAGCAGTGACAGCAGCAGGACAAAAACCGTCGGCAGCAGCCACTGTTTTCGTTTACCGTGTGGCATAAGAAATGCACACCTCCAACTAAGGGAAAGGAACGAAGGATCACAGCTCCTTCGTTCCATCCCTGCTTTTATTCATCATGTTTTGTACAAAACTGACCAACAGCTATTAAGCCATCGCTTTGTAAATCGGGTTCACTTGCTGACAAGCTGCTTTTGCTTAAGATGAACAGCCACTACGGCCGCCATCTCACGCGTTACTTTGGACGCCGGATCAAAGTTTCCGGAATTCCCTACCATGAGGCCATTATCGTATACCGCGCGTACGGACGGCAGTGCATAACCGCTGATGCGGCTCTGATCCTTGAATGAAGCAACGGACGTGCTGGCGTCCAGATTGAAGGCGCGTGCAAGCATCACGGCCATGTCCTGGCGGGACACCGCCTGCTCAGGCTTGAACTGATCTGCGCTGATTCCCTGCACAATGCCCTTCGCCCGCGCAGTCATCACCGCTTCGTAATACCACTTGTCCGCCGATACGTCACTGAATCCGCCAGTTATTGTTCCATCTACCGACGAATCGCCTGTCAGGCGCAGTACAAGCGCCGCGAACTGGGCGCGCGTCAGCTGCGCTTTCGGTGCGAATCTGAGCTCAGACCCGCTTACCCCAAGCATCAATCCTGCATTATATGCCTCATGTACAGCATCAACCGCCCAAGCGGATATGCTCTGTTCATCCACAAAAGCACCCCCGTCCGTTCCCGGTGTATCCGTCCCGAGAGTTGCTGTCGTAAACGAGAAAAGTCTGCCGTCGTTATTCAGGTACAGGCGGTAAGCATCCAATGCGAGCAAGGCCTGCTCGGTGGCGATCGCATTGCTTCCACCGCCCGTATTATGGGCATAACCGCCGTCGTTTTGGCGGAAGGCATTTAACCGGGTGAGCAAATCCCCGCCTGGTTTAGTAAAACGCTCATCAGCAGGGCTGATCCCGACAGAAGCAAGCGCGACAATCACTTGAGCGACGCTCTCGCTGTTGTCGTCCCCATTAGCCTGGTAACCTCCGTGATTCTGCTGCTGATTTGACAGGTACAGAACCGCTTTATCGATAGCCGTCTGCACATCTGCGCGGTCGGCATGAGTGGACAGCGCGGTTACCGCCATTGCAGTGATGTCCACACCGCTCTCGTCACCCGTACTGAGAGGGAAACCGCCGTCGGGATTCTGTGCCGCAAGCAGAGATTTCAGCAGGGAATCCCGATTCCATACCGCATCGGCAGGAACCTTGTAATCCCCGCTGTCAAGGGCAATCAGCGCGAAGATCGGGCCGTTCAGCCCCTGAGAGGTCATACGGTCATGATTGTAGATCTTCTCAATCAGATTGTAGCCTGCAATCGATGTCGGATCCCCTCCGGCTGCTCTGACCCCAAGCGCCATGCGCTCCAGATCCGTCACTTTGCGGAACGTGCCGCCAGCCTCGGTCAGCTGCTGTCTGACGCTCTGCAGATATACGGACGGCACTTCCCCGCCGGAACGGGCAACCCCGATGGCCTCCCAATCAGACAGCGGGCTGCTCTTTTGCACCTTGTTCACGGCAGCTGCGATTTGATCATTCAGTTCCTTCTGCCCCTCACCGTTTACTCTGCTGCTGTCGATGACAGCGTACTTGGTAAAATGAGCAATTTTACCTGTGATAATGCCAGTACGGGCATCCAGTACGGCGGGAACCGGAATCCATTCACCGCTATCTTCATCAAGCCAGGCGAGTATATAATCATTCAGACGATCCGACTGTACCGGAATCTTAAAGGACAGATAGGCTGGAATGCTGAACGACGTTCCGTCCGGCGTAAAGTCATACAATCCCGCTACCAGCTCAGGACGGCTGGAAGTTTGTTCATGAATGCCAATCGATGTCGGACCCGCAAGAGAAGAAACGGGAATAATAAACTGTACCTTGCCAGCGCTGTCCGTCATGGTCGCGCCCGATTGTGAAGATACCATTTGGCTGAGAGACACCCGTGCCGATGCTGCCAGAGCTTCAGTGATTTTCTCCGCTTCGTCCGCTGACATACGGGAAGAAGCATTGATGACCGAAGTCGCCTGGCCCGCCTGACCGATTGGCAGTTTGTTATCCGGAGAGAGACTGATTATATTCAGCGCAGTAACAACCTGAGAAGGGACAGATGCCGGAAAGGTTCCCACTGCCGCCGACGTTCCGCCACCGGAAAGGTTGCTGTCTGTCTTATAATCCGTCGTATATTTCCAATCCACCACATCACCGCTGCTCAAGCGGTAAGCTCCTGCGCCGACATTTGGCTTCTCGCCGTTCACTGTATAATACCAGCCGCTGTTCGGGCCGCGGTCAAACTCGGCCAAACCGTCAATGGCCGTAACATATACCGCTGATCCGCTACCGGAGGCTGTGACTCTGCCTGCCCCCAACCCGCGAATCAGCACGCTGTAAGGAGTATCCCCACTGACCAGTCGGACCTGTGTAGCAGGCAAGATAGTGCCTGTTCCTGTTACCGACAAGGTGATGGTTTGCGTTACAGGCGTCGTGCCGGAACCCCCACCGTTCCCAACAATCAGCATGGACGTGTTGCGTACGACAGTCGGAACATCATTGGTCTTATAACCTGTTACTGTTACGGTGTAGGTTCCTGAGCCAAAGCCCTTAAAGGAAGCTATACCTTGCTCATTGGTTATAACCGTTTGGCTGCCAATCTGGACCTGCACATTGGCTGCGGGGGACACCACTTTTGTAGCGTTATAGTTGGCATCGTACTCCCAGACTGCTTTCTGTACCTGTACCGAGACCGGCTCTCCCGAACCCGGTGATGCAGGTGTTGAGGTGATGGAATCAATGAGTGAAGTTCCATAGCCCCCAAAATAAAAATATACCTGGTCGGAGGGATTCAACTTGAAACTTCCGGCGCCAACATTCGGATTAATCCACTCACCACCTCTTTTAACCGCATAACTCCAATAGCCGGTATTCCCACCCTTAATACCGCCGATGGAATTTATAAATCCCTCGGATGAGGTCTCAAGGGCGATATGATGTTTGACTGTTACATTTTTCAAGGCATCCAGAGCGTAAACTGCCTTTGTAACATCCTCCGCTACAGGGGCTGTCGGTCCTTCAATAAACACCGTTGCCTGGACTGAGCCCGGCACAGGTTCCGGCTCGGGAGCAGGCTCAGAATCCGGTGATGGCGGAGGCGGCACCAAGGCAGGCTTTGTCGGATTTACATAAAGAGTGCCCTCGCCTGCTGTAAACAGGTCATAAGCAATAAGCGCCCGCATCGCCTGCTCGGTGGCATATTCTTTATCCGAACTTGGAATATTTAGCGCATGTTTGAACCCGCCGTCCGAATTCTGGAACGCCAGCAAGCGCTGAATTAGGTCGCCATTGGCATTCGCAAACTGCGCAGCGGTCGGATCCAGCTCGAAGGAGGCTAGTCCCACGATGGCCTGGGAAATACTTTCACTGCTTGCATCATCCAGGTTTGTCGCCAGCCAGGAAACAGCCTGCTCACCAGCCGTCTGTACATCGGCCTGATCCCGATAAGGTCCGAGCGCACTAAGAGCCATTCCGTACAAATCTCCATCCACGTAGGACGGATCCTCCAGATACGTGACGATGGAATCGACCAGCTTATCACGTGTCCACTTCGCATCAGCCGGAACATCGTAGCTTCCCGAATCCAGAGCAATCAGTGCATATATGCTCGCATAGATAGTAGGCATGTCCGAAGCATTATAGAGCTTCGCAACGGCATTACAGTCCGTAAACTTCGTCGCATCCCAGTCGATGGCCGAAGACTCGATAATCTGACGGGCCAATGTCGTTACCGTGGATTGTCCACAAGTCTTTTTCACCTCATTTACCAAAGACATCTGGTAGCTCTGCGGCACGGATCTGCCTGTCCGCCCATAACTTAAAGCAAACCAGTCCGAATCCACGCCTCCGCTGTTCTCTATGTAGTCAAATGCCTTTTGTAACGCCAAGTCCGTTTTTTTATACACTGCTTCTGTCACAGCTGTCCGGACGCTTGTTCCATAGACCGATTGCTGTACTGAAGAAGGTTCTCCCTGTGATATCCCCTCCTCCGCGTGGGCTTGCCGGACAGGCCAGCCCCATGAAAATAGTGTTGATGCGGTAAGAATCAGCGCCAGACTGAGCGCCATGATGGCTTTATAACCGGTTAACCCTTTCATATCAGACCTCTTTCTAAATTGATTTGTTGTTTCTTTACCTCTAAAAATGCAAAAAATCCACTTCACAGAAGTGGACATGGTAAACAGAGCAGCTTCACGCCAAGGCAGGTTCCCGGAACGTGCTGCATGAAAAACGGCTGTCTCCCCTTCTCTCTCCCGAAGAATGCAGAAACAAAATCGTTACAAGGCAGGTCTCCTGGCTCAGCCTTATCGCTTTTCCCCTCCTTCCCATTCCTGAAGAACAGTGGCTTGCGGGGATAGCTCGGCATTTACAGTGGCGGGACCGCGCCGGAATCTACCGGACTTCCCTATTAAGCAGGCAACGTGAATGCACGCATACCTGCACCTCGTACGCTGGATTATTTAGTTTTTCAATCAGTGACGTCTCTATTTCGTTTCTATCATAGCGGCAGGGGTCCCTTTTGTCTACGATATAATGCTGAATAACACTTCGGCATAAGTTTTTGTGTAATTTATGATATAAAAGATGGAAGCTATGGGATGTTCAGTTTGACAGCTGTGTTACCCGTGAGCTGAAAAAGCTGCCGATCATACCGGCAGCCTTATGTTGACTGAACTATGCTTTCTTTCATTTTTATAATCCATTTCGTTTGATGAAGATTAAAAAGGGCAGGAACGAATAACTTCATTCCTGCCCTCATCGCCTGCTTTTGAGTCACAAAAAAATCTCTCCTTAGCAAATGAACCTTAATATATCAAGGGCAATTTATCCTGCCAACTGTTTCATTGTAAGGTTGAACCTAAGGCAGATCAGCCTGTGACTGTTTTTTATTTGATGGCGCGAACCATCCGAGAAGTGCTATCGCAACCAAAACACCATAAAAGACAAGGGTCCAGCCTGTACTATGCGGGAAATGATGAGCCAGTACACCAATATCTTCATGGGCCAGGGTAATCACAGCGAGCTTAACGCCGACCCAAGCCACAATTGCATAAGCCGTGGTCTCCAGTGCCGGCCGTTGAGCGAGCAGCTTCACAAACCATGTGGCTGCGAATTTGATCAGGACGAGCCCGGCGATTCCGCCAAGCAATACAACGATGAATTGTCCGCCGTCCATACCGCCGAAATCCCCAAGCGGTGAATCGGGAAGCCCCAGTGCCAAAGCCACTGCAGCAAGAATGGAATCAATCGCAAAGGCAAGATCCGCAATAGCAATTTTTCCTACGGTTGGCCAAAAGCCTTTTCCTGCAGCATCTTTCTTAACGTCTTCGCGAATATTCTCGTTTTTCTTGCCAAAACGTGCTTTGATGATGTGCTTTAACCCCAGGTATAACAGATAAGCAGCCCCGATCGCCTGTATTTGCCAGACGTTGGCAATAAACGATATCGCAAACAGAGCGGCAAAGCGAAAAACAAAAGCCATAATAATCCCGTAATTGATGGCTTTCTTCTTCTGGTCCTCCGGTAAATGCTTTGCGATCACCGCCAGCACCAAGGCATTATCCGCCGATAGCAAACCCTCCAATGCAATAAGAATCAGTAATGCCCATGCGTACTCCAGCCAAATGGATTCCAACAGCACTTCTCCCCTCTTCATAAAGAGTATGTTCATTACGACAAACTTCCTGTTTGAAACTCAAGTTTCGGTTAAATCAGAGATTTTTATCCGGCTAAAAGTTGCACCGTCATTCCCTTCCCTATTTACGCTGTCAAGTTATGGCTCGTTTCATTCATTAAATATAAAAAATCAATAATAACTCTATATCATTTCTTTCCGCTTTAATAAGTAAGCATATAGAATGACGCCCCCGACCGCACAAATGGCTGCACATAAACCTATAAATCCGTAGCCAGCCTGAAGCCCGCGAAGAAGTCCCAACTGAGAATCTGCCCCGAAAAAGCCCTTCGTTATTTCAATAACTCCGCCGATCAAGTAGTTGCCAATTACACTGCCGACTCCCATAAGCGTAACTGTAAAAGTTATTGCGGTATCACTGCCATTAGGGTACCTTTTGGCAATAAAAGCCATAACGGTTGGATAAATCATCGCAATCCCTATACCGGCGGCAGCGAATAAAAAGGCCAGGCTCTCTCCCCCCAAAATGGCTATGAAAGTACAAAGTGAAGATAGCCCTGCAAATACAATCAGTGACAAAGTAAAACCAATTTTGTCTGTTAACGGTCCAAGCAACAGCCGTGCCAGTGAAAAACATAAGAAAAAAGCAGATAACATTCCCGAAGCTGAAACTGTATCCCAGCCGTACGCTTTTTCAAGAAAGTTAACGAGCCAGCCACCTACAGCCAATTCGGAAACAACGCCAAATGATAAAATAACCACCATCAGCCATATAACCGGGTCTTGCATCAATGTTTTCAGAGGAACGCGATCTTCATGTTTAATCTCATCCCCTGGGAAAGTGCTAAAAAGTGCAAATATAATCGGTATGATCGATAATAAAAGCATGACAAGATACATACCGCGCCAGTCAAGCACAGAACCGTTAATCTTAACCTGCATCAGACCCGTCGCAATAAGCGGTGCGACCGTCGAGCTAAGGCCATAAAAACCGTGGGCTAAGTTCATCATTGTGCCGGTATTTCTCACAAATATGCGGGCGCCTAAAATAGCCAATCCAATCTCCAGCATCCCGTTTCCAATGTACATCAGGAAATATGACGCAGAAAACGTAACATAATACGGAGAAAAGAAAATGAAAATACCCGAGACCGCCATCACTGCAAAAGATATAACGGTTACCCGCTTGATTCCCCATATTCTTGTCAGATAAGCAGTAAAAGAGCATGCGATTAAATAGCCAAGCGCATTAAGGGACAATAAAGTGCCCAATTGTGATTCGTTTAGCAGAAAGTCATACTGGATCCGTGGAATAGCGGGTCCCTTTATGTTTTCTGAAAATCCGAATATGATAAACCCTATAAAGATTGTTGCAAGCTGCATGGCATAAACTTTGTTGAATTTCCCTATACGTTTCTTCACTTTTTGCTTTCTCCTTATCCGTTTGGTTATGTATGAACATAAGGAAATTTTATATGAACAAATTTCTTTATTAAATATAATATTATGGAGTATTTATATAGTTTTAAGGAAACGACAATATCATAGCTTTCAACAGTCGCTCCTTATGTTGGATAATAAATAAAAATTTTCTGTTAATCCAATCTTTATTTTGAATAAACAACAAACCCACCAAAAAATGGTGGGACTTGTTACATCAGTTATTTTGTTTTTTCTACTGAAAACGCTCGAATCGATAGGGAAGCAGACTGGCCGGCAGCTCCAGCAGCTTGTCCTCATCCCGCGAGGCGATCGCCCATTCCAGCAATTCATCATAAAGGTCTTCCTCTTTGATGCCGCCGAACCATACCGGACCGTCCGGCGTCTGAATCGATACGACGTTGGCAATATCGCAAGGACCAAGACAGCCGGTGACTGTCAGCTGGATACTCTTGAGCAGCTTCTCTTCCTTCCATCTGCTCTTCAGCTTGTCTAGCGGGATGCCCGGTTTGCCCTTCTCTGTATGACCGCAGCAGCAGCCGTTACAGATCATAACCTGGCCGAGAACTCTTCTTTTCGTTGCAACTTGCTCCATTCTTATCCTCTCCCATGCACTTGTGATCTCGCATAAGCCTCCCCGTCCGGCTTCATGTTGACCCAAAAAAGCCCTCAGTCCGCAAAGGGCTGAGGGCAAGAGTACATAAGAGAACAGACCGCAGACCACACACGGGTCCCGATCTCCATATTATGTACACCGTTCCTTAACCGCGAAGGGCTGATGCGAACCTGCAGGCAGGTCTTCTGGCTCCCGGATCGGTACCTGCCTTCCGTCTTCCCCAGCATGCTGAGTGACATGTATGGAAGGAGGCTCCCCGGTTACAGCGGCGCGACCGCTAGGGATTTTCACCCTATTCCCTTTTAACCCCGGCCTTGGCCAGGGCACCTGCGAGATTCTTCCATTATAACGGACTCAGGACAGAATGACGAGCCTTTAAAATTCATGTCACATAATCTCATTTTTCCATTGTCATATATCAGGAACAGGAATACATAACATTTCCGAGTTCAGATCTAATCCAATAATGGGCCTTTCAGCATATTTTCAGTAAACTCTTTCTTTTGTTTCAGAAAAATGCGTTTTAATGAAACGGCACTTAGAAACCGAAAGGACATGATTCGTATATGGGCACTGCCAAGAAGGAAAAAGTCCCTGAGCTTCAGGTTGTCAGGGCATTTGCGATTATAGGGGTTATAGCAGTCCATTCCACGTCGTCTGCCACACTGCAAATGACGGAATCTCACTATTATTTCTTCTATAACTTTCTGAACATCTTCCTGAAATTCGGAACATCCACGTTTATTGCGCTGAGCGCATTTGTGCTTTTTTACAACTATTTGGACCGGCCGCTCGGCAGCAGCTTAATCAAGCATTTTTATAAGCAAAGACTGCTGTATATCCTGGTGCCGTATTTCGTTTTTTCACTGATTTATTTCTGCCTGCAGCAGACATCCGCCGGAGCCCCCGGTATGGATGCGGGAGAACTGACCCGTTCCTTCTTCACCAAGCTTGTTACCGGCAAAGCCTACACCCATTTGTACTTTGTATTTATAAATGCGCAGTTCTATCTGCTGTTCCCGTTGTTCCTGTGGCTGTTCAAAAGGTTTCGCGGATTGCACAGTTGGGCGGTTGTGCTAGGCTTTGCGCTGCAGTGGGCTTTTGTGATCGCCAACAAGTATTACTTTCAGGTGGAAAACCGCGGCAGCTGGGTGCTCTCTTACATGGCATATTACATGCTCGGCGCTGCGCTAGGCATCTACTATCCGAAAATCAAACAATGGCTCATTGTGCGCAAGGAACATGCCTCAGGAACACGAATCGCCGTTTGGAGCCTGCTGTGGCTCCTGTGGCTGGCCGCAGGGCTGTCGCATGTGTACATCTGGTATGAAACGCGTATGAATGGCCTTTTGTACAATTCACTCCTTTACGAGCTGCTGTACAACATTTACGCCTCGCTAAGCGTACTTGTACTGCTGCAAATCGCCTCCGTGGTGTACCATCAGGGCCGATCCGCCCTTGGTCGCGGGCTGGCGCAGTTGGGCTCGGTTTCATTCGGCGTGTATTTGCTGCACCCGATCGTGCTGCTGCTGTACCGCCTTTTCTCGCCGCAAACCGGCACGGCCTGGCTGCTTCATCTCTGGTATGCAGGCGGTTTTGCGCTGGCGTTGACTCTTGCCTGGTTCGTAGTATCCATGGCCGGACGCTATCTTCCTTATGCCTCTGTGTTCTTTGGTCCCCTCCCCAAGCCAAAGCGGTCTGAGCTTAGACAGGAAGCAAGAAGTTCTGCTGCTTTTCCTGGGAAATAATCGAAACCGCAAGAAGCCTTAAGCGGGACGCCGTTCCGCTTAAGGCTTGAATTTCCTGGAGTAGGCCTCCTAAAATCGCAAGAAAAATTTCCGCTAAACGCGGTCTGTCTTCTGAGAATGTACGTCGATAGGCGTTTTTACGGCTATTGATCACGAGCCCCCGATGATCAAAGCATAGACAATTCCCGGCCCGTGAACGCCGATCGTCAGGTCATTCTCGATATCCGAGGACCGGCTCGGGCCCGAGATAAAGTGAATGCCTGCCGGAAGCTGATCACGCCCAGCCTGATCAAATTCCGTCAGAATTTCACCCAGCCGGGTCTTCAGTCGTTCCACCGGAACCAGAATGATGAGCACGGTGGGAAGAAGGCTTACGGAGCGACCTTTATGCGGTGCAGAAAGCACCGCCACCGAACCGGTATAAGCAGCAGCATAATCCGCCATAACGACACCGAAGTCCGCATCAGCCGCTTTGGCTTTCCAGGAATTCTCGGAATCCGAGTTCCAGACAGAGATGTCCGCGCCGGGAATGGCGGATTCCAGCTCAAGCGCCGCCAGCTCCGGCTGGTCCTGTCTGAGAATGGCTCTTGCTCCCATTTCGACTGCCTTGTCGACGATGAAGGAAGCTGCTTCCTGCATTGTCCCCAGTCTGGCTACATGTCCGCCCACGCTGCTGAAATTGGCGGCAAAGCGGTCGATCCGCTCCTGCTCGCTCCACTCGAACGCCTGCCAGAACCCCGGCGCGCCCCGCAGCGGATGCGGAGGGGGTTCCGTTACACGCGGCCGCTTCAGTCTGGCAGCAATGCCGTTCATAAACTGCTGCTGCTTCGCGCGTGACTGGGATTCCATTTGCTCCAGCCATTCCTGATGCGGGCTACTCATGCCGCTCCCCCCTTTTCCGCTGCCGCAAAACAGCCTCCAT
The DNA here is from genome assembly GCF_042138595.1 of Paenibacillus terreus. NCBI lineage: Bacteria > Bacillati > Bacillota > Bacilli > Caryophanales > Paenibacillaceae > Paenibacillus > Paenibacillus terreus. Next base: position 60,413 of record NZ_JBHIRX010000014.1, on the reverse strand, counting down.
CCGACTTTGCAGCACCGGGTCCGGCTGGGGCAGCGTGCTTCGCACTTCACGGTCCAATTCCTTCCAGCGCTGACGGAAGGTCTGCTTCGCAAGAGACGGTGCAACCCTGTAATTGTTCCACCCTTTCAACGGACCCAGCTTCAGGGGAACCCCACCGTCCCGGACGAAGGGTTTTTGGCCAAGCTGGCCCAACCGCACCGCCGCGCTGAACCGCTTCGAGTTGGCGGCCACGGCCGCAAAGCCCTTCATGCCGATCCCTTCCAGCCTGCTGCCATGTCCGCTTTCGACCTTACGCCGCCGCAGATAGACAAGCATATCGTGCAGGGGAATTTTCACGGGGCAGGCTTCGTAACACGCGCCGCACAGGCTGGATGCGCTGGCAATGTCGTTCCATTCAGCCACGTTGCCGTTCAGCGCGGGGGTCAGCACCGCACCGATCGGCCCGCTGTAGGTTCCGCCATAGGCATGGCCGCCGATATGACGGTATACCGGACAGGCATTGAGGCAGGCACCGCAGCGGATGCAGTTCAGCAGCTCCTGGAATTCCGGATCGCCAAGCTGGTTGGAGCGGCCGTTATCCACAATGATGATATGCATCTCCTCCGGGCCGTCCGCATCCCCGGCACGGCGCGGGCCTGTAATGCCCGACATGTACATCGTCAGCTTCTGGCCCGTTGCCGAACGCGGCAGCAATGTCGCCATCACTTCCAGATCGGCCCAGGAGGGGATGATGCGTTCCATGCCCATAAGGGTGATCTGTATCCGCGGCACGGTGGACACCATGCGCGCATTGCCTTCATTTTCAAACAGTACCATCGAGCCGGTCTCCGCAATGGCAAAGTTGCAGCCGGTCATGCCGATATCTGCCGCGAGAAATTTTTCCCGCAGCTTTCTGCGCACAAATCCCGCCAGCACGGTCGTGTCCGCTGACAGCTGCTCCCCCGCCTCCTGCGACAACAGCTCGGCGATCTGATACCTGTTCTTATGAATAGCGGGGATGACGATATGGGAGGGCGCTTCGCCCGCAAGCTGAATGATATACTCTCCCAAATCCGTCTCGATCGTTTCGATGCCAGCCTGTTCAAAGGCTTCGTTCAGGTGCAGCTCTTCGGATACCATCGATTTCGATTTGACCGCGCTGCGTGCCTGATTATGCGCGGCAATGTCCAGCGAAATCCTCACCGCATCTGCCGACGTATCGGCAAAATGAATGTGCACCCCGTTCGCGCGGGCATTTTCCACAAACAAGTTCAGATAATAATCAAGATGGGCGATCGTATGCAGACGGATTTGGCGCCCCCGCTCCCGCCATTCCTCCCAGTTGCCGTGCTCCTCAGAGGCCATTTTTTTGCCATTGCGCAGCCGTTCTGTTGTAAATTTGACCGCATTTCGCAGAAATTCATTCTTTAACGCCTGACTGGCCCGATCCTTCACATCAACGGCCATGGAATTACCTGCGCTCATGCTGTATCACTCCTTCGTAAAGCAGTTCTGCCAGATGCATCACCCGGACAGGCTCGTTCCGGTAGCGTAAATTACCGGCAATATTCATCAGACAGGCCATATCGAGGCCGACCAGCACGGAGGCTTCCGTCTCCAGAATATGATCTGCCTTCTCCGTGACCATGGCCCCTGAAATATCGGGCATTTTCACAGCGAACGTACCACCGAAGCCACAGCAATCCTCCGCAAAAGGAAGCGGTACCAATTCAAGCCCCTGCACACTGCTCAGCAGCTGCATGGGTTCATCTTTAACACCGAGCAGGCGGCTGCCGTGGCAGGACGGATGGTACGTCACTTTATGTGGAAAAACGGCCCCCATATCCGTCACACCCAGGACTTGCACCAGAAACTGTGTAAACTCATATGTTTTTTCTTCCAGACGCTGCGCCTTCTCCAACCAGTATTCATCATCTTTGAACAGCTCCGGATAGTGATGAATCATGTAGGTGCATGACCCTGAAGGAGAGACGACAAAATCGCTGTCATCAAACGCTTCCAGCAAGGTTTTGGCGGCTGTGCGTGTCTCTTCCCAGTATCCGCTGTTGTAGGAAGGCTGTCCGCAGCACGTCTGCACCGCGGGGAACTCCAGCTGAATCCCGTACCTTGCCAGGAGGCGCACCATCGCTTCCCCAACCTGGGGGTATATGGCGTCACTCAAACAAGTGATAAATAACGAAACCTTCATATCCTCACACCTCTTTTGTGAATCCCCGAAATGGAGAAAAAGCCAAACCCGCATCTTTCCGGGCTTGGCTTAGTCTGTATAGCTATACTATCGTCACGGGAATGGAAAGCTCGGCCAGCCCGGCCAGCACCTTTTCCTCGATTCCCCGGTCCGTAATCATGCTGTCGACCTGCTTCAGGTCCATGACATGGGTAAAGGCCTGCTGTCCGAATTTACTTGCATCAGCCAGCAAAATAACCTGATCCGCGATCCCCACCATTTTCTGCTTCACCCTCGCCTGCAGCTCGTTGGATTCGCTCACTCCGCGGGTGAGATGAACTCCTTTGCATGACAGAAACAGTTTATCCACGTAATAAGCGTCTAAGGAACGCTCAGCCAGAGGACCGACATAAGACAGGGATCGCTTGGCCAGCAGGCCGCCGGTGGATATAACATCAACCTTTTCCTTGCCGCTCAGCTCGGTCGCCACCCGAATCGAATTTGTCAGTACGGTCAGCGGAACGTCAGGCAATCTGGCTGCCATATACCATGCCGTCGAGCTCGCATCAAGCAGGATGCGGTCACTCGGTTGAATCAGCTTTACCGCTGCCTCTGCAATACGCCGCTTCTCCTCCGCATGCATAATCTCGCGCTCTGAAAAAGGAAGCTCCGGCTGCTCATCCTTCACACTGACCGCGCCCCCATGCGAACGCCGCAGCTTGCCTGCCTCCTCCAGCCGGTCAAGATCCCTGCGGATTGTCTCCTCCGTCACCTCGCACAGCGCACTCAGCTCAGAAACCCGTATACTTCCTCTTTCGTTAACCAGCTGCACTATTTTTTCATATCGTTCTGCGACCAGCATGTTACACTTCACTCCAAACCGTTAATCTGCAAGCCCTGCGATCTGCCGAAAACGGCCGTATGCCTCTTCCCACGCTTCTCTGTTGGCTGGTTCATACACCTTGACCGGGAAAGATTCACGGATCACCTTCCGTGCCTCCCAAATATCCGAGAATACTCCCTGTGCGATCCATTGCACCGCCAAATTGCCGATGGCACTTCCTTCCGCCGGCCCGGCCCATACCGGTTTGCCGATGGAATCCGCCGTCCATTGACAGAGCAGCGCATTCTGAATGCCGCCGCCCACCATATGAAGACCGTTAAAGCGCTGATTGGACAGCTTCTCCGTCAGCTCCAACACATAGCGGTATTTCAATGCAAGACTTTCAAAAATACAGCGTGCGAGCTCGCCCGGTCCGTCCGGCAGACCTTGCCCTGTTGTCCGGCAGTATTGCCGGATGCGTGACCTCATATCGCCTGCATGCAAAAACAATTCATCATCAGGATCAATGAAGGCGGCAAAAGCAGGGGCTTTTTCTGCTAATTGGACTATTTCGGTAAAGGAGTATGCAAGTCCTTCCCGCTCCCATTCTCTTTTTAGTTCCTGAATGATCCAGAGGCCCATAATGTTTTTCAGTAAACGGAACCTGCGTCCTACACCGCCTTCATTGGTAAAATTAAACCGCAGCGTCTCTTCGTTGATTACAGGACGGTCCACCTCTGTTCCCATCAGGGACCAGGTGCCGCAGCTCAGATAAGCAAATGAGCGTTCAAGCGCAGGTACGGCGGCAACGGCGGAGGCTGTATCATGCTCGGCAGCCGTCCAAACAGGAATGGCCTCAATCCCGAGGTCTGTCATGACAGAGGAGCGGATTCTCCCCGCTTCTGTCCCGGGGTCCGCCACTCGCCCGAACCAGGAGTCGGATATTCCGATACGATTGATAAGCTCCCAATCCCAGTCTCCCGCCAGCGGATTATACAGCTGCGTGCTGGTGGCATTCGAGAACTCATTCAGCATTTCTCCGGTCAGGAAATAGCGCAGCAGATCAGGGATCATGAGAAAACGATCCGCCTCTCTCAATAAAGGCGATCCCGCCTGTTTCATGGCCGCCAGCTGATATATCGTATTAAAGGACAGAAACTGGATACCCGTTCTTTCGAAAATATATTGCTTCGGGACTGACTGGAACATGCTCTCCATGACCCCATGTGTGTGCCAGTCCCGGTAATGATAAGGATTGCCCAGCAGCTCCCCGTCTCTGCCGATCAGCCCGAAATCCACCGCCCAGGAGTCGATGGCAAGGCTTTGCGGCTGCACCCCCATATGCTTCGTCTTCAGGAGCCCCTGTTTGATTTCATGATATAGCCGTAAAATGTCCCACTGCAGCCGTTCTCCGACTTTGACCGGGTCATTGGCAAAACGGTGAACCTCCTCCACCTCGATCCGCGATCCGGTCAGACGGCCGAGCAGCGCCCTGCCGCTGCTCGCCCCCAGGTCGTAGGCCAGAATGTTCACCAGCTTGCACCGCCTTTGCCTCTGGCCAGAATGTCGTTCGGATAACTGCTCGAGAGATAAGCCTTCATCGGATCAACCGGCAGTCCCTGTTCCTCACGCACCGCCTGCAGCAGCGGTGTTACGTCAAATTCAAATGCTTTGCGCACGGCATCCTCCGCGCCCAGCACATCCCCCCGGCCAGCCGCATCGGCCACCTCGTCATGGTTGATCAGCAGCGCCTTGGCATACTGGGTCTGCACATTCAGCACGGAGCGAATCATGGCCGGTATTTTCTGCTCGATATTATGCGATTGGTCGATCATATAGGCAATGCCGTCCACTGTGTTACGTATAGCCGCATCCTCATCATTCGCCGCATTCAGGATCTGATAGAAGATCAGAAACAGCTCATAAGGATTCACTGAGCCAACGATCAGATCATCGTCCGCATACTTATAGCTGTTGAAATGGAAGCCCCCCAGCCGCTGCTCGTCAATCAGATAAGCGACGATGTGCTCAATATTGGCTCCGGGCAGATGGTGCCCGGTGTCCACCAGCACCGCAGCCTGCGGACCCAGCTTGACAGCATAATTGTAAGCCATGCCCCAGTCCGCAATGTCTGTATGATAAAATGCAGGCTCAAACGCCTTATATTCGATCAGCATACGCATTTCGGGTGTAAGCGCTTTATACATTTCGCCGAGCGCTTCCAGCATCCAGCGTTTGCGGCGGCGGATGTCCCCCTGTCCCGGATAATTCGTGCCGTCCGCAAACCACAGGCTCAAATCCTTCGAGCCCGTCTCCTTGGCGATATCCACACATTCCAGCAAATGACCGATCGCTTTGCGGCGAATCGCCTCGTCGCTATTGGTCACGCTTCCCAGCATATAATCATCGTCCTGGAACAGATTCGGGTTCACCGCCCCGATACGCAGGCCAAGGCTTTCCGCGTGACTGCGCAGCTTGCCGTAGTCCTCCACCTTATCCCATGGAATATGGATGGCTACCGAGGGGCATAACCCGGTGACCTTGTGCACCTCTGCGGCATCCTCCAGCTTCTCGAACGGACTTCTCGGCACCCCTGTTTTTTGAAAAACCTTAAAGCGTGTACCGGAATCCCCGTACCCCCAGGAAGGGGTCTCAATCTTAAGCTCCTTCAACCGGGCCTTCACATCTTCAAGACGGATACCTCGTGCCTGCTGCTGCTCTACAAATAAGGCGTAAGCTTTGTCACTCATACCGAATCCTCCTGAATTTTCGTAATATTAAATCAGCTGTCCGGCGGTTTCAGCAACCGAAGCGCGTCAACCGCCGGTGCAAGGATGTATTTGCGCCTTTCACCCGTGACTGCTCAGCGGGTAAACGCCGCCGGCACGCCGCCGTCGATAGTCAGCATACAGCCGGTTGTCTTCTCCGCCCTGGATGAGGCAAAGAAAGCAATGCCCTCCGCGATATCGCGCGGATAAATATTGACCAGGAGCGTCGTCCGCTTCCGGTAGTACTCTTCAAGCTGGTCAGGCTCAATGCCGTAGGCTGCTGCCCGTTCATTGCGCCAATTGGAATTCCAGATTGCGGAGCCCTGCAGGATGGCATCCGGAAGAATCGTATTGACCCGGATTCCATACTCCCCGCCTTCCGCCGCGATACAGCGGGCCAGGTGCGCCTCCAGCGCTTTGACGGAGCTGTAAGCCGTTGCGTTTTTGCCTGCATAGACGGAGTTTTTGGAGCCTACGAACACCATGCTTCCACCCAGCGCCTGCTCCTTCATCAGCTTGAACGCTTCTCGTGCCACCAGGAAATAACCTGTGCCCAACACGTTGATATTGAGATTCCATTCTTTTAATGAGGTCTCATCAAACGGGCTTGAGGTTGCCAGCCCCGCATTGTTGACGATAATATCCACCCCGCCATACGCAAGCGAGGCTGCTGCGTACGCTGCCTTTACCTGCTCCTCATCCGTGACGTCCATCTTAACAGCGAGTGCTCTCATTTCCCCGTACTTGGTGTTAATGTCAGCCGCCACCTTCTCGGCTCCCTCCAGATTGAGGTCGGCCAGCACGACATGCGCACCTTCCTCGACAAGCCGGCGTGCGGTCTCACTGCCAATACCTCCGGCGCCGCCGGTAATAAAAGCGACTTTACGGGAAAATTCCGCTTCCGCAGGAGCCAGGGACAGCTTATACAGCTCAAGCGGCCAGTATTCCACATTGTAGGATTCATTTTCGCTTAAGGAAACGAAGCTTCCCAGGACAGTTGCACCGCGCATGACCGCGATGGCTCTGTGATACAAAGCGCCGCTGACTTTGGAGTTGACCCGGCTTTTGCCCGTGTTGATCATGCCAAGCCCCGGTATGAGAATGACGCGCGGAGCGGCTTCGAACATGACGTCACCTTCATTTTTGTTGCGTTCAAAATAAGCTTTATACTGTTCTTTATATGCCGCAATGCCTTCAACCAGCAGCTTTTTTAGTCCTTCTATATCTGCGGCGTCCGGCGTCCAGTGGATATACAGAGGCACCACCTTGGTATGTACAAGATGATCCGGACAGGCCGCACCGACCAGGGAAAGCTCTGCCGCATCACGACTGCAGACAAACTGCAGCACATCCTCTTCATCGTCAAAGGTAAGAATCATTTTCTTCTCGTCACCGACTGCTCCGCGAACGGACGGCAAAATCTGCCCGGCAATGCGTCTGCGGTCCTCGGCTGACAATACCGCATGCTGTCTGCCGCCAAACAGCTTTTCTTCATCAACACGCCCTTCGATATAGCTCTCGGCTTCGTTAATGATCTGAATTGTCTTGGCATAACACGCTTCCGAGGTGTCTCCCCAGGTTACGAGCCCGTGCTTCTCCATTAATACCAGCTCAGCCTTCGGGTTATCCAGCACACCCTGGGCGATCATTTTGGACAGTGTAAAACCTGGTCTTACATACGGCACCCATACAAACCGGTCTCCGAATATTTCCGTGGCAACCTCGCGGCCATTATCCGCGCAGCAAATGCTTATAATCGCGTCCGGATGCGTATGATCCACATGCTTGAACGGAAGAAAGGCATGCAGCAGCGTCTCGATCGAAGCGCGCGGATGCTTGGCGTCCACCATGCAGTTAGCAAGGTAAGCAACCATCTCTTCGTCAGACATTTCATCCCGCTCAAACAAGGGACGGATATCCTCCATGCGCAGACCTGTAAAATTGTTTGCTTTCATGGTGGCCAAATCGGAGCCGCTTCCCTTGACATACATCACTTCAACTTCTCGGCCGCGGAAATCGCGGATAACTGTTTTGCTGGATGTATTGCCCCCGCCCCAGTTGCATACCCGGCGGTCCGTGCCGATCAGGTTGGAACGGTATACCAGCTGCTCCAGCCCCTCCGGAATTTCGTATGCTTTAGATGAGTCCCATAAGCTCTGTACCATGATTATACCTCCGAATATCTGTTTTGTAATCGTTATCAAGCATTTGATATGACTATAACATCTTTGTTTACTTTTGAAAATAGAAAATAACAAAATAATTCAAAAATAAATAAAGAGAGTTCTCAATAAAAATAACTCCTATCGATTATCGCAATTGTGAAAATATTCTTTATGTGGTGTTTTATTTTTGGAATATGATGTAGAGAAGTTAGTCCATTTGAAAAAAATCCCTCTTGGATCAAGGGTGTGATTATGGAATGATGTTATATTGAGCTTGGTTTGAATCCAGAAAATACCGGATGAATTAAGTTAAAGGAGACCAATGTGATTATCGAAGTGCTGAAGTATTTACCCGATTGGAATGTGCCAAGAGAGCAGCGCTTAGACTGGCTTTTAAAATACGAAATCCCGGAAAATAAACAGTTTTTCAAAGCCGTCACAGAGAATGGGGATATTAAAGAGCTCCGTCTGCGTTTAGGTATTCTTTTGAAAGAAAGCGGTGAGTTTATTGGATAGTGTTGTTCCGGAATAAAAGATGAACTGCCCCCTCCTAACAGAGAAATCATGTTCGCCTTGTCCAACCAGCATATAAATAAAGGTTTTACAACACAGGCAGCTCAAGGTCTGACTAATTATTTGTTTGAAAAAACCAACATTGATGTGCTTAATGCAGTAGCGAAAAAGAGAAACACAGGTTCAAACAGAGTTATTCAAAAATCCGGCTTTCATTTTGTTTTCTTGCGATTAAAGAATGCTTCAGTTCTGATTGAAAATAAAAAGCAAAGCTGCAGAAATGCCGTGACCGGCAGTACAGCAGCTTTGCTGGCAGTAACATTTTTCCGTTTTATTTCGTGAACAGCTTTTCGGCGTCATCCAGCGCCATGCGATGGCCGAGCGAGGAATAATCAAGCCATTTTTGTCCGTCCAGAATGTAGACGTGGTTATTTTTGACCGCCTTGAGCGTTTTCCACACCGGGTTTTTCTCAAGCTCTTCAAATTTTGTTTTCGCTTCTTCACCCTTGCTGATGATGACAAAAATGGCGTCCGCATCATAATCAGGCAGCACTTCCTGCGAAATCACCTGGTAAGGCTCGTCCGTGATTTGTTTTACTTGATCGGGAGGAGTCAATTTAAGATCGTCGTACATAATAGGGCCTACCGGACGCTTCATGCCCATTACGCGCAGCTCCTTCGCTGTCATCCGGATCGCCATCACCTTGGCGTCTGCCCCAAGCTCGCTGTGGATCAGCTGGCTTACCTCTTGCGCTTTCTTGTCATACTCCTCGATAAAAGCTTTCGCTTCCGCTTCCTTCCCTACAATCTTCGCAATCCGGTTCAGGTGATCTCGCCATGTGCCTGAGTCCATATCAATGCTGATGGTAGGAGCGATTTTTTCATAGTCGGCCAGATCTTTGCCGCCAAATTCTTTATCCACATAGATGACGTCAGGCTTGAGCGCCAGCACGGACTCCATATCAGGATCTGAAGCGACTCCCAGCTTGGCGGTGCCCTGCAGCATGTCCGCCACATGCGGCAAGAAATCCTTCACATCTCCGCCAACGACAGAACCGGCTGGCTTAATGCCGAGCGCAAGCAAATTATTCGTAATATGGATGGAAAGAGAAGCAATAACGGCGTCTGCAGAATGAGTTTCCGTCTCCGTTCCGGCAGCGGCGTTTGAGCCTGCAGCATCGCCATTGCTGGGGCTTTGCGACTGCGCTGATTGGCCGCAGGCGGACAGCATCAGGATTAAAGTCAGACCGAGAAAGGTCAGCAGCATTTTTTTCATGTCTTTGAGTTCCTCCGGTATTATGATTTGGTCATAAGAAGTAAATATAAGAAATAAGGCCCGCCGATGGCAGCTACGACGACTCCGGCCGGAACGGCGTTTGGTGTGAAGATGGAACGTCCCACCGTATCGGCGGTAACCAGAATAACAAGCCCTGTCAAGGCGGAAGCAGGCAGGAAATGGGCATGCCGCGGTCCGGCGAGCCGTCTGGCGATGTGAGGGGCGATCAGCCCGATAAAGCCAATGCTTCCCGTCATCGCCACGCTGGCACACGAAACGGCAACCGCCATCATCAGCAGCACGATACGGCTCCGATTGACACGGCTGCCTATTCCTGATGCCAATTCATCCCCCAGTGTGAACAGATCAAGCGTTCGCGACCGTGCGTAACAGAGCGGGACCAGAATTGCGATCCAAGGGAGCAGCGCCAATACATGAACCCAGTCTCTCCCCCATACGCTGCCCGCCAGCCAGCGTGCAGTGAATGAATAGGTATCCTCGTCCAGTCTTAAGGACAGGAACAAGGTAACAGCGCTAATCCCTGCCTCGATGGCTATTCCTACGAGGAGCAGCCGTATCGGGACCAGGCCCTTGAACCGGTCGTAGGCCAGCAGCATGATCACCACGGCCGTCAGCATGCCGGCTGCAAAGGTGAACAGCGGAATCAGCAATGTGACGGGGCCTTCCATCGTCCTGAAGAAGGAAACAAATACAATCAGGCCAAATGCGGCTCCCGCATTTAGCCCCAGAATGCCCGGGTCTGCCAGCGAGTTGCGCGAGATCCCCTGCAGCACTGCTCCAGCCGTGCCCAGACCGATCCCGGCCAGCATTGTAACGAGAATGCGCGGCAGCCTGTACTCGAACAGAACCAGCTGATCTGTCTCTGTCCCTCCGCCAAACAACACGTGAAAGACTTCCATTGGAGCAATCCGGATCGTGCCCGTGTTCAAGCTGATGATGATGACAATCAAAGCAGCCAGCAGAAGGATGAGGCACACGGCTACCGCCCTGAAGGTTCTTCTTTTTTCCACCTGCCTCATCTACAGCTCCCTCCTTTCCTGCCGGGCCAGATACAGGAAGAAAGGAACGCCGACAACGGCGACCATGGCGCCAATGGCAAATTCTCTCGGCGGATTGACCATACGTGACGCAAAATCGGCCCAGATGAGCAGGATCGCCCCCCATATTCCCGACATCGGCACCAGTAATCTGTAATCTACACCGACAAACCGGCGCACCATATGAGGCACGACAAGTCCAATGAAGCTGATCGAGCCTACAACAGATACAGAAGCCCCTGCCAGAACAATAACTGCCGCCAAGGCCATAAACCTCACCCTGCCGGTTTTAACGCCCAAATTGGCAGCTGTCTCCTCGCCCAGTGACAGAAAGTTGACCTGCCTGCTGATCGTACAGGAAAACAGCAGAGTTAGAGCAACTAGCGGAACAAGGATGCGAAGATGCTCCCATCTGACACCGGCGACTCCTCCTGCATACCAAAAAGCCAAATCCTGGCTCAGATCAAAATAGATCGCAATACCTGTGCTCAAGGAATGAAGCATTGCGGCAACGACAGAGCCGGCAATTGTCAGCCTCAAAGAAGTAAGCCCGCCCTTCGTTGATAAAGCGAGCAGCATAATAAACAGCGTGCTGAGCGCTGCGCCCGCAAAGGATATGCCCATCAGCGCGGAGTAAGATATACCCGGAGCCAGCGCAAAGCTGATCGCAACGGCACAAGCCGCGCCAGCGTTGATGCCCAGTACCCCCGTGTCTGCCAACGGATTCCGTGTCACTCCCTGCATCAGCGCACCGGCAGTCGCAAAGGCCGCACCCGTGATTGCAGCTCCGAGGACGCGCGGAAGCCGCAGATCATGAATAACGGTATGAAGTGTTATCGAGGGATCATAAAAAAACACAGCCGACCACACCGCAGCCAAATCCGCTTCCTTGGCCCCGAATGATACGGCGGCCAGTATGGTGATCGCCAATACTGCGCAGGAGAATAAAAACCATAAGAGGGTTATGTAAAATTTGCTCCGGATCATTGGTTATGCAAGCCAGCCCTCCTACGTTAATATTGATAATCATTATCATTTGACGATTATAAATATTACACTATATTAAACAACTTAACAATCATTTTTTTGCAATTTAATGAAGAGAAAGCAATTTTAAATTTTAATATTTTAGGCATATACCTATAAACTATTAGGAGCAAGCCGACGAAAAATAGAATATAAGGAGGTTTCAAATTGTATGAATGATGAAATAAAAAAAGCTTTGGAGAAACCGCAGGCTGTAATCGTCAAACTGCTTGATGGAAGCATCCTGCTGGGGTGGCCCAAACTTTTGCCGGACGCTTCAGCTTTCAATCTGTATGATGATAAAAACGTGCATACCGTATCCGTAAGAGATGTCGAGAAAGTCACAAGAGTGATTGTCTAGAGGTATTCCGGGAATTCCGTTAATGCTGAAGCCACCAAATCAGCCCGATAAGGGCACACCAGAGCACCAGGCTAATGCATAACCCCCAGAACAAGCCTTTAAACAGCTTCATGTACACCAGGCAACCTTTCCTAAGCTTTCCGTTATTATAACATGCATCTTTCCCCAAAATACCATTAGCGCATAACAATAAATAAAACAGCACATATCGTTACGGAATGCTCGGCTAATTGTAAGCTTGATGCTTTTGGAACACAGAGCGGGCGGTATCGTTTCTCGCTCCCGCAGTCTATTTTCATCATCATACCGCCCTTCTGAAGCTGTCGTTGCATGCTGCGGGCATCCTGTTCAGGAATGCCCTTATCCAACCTTCCGCGCTTGCAGCACCAATATTTTTTCACCTTTTCTATTCCCATCCCTTTTTACAGCGAAACAAGCAGAGATGCAAGGCTTAAGATCCGGCATACCTTCCAGTTGGAAATGAAAAACATCACAAAAATCAATTTTATTGATGAAAAATTCCCGAAAACGATGTATAATTATTTACATAATAATTCGGCTGGAAGGTGAAGACATATGACAACCATTACAAGAGTGCAGGAATTAAAATCTTTGCTTCCATGTGAACATCAAGGCATTTCTCATTATGTCGAGCATGCCCTGGAATCCATTGATCAATTTGTTGAGCAGCACCGTCTGTTCGTAGCTTCTCAGGCACTGTACGGAGAAAAAATCAACGGCCAGGAAGAAGCTCTGTTCCGCGAGACGATCAATGATATTAAAAAACAGCTGGTGTTGACACTGGAAAGAACAGTCGAAGATTTTATGCATAAAGGCGACAAGCACTGGACCAACCATTTCAAGGATGGCGTAGAGTAATATACAAGAAAAAGCCCTGGCATATACGCCACGGGCTTTATTTTTTACCTTAATACAGTATGCTTATTTTTTCTACTTGGTTGCACTGACTTTAACAGCAGCGGTTACATACTTCCCGCTGTAGGAAGCTTTTACCGTGGAACTTCCCTTGGCAATCGCTCGAACATTACCGCCGTTTACCGTAGCGACGCCCGTTTTGCTTGAAGTCCAAGCGGCCGCATCGGTTACATTTTTGCTGCTCCCATTATCATACTTTGCCGTCACCGTCAGCCTCTGGCTTGCTCCGGGAGCAAGATTCACTTTCTTGCTGCTGATGATCAGCTTCTCCAGCTTGGTGGACACAGTTACCTGAATCTGCACGCTCTTATCCTGGTATGTCCCCGTCAGGGTGGCGGTACCAAAGCCGACAGCCTTGATCGTAGAGCCTTTTATAGTCGCTACCCCTGCGTTGGACGTCGTCCACTTCATGCTTTGGGTCAGATTGGCTGATGAACCGTCTGTAAATACGCCGGTCACTTTAATTCCCTTGCTCTTCTTCAGATTCAGCTCCACATTGGCCGAACTGGACGAGAGGCTCTGAATGACAGGCTCTACTTTTACGGAAGCCTTCACGTATTTCCCCATATACATTGCCTTGACCGTTGCAGTCCCCTTGCTAACCGCTTTGATCTTGCCGTCCTTAACGGTTACTTTCGCGTTGGAAGCGACCCATGATACTTCATTGCTGATATCCTTGGAGGACCCGTTGGCAAGCTGGGCCTTGACGGTCGGCAGAGAAGCTTCCTGCCCTGCAGTCAGCGTATATTTGGCTTGTGAAACCGTAAGCTTGGTTACTTTATACTGCACGGTCACCGGGATTTGCAGCTGCTTTCCGCCTGCGGAAGCGGTCAGATTTGTTGTTCCCGGAGCAGCAGCGACCAGCTTGCCGTTCTCCAGCTTGGCCACAGATGTGTTGCCGACTGACCAGGTAACGTCAGAAGTCACACTCCGTTTGGAGCCGTCCGCAAAATAAGCGGAGATGCTTGGAAGGGACGCTTTGCTGCCCATAGTGATCGGCAAGCTGGTTTTGCTGGCCACAAGACGGTCGATGGTTGGCAGCACGGTTACCTTAACACTTTTGCTGTATCCATTGTAGGATACTTTAATCGTTGACTTGCCGGCTGCCTTTGGGGTGATAACCCCTTCATTTACCGACAGTACAAGCGGGTCGGAGCTGCTCCATTCCGCCTTATTCGTTACATCCGTTTTCGCTCCGGTAAGGGAGACGTCCGTCGCTTTCAGTTTTTGCGAGGATCCGCCCAGGAACATGGACAGGCTCCCCGTTTCACTTAATAAAAGCGCCTGGGATGATGAACGCACATACACTGTAATCCGGGTGCTGAGCCCCTCTGCACGGGCTGATATGTATGCCACACCTTTAGCAACAGGCTTAACCAGACCGTTTTCCACCGTTGCCACCGATGTTTCGGATGAGCTCCAGCTTACTCCTGAAGGAGTTTCCGTCTTGCCTGATGCAAGCACGCCCGTTACCTTCAATTGTTCCCCTTGACCGCCAGTCAGCAGATTAATTTTACCGGAAGGCTCCAATGTCAGCTTTGTATAGCGGGCTTTGACCTTAATGTTGAGCGCCAGGGTTTCACTGTTCCAATACACGGTGATTCTGGCCGTTCCTTCGGAAAGCGGTGTAACCAGTCCATTCACCACCTTGGCAACCCCGCTGTTGCTGGACGTCCATTCAGCCTCTGCGGTAACATCCGTCTTGTTAGCCGAATTGTCGACGGCCGCTATTTTCAGCTGAACCGCCTCTCCCCCTGCAATCCATTCATCCGGCACCTGACTGCTCCACTCCAATGCCGCCGTATCCGTTCCCGCCGCGCGGACAACCCCCGCCGGATAGACGGTCAGAAACAGCAGCAGTGCAGCGAGTAAATAGGCACATCGCCTGCCTGCAGCTTCCATGCACTTCTCTCCTTTTCATCTTTCACTGATTTAGGATAAAAATCCCAATACTTATTATCGGAAGGAAGCATGCTTTTTTGAAGACTTTTATTAAAATTAGGGTTAAATTACCATTAAAATTTCATAATTGAGCATATTTTCAACAACCGCGTAAAGAGCGGACTACGAATGTATAGTCTTTCTTGCTTAATTTTCGTCCGTCAGTCATTATGACAAAATCCCGGTCATGGCTCCGGACGCTCGAATTATAAGCAATGAGCCGTTCTCCCTGCCAGACAGTGACGGCGGATTGAAAATATACGGCATTGTCAAACTGCAGCATGTCTGTCATGATGTAGCCTACGGAATGCAGCTTCGCACGGGAACGGTTCCTGCTGTCTGTATGTAAGGGCTGTATGATGCTGATCCTCTCGAAAGGAATCGACTGCATTCCGGGGCCAAGGATCAGACTTTTGTCCGTATAATTCATTCGTTCCACGGTTCCCCGCACCTGCATCATTCCATCATTCTCATAATGCACAATGACCTGACGTCCAATCCATTGTCGCATGCCGTCACCTCCGGATGTCAGCGATTCGGTATGGCCCAATCAATCGGCTGCATACCGTGTTCTGTCAAAAACGCATTCGTGCGTGAAAAAGGTCTGCTTCCAAAAAAGCCTCTGTGTGCGGCAAAAGGGCTGGGATGGCTCGATTCGATCACCAGATGCTTACTCTTGTCAATAAATGCGCCTTTCTTCTGCGCATGGCTTCCCCACAGGATAAAAACAGCAGGCTGAGACCGTTGGTTAAGCGCCTCGATGACCGCATCCGTAAACCGCTCCCACCCGATCCCCTGATGGGATTGCGGCTGGCCGCGCCGTACTGTCAGCACGTTGTTCAGCATCAGCACCCCTTCTTCCGCCCAATGCACCAAATAACCATGATTGGGAACCGACACTCCGAGATCACTGTGCAGCTCTTTATAAATATTTTGCAAAGACGGAGGCACTCTTACCCCCGGTCTGACGGAAAAACTTAATCCGTGGGCTTGTCCGGGCCCGTGATACGGGTCCTGCCCGAGAATGACGGCTTTCGTTCCGCTGTACGATGTCAGCTTGAGCGCCGAGAACAGATCCTCCTTGGGCGGATAGACCTCGTACTGTTTATATTCCCTCGCGAGCTTGTATCTTAAATCATTAAAATAAGGCTTCTCCACTTCCTCTTTGAGCGTTTCATCCCAGTCGTTTCCAAACACCCGTTTCCCCTCCCTGTTGAAAAAAATTCCCAATTTCTCCAAAGATGAAAATAGGCCGACTCCTTAATCCGGAGCCAGCCTATTTCTGTTAATTACTGTGTTAATGCCGAGGACCGGGCTCGAACCGGTACGGTAGTCACCTACCGCAGGATTTTAAGTCCTGTGCGTCTGCCAATTCCGCCACCCCGGCTTATCAACCGCTTTTTTCAGCGTTTCACGATCAGCAACATCCGAGGAACAATGCATTCGTTAGATGGATATTTACCTCGTGTGATCATAGACCTGTTCGTGAGGGTCACTAGGATATATTACGCTTTTTTTAGTGATTTGTAAAGAGTTATTTTGAAAAATTTTAATCAAGAGTAATATGGTGCGACAAATAACCCTAGAGAATGGGGAAAGAAGCAATTTCGTTTCGCATACGTCAACCTGGGCAGCTTATGAGCTGTCCTGTTTTTTTCAAAATTTATCTGTTTATCTGGATGGAGCCCTTAAAGTATGCGTACACTAAAAACGTCTTTCAAACTATACCGCAAGGGGTGTTACGAATGCGTGAAGGGTTGGTACCTGCCGTGCTTGGAACTGTCGTTACAGCTTCAGGAGCAGCTTTGCTGGGAAGCAGATACAAACTGGCCGCCAGCGGCATCCTGGGATTCGGACTCGCTCATCTGGTGCTTGGCACCATCGATTTGTTCGAACATCGGTAATCGTTTGAAAACACCCGGAGGATGAACCCATCCTCCGGTATTATTTCATTTTTTCAACTGTTGGTTCAAGAAGAAGAGGCAGGTTTACTCTTACATAATAAAACTTTTTTAAGATGAGGTGAATTTAAAATGACTGCAAACGAACCAAAAGGAGCATCCCAATCCAAATATGATCTGGAGAAGACAGAGCCTGGCTTTGATCGTCTGCCGGACATGGATCCGCACAGGCCCGCGGCCACCGATATGATTGATGAAGCGGTAGGCAAAGGAATGGACAAGCTCAGAGACGATTTTACCGGCAAAAACAACACCAAAGATGTTGAGGCTCAGCAGCGCTGATTCGTAAGTTATGTTACAGACGTACCTTCAGAGAAAACAGTGCTCGTTAACGCGTGTGGAGGTAGTTTTTCTTTCGATGAGATTTTTCTTGTGATTGAGAATTTTTTTCTTCACTTAACGAAGAAACTTATACTCCAAAAAAGCCGCTCAGCATTACAGCTTAGCGGCTTTCACCCTGATGGATACTCCGTATTATGTATAAAACAGCCTGACAGACTATTTGAATATCACCATAATCCAGCCGATAATCGAAATCCAGAGTATAATGCTAATGAGTGTTCCCCAAAGAATGCCGGTCGCAAATCTGCCCTCTCCTTGAGGGCGTGCCTCCTTCAGCCTTGCCAACAGCTTCAGTTCATTCCAGTTCATCAGAACCCCCTCCTTATGATCTATGTCGACATTTAAGGGGTAATTATGTAGAGCTTAAGTCACATTTTTAAAAATTATATTGCCAAATCAGATACCTCCGCAAATAAGGGGGACATGTACACCGGCCCAAAAACACGCTTAAGAATTTTTTTATTTCCAAAAAAAATTGCTTGACGGAACAATAGATAATATTGTATATTAATTAATGCCGCTGTTTACTTTACTCTGTAGTCGGTAAGTCATACTTAGGGCCCTTAGCTCAGTTGGTTAGAGCGGTCGGCTCATAACCGATTGGTCGGGGGTTCGAGTCCCTCAGGGCCCATATTTAGAGAAAAATCCTTGCATAATTTGCTGGGGTTTTTCTTTTTTTGTAAGAAAAACGTCTATCAATGTACTTTCACAGAAGACAGACCGCAATTCGCTTCTTTTCTTGTTTTTTCATGAAGCTTATGCCGGGAGGTTTTACCCGGAACCCCTGCTGCAGGGATTCCGGCTGCACATTGCTCTTCTTAAACCCTATAAAATGAATTTTACACCATAACGCCCTTTTTTCGATTGATACACTTCAACAGCTCTTGGATCGTGATAGCCATAAATCCAGCCGTCCTCCTCAAGCCGTTTGGCAAGGCATCCCGCCTGAAACTTGGTTGTATACAATTTTCCGAAATACACCCACCTCATGACTCTCCCTCTTTCCAGGTCAGTTTCCTGCTTTAGTGTGCCCTATTCGTGCTCATTTAGTCCATGGCAATCCGTAGGCAGCATAAAAAAGCCCGGCGGGTGCCGGGCTGGAATAGCATATAGTTTTATTGGCCGAAGGAAGAAGGATCCTGTCTCCAGGAACGGAGCAGTTCAAGCTCGCTTTCCTGGATGGTACCCTCACGGAGCGCAACCTCCATAAGAGCGGTATAGTTGGACAGGCTCTCCAGCTTGACGCCGGCCTCGGCAAAAGCCTGAGTCGCCTTATCCAGCTGGTAGCTGAAAATGGCCAGCACGGCCAGCGGTGCTGCGCCTGCCTGCTCCACCGCTTTTGCTGCCTTAATGGAGCTGCCGCCTGTGGAGATCAGGTCCTCGATGACGATGACCTTTTGTCCTTCTTTGATCAACCCTTCAATCTGATTCTCTTTGCCATGTCCCTTCGCTTTATCGCGCACGTAGGCCATGGGAAGATTCAGCTTTTGCGCTACCCAGGCCGCATGTGGAATACCAGCCGTAGCCGTCCCGGCAATGACTTCAGTCTCCGGATAACGATCACGGATCACCGTGGCGAAAGAGTCCGCAATAAGCTCACGCACCTCCGGGTAGCTCATCGTCAGCCGGTTATCGCAGTAAATCGGTGATTTGATGCCTGACGTCCAGGTGAAAGGCTGCTGCGGCCGCAAGGCCACCGCCTTGATGCGCAGCAGATGTGCTGCAATTTGCTCAGGGATTTGTGCCAATGATATCGTCATGCCTTCATCATCTCCTCAATAATTTGCTCGGCAGCCGTTCTTGGATCCGCTGCCCCTGTTATCGGGCGTCCTACTACAATATAGCTGCTGCCTCCCGCGATGGCCTGTTCCGGTGTCAAAATACGCGCCTGGTCGCCGACAGAGCTGCCGGCCGGACGAATCCCGGGCGTAACCGTCCGGAAATCCGGTCCGCAGGCGGCTCCGATGGCCTGCACTTCAAGTGGAGAAGCGACGACCCCGTGCAGCCCCGCTTCCTGTGCCAGTCGGGCATATCTTACAACCGCATCCTCCACAGAACCCGGTATGCCGAGTTCCTCATTCATCGTGCGCTGATCCGTGCTCGTCAATTGGGTCACGGCGATGATCTGCGGCAGCGACAAAGATGGATTTGCTTCCACAACCTCTTGAGCTCCTTCTCTGGCCGCACGCATCATGGCGGAACCACCGGCTGCGTGAACGTTAAACATGTCGACACCAAGTCGTGTAATGCTGCCGGCTCCACCGCGCACCGTATTTGGAATATCATGCATTTTCAAGTCAAGGAAAACAGAATATCCCTTATCTTTAAGCTCGCGTACAAAATCAGGACCAGCCGCATAAAAAAGCTGCATGCCCACCTTCATATAACAGGGAATGCCCTGCAGGCTTTCCACCAGCTTGCGCGCCTTGTCCGCATCCGGATAATCAAGAGCAACCATCAGGCGCTCAGCCATACTCTGCGGTAACGTCGTCACTACCTCACATCTCCCGTCCGTGATAAAGGACATCCTTCAGCATGGAGCTGTCAGATGTCCTTGCAAAATTTTTGATGATGCTGCCGAAGCTTAGCGGCTCAGTGCCGGCATGGCTTCCGAGGAGAAGTTCAGCGTCTCCAGCATGCCCAGCAGCGCGCGCACCGTATCCAGGGACGTCATGCACACGACACCGTTCTCTACCGCTTCACGGCGGATACGGAAGCCGTCCCGCTCAGGAGTTTTGCCTTTGGTCAGCGTATTGAATACGAAGTTGGCTTCGCCTGTGCGAATCAGATCCAGAATGTTTGGCGTACCCTCGCTCAGCTTGTTCACAATCGTTACCGGAATGCTGCCCTGCTCGAGTGCTGCCGCTGTGCCTCCGGTGGCAATGATTTTGTAGCCCAGCTTGTAAAAGCCGCGCAGCAGCTCTACCGCTTCCGCTTTATCCTTGTCGGATACGGTGGCGATAATCGCTCCTGTAGACGGGATTTTCATGCCGGCACCAACAAGGCCTTTATAGAGAGCCTTCGCATATTTCACATCTCGGCCCATCACTTCGCCGGTGGATTTCATTTCAGGTCCCAGCGTCGGTTCCACACGGCGCAGCTTCGCGAAGGAGAATACCGGCACCTTGACGGACACATGATCGCTTTCCGGCCAGAGCCCGTCTTCGTAGCCCATATCCTTCAGCTTCGCGCCAAGAATGGCCTGGGTTGCAATATTCGCCATCGGGATGTTGGTCACTTTGCTCAGGAACGGCACCGTCCGGGAAGAGCGCGGATTCACTTCGATAACGTATACTTCATCGTTATGGATAACAAACTGGATATTGACCAGTCCAACTGTTTTCAGTTCTTTGGCGATGCTGATAGTGATATCCACAATTTTTTGCTTCAGGCTTTCGTCCAGATGCTGTGGAGGATATACCGCGATCGAGTCGCCGGAGTGAACCCCCGCCCGCTCGACATGCTCCATGATGCCAGGAACGAGAACCGTTTCCCCGTCGCAGATGGCGTCCACTTCGACCTCTTTGCCAAGCATGTAACGGTCGATGAGCACCGGATGCTCCGGGTTGATTTTGACGGCTTCCTTCATGTAGCTAAGCAGCTCGTCATCCGAGTATACAATTTCCATCGCGCGTCCGCCGAGCACGTATGAAGGACGCACGAGCACCGGATAGCCCAATCCCTGCGCCGTTCCGACCGCTTCATCCACCGAAGTAACGGTGCTGCCCTGCGGCTGAGCGATACGGAGGCGGGACAGCAGCGCTTCGAACTTTTTACGGTCTTCCGCTTCATCAATGCTGGCCAGATCCGTACCAAGGATTTTTACCCCTGCAGCGCTCAGCGGTGCAGCCAGGTTGATGGCCGTTTGACCGCCAAACTGCACGATAACGCCGATCGGTTTTTCCTGTTCGATGACGTTCATGACATCCTCGAAGAAAAGCGGCTCGAAGTAGAGACGGTCGGACGTATTGAAATCTGTGGACACCGTCTCAGGGTTGTTGTTAATGATCACCGCTTCATAACCGGCTTTCTGAATGGCCCATACCGCGTGCACCGTCGAATAATCGAACTCGATACCCTGACCGATGCGGATTGGCCCGGAGCCCAAAACAACCACTTTCTCTTTGCGGGTCTCGGATACCTCGTTCTCTGTTTCGTAGGTCGAGTAATAATATGGTGTGGTTGCCTCGAATTCTGCCGCGCAGGTATCCACCATTTTATAGACAGGACGCAGATTATGGCTCAGACGGAATTCACGAACTTCCGCTTCTGTAGTACAACTTCCGCCAAGTTGGCGTGACGCGCGCACCTCCGCAATCGACTTGTCTGTAAAACCGAGACGCTTCGCTTGGTACAAGGTTTCATAAGTCAATTCAGCCTCTTCAGCCATACGGCTCTCGAAGCCGACGATGCCTTCAATCTTATCCAGGAACCACCAATCCACCTTCGTCAGATCCTGAATCTCCTGCTGGCTGTAACCGCGGCGGAATGCTTCGGCAATAAGGAATATGCGCTCATCATCCGCTTTAACGAGACGGCTTTTCAGCACCTCATCAGAGAGATCTTCGGCGCCTTTCAAATGGATGCGGTTCACGCCGATTTCGAGCGATCTTACGGCCTTGTGGATGGATTCCTCGAATGTCCGGCCGATGGCCATCACCTCGCCGGTGGCTTTCATTTGCGTGCCCAGCTTGCGGTTCGCCGACGTGAATTTATCGAACGGCCAGCGCGGAATTTTGCTTACGATGTAGTCCAGCGTTGGTTCAAAGCAGGCATAGGTCTGTCCCGTAACCGGGTTGACGATTTCGTCCAGCGTATAACCAAGCGCGATTTTGGCAGCCATTTTGGCGATCGGATAACCGGTTGCCTTGGAAGCCAGTGCCGACGAACGGCTGACGCGCGGATTGACTTCAATTACATAGTATTGATAGCTGTAAGGGTCCAGCGCGAACTGCACGTTGCAGCCGCCCTCAATGTTGAGCGCGCGGATAATTTTCAAGGATGCCGAGCGCAGCATTTGGTATTCACGGTCGGACAGCGTCTGGCTTGGTGCCACTACGATGCTGTCTCCGGTATGAACGCCTACCGGATCGAAGTTTTCCATATTACACACGACGATACAGTTGTCGTTGCTGTCGCGCATGACTTCGTATTCGACTTCCTTCATGCCAGCAATGCTTTTCTCGATCAGACATTGGTTGATCGGGCTGTAACGAAGGCCGGAGGCCACTGTTTCGCGCAGCTCTTCTTCCGTCGCGCAGATGCCGCCGCCTGTACCGCCAAGCGTGTAGGCAGGACGAACGATGATCGGATAGCCGATTTCTGCGGCAAAATCCAGCGCTTCCTGCATGGTGGTCACAATCGTGCTTTCAGGCACAGGCTGCTCCAGCTCACGCATAAGCTCACGGAACAGATCGCGGTCTTCCGCTTTTTCGATTGAGCTCAGCTGAGTGCCGAGCAGCTTCACGTTCTCGCTTTCCAGGACACCCGCTCTGGCCAGCTCCACCGCCATGTTCAGACCCGTTTGCCCTCCGAGGGTTGGCAGCAGGCCGTCCGGACGCTCCTGACGGATGATTTGTGTCACGAATTCCAGCGTAATCGGCTCGATGTACACTTTATCCGCCATGTTGGTGTCCGTCATGATGGTTGCCGGGTTGCTGTTAATCAGGATGACTTCCACGCCTTCTTCCTTGAGCGCCTGGCATGCCTGGGTTCCGGCATAATCAAATTCAGCCGCCTGGCCGATGACGATCGGTCCGGAACCGATCACCAGTATTTTCTTGAGGTCTTTATGCTTCGGCATATTAGCGGACTCCTTTCCCGGCAGCAGCGATGACGACTTGGCGCGGCTGCTTCGGATGGTTTTGTTTGTGCTCCCGGATCATCTCAAGGAAGCGGTCGAACAAGTAGCTGTTGTCTTGCGGACCCGGTGCGGCTTCCGGATGGTACTGCACCGAGAAGGCAGGATATTTCTTATGTTTGAGACCTTCAATGGTCTTATCGTTATTGTTGATATGGGTCACTTCCAGATCTGTACCATGCACGGACTCTTCGTTGACCGTGTAGCCGTGATTTTGCGATGTGATGAAGCAGCGCCCGCTTTCAAGCTCCTTCACGGGATGGTTGCCTCCGCGATGGCCGAATTTCAGCTTCTCGGTGTCTGCGCCGGAGGCCAGTGCGAACAGCTGATGACCGAGGCAGATGCCGAACATCGGATATTCGCCAAGCAGCTCGGCGATGGTTTTCACCGCATGGGGAACGTCTTTCGGGTCGCCGGGACCGTTCGAAAGCTGAATTCCGTCCGGATTGAGCCTGCGGATTTCGTCCGCCGTCGTATCATGCGGCACGATCACCACGTCGCAATCACGCTTGTTGAGCTCACGCAGAATGCCGCTCTTGGCGCCGTAGTCAATCAGCACGATCCGCTCTTTGCTTCCCGGGCTGTTGTAGACGTGGCGCGTGGAAGTCATCGGCACCTGATTGCGCAGCTCGGCGATGGTCGTATCGTTCATCATTTCCATCAGTTCTTCAACCGGTTTGGAGGAGGTTGTAAGAATGCCCTTCATCGTGCCATGATGACGGATGATACGGGTAAGCATGCGGGTATCGATATCGCTGATGCCGACGATGCCGTATTCCTTCAGCAGATCATCCACGCTGTACTGTGCGCGCCAGTTGCTTGGCACCGGCTCGTAACGGCGAACCGCAAAGCCATGCACGTAAGGGCGCACGGATTCAAAGTCGTCCCGCGTAATTCCGTAGTTTCCGATCAGCGGATACGTCATCGTGACAATCTGGCCGCAGTACGATGGATCTGTCAACACCTCTTGATAGCCTGTAATCCCTGTATTAAATACGACTTCACCCGTCTTTTCACCGTCCGCGCCGAATGCCTTGCCGGTGAACAGCGTACCGTCTTGAAGCAATAATCTTGCCTGCATCCCGTTCTCACTCCTCAAATGTTGTCTTTATAGATCAGATCAATGTGTTCGTTATTGTACATTTGCGCTCCACACGAGCCGCCCGTCCACCCAGGTCTTCACCGGCCAGCCCTTCAGCTTCCAGCCTGTGAAAGGAGTATTGCGGCCTTTGGACTCAAAGGTCTGCGGATCAACCACCTGCTCGCCTTCAAGGTCGATCATGGTGAGATCGGCAGACGCCCCCTCTTCCAGACGACCGGCATCCAGACCGAATACTCTTGCCGGGTCCGCAGTCATGCGCTTCACCAGAAAATCCAGTGTCCATGCTCCGGTGGCCACAAACCGGGTATACAGCAGCGGAAAGGCAGTTTCAAAACCTACGATGCCAAACGGTGCCAGCTGCATGCCTTTTGCCTTTTCCTCCTCACTGTGCGGTGCATGGTCCGTGACGATGATGTCAATCGTTCCGTCCTGCAGCGCTTCAATGCAGGCCTGCACATCCCGCGTCGAACGGAGGGGAGGATTCATTTTCCAGTTGGCATCCAGCCCAGGGATATCTTCCTCGGACAGCAGCAGATGGTGAGGGCAAACCTCAGCGGTGACGTTGATTCCGATCTCTTTTGCCTGACGGATCAGGCGGATGGATTGCTCCGTGCTGACATGGCAGACATGGTAATGCACGCCCGTCGCTTCAGCCAGCAGGATGTCCCTGCCGACATGAATGGCCTCCGATTCGTTCGGAATGCCTTTCAGTCCGTGGCGTCTGGCAAACTCGCCTTCGGCCACCGGCGCTCCTTCAACCAAGGTGTTGTCTTCGCAGTGCGCGATCACCGGCATTCCAAGAGCAGCCGCCTTGAACATGGCATCCTTCATCATCTGTGCGCTCTGCACGCCAACTCCGTCATCCGTAAAGCCGATAGCTCCAGCTTCTTTCAGCGCCTCAAAGTCTGTCAGCTCCCGTCCCAGTTCGCCTTTGGTGATAGCCGCATACGGCAGAACTTTGGCCAGCCCGGCTTCCGCTGCCTTATTCAGCACCAGCTGCACCGTTTCCGGATTGTCGGTCACCGGGCGTGTATTCGGCATGCAGGCAATCGTGGTGAACCCGCCTTTCACTGCTGATCTGCTGCCGGTTTCGATTGTCTCTTTATGTTCAAAGCCCGGCTCTCTGAGGTGAACGTGCATGTCAATCAGCCCTGGAATGACCAGCTTGCCCTGGGCGTCAATCGTTTCAACCTTTTGTTCATCCATCGGTGTACCGGATTCAACCAGAATGCTCAAACCGGCATCCGCATCCGCAACTGCTGCAATCTTGCCATCTATAATCAGGATGGATTTGCGCTCAAGCTCCCCCTGTTCGTTCAGTACGCTTGCATTTGTAATCAACTGAGCCATTTTGTTTTCCCCTCCGCTTCAGGTAATGTGCTTCCTCATCCGGCCTGCTTACAGCTTCATCGCCCGTTCCATAACCGCCATGCGGATGGGAACGCCGTTAGCCATCTGCGGGAAGATCCGCGACTGTCCGCTCTCCACGACTGCATCGTCAATCTCCACATTCCGGTTGACCGGTGCAGGATGCATGATAATCGTGCCCGGAGCCAGTCTGGAGGCTCTCTCCTCTGTAAGCCCGTATTGCTCACGGTAATTCTCCGCTGACTTCAGCATGCCTTCCGCGTGCCGCTCCAGCTGCACCCTCAGCATCATAACGACATCCGCCTGCAGGGCTTCTTCCATCGTTACATACGGAGCGTCCCCCGCCAGTTCCGGCGCCTGCATGTTCGGCGGGGCGCAGAAGCTCACCTGTGCTCCGAACTTTTGCAGAGCCCACAGATTCGAGCGCGCCACCCGGCTGTGCAGCACATCACCGATGATGGATACGCGCAGCCCTTTCAGTTCTCCGAACGATTTGCGCATCGTGTACAGATCGAGCAAGGCCTGTGTCGGATGCTCATTGTTGCCGTCACCCGCGTTCACAAGCGGCACATTAACCTTTTCCGCAAGCTGCTCCAGCACACCCGCCGGTTTGAGCCGGATGACCCCGGCATCAATGCCAATCGATTCGAGCGTTCTCACCGTATCGTAGATGGACTCTCCCTTGGCTACGCTGGATGCCGCTGCGGCAAAGTTAAGCACCTGTGCCCCGAGGCGCTTCTGAGCCATTTCGAAGGAGAAGCGTGTGCGTGTGCTGTTCTCGAAAAACATGTTGGCTGCAAAGCGGGACTGCAGGACAGGCACGAGCTTCTGCGGCTGGGATTCCCAGTAGGCCGCGCGATCGAGAATCGCTTCAATTTCGCTGCGGCTCAAATCTTTAAGCCCAAGCAGGCTGCGGTCCTTCAACTTGCTGGCTGCTGCTGTTGTCATGCCTGCTCACCCCGGTTCTGAATGATCGTCACTTCGTCCTTGCCGTCCGCTTCTTTCAAGGCGACCACGATTTCTTCCGTTTTCGAGGTGGGGATATTTTTACCTATATAGTCGGGGCGGATGGGCAGTTCCCGGTGTCCGCGGTCCGCCAGCACCGCAAGCTGAATCATCTGCGGCCGGCCGCAATCCATTAACGCATCCATGGCCGCACGGATCGTCCGTCCCGTATACAGCACATCGTCGAATAAAATGACCTTCTTGTCATGCACCGATACATCGGGGGGACTCATGGTCAGCTGCTTGCTGCAATCCGCGCTGGCGGAGCCGCTGCGGTCATCGCGATAAGGGGTTACGTCGAGCTCGCCCCATGGTATCGGCGTTCCTTCGATTTCTTCAATTTTGGCTGCCAGCCGCTTGGCCAGAAACACTCCGCGCGTGCGGATCCCTACCAGCACACAACCGTTGATGCCTTTGTTTTTCTCCAGAATTTCATGCGCTATCCGGGTCAAAGCGCGGCGGATCGCCAGCTCATCCATCAGTACATGCATTTCATTGCTGCTCATGCTTCCAGCCTCCTCAGGTTATGTCCCCTCCAGATCTGGTCCCGTGACGGATACAAAAAAGACTCCTTGCCCAGGTTGGCAAGGAGTCCTGATCGACAGTCTGCTGCTGTCGTCTGATCTCATTCGAACACACTGAGGGCATACCGCCGAAGCGGAAGCACTTCAGTGATCCATTCACGTTACCTTGCCAGCCTCACGGGACTGATTTAAAGGTGCTATTCAGATTTCCTTCATCATCACATTTCGTGTGATAAATTTCATCGCATCTACACGAAATTATGACAGAAAGAATTTTCACTGTCAACACCTTTGCCTGCCGGGGACCGGAAGCTTTTTAATAATTATACAATATATCTGCATATTTATCCACTTTTATTTTTAATGGCTGTCTACAAGCACAAAAAAACCGCCTTACAGGCGGTTTAGTTCAATTCTTACACAATATTAACATAAATAAAGATTGTATATTATCTGCTGCGCAGGGAGGCCAGCACGTCCTCCATATCCTGCGGAAGCGGTGCGCTGAATTCGAGATATTCACCGGTAGTCGGGTGAACAAAACCCAAGATTGCAGCATGCAGCGCCTGTCCGTCCATACGGATGCCTTTGCTGCGGCCATACATGGGATCGCCCACGAGCGGGTGTCCGATAAATTTCATGTGGACCCGAATCTGGTGCGTTCGTCCAGTTTCCAGCTTGAGCTCAAGCAGCGTGTAGTCTCCGAACCTTTCCAGCACGAGAAAATGGGTGACGGCATGCTTGCTGTTGCGGTCCGTCACCGTGAACATTTTACGGTCCCCGGCAGCGCGGCCAATCGGCGCATCCACCGTGCCCTGATCATGGCTCAAATTACCGTGCACGAGCGCTATATACCTACGGGTTACACTGTGCTCCTTGAGCTGGGCTGCCAGAGAAGCATGAGCCTTGTCGTTCTTGGCAGCCATCAGCAGTCCGGAAGTGTCCTTGTCAATACGGTGCACAATTCCCGGCCGCAGCTCGCCATTGATGCCGGACAGGTCGCGGCAGTGGTACATCAGCGCATTCACCAGTGTGCCGGAAGCATGTCCGGGAGCGGGATGCACGACCAGTCCGCGCGGTTTATTGACCACGATGACGTCCGAATCCTCGTATACCACATCCAGCGGTATATCCTCAGGAACAATCTCCACACCTTCCGGTTCAGGTATGCTCAGCTCTATGTGGTCATTGTCCAGCAGCTTGTGGTTCGCCTTCACCGCCGCCCCATTCACCAGCACCCGCCCGTCTCCAATCCACAGCTGAATCTGGGATCTGGACACATCAGTCATCCTGTCGGCTAAATATTTATCGATGCGGGTTTTGACCGCTGCCGCATCCACCACCCATTCCAGCAGCTCCCCGCCTTCGTTGTCTTGCAACTCATCGGACAAGTCAGATTTATAATCCTCATTCATTCCCGTTCGTTCCTTCCATGCCGCTGCTTTCTTTTTGCCGTCTTGAATCCAGCAAAGTATCCAGTATGATGATCGCGACCCCGACTACAATTGCGGAGTCCGCTATATTAAAGATCGGAAAAGTGTAGCTGCCAAAATTAAAGCGCGCAAAATCCACCACTTCGCCGGCGACAGCCCGGTCCAGGAAATTGCCGATGGCTCCGCCCAGCACGAGACTCAAACCGAATGGCAGCAGCTTCTGCCCGTTGCGGACCGTTTTTCTCATATACCAGACAATCGCAATGACGACAACCACGGTAATGACAATGAAAAGCTCCCGCTGCCCCTGCAGGATGCCAAATGCGGCGCCCTGGTTTCGGTGCGAAGTAATCTGAAAGAAGCTGCCGATGACCGGAATCGTCTCCCCCAGCTCCATCCTCGTTGCAATCAGGTATTTTGTCCCCTGATCCAGTAAAAATACGATTAATGCCACTACATAATAAATCACCGTTGTCACTCCGATCCCATAATTCCGTTACTATCTTCATTCAGACCCATTTATTGTAGCATACGGGCCGGAACATCGTCCACGAGAGGCACTCCGCGCCAACCCTGATAGAAATTCCCTCCTCTAAAAAGGAAGCTTGCGGCGTACCCTATGAACAGCCGCGACCATTGTCCGATTTCTGAAAGGAGATGCCTTATGTCCCAACTTACCGAGCAGCAGCTGCAAACGCTGCGCAACGAGCTGTTAAAGCGAAAGCAGGATATTGAACACCGTCTGCATGGCGGCGACGGACACCGCGGCCTGTCCGACAGTGAGCGTGTACTGACAGGCGAGCTCTCCCTGATCGATAACCACCCAGGCGATGTTGCCACGGAAACCTATGAACGAGGCAAGGATTTGGCGCTGGTCGAGCATGATGAATTTATGCTGGAGCGTATAGACTCGGCCCTAAAGGCCATGCAGGAAGGCACCTATGGCATTTGCGCCGTCAGCGGAAAACCCATTCCTTATGAGCGTCTTTTGGCCGTTCCATACACGAAATACCTCGCCGAATACAATCCGGAGCAGGAGGTTACGAATAACCGCCCTGTGGAGGAAGAGTTTCTCTACCCTCCGTTTGGCCGCTCCAGTCTGGATGAGCATGAATACAACGGCTTTGACGGAGAGGATGCATGGCAGATCGTTGCAAGCTGGGGCAATTCCAACTCGCCCGCCCTATCCGAAAACCGTGAGGTTCACAACTATGATGAAGTGGAAATTGAAGACGGCGATGATAATCAGGGCTTTGTGGAATCATACGAAAGCTTTATTGCAACAGATATCACCGGTGACAACGTCACTGTCGTTCGCGGCCCCATGTACCAAAAATATATAAGTCAGGGTGAGGGCGAGGCGCTGCTTGAGCCGGATGAACTCACCGAAGAGTAAAAGCGGCTTATAATGCGTGTTCAAAAAGTCAGGTTTTCAGCACCGAGAAGGTTGAATGAAGATAGGGAATGAGGAGCGGAGCGTACTTGAGGTACGTGAGCATCGGAAGTCCCGGCTGAATTCAAGATTCGATGTCGAGTCCGCTTCCTGATTGACTTCGTGATCAAAAGATGACTTTTTGAACTTCCTCTAATAAGTCGACAGCTCAAGCTGATGCTGTACGATCCGTACAATATCGGCAATATAATCCCCGATGATGGGAAGATTCAGCTTGCCAAGCACCTGCAGCACGTAAATAATCGTAGCCGCAAAAAAAGTAAAGCCAATCGCAATGCCGACCCCACGGGACGTTCCTGCCAGCAGATTAAGCCAGATCAGCCGCCAGGGCCTGTTCAGCAGCATGGCATATTCAGCTACCCGGGACAGCTCCATTTTGTCGGCAATCCAATGCGGCGTTCCGAAGCGCCTTGCCTTCCCTGGCCGCATGAAGGAAGTTCCCGATCTGCCATTGCCGCGCATATGATGCATCTCACCTGAACGGTTTCTTACGACGCGGCGACGCTTGCCTTTAGCCATCTCCAGCATACCTCCTCCCTGTTCATAGTAACCTGCAGGGAACAATAAACGAGCCGTGCGCAGAGCGGATATCGTCCGTCTGCAAAGCACAGGCTCGTTTTACCAAAGTTCACTCTATTCTATTATGCGCCTCGCAATGCAGCCTTATTCTGCGATATGAACCCCGATCGTTTTTCCGCCGGCTTCCACACGCTCCATAGGCTCGGTGCCGCCAAAGGCAAGCTCCGTTACCAGCACGTTGTCACGCAGTACGCTCTCAAATCGTTCGATAGCCGCTTTTAGCTCATCGTCGACGTCCAGCGTAAGAGCCACCCGTTTCTCGATCGGCAGATCCAGCTTTTTCCGGTAATCCTGAACGACGCGAACCACTTCACGAACCCAACCTTCCTGCTCCAGCTCCGGTGTGACATCCGTGTTGAGGGCAACGGTCAGGCCGTAGCCTGATGCGGAAGCAAAACCTTCTTTCGCTTTTTTCTCCACCAGCAGTTCCTCGGCTGTCACCTGCAGCTCCTCTCCTTCGGGAGACACAACGTTCAGGACACCACTTTCCACGACAGCACGCGTCTCATCCGCAGACATGCCTTTGAACAGATTTTGCAGGAAGCCGACATTTTTGCCATATTTCTTGCCCGCTACCTTCAAATTCAGCTTCAAGGTGAAATCGACAAAACCGCTGTCATCCGTTTCCGTATGAATATGCTTCACATTGATCTCGTCCTTGATGATCTCCTCGTAGCCAGCCAAATCAAAATCACGATCCATGGACACGATCAGCTCGGAGAGAGGCTGTCTCGTTTTGATGGCCGTTTCGTTGCGCACGTTGCGCGCAAGCTCCACCACTCGGCGCGCGGTTTCCATATCCTGCTCCAGCTTGGCATCGATCAGCGACTCATCGGCAGCCGGGTAATCTTCAAGATGCACGCTGTCCCCGCTGCTCAGGTTCTGATAGATATCCTCGGCCACCATCGGCGTGAACGGAGCAAGCAGCTTGGCGGTGGACAGCAGGACATGGGTCAGCGTCCGGTAAGCGTCCAGTTTATCTTCCGTGAGGCCGCTGCCCCAGAAGCGGTCGCGCGAGCGGCGGATATACCAGTTGCTGAGTTCATCCACGAAAGCCTCGATTGCCTTGGAGGCGTTCAGGAAATCGTTCACAGCCAAACCTTTGTCAACCACCTTGATCAGACTGTTCAGGCGGGATAGAATCCAGCGGTCCAGCTTGTGGCCGGAAGGCTTGAAAGGATGCTCCGCCGGATCAAAACCGTCGATCGTGGCATAGAGCGTCAGGAACGCATGCGTGTTGACCAGGGTGTCCACCAGCTTGGATTTCGCCTCGCCGACAATGCCCTTCGAGAAACGCTTGCTGTTCCAAGGAGCACTGTCCGCAAGCAGCGCCCAGCGGAATGCGTCCGTACCGTATTCGTTGATGATCTCCCATGGATCGATGACATTGCCCTTGGATTTGGACATTTTCTGACCCTGCTCATCCAGCACATGCCCTGTAGCCATAACCGCCTTGTACGGCGCCTTGCCTGTCAGCAATGTGGATACGGCGAGCAGGCTGTAGAACCAACCGCGAGTTTGGTCAATGCCTTCGCAGATCATGTCCGCAGGGAACTGCTGGGCAAACGTCTCCTGGTTTTCAAACGGATAATGATGCTGTGCAAACGGCATCGACCCGCTGTCGAACCATACGTCGATCACTTCCGGCGTACGGGTCATTTCATACTTACCGCAGGAGCTGCGGACCTTGATTTGATCCACATACGGCTTATGCAGCTCAATATCCTCCGGCACATCGCCGATGGCGCGTTCGCGAAGCTCGGCGATGCTGTGCGGAGCGAACTCCTCTCCAGTCTCCGCACAAGTCCAGATGTTCAGCGGCGTGCCCCAATAGCGGTCACGGCTGATATTCCAGTCCACGAGATCCTCCAGGAATTTACCGAAACGACCTTCGCGCACATGCCCCGGATACCAGTCCACCTCGTTATTGTTGGCGATAAGCTGATCCTTGATCGCCGTCGTTTTGATAAACCAGCTGTCCATTGCATAATAGAGCAGCGGTGTATCACAACGCCAGCAGAATGGATAGCTGTGCTCGTATTTTTCTTTGCCATAGAGCAAACCTTTGTCAGACAGCATTTTCACGATATCGACATCACATTCTTTTACAAAGCGGCCCGCCAAATCCGTGATTTGCTCCGTATAACGCCCCTGCAGGTTCACTACATTGATAAAGCCGACTCCGTTCTCCCGGCATACTCTGTAGTCATCCTCACCATGAGCAGGAGCCATATGAACAATGCCCGTACCGCTTGCGTCCGTTACAAAGCCTGCACCGAGAATCGTATTGCCCTTCTCCACCTGGATGTAGTTGAACGGCGGCGTGTAGGTTTTGCCCACGAGTTCCGAGCCCTGAAGGGTACCAATGATCTCATGATCGCCGTTCATAACCTTCTCCACTAGATTTTTGGCGACAATATATACGCCGTCCTCCTGCTTGACTCTCGCATACTCCATGTCCGGATTCACCGCCAGCGACGTGTGACCTGGCAGCGTCCACGGTGTGGTCGTCCATGCCAGCACGTATTCGCCGCTGTCATGCAGCTTGAACTTGGCGGTGGCACTCAGGTCTTTGACATCCTTATACCCTTGAGCCACCTCGTGGGAGCTAAGGGTCGTCTGACAGCTAGGGCAATATGGGCTTACACGGTGGCCGCGGTACAGCAGCCCCTTCTCGTGAACTGTCGCAAGAATATTCCATACGCTCTCGATATAGCTGTTCTCCAGGGTCACGTACGGATGGTCAAGGTCAGTCCAGTAGCCGATCGCCTCCGTCAAATCCCTCCACTGCTGCTCATACTCGAATACGCTCGCCTTACACTTCTTGATAAACTCCTCAACACCGTACTCTTCGATCTCGTGCTTGTGAGAAATGCCAAGCTGCTTCTGCACTCCAAGCTCAACCGGCAGGCCATGTGTATCCCACCCTGCTTTACGGACGACACGGTAGCCCTTCATTGTTTGATAACGGCCGACGAAATCCTTGATGACACGGCCAAGCACATGCCCGATATGCGGTTTGCCGTTCGCTGTAGGCGGTCCCTCGTAAAACACGTAATTCGGTCTGCCTTCACGATGCGTCATCGATTTACGGAATGTGCCGTCTTCCTTCCACTTGTTCAGAACCCGCAGCTCGCGGGTCCGCGCTTTCTCCTTGACATCCACTCTTTGCATGTAAAATCCGTCCTTTCGTTTATGAACCTTTGTGCTATCAGCTGAAAACCGGCAACAAAAAAGCCCCGTCCCTGTATTAGGGACGAGGCTCTGCTCGCGTTACCACCCTGATTCCGTCTCTTGTGCATCCTCTCGTAAACACACAAGTGAACGGCGCTCATATCCCCGCCTGAATGCTGCGGGGAGCCGATATAACGTTCGGCATACGGTGACAGCTTACTCACGCCGGGCGCTTCAGCTCACTTCTCCGGGAAGATATTCAGTCATGCTCTGCACATTGGCTTGCACCGGAATGCCAACTCTCTGGGGAGCAAAATCATGACCTACTGGGTCCCATCATGGAATTTTTCGTTTAATCGTGACAAAAATATAGCCGATTTATGATCAAAAGTCAATGGCCGCTTCACCGCGCCCTCAGTAAATTTCTTTCATTTCCCGTTCACGGTCCAAAACCTCGCGCTCCCGGTTCTCCAGCGCTTCCCATCCATCCTGGCTAAGGAGATCCAGCTGTGCCTCAACCAGTGTGCGGAAGCGTGCCCGGTAAATGGAGGCCTGCTTCTTCAGCTCTTCCACTTCCAGCGCGATTTTGCGGGATTTCGCCAAGGCCTCGTTCACGATGCGGTCGGCGTTCTTCTCCGCTTCCTTCACGATCAGCTGCGCTTCCTTCTTGGCGTTGTTCTTCACCTCATCGGCCGCCTCCTGGGCTACGATGATCGTTTTGCTCAGCGTCTCTTCAATGTTGGAGAAATGATCCAGCTTCTCCTGAAGTGTCATCAACTCAGCGCCGAGCTCTTTGTTCTCACGGATGACAGCCTCGTAATCCTTGATCACCTGGTCCAGGAATTCGTTCACCTGATCTTCGTCGTAACCGCGAAGCCGGCGTGCAAACTCCTTATTATGTATATCCAATGGGGATAATGGCATGACGCGCACCTCCTGAAAGATTATTGTTCTCCGCAGTTCTTCATATCCTGCAATCGGCCAAAGGGGGGATAGTTGTTAGCATAACCAATTCGACAAAAAGAAATGGATTCCTGCCTTATCATTATACAAATTTGCCGATTATTACACGTTGTCTTCCTTTTTTCGTCAAACCGCCGGTTTCTAATATCTTGAACCGCCCGAATCCCTGAAAAGAAATGACGTCCCCTTCTTTCAGCGGCGCAGCCGGGTTCTCCTCGGCCTTCCAGTTCACGCGGCAGCGGCCCGCCCTGATCGGGGCCAGCACCTTGCTGCGGCTGAGCCTGTATACGTCGCTGACGATGGCGTCAAGCCGCAGGGAAGCTACCGTGAACTCCAGCGTCTCAAAGGCGCTTTCTTTCACCTGCAGCTTGTCCAACGGCAGCAGCTCGCTCTGTACATGCACCCGGTGAACCTGCTGCAGATGCATCGTCAGAAAAGGGCCGATATCCGCTGCGGCGACAATATGACACCCGTCATCCAGTACGTGAATATCCCCTATTTTCCCCCGTTTGATCCCCAGAGCCAAAACCGCCCCCATATAATCGCCGTGCTCCAGTTCCCCGATTTTTTTGTCGTCAGAGGATATGGCCAGCACCTTCATGGCCATATCCTCGTCCTCCAGGTAACTGTAATCCGGCGCCACAAGGGCACGCTTGCGTTCCGCCGCCTCGTACCCGCCGTCGAGGCGGATCTGTACGTCATTGCGGCGGGCAGCCAGCGTGCCCAGTATGTAAGCCTGACGAGGGTCGAGAAAATCGGTCAGCTTATGTTCGTGAAATTGTCCTGCCCGCTCTACCCACTCCCAGGCCCGGTCAACAAAGTCCTTCTCATCCGGGTGGAAATGGGCGTGAATTTCGGTCCGCATGTAAACCTCCTAGACAAAATAGCCGATCAGCGAGACCAGACCGTAAGAAGCCATGTTCAGCACAATCAAGGCCACGATCGGTGAAATGTCGATCATGCCAAAAATCGGCGGGATGAACCGGCGAAACGGAGCCAGATAGGGTTCCACCAGCCTGCCGAGCCACTCTCCTATAAAGCTCTCCCGCGCGTTGGGCAGCCAGGAAAGAAGAACGTATACGATAATCATATACTGATAAATTCGCGCAATAAAGAATATGATTGACTCAACCGTCAAAAAGCTCACCTCATTCTGTCAAGTTCTGTTTCACTGTCTGCCAATATTTCCGTGATGGAGCCCTGAATCTCCACCGTATCCGGTGTGCAGAGAAAAATATTGTGGCCGACTTTGGATATGCCCCCATTAACGGCATACACCGTGCCGCTCAAAAAATCAATAATGCGGAGAGCCTGATCCTTGCGGATGCGCTGCAGGTTCACGACAACCGAGCGATGGGAACGGATATGGTCGGCAATCTCCTGCGCCTCATCGTAAGAGCGGGGCTCATACAGCACGACTTTCACATTTTTCTGGGAATGGATGCTGACCACGTTGTTGACCACATTGTTTGTTCTAGTGTTCTTACGTCTGTCAAAGCTGGGGGTTTCAATTTCTTCTTCCTCTTCGGGCAACTTTTCCCGCTCTACGACCTCTTCCTCCTCCTGCAGACCGAGGAAGTTCATAAATTTATTCATTACACCCATACTTCATCCTCCTCTTTTCCCACCAGAATGGAACCGAGCCGCAGCCAGGTTGCGCCTTCCTCCACAGCCACTTCAAAATCATTGGACATGCCCATGGATAATTCCATAAGCGGTTCGGGAGTGAGGGCTTGTCCGTTCAGAGCATCCCGCAGCTCACGCAGGCCCCGGAATACGGGGCGAGTCAGCTCGGGATCATCGACATGGGGAGCCATCGTCATCAGCCCGATCACCTGGACATGCTTCAGGCCTGAAATGTCCTTCAGAAACGCTGCAGCCTGGTCCGGCCCAAGGCCGTGCTTGCTCTCTTCCCCTGAAATATTGACCTGCAAAAAGGCTTTAACCGTCAAATCCAGGCCCGCCGCCTTCTTCTCCAGTTCCTTGGCAAGAGAGAGGCGGTCCAGAGAATGTATATACTGGAACTTGCCGACAACGTCCTTGACTTTATTCGTCTGCAAATTCCCGATATAATGCCATATTCCGCGCTGTCCAAGCTGCCTCCACTTCTCCTCGGCCTGCTGCCAGCGGTTCTCGCCGACATGCAGAAGGCCGCTGTCCAATACGGCAGACATTGCACTCACGGATACATATTTGGTAACAGCAATGATATTGACATCTTCACGAGCTCTTCCGCTGCGCTGACAGGCAGCCTCCACACGCTCGTTCACCTTCCGAATCCGATCTCCCAGCGACACGGGAAGACTCACCTCTTTTCCAGTCCGATCCAGCTTGCCATTCTTCCCGTCAATCCTTTTTCCTTACGGTGTGAAAAAAACAATTCGTTATTGCAGCTGGTGCATAACGTTGTACATTCGATATGGGTCGGCAATATTCCTGCTTTCATCATAATCTGTCGGTTGCATTGTTTCAAGTCAAGCATCCATTTTCCCCCACCAAGCGTGGTGTAAACACTGCCTTCCCACACTTCATTACCCGGCATGCCGGACTCCAAAGCCATGATTTTATCCATCACGGCACCGTCCACCTCGTAGCAGCAGCGTCCGATCGAAGGGCCGATGGCCGCCCGCAAATCCTCTCTCTTTGAGCCGTATTCTTCCACCATCTTCACTACCATATGCGCCGCGATTTCCGCAACGGTTCCCTTCCAGCCCGCATGGGCCAGCCCTACGGCCCGCCGAACCGGATCGATGAAATAAAGTGGAACGCAATCCGCATAAAAGGAAGTCAGCAGGACCCCCGGCACATCCGTCACCAATCCATCCGTATCCTGAAAGGCCGATTCACGGTCCAGAAAGCCCCGGCCGCGGTCTTCTTCCTTCACAGCCGCAATACTGCTGCCATGTACCTGTTCTCCGCAGGTCCACGCTTCCGGTTCATAGCCCAGCCTCCTTGCAATCAGCTCGCGGTTGGCGATTACTATATCAGGATTTTCTCCCACATGCAGAGCACAATTCAGGCTGCTGTAAGGCTCCTTCCCCATGCCGCCGCTGCGGCTTGTAAAACCGGCGGTCAGGCCCGGGAATTGCTTCCGCCATGCTTCTATAAACATCAGCCTGGGCACAGGTGCCTCTGCGCCTGGCAGCACTTCCTTATCCATGGGTTCCAAGACAAACGGTTCAGTCAATGTTCTCACCTCTACAAGCCAGTGTACCAAAATCAGCGCACGGTGTCTCTATCTGCCCATAGCCCCCTGAATCTTCCCCCTGCTTTGTAGGCATGCTCCTCTATCTGCCATTCCTCCATGTACTCATGCCTTACCAGTATGACGTCAGGTCCGATTTTGACAATGTTATGCCAAGGAATAACCAGTTCTCTCTTCGGCCGGAAAAATCCGAGCAATCCGCCGGAAACGGGCATGACGATCGCTTCTATGCGGCCCAGTCTTGGATCGATCTCCAGATCGCATATTTGGCCCAGCCTGCGGCCGTCCATGATATTAATGACATCCTTGCTTTGAAAATCGGATATTTTTATGCTGTACACGCCTTCAGCCTGCATATCCATATAATCACATCCTTTACTTACAGCATATGATTTACAAAGCGGAAATTTTCCCTGCCGCCCCATCTTGACCAAAAATAAAAACGACCCTCACGGGTCGTTAAAAAGGATCAGTCCTGCGCCTGCGGTGCTAAGACTTTACGTGCTTCTGCATTTGTTGAATGGCCGATTTCTCCAGCCTGGATACCTGCGCCTGTGAAATCCCGATTTCGTCGGCAACCTCCATTTGGGTCTTTCCTTCGAAAAACCGCATGGACAATATCATCTTCTCCCGTTGTCCAAGCCGCTGCATCGCTTCGCGCAGCGCAATCTCCTCGATCCAGGATACGTCCTTGTTCTTGTCGTCGCTGATTTGATCCATAACGTAGATCGGGTCCCCGCCGTCATGGTAAATGGGCTCAAAGAGAGAAACCGGATCCTGAATGGCGTCAAGCGCGAAGACCACATCTTCCTTGGGTACATTAAGCGCTTCGGAAATTTCAAAAATCGTTGGCTCCCGCGAATTGACGGTGGTCAGATTATCTCTGACCTGGAGCGCCTTATACGCGATATCCCGCAGAGAGCGCGACACCCGTATCGGATTGTTATCTCGCAAATACCTGCGGATTTCACCGATGATCATGGGAACCGCATATGTGGAAAATTTAACATTTTGGGACAAGTCGAAATTGTCTATGGCCTTCATCAGTCCGATGCAGCCGACTTGAAACAGATCGTCAACATATTCACCCCGATTATTGAAACGCTGGATCACGCTCAGTACAAGCCGCAGGTTGCCGTTCACCAGTTTTTCCCTGGCGGAACGTTCGTTGTTTTGCTGCAGAGATGTGAATAATTCCCGCATCTCCGCATTGGTCAAAACCGGCAGCTTAGCGGTATCCACACCGCAAATTTCGACTTTGTTACGGGTCATCGTGTCATAACCTCCCAAGGAGCAACATTAATGTTCATTATCTCCTGGGCCGGACATTTTATTCCTTTCTTCGAACCTCCCTGCGGAGGTGCGCTGATCCTGTCAGACCATTTTATTGAATTCCTTCCGCAGCCGTTTGATGATTCTTTTTTCGAGCCGTGATATGTAGGATTGGGATATGCCGAGCAGGTCAGCGACATCCTTTTGCGTTTTTTCCTCGCCATCCTGCAGCCCGAAGCGCAGCTCCATAATGAGCCGTTCGCGATCCGTCAATTTATCCAGGGCCTTGTGAAGCAGCTTGCGATCCACCTGCTCCTCGATATTGCGGTAGATCGTATCATTTTCGGTTCCGAGCACGTCGGAAAGCAGCAGCTCGTTCCCGTCCCAATCGATATTCAGCGGCTCGTCGAAGGACACCTCTGTCCTTGTTTTATTGTTGCGCCGCAAATACATAAGGATTTCATTTTCGATACAGCGGGACGCATAGGTGGCAAGCTTGATTTTTTTCTCAGGGTCAAAGGTGTTCACCGCTTTAATCAAACCGATCGCACCAATGGAGACCAGATCCTCGATATTGATGCCTGTGTTCTCGAATTTTCTGGCGATGTACACGACCAGCCGCAGGTTGCGCTCGATCAGCATGGCCCGGATCGCGGCGTCCCCTGAAGACAGCTTCTGCAGCAAATATTCCTCTTCTTCCCGGGTCAAAGGCGGGGGAAGGGCTTCGCTGCCTCCAATATAATAGATTTCCTCGGCTTTAAGGCCGAGCAGAAAAAGAAGCCGGTAATACTGCAGCTGTAATGCAAGTTTCCATTTTACGCGCATGATACTCCTCCTATTAAAAATTCGTTGTCAGGCAGCATTGTCAGGCCGACACATCCGTATTTTGCGATGCCGCCAGCTCGGGGTGGATAACAGCCTGATAACGCCCTTCGGAGGATAATCTCCCTCCGTCCAGACCGATCAGCACACGATGATGACTGAACGTCTGCTCATTCATCGTAACCTTGACCTCATCCGGCTTCACCGCCAGCATAAAGGCCGTACTCTTGTTGATTCCCCTGTAAGGAACGAGGCGCAGGCGATCCCGCCAGGCATACGACTCTTCCATATTCATGACCAGGTTGTCCGCCTCTCCATCCGCCAGATACCTGTTCCAATCACGAGGCAAATATTCACTCCAGAGCGAAGCCTCCATCACCATGACCGGCATGCGTGTCAGCGGATCATTCAGCTGATTGCCCGTGTCCAGCAGGCCTGTACACTTGACGCAGACTCCATCGATCCGGACCTCCACTTCACCCGTAAAGCTTGAAATCCGCTCCGTGCGCTGCCTGGAAGTCTGTACGGCATAAAAAACAAGCATCGTGACGCCAAATACGCAGAAGATGAACCAAAAGGCTATTTGCGTTTTAAATGACAGCCCGCCGGTAGCGGTAAACCATATGCCATTAAACAGTTCTCCCCGCCTTTGCAGCAGATAATGAACGCCCAATATCCCCCCTGCCGCCACAAAATTGACCACATAAAAAGCGCCGGTCGTGCGCAGGAAGGACTGCAGGCCGCCAAAACCAAAGGCTGTCAGCAGCATACAGAGTGACAATGCGAATTTAATCAAAAACGTAAACATGAAGGACAGCTGCGGAACAAACATCATGACAACGTACATCGCGCCAAGGAAGGCGGACAGCAGCAGCCTCCACCATGCCGGGCGCAGCTTCCTCATCCAGGCCGTAACGAGCAGCAGTACCGCGTCAATAAGCAGGTTGGTCAGGAAAATCAAATCGATATAGACAACCATCTTTTTTTCACCCCGCCTAAGCTCCTGGAGGATATGACCAGTATAAAAGGGGGACAGAACAAAGTCTGTCTAACGCTGGAGGGCGCAGCCGGACTTTTTTTGTCGGATTAAGAGGGAGGGCAGCAAAAAAGGCTGCCTCCACGGCACGAAGCTTGCCGGGAGACAACCTGATTGAAAGCGAGTTATATTCTTTGTAGCAGTATTATAAGTCGTGTTCAAAAAGTCAGGTTTTCAGCACCGAGAAGGTTGGATGAAACTAGGGACTGAGGAGCGGAGCGTACTTGGAGTACGTGAGCACCTGAAATGTTTCCGTAGGAAACATGCTTCGTAAGCATCCGCTTAGGCCCGGTTGAATTCAAGATTCGATGTCGAGTCCGCTTCCTGACTTCCTTCGTGATCAAAAGATGACTTTTTGAACTACCTCTATAACCGCTATAATTATTTGTCTGACATGGCCAAGGCCTGATCCAGAACGGCCGGACCGTTCGCTCTGCCGTAAGCCATCGTGTCGATGACATCAACGGGAATATTGAACGGAGCCGCAATTTCTGTTACGGCATTTTTACGCATACGGACCTGCGGTCCCAGCAGGATCGCAATCACTTCATCGCTGATGCCTGACAACTCATCCTTGATCGTGCTTTCGGGAATGGCGATAATGTCGAGCTCGAGAGATCTTGCTTCCGCTTCTTTTTTCATTTTGGATACTAGAATAGAGGTAGACATGCCGGCTGAACAGGCAAGAATAATTTTTTTCATAGTTAACGCCTCCTGGTTTGATTTTTCATGTTCTGTTACTTGTACTCTTCATCCAAATCAACGGTAAGCGAACGGTCGGCGATCACCGACTTGTACCAATGACCGGATTTTTTCAAATGCCGGCTGCGGCCGTTCTCCAGATTGATTTCGACCAGTCCGTAGCGGTTCTTGAACGCATTCATCGGGGACACATTATCCGTAAAGGCCCATAACATGTACCCTTTGCAGTTGGAGCCATCCTCCACAGCTTTAAGTGTATAGTACAAGTGCTCGCCGATGAAGGAAATACGATAATCATCCTGAATGATCTGCTCTTCATTTTTGAACACCGCTTCGTTCTCGATCCCCATTCCATTTTCGGAAATAAACCATTCGATATTGTTATATTCGTTTTTGATGCGCATACCCATATCATAAATGATTTTAGGATAAATTTCCCATCCGCGCGATTTGTTCATTTTTTTGCCCGGAAGATCAAAATGCTCATAGTAATAAGACGGATGAAAAGGCACGTTTTCATTCCATGCTTTGGTCTGCGCCTTTATCCGGTGCGGATAATACAGGTTAATGCCCGCGTAATCCACCGTGTTGTTTTTGATGATAGCCAGTTCTTCCGGCGTATGCTCGAACGTGATGTCGTGTTTCTCCATCAGCTGCAGCAATTCCTCGGGATATTCGCCTTTGATCATCGGGTCCATGAATACCCGGTTGTAAAACAGATCGTACACATGCGCTGCATACTGGTCATGCGGCGCGCTTGAACGGGCATACGTTACCTCGGGATTAAGAATGACGCCGATTTTTGCTCCGTTTTTGCCATAGCCTTTCTCCTTGAACAATTGCACGCATTTGGCGGTTGCCAGCGTTTTATTGTAATTCCACTGCATCCATTTACGGGTGTTCTGCTCATAAGGGTAACGCAGAGCATCCAGATAGACACGGGTCTGCACGACAATCGGCTCATTAAAGGTAAACCAGTGCTTGACACGGTCGCCATAGCGCTCGAACACCTTTTCCGCATATTTTACAAACAGCTCGACCACATGCTTGGATGACCAGCCATCATATTTATCCAGCAAATATGCCGGCAGCTCATAGTGCTCCAGGCAAATCATGGGTTCCACACCGATGGCTATCAGCTCGTCGATGACCCGTCCCACGTAATCTGCATAGGTTTCGTCCACAACGACATTTTCATAGTCCGTTAAGAAACGGGACCAGTTAATAGAGGTGCGATAATGCGTCAGTCCAATCTCCTTCATCAGCGCGATATCTTCGCTACAGCGATTATAGAAGTCGGTTGCACCGGCCGGACCATAACCGTTATGCCAGACGTGGCGGTCATTGATGTACCATTTGTCAAGATAAGAATCCTGCCCTTCCCGCTTGCCGCTCCAGCCCTCCGTCTGCCAGGCGGATGAAGCAGCCCCTATGATAAAATCAGCCGGGATGTTCATTGTATGTTTAGCCACCGATGACTCCTCCTTCATTCTGCAATGATTTCTGCTTATCCTTCAGTCCGCCTGTTGGCAATTCTGACAAACGGCAGATAAATTAATATGGCAACAGCAATACATATAAGCTGGGTAACGACCGCCCCGATGCTTCCGCCTGTCGACAGATAAGCATTGATAATCGGCGGTGTGGTCCACGGCACCATGACGACCGCACGGCCCGCAAAACCAAGCAATGTCGAAAAGTAACCGATGGTGCCTGTAATGAGCGGCGTGATGATAAATGGAATAGCCATAATAGGGTTTAACATGATCGGAAGCCCGAAAATAACCGGCTCATTAATGTTAAACAGCGACGGACCAAAGGACAGCTTGGTAATCTCTTTCATATCCTCGCGCTTGGAGGCGATCAGGATGCAGATCAGCAGAGCCAGCGTAATCCCGGAACCGCCGATGCTCATGTAGACATCCCAGAACGGCATCGTAATAATGTTGGGAATAGGCAGCCCTTGCTCATATGCCGTCATGTTAACGGTAATGGCTCCAAGCAGCAGCGGCTCGCGAATCGGTTTTATCATCTGATTGCCGTGAATACCGATAACCCAGAAAATTTGCGCAACCAGCATCAAGGTCAGGATTCCCGGCAAGCCTTGCATAACCGTCTCCAGCGGTCTTTGTACTACATTGTAAACGGCATCATATAAGTACAAGCCTGTAAGCTTGTGAAAGAAAAATCCCAGGGCCGAGAAAACGGTTACGGTAATAATCGCCGGAATCAATGCCGAGAAGGAAACAGCCACATTGGGTGGAACACTTTCCGGCATCTTGATTTTGAGCTTATCCGATTTGCCCAGCTTGCTGTACAGTTCAACAGACAGGATCGACACAAAAATACCGAGGAACAAGCTTTTCGTATCTGTAAACTGACGTGCAATCACATCCGTAACCTGCTGCATGTCACCGTTCACCATCAGTTGAATCGTTGTTGGCGTAACGGCCACGAAGCAGATAACGGCCAGCAGCCCAGGGAAAAAGTTTTTCTCCCCGTTAATTCGCCCCAATTCCAGACCAATCATGAAAATGGCGAGCACCGTCAGAATGTTTAAGCTGGCATAGTTGATCGCCGTGAAAATCGGCTTGTAATCCGCCAAAAATGCGAACGGGCGAAAATGC
This sequence comes from Paenibacillus terreus, assembly GCF_042138595.1. Lineage (NCBI taxonomy): Bacteria > Bacillati > Bacillota > Bacilli > Caryophanales > Paenibacillaceae > Paenibacillus > Paenibacillus terreus. The sequence goes on along the minus strand of NZ_JBHIRX010000014.1, from coordinate 15,951 downwards.
GCAAGCCCATTCGTCGGGTCCATCACCATATTGGAGATAAGGACTGCGAAAGCGCCTACAATAATGACAGGCATGAGCGTGATGAAAGCGGATTTGATAGCCATAATATATTTAAAATTGTTAATGGCGTTCGCTACGGAGGTGAGGCCATTGACAAGTTTATCCTTGATTCCCATCAGAAAGACCTCCTTCTACGATTTCGACCCCAATTGTTCAATCCGTTCATACAAATCCACAAACTCGGCAGCCATGTCGCGAATGGTAATGGCGTTCATCAAATGATCCTGCGCATGCACCATCATTACGGACATTGTCGTTTTCTCCCCTTCCGCTTCCTTGCGGATTAATCCGGTCTGGATTTTGTGGGAAGATACCAGCTCCGTCTTGGCAGCTGCCAATGCCTCTCTTGCTTCAGCAAATTTGCCGGCCTTGGCCAGCTCAATGGCTTCCATCGCCGAGCTGCGGGCATTGCCTGCGAACAAAATGATCTGAAACACGATTTCAGTATCATCCAGCATCTCTTCACCAACGGAATGGTTTGTTTCTTTTTCACTCACTTTAATGTTTCCCCCTTCAGAGCAGCCCTGATTTAACTGAACAGTACTCAGGTCATGCCAGTCTCTTCATTAGTAGTTCCTGTTAGCAACCTTTCCTATAGCTGTTGGCTGCAAATTCATTATAAATTGCAACAGGTTTCGACTTAAGCCATGTTTTTTCCGCTTTATAACGGAAATATATTATTTTCAGCCATATACAAAAAAGAGGAACCCCCCTCTTCATAGAATCGGGATATTCCTCTTAAGCATTCTGATCAATGGAGTGCAGCTCACACGTGCTCATGAAGCACTCGTACAAATTCCGAATAGCTTTTACACTTAATAAGCTGCTGAACCAAATTCTCGTTATTCAATATCGTAAGCAAAATATTGTACATGCTCTGCACATCCTCCGTTTTACTGCGCTGCATGCACAGCATGCATACAAACTGCACCGGCTTGCCTTCCCAATCTATGGGCTTTTGCAGCGTGCAAATGGCCCAGAAGGTCGAATCCGCAAATGGCTCCATGGGATGGGGAATGGCCACAAAATTGCCGAACGATGTGGGAGACATCGCTTCGCGCTCCAGCACAGATTCCAGAAACGGGCCTTGGACAAGACCCGCTTCCAGAATCCTGTCTGCTACAAACGCCAGCACTTCCTCCTTGCTGTCCATTTTCTGCTGCAGGAAAACGAGCTTCTTCCGCACATAATGGATAGCGGGCACTCCCGTTTCCGAGATCGCCTGTTCAATCTTGTCGATATCTCCGCCGCCAAGAAACGTATTGACATGGATGATCGGCACCGGCAGCGTTTCGTCGGAAATGGGGATCGTGCTGATTACAAAATCCAGTGTATCCAAGGGCATCTGCTTGAGCTTGTAAAATTCCGTCGTACCAACAATGTCCAGCTTGGAGCCAAATTCCGATTGCAGCTTGTAGTAGAGCAATTTGGCGCTCCCCCGGCCTGATGCGCATACGATCAGGCATCTTTTGGGGGTGTTCTTCATTTTCTTTCGCTCGATGGCCGCACCGATATGGATAGCAAGGTAGCCGATCTCATTTTCTTCAATCTCGAAGCCAAGCCGCTGCCTGATCGTTTCACCGGCTAATATACCTGCCTCAAAGGCAAGCGGATAATTGGCTTTGATCTCATCCAGCATCGGATTGCGCAAATTCATGCCATACTTGAAACGGTTAATGACCGGCTTAAGATGCAGGCAAAAGGCAACAAGCAGCTCCTTGTCATGGCGTATGCCCAGCTGCATCCGTTTTTCTATATTATCCAGGATTTCAACGGTCAGGTCGTATATTTCCCCGTCAATCATGCCTTTAATTTCAGTATCGTCCATATTGGCTGCTGCAACGGTTCTTACCCCAAGCAAATGTACCGCTATATAGGCAACTTCAGCGAAAGGAAAGGAATGATTCATCTTGCGCTCAAGGCTGGACACAATCTCAGCCGCGACGCCAAACTCCTTCTGCCCCTCAATTTTCTTCATTTCCTGCGGATAAAAAGAGACGTACCTTTTATCCCGTATCCGTTTGCACGCTATCGCGATATGAATGACGAGATTGTTGAGGGCAATATCCGACAATGTAATATCGTTGGCCTCAATGCGTTCAAGAATCACCTCTCTGATCAGGGCCATTTCTTCATCAGAAAGAATGGATGGCGAGTACGCACTCTCGGCGGCATCATCCACGCGCCTAAAAATATAATCAGACATGCAATACCGCAGCTGCGTCTCACTGCCCTTGATTTTAACACCGTAATGGGGACGGTTCTCCAGCGTCAAGCCGTAATGCTTTAATATTCGCCGCACTTCCCTGATGTCGTTTTGTATCGTTGAACGGCTTACAAACAAAAGGTCGGCCAGGTCATCAAGCTTGAAGTATTCCTCCGTCAGCAGCAGTTTCCTGATCAGGAATCGATGCCTGCTCTCGGATGATCCGCTGATCTGCTGCGGCGTGGCTGCTTCATTTTCTTTCAACTGCTTCAGCAAGTGCCGGAACCGCTGCTCATCATGGATTTCAAGCTGATAGCCTGCTCCCTTAAGCGACTTGATCGTAGCTCCGTGTGTGGACAATAATGCGGACAATTCCTTCAGATCCGTCCGAATGGTGCGTGATGACACATTCAACAGCTTGGCAAGGTACTCACTGCTGACAAGTTGTTCTGAAATCAATATGTGAAGAATATGGAAAACCCGCAACACGAAACTCCTTTCCATGTCAGTCTATGGCAATCTCCCCATTAAAAAAAGAAATGCCCTGCAAGTAGAAAACTACTTGGGGACATTTCTGCTCATTCATGCTAGTCGTTGTTGTTGCGGGAACGGTTGCGTAAAAAAGTCGGTATATCGAGCTGATCACCGCTTGTCTGATTGCCAAAAGGACGCAGATTCGGCGAACGTGTCTCGGAAGGCTCCGGATTGCTGGCTGCCGGTTTGCGGGCAGGTGCTGGCGCTACCGCTTTGCCTTCAAATCCGGTGGCAATTACAGTTACCTTGATCTCTTCCTTCATCTCTTCATCGATGATGGCTCCAAAGATCATGTTCACTTCCGGATCAGAAGCCGATGTTACGATTTCAGCCGCCTCATTGACTTCATAGAGGGAAAGATTGGATCCGCCGGTAATGTTCATAATGACACCGCGGGCGCCTTCGATGGAAGTCTCAAGCAGCGGGCTCATAATCGCCTTGCGCGCCGCTTCAGCCGCCCGGTTCTCGCCTGTCGCGTACCCGATACCCATCAGCGCGGAGCCACGCTCCGTCATGATCGTTTTCACATCCGCGAAGTCGAGGTTAATCAGCCCTGGTACGGCGATCAAGTCGGAAATGCCCTGTACGGCCTGACGCAGCACGTTGTCCGCTTCACGGAACGCTTCGAGCATCGGTGTTTTCTTGTCCACAATTTCAAGCAAGCGGTCATTCGGGATGACAATCAGCGTGTCAACCTTTTCCTTCAATCCCTCAATGCCCTGCTCCGCGTGGCTTGAACGTTTGCGCCCTTCGAATGTAAACGGACGTGTAACCACACCTACCGTAAGAGCGCCGCATTCCTTGGCAATTTCGGCGATCACAGGAGCAGCTCCTGTACCTGTACCCCCACCCATGCCGGCGGTCACAAACACCATGTCCGCCCCTTTAAGGGTGTTCATGATCAGATCACGGGATTCCTCTGCAGCCTTCTTCCCTACATCAGGGTTGGCGCCCGCACCAAGACCTCTGGTCAACTTATCGCCAATCTGGAGCTTGTGCTCGGACTTGGCAAGATGCAGAGCCTGGGCGTCCGTGTTGACCGTGATAAATTCAACCCCCTGAACGCCGTTCTCAATCATTCGGTTTACAGCGTTGCTTCCGCCGCCGCCTACCCCGATTACTTTTATTTGAGCCAAACTCTCCATTTCAAAATCAAATTCCAACATACTATTCCAACTCCCCCTCAATGTGCATGGATGGCCCGTCCATGATAGGCATAATTAGCTTTCAACCGTTATATAAACTCGCTGAACATATTCTTCAGGCGTTCGATCAATCCCGGTTTCTGCTCACTTTCCGGAGCGGGGCTGCTGCTTTTCGTGCGGTTGGCCGGCTTTTTCACATTGCTGCTGCTTCCGCTGGCGCTACGCAAACGGTAACTGCGGATCGCGTTATGCAATATGCCGACGCCGCTGGTGTAACCGGGATCCCTTACGCCGATAAAATCAGGCACGGCGATCCGGACCGATGCAGCAAGCTCGTGCTGAGCCACCTCGAGAACTCCAGGCATAGCCACGGTGCCTCCGGTAAGTATATAACCCCCGGGGAGACCCGTGTAACCAAGACGCTTAACCTCAGCCTGAACAAGCTGAAAGATTTCCTGCACTCTCGGCTCGATAATAGCAGCCAAATCCTGCTGGTTGAACTCCTTGTCCACATTGCTGCCGATGCGTGTCACCTTAAATAAAACATCGGCTGCCGCATCATTATACCATGCGCATCCGTATTTAAGCTTGACTTTTTCAGCTTGATCCGTCAGCGTTCTGAGGCCGTAGGCAATGTCATTGGTTACATACTCGCCGCCAATGGGCAGTGTCGAGGTAGCGACGATGCTGCCTTCCTCAAACACCGCTATCGTTGTAGAACCCGCTCCGATATCCACAAGCACGGAACCCATCGTTTTCTCATCCTTGGATAAAGAAAGCTGTCCGGCACCGAGGGGAAGAAGCACCAGGTCCTTAATCCGCAGACCGCTTTTTTCCACACACCGGAGCAGGTTATGTATTGGCGTTTTGGCTCCGGTAACAATGGTTGCTTCCACCTCAAGCCGGACTCCGATCATCCCGCGCGGATCCTGAATTCCTTCCAGTCCGTCGACCACATATTGCTTGGCCACCACATCAATAATTTCTCTTTCCGGCGGTACAGCGATAACTTCAGCTGCCTTCAGCACTCGTTCGATATCCTCTTCACCGATCTCGCGGTCTTCGTTCGATACGGCCACAACTCCGTGGCTCGTCTGCAAGCCGATATGATTGCCAGTAATTCCGACATACACTTCGGATATTTGAATACCGACCATACGCTCGGCATGATCCACGGCGTTCCGGATCGATTGTACGGTCTGATCGATATCTACGATTGCACCCTTTCGAATACCTTCCGAGTCGGCAGTTCCAACCCCAATAATATTAAAGGTTCCATTATTCATCTCCCCGATAATGGCACGAACTTTGGACGTACCGATGTCCAAACTAACAATGATGTCATTGCCGCTCAATTCTGTGGCACCTCCCAACTCCAATATAATTTCGTTCATAAACACGCACTGTGTAAACTAATTCAACACGTTAATATTTATCCCTCTTTTTTCTACAAATTTTTTATGTTCCAACTTCTGGATAGCCAATAAAAATTTGAAGAAAAAAGAAGGAGCGCGATGCATTGTACATAAAATGTATTTTAGCATTTTTCCAGTTCACTGAGTAGTGTCATTTTCCACTGAACCGCCCTCTTCCTCGGGCTTGAAGGCCACATAGGTGTCAGCTTCAAACATGCTGACCAGTCCCGGCTGCTCCGTCTCCAAAACCTGATTGAGGTAACTGATTTTTTCGGACAGCAGTGAAACCGAGGTCAGCACCTCGAACTGGGAGCGCGTATACATCCTGATCCGGTCCGGAAAAGATGGTGTCGGGTCAGGAATGATCTCTGAAATGTCGGCTGTCCACTCACCAGGGATATTCGACAAAATCTTACAAAGCTTGGCTTTGTACGGATCATCGGGCTTCCAGTTTGTTAAAATGGGCTTCTCCACGGCAATGCCGCTGCTGGAAACTCCCACGCTTGTCCCGTTGGACAAAATGGCTATCAGATTGCCATCCGTACCTACCTCATAGGCAACTGTATCATATTCCTTAATATTAATGCTAACAATGCCTGGAAACTGCTTGTCCACAGTGACGGATTCAATCGATTTGATTTCTTTCAGCCGCTTCTTGACTTCCTCCGGGCTGGCCCCGAAAAATTGACCTCCGACGTGAAGGCCGCTTTGCTTCAGAAGCTCCTCCTGCGACGTGAACAGGCTGCCCTTGAAGTTGATTTCCGTAATCCTGCTAAGGGAGGAGCGAAAGAATAATACGGCAAGCAGTACAATGAACAGGAGAACGAGAATCCATATAATTTTACGGCTTGTCTTCATTTTAGGTCTTGTTTCCCGAAGAACAGGAATTTTGGCTTGTGGCATCATTTCTCTCCAATAAATGCCTCCCGTCCCCTCGAATGAGGAGGGGACGCTGCAGGCGTTTAATTTGCAAAATCAAGCTGTTCCGGTACCGGGGACTGCCGGTGCATCCGGGCGCCGAGGTGCTGAAAAAGGCGTTCGATCCGGTCGTAGCCCCTGTCGATATGATGAACCTGCTCCACCGTTGTCCGTCCCTTGGCTGCCAGTCCGGCTATAACCAGCGCGGCTCCCGCCCGCAGATCCGTGGCTTCAACCGATGCGCCGTACAGTCGGGGAACGCCCCGGATAAATGCCACATTCATATCTACGGAAATGTCGGCCCCCATAACGTTCAGCTCATCGACATGCTTGAACCTGCTCTCAAAAACGGTCTCTTTCATAATGCTGAATCCGTCCGCCAAAGACAGCAGCACCATGACCTGGGACTGTAAATCCGTCGGGAAGGACGGGTACGGCGACGTAACGATCCGGTCCACCGCCTTGGGGCGGGTCATGCAGCTTACGTTCATTATATCATTGGAAGCGCTGATTTGAACACCGGCACGGCGGAGCACATGAATCAGCGATGACAAATGGGACGGACAGCAGCGGGAGAGCGTGACACTGCCGCGTGTGGCGGCGGCGGCAATCATTACCGTTCCTGCCACGATCCGGTCAGGGATGACTTCATAGCTGCAAGGGAATAGACGATTCACACCGGTAATGGTTATGGTATCGGTCCCCGCCCCTATTATGGATGCGCCCATCGCATTGAGAAAATTTTGCAAATCCTGAATTTCCGGCTCGCGGGCAGCGTTGATGATTGTGGTCCTGCCTTCAGCCAGCACGGCGGCCATCATAATGTTCTCGGTGGCCCCCACGCTCGGAAAATCCAGATGGATATCCGTTCCGGTCAGCTTGCGGGCCCTGCACGTCATTTTATCATGTTGCTCTTCAATCTCGGCACCCAACGCCTTCAATCCCTCAAGGTGCATATCGATCTTCCGTTCTCCGATGGCACAGCCGCCCGGCTGGTAGACCGTCACCTCTCCGCAGCGTCCGAGCAGCGGTCCCATCAGAAAAACGGATGACCGCATTTGTTTCATCAGATCTTCCGGTATATCCGTTGAAAGCAAGTTCGACGAATCGACAGTCACGGTATCCTGCTCGTGTCGTGTGCTGCAGCCCAGCCCCTCCAGAATGCCGAGCATCACCTTGATGTCAAGCAGATGAGGCACGTTGCGAATCTGAACTTCCCCATTCGCGAGCAGGCTTGCCGCAAGTATGGGCAAGGCCGCGTTTTTCGCTCCATGGATCGGTATGGTGCCAGACAGGGGATTCCCGCCTTCAATCACCAATTTATCCAATGTATCACCTCCGAGTTTACCGCTCACCCACCAGGAAAACCTCCGGAACGAGCTGAATGCCGGATTGAGATGATAAAGTGCTCTGAATATGCTGCATCAGGGTAAGCACGTCCTCTGCTGTGGCTTGCCCGGTGTCTCCAGTACAACCTCAGCGGACTGGAATATTTTCGACACATCAGACCCATGTGCGCCGGCGTTCATGAATGCGGCTCCGCCCACCGTCCCTGGAATGCCTCCCGCGAATTCCAGACCGGACAGTCCCTGCTTGCCTGCCAGAACGCTTGGTTTGACTAAGGACAGCCCGGCTCCCCCGATCGCGGTTTCGTCCTTGAACCGGACATAGTCAAACCCTTCACCAAGCTTCACAACGATCCCGCGGATACCCTTGTCTGTAACAAGCATATTGGATCCCCTGCCAGGCTGTATTCAGGGCACTTCATGCTCACGGACAAAGCATATCAGCTACTGCCTTACAGTAGACATAAACTATCAGTTAATATATCGTCACTGAACGCAAATGCCATTAATAATACGGCAGCCGATACGAATAACACCGAATTATCTCCGCCAAGCGGTCGTTGTGCCAGAACACCGGCTCCCCGAGTGATGGTCTAAAGATACGGTATCTTATGTCAGGATGACCCCGAAGGTGACAATCGCCCATGGACTGCTGCTTTATCTGCTGCCGGCCAATCTCCTGATCTCACGAAGGAATACCTCCGCCGAATCAGGCTTTCCGAGACGGGCCGAAGCAGCCGACATGCTTTCTCTTATTTCGGCATCTTTCATGATTTGCGAAATAGAATTAAAGAGGGTCTGTCCGCTCAGGCTCTTCTCCAGAATCATGACGGCCGCCCCTGCCTGCTCCAGCGTTCTGGCATTGGCCTCCTGATGGTTGTTGGTCACATTCGGTGACGGAATCAACACGGAAGGGATGCCGAGAGAAGTGATCTCCGCCAGGAAAGACGCCCCCGCTCTGTTCACGATCAAGGAAGTGCATGCAAGCACTTCAGGCATATTGTGCACATAAGGAAGCACATGAAGGCTGTCCGGCAGCGAGCCGACCTTTGCCCGTATCTCATCGACCGTGCTGTCGAAATAGCCTTCCCCGGTAACATATACAAAATGGACGCCCGGCAGGGATGAAAGTTGCGGTGCCATTTCAATCATCGCCTGATTGATCGCTTTGGCACCCCTGCTTCCCCCCACTACCAGGACGATGGCACTATCCTTCGGAAGTCCCAGACTTGCAAACCCGCGGCTGCGGTCGGCCTTCCGCACTGTCGTCGCCCGGGGATTGCCTGTGTAGAGGACATTGCGCGCTTTGGGAAACTTGGTCTCGGACCCCTCAAAGCTGACGGCAACCGTATCGGCATAACGGCTCAGAAAGGTGTTCGTCAATCCGGGAATGGCATTTTGTTCATGAATAATGGTCGGGATTCCGAGCCTGGAAGCGGCATAAACTACAGGACCGCAAACATATCCGCCCGTTCCGACCACTACATCGGGTTTAAATTGCTTAAGCAAGGCTTTCGAGGTGCGCACACCCTGCAGAAAACGAATAACTGTCTTTATGTTTTCGAGAGAGAGACTCCGCCGAAAGCCGGTAATGTCAATGGATTCAAACGGAAGTTTCTCCTGCGGGACCAGCTTGCTTTCCAGTCCCCTCTTGCCTCCGATATATAAAAATGCGGCGTCCGGGTCTTCCGCCTCACACTGCCGGGCGACGGCGACAGCCGGATAGATATGTCCGCCTGTCCCGCCCCCGCTTAATACGACGCGCATAGGGTTCACCTCGCAAAACGTGATAAATTCAATAAAATGCCGAGAGCTGTCAGCATCAGGGTGAGTGAAGAGCCCCCGTAGCTGATCAATGGCAGCGTGATGCCCGTCACAGGCATCAGACCGATGACCACTCCGATATTAATGACAACCTGAACGGCTACCATGCCTACGATGCCGACGGCAAGCAGGCTTCCAAAGGTATCCGGGATGGTCAGCGCCGTTCGCATCCCGCGCCAGACAAGAATAAAAAACAGCAGGATTACAGTAAGACCGCCAATAAATCCAAGCTCCTCGGCCAAAATGGAAAAAATGAAATCGGTTTGCGGTTCGGGCACGTAGCTGTATTTCTGCCGGCTCATGCCGAGCCCGAGCCCGGCCAAACCGCCGGGACCGATGGCATATAAGGACTGAATAATCTGGTAACCTGCTCCCAGCGGATCCGACCAGGGATCCAGGAAAGCGGTAATGCGCTTCAGCCGGTATGGAGCCGCCGCCACCAGCGCAGCAAAACCAGCTATTCCGCCAAGGCCCAAAAATCCCAGATGCTTCAGGCTGGCTCCGGCGGTAAAAATAATAATCATGGACGCGCCCATCATTACGGTGCCTGTCCCGAGATCCGGCTGCAGCATAATGATCCCGAAGGCCAATCCGGCGAGTCCCAGCGGCGGCAGCAGCCCGTGCAGAAACGATTTGATCGGATAGCCCGGACGGCTGAGCCAGCTGGCCAGAAAAAGGATCATGCCAAGCTTCATAAATTCGGAAGGCTGTATGCCGAAGGAACCGATGCCCAGCCAGCTGCGGGCGCCGCCACGGACAACGCCGATGCCCGGAATCAGCACCGCAACCAGCATCACAAAGCAGATCAGCAGCAGTGGCTTGGCGTATTTCCGCCAAACCCGGTAGTCTATCGAGGCCGTGAACCACATGGCCGCAAGCCCCAGACCGGCGAAAAGCAGCTGTCTTTTCACAAAATAATAAGAATCCCCATATTCGCGGAACGCAAGCACGGCTCCGGCGCTGTACACCATCACGATGCCGATGGCCAGCAAGCCTATAATGCAGGCGAAAAGCCATAAATCCGGAGACGGAGGACGAGACTGTTTCATGGAGGAGGCCACCCCTTGCACCGAAGTAGGGGCTTATCCACCCCCCTACTTCAATTTATGCACCGCCTCTTTAAAAATGCGTCCACGCTCTTCATAGGATTTGAACATGTCCCAGCTCGCGCAGGCCGGAGAGAGAAGCACGACATCTCCGGACTCGGCAAGGGCTGCAGACTTGCTCACGGCTGCGATCAGCGCGGCGGCGGCGTCCTCACCATTATCGACGAGCTCGATCTGTTCTATGCCGGCCAGCCGTGCGGCCTCCGCCAGCTTTGCTTTCGTTTGCCCGAGCAAAACAACCGCTTTGACGCGGCCCCTCAGCGCGGGAACAAGCTCCAGATAGTCTGAGCCCCTGTCCAGTCCGCCGGCAATCAGCACGACAGGCTGCTTAAAGGAGGACAGGGACATCTGGGTCGCCTTGGCATTGGTTGCTTTGGAGTTGTTATAGTAGGACACTCCTTCATGCTCGGCGACAAATTCCAGCCGGTGCTCCACTCCCCTGAATTGGGCGAGAGGTCCGGCCAGCGCTGTAAGCTGCGCTCCCGCCGCGATCGCAATGGCGCAGGCGGCAAGCGCATTGCCCACATTAAACCGCCCCGGGATGCCCAGCTCCACAACCGGCAGAATCGGATGAATGACCCCGCTGCCATCGCGGTACACGATGTCGCGCCGGATATCATCCTCCACCTCCGGCACATATGGAGGATCAGCATACACACCCTCCTGCAGCCGTTCAGTCAAGGAAAAAGGCAGCACCTTGCCCTTCATGTAAGGAACCAGCCCGCGGCACACCGGATCATCCCAGTTCAGGACTGCCGTGTCCTCCGGCCGCTGGTTGGCAAACAGCTTAGCTTTGGAGGATATGTAGTCTTCCATGTTGCCATGGTAATCCAGATGAGTCTCCGCGATATTGAGCAGACAGGCCACAGCAGGACGGAAGTCATGCGTGCCCTTCAACTGAAAGCTGCTCAGCTCTACGACCATCCAGTTGTCCTGCTTCGCCTCTGCAGCCGCCTCGCAGAGCGGTGTCCCGATATTGCCGGCCACAATCGGCTTCATGCCCGCAGCCTCCAGCATCCTGCCGACCCAGGTAGTCGTGGTCGTTTTTCCGTTGGAGCCGGTAATGCCGATGATCGGCGCTTCACAGATATGATAAGCGACCTCCACCTCCGTCACGACCTCAATGCCAAGCTCCAGCGCTCTTTGCACCGGTTGGGCCGTATAGGGAATCCCCGGGTTTTTGACCAGCAGCTTGACACCAGGATGGATCAGGTCGTCCGGATGCCCTCCGCATAAAACGGAAATTCCCAAAGCCTCCAGTTCGGAAGCTTCGGGACATTGTTCCCTCTCTTTTTGATCATTTGCCGTTACGACAGCGCCCGCTCTGTGCAGCACCTTCGCCACCTGGACTCCGCTTTTGGCCAGCCCGAGCACGACGACTTCAAGGCCCTTATAAGTATCCGGATGCTTCATTTTCTACAACCCCTTGCTCAGATAAAGTCCAAGTCCTGCGAGAAGCAGCCCTGCTGCCCAAAATGTGATGACGACCCGCCATTCCGACCAGCCCGACAGCTCAAAATGATGATGAATGGGGCTCATCTTGAACACACGCTTGCCGCGTGTCTTGAACGACGTGACCTGAATGACGACCGAAAGCATTTCGATGACAAACACGCCGCCGATGATGAGAAACAGCAGTTCACTCTTCGTTACGATGGCGATTGCGCCGATCGCCCCGCCGATGCCAAGCGAGCCGGTGTCACCCATGAATACTTTGGCGGGATGGGCGTTGTACACGAGAAAGCCGAGCACCGCGCCGATCATGGCAGCGGCACAGACCGCCGCCGGCAGGGACGCCTGGATGGCGATGATGGCATAAGCGCCGAAGGCAATGGCGCTCGTACCGGACAAAAGCCCGTCCAGTCCGTCCGTGAAGTTTACTGCATTGCTGATCGCCAGCATCATAATCACGATAAATGGATAATAAAACCAGCCGGTCCAATCGAAAGACCAGGAGGTCCCCGGAATACCGATAGCCGTACTATGGTCATTCTGTATAAGCAGCCAGCACATGATGCCTGCAAAGAAGAGCTGTCCAAACAGCTTCTGACGCGGCGTCAGGCCAAGGGAGCGCTTGAACACGATTTTGATGTAATCATCCAGAAAACCGATCAGCCCAAAGCCGAGCGTAGCCACAAGCAGGACATAGAAATCCGTGTTTTTAATGGCCGAAAACTTTAAATACGTAAGCGTAAAAGCAAGCAGAATGACGACCCCGCCCATGGTGGGCGTGCCCGTTTTCTTCAAATGGCTCTGGGGTCCGTCGTCTCTGACCTGCTGGCCGAATTTCATCCGGCGCAGCAACGGAATCAACAAGGGAGCAGCGATCACCGCCAGTATGAATGATACCCCGATCGTAAGCAGCAGCAATTGAATATCCATGGTAATCCCCCTTTCCTCCTTATCCGTTCTGCAGCGGATAGTCCCGCAGCGCATCCACAACAGTTTCCAGTTTCATGCCGCGTGAAGCTTTGAAGAGCACAATATCCTCGGAATGCAGCGCTTCGCGCAGCGCCGCAGCCAGTTCGTCTTTGTCGGAATAAGCATGCACGCTCTCATGCGCCATGTTCTCCCGTGCCCCCTCAGCAATATGAGAGCCAAGCGGTCCGTAGGTGAACAGCAGCTCCACCCCGGCCGATGCGGCATACAAGCCGATCTCCCGGTGATACTGCTCCTCAAGCGGTCCCAGCTCCAGCATGTCTCCCAGCACAGCGACTTTACGATTTTTCTTGTTATAACCTGCAAGCGTATCAATCGCAGCCTTCATGGAAAGGGGGCTGGCATTATACGTGTCATTAAGCAGGGTAAGGCCGCTCCCGCAGGAGATCACCTCAATGCGCATGCCGGTGAGCTTCAGCTCGGCCAGCCCCTGCCGCATCTGATCGACGCCAACGCCGAAATGCCGCGCCACGGCCATTGCCGCCAGGCAATTTACTACGTTGTGGCGGCCCAGCAGCGGCAGATTGAACGCCTCCTGGCCGCCCATTTTGGAAGTGAAGATAATACCCCGGTCATGTGTCGTCATACCTGTCAGGTAATCGTCGTTATCCTGCAGCAGCCCGAAGGTAAAGATGTGCATCTCCTCCGGCCGCTCTGTCTCAGGCTCGGACATCACCGCGGGGAGCAGCGGTTCATCCCCATTGCAGATCAGCAGCCCTCCCCGCTTGAGGCCGCTGATGATTTCCAGCTTGGCACGGGCAATCTCCTCCCTGGAGCCAAGCTGCAGCAGATGAGCCTCGCCAATGTTGGTGATCACCGCCACATCCGGCTCTGCGATCCGGGACAGCAGGCGTATTTCCTCTCTTCCGCTCATGCCCATCTCCAGAATCACGATCTGCGTATCCTCCGGCATGGACAGCACCGTCAGCGGAAGACCGATATGATTATTATAATTCCCCTGCGTTTTGTGCACTTTGAATGTTGTGGACAGAAGTGCATTCACGATATCCTTTGTTGTGGTTTTGCCGTTGCTGCCTGTAATTCCGACAACGGAAGCCTGTGATTCCTTCAGATATGCTGCCGCGAGCTGCTGCAACGCCTTCAGGGTGTCCTCCACCACAATGGCGGGCCCGGCAGGAGGCGCTCCATGATCCTGCTGCCAGAAAAATGCGGCGGCCCCTTCGGCAAGACAGCTGTCCACAAAGGCATGGCCGTCAAAGCGCTCTCCGGTAATGGGAACGAACAACCCTCCCTTGAGCGGGCTTCTTGAATCCGTAAAGACCCCTGTTATTTTTTTCTCTGCCTCGTCAGAGCCGGCCAGCGTTCCGCCGCTCATGGAGGCTATTTGCGCCAACGTTCTATTAATCACTTGTTCATGCCCCTTATCGCTTCTTTGGCAACGATGCGGTCATCAAATTCAAGCACCGTTTTGCCGACCAGTTGGTAGGTCTCATGGCCTTTGCCCGCAATCAATACTACATCGTCAGGGCTTGCCATTTCAATAGCTTTGACAATAGCCGCGCGCCGGTCCACGATCAGCTCGTACCGTTTCCGGTCCACCGCATCCTCAATCAGCCCTTTTTCGATATCCAGCAGAATTTGCTCAGGGTCCTCGGTGCGGGGGTTGTCTGAAGTTACCAGGACCCGGTCACTGTATTTGGCGGCGATTTTGCCCATCAGCGGACGCTTGGTTTTATCCCTGTCGCCGCCGCAGCCAAATACGCAAATGACCCTGCCCTGCGCGAATTCCTTCACCGTACGCAGCACGTTCTCAAGTCCGTCAGGCGTATGCGCATAATCCACAATCACCGCAAACGGCTGCCCGGCATCTACAGGCTCGACGCGCCCGCTTACTCCTGTAACGGATTCGAGACTGCGCTTGACCGCTTCCAGCGGCACATCCTCAAGCAGAGCAGCCGCGATGGCCGCCAGGGCGTTGTACACGTTGAATTTTCCAACCATGCGCAGCTTAATGTCTGCCGATCCCCTGAAGGTATGCACATGGAAGGAGGTTCCTCCCGCACTTATGGAGATATCCGTAGCGCGTACATCCGCATCCTTGCCCAGCCCGTATGTAATCACCTCCGCCGCAGTCATTGACCTGAAATAGGTGGATGCCGGGTCGTCCGCATTCAGCACCGCATACTTGTGATCCTCTCTGCCTGCCCCGTAGCTGTTGCCCAGTCTTGAAAAAAGCAGGCCTTTAGCCGCCCGGTACTCATCCATCGTATCATGATAATCGAGATGGTCCTGTGTCAGGTTCGTGAAGACAGCGGTCCGAAAGTCGGTTCCCTTCACTCTGCCCTGCTGCAGGGCGTGTGACGAAACCTCCATCACGCAGCACTGCACGCCACGGTCAACCATATCACCGAGCGCTCTCTGCAGTTCGACCGCTTCCGGCGTCGTTCCGGAAGTCGGGAAGGTTGTACCGTCATAGCGCATCTGAATGGTTCCGATCAGCCCCGTCTTTGTCCCTGACTCATTCAGGATATGCTCGATCAGATGGGTGGTTGTCGTTTTTCCGTTCGTGCCTGTTACGCCGATCATATTAAGCCGCCTGCTTGGCGCTCCGAAAAAGGCATCAGACAGCACGGCCATCGCATAACGGGCATCCTTGACGAGCAGCTGGGGAACGTCTGTATCCAGCTCGCGTTCCACGACAAGCGCGGCTGCTCCCGCATTCACCGCCTGCGCTGCATAATCATGACCGTCCACGGTAAAGCCGGGCAGGCACAGGAACAAGTCCCCTGCCCGGACTTTCCGGGAATCGGCCTGAATGCCCGTGCATTCAACGCTGCCGTCTCCGATGATCCGTGAAGTGATAAGCAGTGCTGCAAGTTGTTGAAGCTGCATAAAAATTCTCCCTTTCGAAACATGTCTGCTATAAATGCGTGTTCAAAAAGTCAGGTTTTCAGCACCGAAGCCTATGCTTCCGAAGTGCGTTTTTTCAAAACGCTG
>NZ_JBHIRX010000013.1:0-179950 GCF_042138595.1 Paenibacillus terreus | reverse complement strand
GTTGCTCCTGTCGCCCCGGTTGCTCCCGTTGCTCCGGTGGCCCCAGTTGCCCCTGTCGAGCCTGTTGCTCCGGTGGCTCCCGTGTCCCCGGTTGCCCCTGTCGCTCCGGTTGCCCCGGTTGCCCCTGTTGAGCCTGTTGCTCCTGTCGCTCCCGTGTCCCCGGTGGCCCCAGTTGCCCCTGTCGAGCCTGTTGCTCCGGTGGCCCCAGTTGCTCCTGTCGCCCCGGTTGCTCCCGTTGCTCCGGTGGCCCCAGTTGCCCCTGTCGAGCCTGTTGCTCCGGTGGCTCCCGTGTCCCCGGTTGCCCCTGTCGCTCCGGTTGCCCCGGTTGCCCCTGTTGAGCCTGTTGCTCCTGTCGCTCCCGTGTCCCCGGTTGCCCCTGTTGCTCCGGTCGAACCTGTTGCTCCGGTGGCCCCAGTTGCTCCTGTCGCCCCGGTTGCTCCCGTTGCTCCGGTGGCCCCAGTTGCCCCTGTTGCTCCGGCGTCTCCCGTTGCTCCTGTCGCTCCTGTGGCTCCTGTGGCTCCGGTCGGGCCTGTTACTCCCACTCCCGTCGCTCCGGTTGCACCAGTTCCGCCTGTCGCTCCGGTATCACCCGTTGCCCCTGTCGCTCCCGCGTCACCCGTTGCTCCTGTCGCACCTGTCGCTCCCGCGTCACCTGTCGCACCTGTCGCGCCTGTCGCACCTGTCGCGCCTGTTGCTCCAGTCGCTCCTACACCGGTTGCTCCCGTTGCACCGGTAGGGCCTGTTACTCCTATTCCCGTCGCTCCTGTCGCGCCAGCTGGACCTGTAGCTCCGGTTGCACCTGCGGAACCTGTTGTACCTGTTGCTCCTTTCAGACTGTCAATGAACTCCTGCGTCGTTCCGGTGTAGCCCAGCTGAATCCAGATTTGATACGCAGATAAACCCGGTGCTCCTGTCGGACCCGTTGGACCAGGGGCCCCTGATGCTCCGGTTGCTCCCGGCAAACCGGTTGGCCCAGTTGCTCCTGTCGAACCCGTTGCTCCCGCCGGACCAGTCGCACCTATCGAACCTGTTGGACCCGTTATACCTACTGGTATCTCTCCACCGCCTGTCGGGCCGGTTGGACCGGGCGGCCCGACAAGATTGGTAGCTGTCAAAGCCATTTCCAGTTTGTTGCTCAGCACAAAGTCTTTATTGACCGTTTCTTGAAGCGTTTTCCGAATGCTTTCATTTACGGCCAATATATCACTAATCGTTGCGGGTGGTGCTGATACACCAGGCAATGTCCCCAGTACATACTGAAGCTTCTCGCCTTCCGCATTCAATATATGACTGAGCCCCAGTTCTTCCATCGCTATTGAGGCAACGATTAATGATATGGCATCATCTCTTGTAATTGTGATCGTTGGCGTAATATTAGGCAGATTGGCTTGAGACACTCATACCTCCCCTTTCATCTTTGATAATCCAACATATTCGCCCTCATGGTCGGCAGTGTTGGGCAAACGCTCGGTTTTGTCTCCTTATTAAAAAATAGGTGCACCCCTTCTTGATCAGGTGTTACTGATAGAACCGGAAGAACCTCCAAAAAAGTCCGCATCATGAGGAGCACCATGATGCGGGCTTTTTTTGATACTCGTTTCTTTTCGGGCAACTCGTTTCAGTTCAGGACCGTATCCCTTCGGCCTGTTTCTTCAGCTGCTGGTATCCACCTTTTCCGGCAAACCTGCAAGGTGGTAGAAATGCTGTTCAACATTCTTCTCTGCAAAGTCCTGAGCTGTATCAACGAAGGTAATCGCCCCGTAACAACGCCGGTTGTCAATATATTGAGGAATCCCGGCTTTTCTCAACCCGTCGCTGAAGATTACGTACTCATAGCGATAGCTATCATCGTCGTATTGCACATATTCCAGAACTTCCTGGCGGATGAAATACGTACAATGAATGACATCCACCTGAATCAATCCTCTAACCTGTCCGGAGAAAACATCATAGTACTGGGTGTTCACTTCTAAATATCCGTTCGCATCGGCCTTATGATGATAATTGGAATAGGTGCTTTCCAGGGCATCAGCGTTTCTCAAGAAAGGTCCGATCACAGGCATTCCCGTTTCAAACAAGCTTTCAACCGTATCCGGCGCGATGAAATTGTCGCAATCTGCCACAAAATAATGCGTGCCTCTGTCCAGCGCCCACTGTACGGATTCCTGACGGAGTCTTCCCAATACTTTGAACTTGAGGGAGTTCCATTCATGCGGACTGTAATCCTGCACCGGCTCTTCCACATCACTGTCGTCGAAGTAGACCTCGTGATAAAGGTCCTTCACCCGGGCGGCCCATGCCTTCAGGACTTCGGCCGTTTCATCATTATTGTTGTTCGTCCGGATATAGAGATTGATGCTTGAGGAGGGATAAGTTTGCTGTTCAATCATATTTAAATACAGGGGTAAAGCATGCGCTTTATCCTTGGCCAGGATGGCAATCGTTATGAATTCCCGGGACATTCGGCAATCTCTCCTTCATCAAGATACGATAACCGCTCAAGCTGCCAACGATTCCGTGTGTTGTTATCTTTAACAGCCTATGCCCGGGAAGAGGGAATGTTACCAGCCTGACAAGGGGGTTCTTGCTCATGCTGGCGATGATCCGCCTTCACCATTTGGCGTCCGGCGGTCTTCACATATAAGTTGATGAATGCATGTGCCATCAAATGAATATCGGGTTCATTCAGTTCCACACCGTATCCTTCCGGTCTGATGACATTCTTATGCTGTACATGTCCATTGTGTTCCCCCATGATGCTGCTCCTCCCCTTGTGTTGTAGTACAGTGTATGAGGAGAAAGTCCGTCCGATTCCATGCACACGCAGGGAGCAGCAATGAATCACGATGAATCGGCCTAAACATATTCGATGGTGTACCTGAACGGGTATTCCTGGCGTTCTTTGTCCCATGTGGGTTTCGTGCTGATATCCTCCGGGATGATTCTTGTGTAGTAGATCCGTTTAATAAATTGCTTCAAAGTCTCGTTCTGTTCTTCCGCAGTCTGGTATGTAAAATCATCAAGCAGTCTAAGGATACAGTACAGTCTCTCTGGATGCGCTGTCATTTCCATGGCCTGCATTTGCCCGCAAAGCTCCTTTCGGGTTTGCTCCAAGGCTTGCTGCCGGCTCATCAGCGTCTCTTTCTTCATCCTTAATTCATCCTCGGTAAAGATTCCCTTCACTGCAAGCTCGATCAATTTGTCCTGCTGCTGATCACACTCGTGAAGCTGCTGCTCTACGTGGTCCATGCGTTTCTGAAGATCCAATCTGGCGGCCGACAACTCATCCTGATGCAGAAGCTCCAGTTCTTTCCGCAGCCGCCCTCTGTAAGCCTGAACCTTCATCACTACCTCTTCTTCCATGAAAGACAGCTTCATCCCGCGATTCATGCACCTCTCTGTACTTTCTGGCAAACGGTAGCCACAAGCCTTGATAAAATAAATACCGCTTCTTGCCCTCCTGAACGCCAGCTTTCTCCCGCATACGCCGCAGAACAGCAAGTCCTTAAGCATCGCAGTCCCTAATGTGGCAGCGGGCTTTTCACGCAATCCCCAGCTCTTCAAGCCTCGCTCCATCCTTTCCCGATTGGCTTGCTCCCATTGCTCCGGATCTATGATGGCCGGATGGGCGTGATCTGTCACTATCGTATCGAGTATCTTGTAGGTGTATCTGCCGTGCTCTTTGACCCGTTTACGGTTGTGATAGACTATCGTTCCCTTGTAGACCGGATTCTTGATAATCCTCCTCACCGTGGTCGGATGGAACACATTTGACCGCTTCGGCTTAAGGCCATCCAGGTTCAGCATATCCACAATCCTGCGACTGCCCAGGCCATCACAATACAGCTTGAAGATGTACCGCACCACTTCAGCTTCAGGTTCATAAATCTCAAGCCGCCTGGTTTTGGGGTTCCGTCTGTAACCGTACGCCGGGCTGCCGCTAATATGCTCCCCGCGCCGCGCGCGCTGCATTTTATTGACCCTGTTCCTCCGGCCCATCATCTCATATTCCATTGCGGCGAACATGGAGCTTACATCATACAGTACACGGTCCTCCTGTGAATTGGACAAGTCAAACGTCTGTGAGGGAGTGATGATCTTGATATCGTGATCTATGCACAGCTGCTTGATGTACTGCGATACCAATCCGTTGCGTGAAAGCCGGTCCAGCGATATGGCGAATACAGCTTGATAACGTTCAATGTTATCGATCAGCCTCTGAAGCTGGGGACGCGCCTTCAGCTCATGCTTGCCGCCACTGACAATCTCTTCATACACTTCAACCCTGCAGCCTTGCTCACGGCAAAATTCGAACATGATCTCACGGTGATTCTGCAAAGTGTCTTCGTCTTCTCCCTTGTCACGTGAGATACGCAGATAGATGGCACCGAATAGGCCGATCTTGGTACCATTCACGGCGTGTATCAGCCCCTTTGCGTGCGTGATACGTTTCGACTGTTCAGGCCCTCCATACGTACATTGAACAATAGGTTGGAGTGACAAACACCCTTATTTGACGTCTGGGGGCCTATTTTAATTCTATTAGGGGAGTTAGCAAATTAGCACAATCTTTTCGGGACATATGTTCGTCTGGATTTATACGCAGACCAGATTTGCATTTGGACACAAAAAAAACCACTCGTTATTAGGAATGAGTGGGCTTACGAACGGAACATAATTGTGAGAATTTCAAGCGCCTTGCGTTGATCCGTCTCGCTTTGCCCCATTAACAGGGCCGCAGCTTCCAGAACCGTGTCGCTCAAATCAACTCCTTGATATTCACTGAGGGATAACAATGCGGATAAGCGGACCCCAAGCGCATTCGCGATTTTCTCGAGTGTTTGTATTTTGACGTTATATTCTCCGCGTTCGATTTTACCAATGTAGGAAAAATTGGTGCCAACCAACTCCGCAAGCTGCTCCTGCGTCAATCCTTTTAATTTCCGAAAGGCCCGAATTCTACGGCCGATTCTTTTTAAAGTGTGCTCCATGTACACGCTCCATTATCTCTGTATTAACTAAAGTGTAGACAAATGGAGTCAAATAATTCAGGTATATATATGGACAATAAAATTAATATATTGTCTCTACATGGACTATTTTGTATAATTAAATCATCATCCGTCGATAAGGAGCAGCCTACAGACCAGCCATAACGACCAGCGAAGAACAGTCTTACGAGTGTACAGGCTGTTCTTTTTCATTCCGGCTAATAAGCGATGCTGAAAGGGAGAAGGTCATGGAGAATCTGAAGCAGGAAATCGAACAGAAAAGACGCGAATTGGTGATGCTGGCGGATGAAAAAGGCTTCCTCGCACCGGAGGTGCTGCAAAAATCCCAGGAGCTGGATCAGCTGCTTGTCCAGTTTTACCGGGGAACGCTGCTCCTGAGAAACTAAGTAGATGCGGGATATTTATTTTATGGAAGGAGTGATGAAATGTCAGGATTGCTGATTTATCTCCTAAAAGCTTCTTCGAAACATTCTTTGATGAACTGACTGTTTTTCAGTCGGCTAGCCCGCTGCTCCCGAATCACCTGCGTGGCGCTTTTTTTAGAAGGCGCAAACAAAAGAGCATCTTTCGGCTGCGAACCTACCGCCTCTGATACAACACCATTTTTTGAAACATATACCTTAGTTGTCATGTCGCATCCCTCCTATTAAAAGTAAAAGAACTCGCTTATTCCAATCTCCCTATCATCCCTCACCTAAAGGAATGGGCTTTCTCGGTCGATCAATCTGTAGACGTCTGAGCCTATCTCTTTATCTATTCTATGAAGATGTTAAACGATATAGTACACGCTGTCACAGGGATAGTCCTACGAGTTTTGCAGCTCTTGCTGCTGTCCGATGAAACGAAATCTCGTTATGTACCGAACAGGACTTTGAGAATATCAACCGCCTTGCGTTGATCAGTCTCACTTTGCTCCAGTAACAGGGCCACAGCTTCTATCACCGTGTCGCTCATATCGATGCCTTTGCCATCCCCGTCGGAAATTAGCTCGGATAAGCTGACTCCAAGTGCATTCGCAATCTTTTCAAGCGTTTGTATGTTGACGTTATATTCTCCACGTTCGATGTTGCCGATCTGGGAAAAATGGATGCCGACCAACTCCGCAAGCTGCTCCTGCGTCCATCCTTTCCATTTTCGATATTGCCGGATGTTACGGCCAATCCTCGTTAACGTGTGCTCCATGTGCCGCTCCATTTAGAAAATGGATTGATAGCGCGTTGACGGGTCATCTGTAATCCTGGTTGACAGAAGATACAGGATCTCATCGGTTCTTCTTAACAAGCGGTTTACGTTTTTCTTCTTCATTTTAGAGATCTGCTCTCTTTCCAGATTGGAAGCCAAATATTGAACCGTCCCGATAAAAATGACCACATCCAATGCTGGCGAAGTTTCGGAATGCAGCAGATGCAGAAGCTCTTCCATAGGTAAAGTTCGTTTTGGAAAAGGTTTGTTGTTTTCTTTGATGTAGAGGGCATGAAGCATGGAAGTAAGAGCCCGTTCGCAGTAGATCAGACTGGGTATAGGCTGGTTATGATTATAAAAAATCATGGCAAGTTTGATATGGTATTGAGACAACTTATGAAAGCGTTCTATAGGTGTTAAATGACTATCTTCGAGTGTTCCACACGTTGCAGCCTCCGTTTTGTGTTCCATCAAGGAGTGTAAATCCATGGTCATCATTCCTCCCGAAATATCGAATATTCACCTCATTGCTATACTTTATCAAAGAGGTGTATAAATTTCTTGCGTCTCTCTTTAATCATAAGTTTAGAGTAAGATTCAAATAGAATTAACATACTGATAGTAAGTTAATTGAATGTAAAACTACTATATAGTAATATTCACTTGTTTATAAAGGATTTTCCCAAGAGGCGTTGGCTGAATTGGCCGGGTTTAATCCGAGTTACATGGGATTTGTAGAACGTGCAGAGAGGAATGTTTCTTTGATGAATTTCACCAAATCATATAGCCGCCCTCTATGATCATGAATACATCCAAAGGGCGGCAAGATAAGCTATCGAGCTCCCTGCCCTTTCCCGCTAGGAAGCCGATCCTATTTTAGGTTAAGCCAACTTAACAACATTGATATTAGCACTAAGAAAATCATTGGGTTCCCCTGATAGGTTTATACTCCGAAGATCCAAGGTACTGGGTGAGGTTGTCTGAAAAATAACGGTGCTGCTCAAATTGGTAATGCCATCGGGAACGGAGGCACCAGGTACTGGCTGAACTCTTGCAACAGAACCATTGATTACATTGCCATTCAGATATAATCCCGCTCCTGCCTCCCCACTAGGAGAAGTAATGGGACGGGCAAGGTACGTTGCCTCATAAGTTTGATTCGGCGCCAGCGAAACAATGCCTGTCGTCGGATCATACTGGATGGCAGTACCACTATTTGTGAGAATGTTAGGAAAAATAATGGTGGCGCCATTATTAACACCATTGACCCGGTTCACCAGATACGCACTTAGATTATTTGCCGTCACCGTCGGGCCGGTAGGACCTGTCACTCCCGTCATCCCAGTGGCGCCTGTCGCCCCCGTGACGCCTGTTGCCCCCGTCGGGAAATCATGGCTTCCTATTTGACGTCTGAACCCAGAAAAGCCCGTGATTTCAGGCTTCCCGGCGATCATGAGGGGCTTTCGTCCGCCAGATCTGCATCTCAGCCGAAGGGCAGTTTAATTTTGCAGACGTCACGTATTTGCGTCAGTTATTGATTTTAATCAGCAGCTGCTGACGTGTCGAATTTATCCTGCCTCAAGTTCGCTGGGGCAGCACTGTGTGGATAACAGTTCATTGCGGGAGCGGCTCTTTGCCTCCGAAGGATGATTCCGTACAATTTTTTGCTTATAGTTCGGAATAATGGAAAATAGCCACCCTCCAGGACCATATCCGTCTGAAGGGGGGCGTGGCTGACTGCTCGGTCTGTTAGGCCAGTTTAACCACACTTACTTGTGTCTCAGCATATGTTGTCGGGTTATTGAGATTGACAAGCTGTAAGGTATTCGGGGGAATCGTCGTTCCGAGAATGGTACAGCCAGACAAAGTAACATATTTACCAGGTGTATCGCCTGAAATCGCGCCAGTAACAAATAGTCTGGTTGTTCCATTTAACACTAAATCCACTGCGACATCACCTACACTATTGACGAGCGCTTTCGTAGTATAGCAGGCTTGATAAGTCTGATTAGGAGCTAAAGTGATATCCGTTGATCCAGGTGTATGCGTGATTGCCGTACCATTTGAAACAAAATTACTTCCAAGAGGAATCGCCTGATTCACCCCAATAGACATGAGGGCGTTTGGAGTGAATGTGGTAAGATTATTCGCTGTCACTGTTGGACCAGTAGGGCCTGTTACGCCTGTATCGCCTGTAGCTCCGGTTGTCCCTGTGACGCCTGTTGCACCACTCGGGAATTCATGGTTCCATATTTGACGTCCGGGCCTGAAAAGCGCATGTTTTCATTGCGTACGATTCAACTCCCTGCAACCTCTATTGAAGTTTGACTACACTCATTCCGGCGTTTGCCCAGTTAATAGAGAAAGGACCATCGGCGTCAACACTGCCAACTTCGAGGGCCAGCGTTCCCGGAGTTGGACCGGTTTGAATTATCGTACTCCCGCTGAGAGCTTGAAAAGCCGTACCAGCGGGTATTCCTGTAGTATAGTTGAGAGAAGGGTTAGGGCCTGCTATTGTACCGTTTAATGTTGGGAAGATTGTAAATTGATAGTTTGTTGAACCTGCAGGAGCCGCACCTATATTAGGATTTGCTTGATAGGTAACAGAATACGTCTGATTCGGTGCTAAAGTGACATCGCTAGTGGTCGTGCCAGAGGTAGCGGCAGAGGTAATGGCAGTGCCATTTGAGACACCAAAGTTAAACAGAATATTTCCGCCACTAGGTATGACGTGTCCTCCGGGAGTGATATCTGAGACCGTTAGGTTATTCGCGGTCACCGTAGGTCCGGTTACTCCCGTCACGCCTGTTGCGCCCGTCGGGCCGGTCGACCCAGTTGCGCCAGTTGCGCCACTCGGGAAATCGTGGCTTCTTATTTAACGTCTCAGCCAGAGAAGCCGTGACATCAGGTTTTTAGAGGTCTGAGAGACTCCCGCCTGCCCGATCCGCACTCCACCCCGATGGGCAGTTTAAATGTATTAATTGCACTTATTTGCGTCATTATTATTTTAATAATCAAAACACGCCGATTTCGAATAACCCTGGTGTATCCACTGGCACAGCACAGATGTCGAACACTGCGTATTAGACAAGCTAATTGCAATCCCCTTATTTGACGTCTGAAGGGCTTTTGACAGGGGCAATCGTATATGAGCTGCCCTGGCCTATTGGCGTTGTCTTCAGAGAAGACTTAGAAATACTCGATGGTATAACTGAAGGGGTGGGCTTGACGCTTCGTGTTCCGGGTGGACAGCTTCCGGACTTCCTCCGGCATGGTCCTCATATAGCGGATTCGTTTCACGAACTTCTTCAAGGCCTCGTTCTGCTCCTCTGCCGTCTGGTATTGAAACTCGTCGAGCAGTCGGATTGTTTGCGTCAGGCGGTCTGTAAAAGGCTGTTCATCCATGTCCTGCATTTGCTGCAGTACCTTCTCCCTCGTGTCCAGCAGCATCTGGCCTTGTTCCACCAGAGTCTGCCTCTTGCTGTCAAGCTCTTCACTTGAGAAGATCCCGGACAGTCCCAGCTGTAAGAGCTTCGACTGCTTCCGTTCGTTTTCCTTAAGCTCCGCTGTAATCCGCGCCAGAGACTCTCGATGGCCGACAGAGATGCTTTCGAGCTCCTGCTGCTGCAGAAGCTGAAGGTGGGCCTGCAGCCGCTGCTTGTGGGCCTGAATCTTCGATACCACTTCTTCTTCGAGGAACTTCAGCCTCATTCCCCGGTTATAACATTTCTCTATACCATCAGGCAGCTCATAACCACAAGGTTTGATTGTGTATACGCCGTGCCTTTCCCTGCGGATGACAAGCTTTCTGCCGCATATCCCGCAGAACAGAAGGTCCTTGAGCATCGTGGTCCCTGTTTTGTCGGCAGGCTTCTCGCGGATGATTACGGTCTGCTCCCCGGGTTTCACACGCTGCCGATTGACCATCTCCCACTCCTCCGGCCAAATGATGGCGGGATGGGCATGCTCCGTAATGACGGTCTCCAGCAGCTTGTACCTGTACTCCCCGTTTTCCTTGATGCGCTTGCGATTCTGAAAGACCACAGTCCCTTTGTATACGGGATTCTTGAGAATCCTCCCGATGGTTGAAGGACAGAAGCTGTTCGACTTCGCAGACTTATAGCCTTCGCGCTTCAAAATGTCCGCAATTTTACGATTGCCAAAGCCTTCCTGATACAGCTTGAAAATGTACCGTATCACCTTGGCCTCAGGCTCATAAATTTCGAGTCTTCTTGTGTCCGGATTCCGTCTGTATCCATACGCAGGCTTTCCCACTACATATTCTCCTCGCCTGGCTCGCTGGATTTTATTGATCTTGTTTCTGCGGCCCATCATTTCATATTCCATCGTGGCAAATATCGAGCTCACATCATACAGCAGACGGTCCTCCTGCGAGCCCGCCAGGTCAAATGTCTGGGAAGGGGTGATGATTTTAATTCGGTGCTCTATGCAAAGCTGCTTGATCTGCTGCGACACCAGACCATTACGCGAGAGACGGTCCAGAGACACCGCGAAAATGGCCTGATATCGTTCAATATTGTCAATCAGCCGCTGCAGCTCGGGGCGTGCTTCCAGATTGTGCTTGCCCCCGCTCACTATTTCCTCGTACAGCTCAAATGTATAATCATGTTCAGCGCAAAACTCCTGCATGAGCTCACGATGGTTCTGCAGCGTGTCTTCGTTCTCCCCCTTATCCCGTGAAATGCGCAAGTAAGTGGCTCCAAAGATCCCGGCTTCTTCATTCATGATGCTCGGCCTCCCATCTGTCCCTCCCGGTTTGCCCTGAAGCTATTCGGGGCTGTCGCAGCAGCTTGGTTACTACCACTGCTATAAATCTATGTTCTTGGCTGAAATATAAGAACAATTGATATATTCAAAAGTACTCAATCGTGTAGCTGAATGGATATTCCTCGCGCTCACGGCTTCTTTCATGCAAAGCCCGGATGTCATCCGGCAGCACCCTGGTAAAGTTGATCCGCCGGATGAACTGCTTCAATGTGATGTTCTGTTCTTCAGGCATCTGGAAGGCGAACTCATCCAGCAAATTCATGATGCCGTCTACCAGCTTCATCCCGGGGGAGGCTTCGAGCTCCTGTAATTGCCGCAGTGCCGTATCTTTCTGTTCCCGCAATGAATGCTCCTGGTTCAGCAGCCTTTCTTTTGCAGCCTTCAACTCCTCATGCGGAAAAACCTTTTTCAGTGCCATATCCAGTAAATTGGCCTGCTGCTTCCGATTTTCATCTATCTGATTTTCCAGGTGAACGAGCCGCTCCTCCAGTTCGGAGCGTATATGTAGAGAATCACGCCGCTGCAGATGCTCCAGTGCTTCCTGCAGCTGCTGGCGGTATGCCTGGATTGTTAATACCATTTCTTCTTCCATGAACTTCAGCTTCATCCCGTGATTCCCGCACTTCTCCCCGCTGTTCGGCAGCAGAGATTCGCAGCGCCTGATGAAATAACCTCTGTTTCTTTCTTTCTTGATAACAAGCTTCCTTCCGCATACCCCGCAGTAGAGCAGGTCTTTCAGCATGCTAGCGCCCGACTTGGCAGCGGTTTTCTCGCGGAGAATCATAGCCTGTGCGCCGCGCTGCGCACGCTCCCGGTTGGCCAGATCCCACTCTTCGTGGGGAATGATGGCGGGATGGGCGTTGTCCGTAATAATCGTATCCGCCACCTTGTAGCTGTACTTGCCTTTTTCCTTGACACGCTCACGGTCATGCAGTACAAGACGCCCTTTGTAGACCGGATTTTCAAGCATCCTCCTTACGTTGCAGGGCCGGAAGCTGTGACCACGCCGGGGTTTATAACCTTCACTGTTGAGTATGTCGGCAATTTTCCGGTTGCCCAAGCCTTCGTTGTGAAGCTTGAAGATATAACGTACAACCGCTGCTTCCGGTTCATAGATTTCCAGCTTATGAGTTGCCTTGTTTCTTCTGTAGCCATATGCGGGTTGGCCGACGACGTGCTCCCCGCGCCGGGCCCGCTGCAATCTATTGTATTTGTTCCTGCGCCCGATCATTTCGTATTCCAGCGTGGCGAACATGGAGCTTACGTCATACAGCAGCCGGTCTTCCTGGGAATTGGACAAGTCGAAGGTCTGTGAGGGGGTGATAATCTTGATATCGTAGTCGATGCACATCTGCTTGATTTGCTGGGATACCAGCCCGTTGCGTGAAAGCCGGTCCAGGGATACGGTGAAAATCGCTTCGTATTTTTCAATATTAGCCAACATCTGCTGCAGCTGCGGCCTTTCCTCAATCTCGTATTTCCCTCCACTTACAATTTCTTCATACATTTCATAACCGTACCCGTTCTGTCGGCAGAACTCCTCCATCATTTCGCGATGATTCTGCAAGGTATCCTCGTTTTCGCCTTTATCTCGTGAAATACGCAGATAGGTTGCTCCGAAAATCGTTGCAGGGGTATCGTTCATACGTGATGGCCGCCTCCCTCTGTGATCTCGTCCGAAGCTGCCGGAATGATCTCCTGTAGCCAATAAATGAAAACAACGGACCCGTTGCTCCTGTTACACCAGTGTCACCTGTAGCCCCTGTGGCACCAGTATCGCCTGTAGCCCCTGTGGCACCAGTATCACCTGTAGCCCCTGTGGCACCGGTATCTCCCGTTGCTCCGGTTGGTCCGGTCGAGCCTGTGGCGCCAGTGGAGCCTGTCGCTCCAGTGGAACCCGTCGCGCCGGTCGAGCCTGTCGCGCCGGTCGAGCCGGTTGCGCCGGTCGAGCCTGTTGCACCGGTCGAGCCGGTCGCTCCAGTCGAACCTGTTGCTCCAGTCGAGCCTGTTGCACCGGTCGAGCCGGTCGCTCCAGTCGAGCCTGTGGCGCCAGTCGAGCCTGTGGCGCCAGTCGAACCCGTTGCTCCAGTTGATCCTGTGGCGCCAGTCGAGCCTGTGGCGCCAGTCGAACCCGTTGCTCCAGTTGATCCTGTGGCGCCAGTCGAACCCGTTGCTCCAGTTGATCCTGTGGCGCCAGTCGAACCTGTTGCGCCGGTCGAACCTGTCGCGCCGCTTGAGCCTGTGGCTCCACTTGGACCCGTGGCTCCGGTTGCGCCCGTAGCTCCTGTCGGACCTGTCACTCCGATTCCAGTTGCACCTGTGGCACCGGTAGGACCTGTCGCGCCGGCTGCGCCTGGTGCACCGGGATTACCTGTGGGTCCTGTTGGACCTGGTGGACATGTTGGACACGTTCCTGTCGGCCCTACCGGACCTGTTGGACCGGTTGGTCCTCCCGGAGGTCCTGGAGGTCCCGGAGGACCCGTTGGCCCCACAAGATTGGTAGCGTCCAGCGCTGTTTCCAATTTGTTGCTCAGCACAAAATCTTTATTGATCGTTTCCTGCAGCGTTTTCCGGATGCTGTCATTGACAGCCAATATATCGCTGATCGTTGCGGGCGGCCCTGATACGCCCGGCAAGGTCCCCAGCACATATTGAAGCTTCTCACCCTCCGCATTCAAAATGTGACTGAGCCCCAGCTCCTCCATGGCTATGGAGGCGACGATTAACGATATGGCATCATCTCTTGTTATTGTGATCGTTGGCGTAATATTGGGCAGATTGGATTGTGACACTTCTATCTCCCCTTTCGGTTGTGATAGTCCAATATATTCAGCCCCTCTGCAGAAGTATTGAGGTTATCGTCCAGTTTTGTCCCATTTGCGAAAAATAGGCAGCCCGGAAACATAGGGAAATCATTCTGATAAGTTCAAATAAG
This sequence comes from Paenibacillus terreus, assembly GCF_042138595.1. Classification (NCBI taxonomy): domain Bacteria; kingdom Bacillati; phylum Bacillota; class Bacilli; order Caryophanales; family Paenibacillaceae; genus Paenibacillus; species Paenibacillus terreus. Next base: position 166,033 of record NZ_JBHIRX010000013.1, on the reverse strand, counting down.
TCATACCCTATTGAAAGACAGCACGGATTTTGCTTAAGCCAACTTGAATACACTCATCTGTACATTAGTATATGTGGAGTCTGCCTGAATGTTGTTCGAGTTAATAAATTTACAAACACTAACAATGAATTTACAAGTACGGATCAGTCACGTACACTATATTCTAATCATGGGGAGGAGGCTGGCGTATGAAGGACGACCAATTAAACCGTATAGAAGAAATGCTTCAAACTCTCATCACAATGGTTGAGGAAGGTAGCAATATTCTGAAGAGGATAGACGAGAGGATGGATAGAATGCTCTCCGTTAAATCTATTGAAACCGACTCTTCTATTCAGGATTTTACACAAAAAACGCAGCAAGACCCACCGGTTCCACTTAACGAGCGGGCTTTTATTCTATCGGAGACGAAGGAGATATCAGGGCATCATGATGCCGCGGAATGGTGGCTGCAAACCCTTGAAATTGTTAAAAAAACGGTTGAACCAGTCTCCTTTCAAACTTGGTTCGAGAAAACCTCCGCGACGTTTGACGGTGAGATGATCGTGATCACCTGCCCCACCCCTTTCGCGCAGGAATGGCTTTATGCCCGCTACTCCAACGTCATACTGCACGCAGTTGAACTGGCGACCGGGAATCCTGCCATAAAGATCGCGTTTCAGTCGTTGGAGAGCTCGTCGACATAATTCCGAAAAAGGGTGGGACAAACTAGAAAGGGCACAAATGTTTGTGTAACTGTGTTGAAATTGTTAATGGCCGGTCAGCTGGTTATAAAAATCCAACTGGCGTTGATTTAGAGAACAAGACCGTTTTTGAGAAATCTCAAGAAGAGGAGAAAGATTACTCTCATTTACGAAATCCCGTCTCTAGTGTTATCTTGGAGAATGCAGGTATTTTATCTCCCGAGCAGGAAAAACGAATGTTAGATTTTATTGAAGGTGATCGTGGATAGTAATCTTGGGCCAACAGCTCTAAGAGTATGCTTATCCTTTTTACAATATATTCTTAAGAGGAGAAAATCATTCCTTAAACCAGTTTAATTACATCTATAGCCGTGAACCCCATGCAGCAACGCCCTGAGTGTTTCGTAATTGTAAGATAGTATCTATCTGACTTATTAATTAAGACATTCATTTTCTCCTCAAACATCAAGAATAATTCCCTCCCTCACTATGTTATGTTGTAAGGAAGAAAGTTCGCCATCATCCCACTCACTCAACAAGGAAATGACAGCTGAAATGTGTTGTACACTATCATCATCAAGCAAAACCTCGAACAATGTATCAGAAACGATCCTACGAAACGGTGAGGCTTCCATACCTTTCCCTACCAACATAAGGTCGAGATCAGAATCCTCCCTAAAGTCGCCTCTAGCTCTGGAACCAAATAATATAACTTGTTCTAAATCAACTTTACCAGAAAGTTTTGCAATCAATTTTCTAACCGTACATATTTCTTCTTGCGTCAGCGTTGGAATCTCATCAATTTTAAATCTGGTTATGGTGTTAAGGCCAGGTCTAGAAAAGTTTGCAGATACTTCATTCTTTTCAAAATCTAATACAGAAGGATGTGTGTATCCATAACTTTTAAGCAAATCTTTAATTTGTCTTACTACGGATTCATCTACTTTATATTTTGCCAACTTAGCACCTCCCCGAGATCAATACATGATCAGTGATTAACTCCCTACTACAAATTGATTCTGGTCTCCTTAAGTATGCAAAAAAAGAGAAGTAAAGGCTACTATGAATGGATGTTCTACCGCTGACATGATGAAAATGACATCATCACGTGAGAGTCCTGCTGATCTGCAACCATCTATTGATTTTGCGCGATTTCTACGGATTCTGGAAAATGCAGAAACTGCCCCCCAAGGTTTTCACTTGAGGGGCAGTCTCTTTTTCATTGTATCCTGATTATGCTTTCTTTCTTCTCAGCAGGAACAGGCCTGCAAGCAGAATGATGAGTCCAGCCAGCAGATAACCGTACATATTCGTTGCGGTTGCCGGCAGCTTGCTGCCATGGCCATCCCCGTTACCGGAGTTGCCTCCGTTCACCGAGTCACCCGAGTTGCCGGATTGTCCTGTGCTTCCAGCCCCGCCAGATCCGCCGGATTGGCCGGAGTCTGTGGAACCGGAATCAGAGCCTCCCCAGCCCGGGTTGTTCGTGCCGCCGTCAGAAGGACCATTGCCCGGTTCTCCCGGAACGTCGGAGTTGCTGCCGCTTCCGCCGCCAACAACGATGTCTTCAGATGGCGTATTCGAACCGTCCAGGTTGTCCCCGGTTACTTCAGCGGTGTTGCTGATGGTTTGGCCGTTCTGACCTGCGGCCAGCTTCGCCTGGAATACAACCGTATGCCAGTCGGTATCTGTTACGTCACCGAATTGACCACTCACGGTGCCATTGACATAATGGCCTTTGTCGCTGTCCTGTGCATCGGTTACGGCAACGCCGTCCACCTTCAGCGAACCCGGCACATATTGCAGTTCAGTGCGCAGAGCATCGGAAATTTCCAGATTCGTGACCACACTGTCCTCAATGGTGTTGCGTGTGCGAATGGTATACTCAATCACGTCGCCGACTTGAATCGTGCCGCCATTGAGGTCGTTCGCTGTTTTCTCAGACTCCAGAACCGGAGTCGGGTCCTTGATCGTAATCTCTTCGCTTGGTTTGTCCGGGGTATTCACGTTATCCCCGCTAACCTCGCCGACGTTCTTGACCTTGTCGCCTTGGTCTCCCTTGACAATCTTCGCTTCGAACACCACCGTATGCCAGTCGGTATCCGTTACGGTGCCAAGGCTGCCTGTCACCTTGCTATCCACATACTTGCCTTTGTCGCTGTCGTTGTCATCCGTTACGGACACGCCATCTACCTTCAGCGTTCCCGGTACGTATTCCAGCTCTTCCGGCAGGTCATCGGAAATGACCATGTTCGTTACACTGCTGTTCGAAACGGTGTTGCGGGCGCGGATCGTATACTCGATCGTATCCCCAACTTCGATGCTGCCTCCGTTTACATCCTTCGCCGATTTCTCGGACTCCAGTACTGGAGAGCGCGAATCGTCGTCGTCATCGTCGTTCGATCCACCGCCGCCACCACCGCCTGAGCCTCCGTTACCTGGATCTTGCGGATCTGTAGGAGGGTCTACTGGTGGAGTTACTACAGGTGGTTCTTCCTCAACAACAACTTTTTCCGTTGGTTCGCCTGGTTGATCAATGTTATCTCCAGTCACCCGTGCGATGTTTTGGATCGTCTGACCGCCTTGTCCGTCCTGGATCACCGCCTGGAACTCCAGCGTATGCCAGCTCAGATCTTCAACATTGCCAAATGAACCATACACTTCACCGGAAACAGAATGTCCGGCATCACCATCTTGCGCGTCCGACACAGACACGCCATCCACCTTCAAGCTGCCTGACACGTATTGCAGTCCCTCAGGCAGAGTATCCGTGATCGTCAGATTTTCCAGATACGTATCGTTGATTACGGCTCTCGTACGAATCGTGTAGGAGATGGTGTCTCCCACTTCATACGTAGCCTTGCTTGCATCCACATTGGATGCGAACTTCTCCGATTCAATCATCGGGTTCCGTGGATAGACCTGAACTTCTTCTCTTGGTCTGTCCGGCGTGTCCACATTGTCGCCTTCTACAGCACCAATGTTGATAATATCCTTACCGGCTTGTCCCGGTTGTACAATGGCATCAAACTGTACCGTATGCCAATTCTGGTCCGAGACGTCGCCCAGCTGCCCGACAACCTCACCTCCGGCATAATGACCCTTGTCATCCCCTTCGGCATCCGTTACGGCTACGCCATCTACCGTCAGACTGCCTGGGACATATTTCAGCTCGGAAGGAATCACGTCGGAAATCTCCAGATTTTTCACGATGCTGTTAGCGACCGTATTGCGGGACTGAATCGTGTACCGCAGCGTATCTCCCACTTCAGGATGCTCAGTATCCGTGTTGCCGGACGCTTTTTCCTGAAGGGTCATCGTTTTGCTGGATTCAAGTTTAGGGAAAATGACCGATGAGTCCGTTTCATTGGTTTCAGTCTGTTCCTTTTCCCCTGACAATAAATTGTCATAGTCGATTTGAGCCTTGTTGTTAATGGATTTCACTGCATAATCCGAAAGCACTTTCACTTTGAATTGTACAGTGATTCCACCCGGCAATTGGCTGGCATTTTGCAGGTCCCCTAACTTAATACTGACCTGTTTGCCTTCAAACTGGCCTTCATCCGCATCGGCCTCATCCGTCAGTTTCTTGGTTGTTGATCCGTTAATCAGGACCATCGAGCCAGGGACATATTCCGTGCCTGCAGGGATCGCGTCGGTAACGACCGTATCCCCTGCGATGTCTCCGCCCTCATTTTTGGTATTGATCGTATACGTTAATTCCGTACCTGCACCAATCTCCCCTGGCGGATCAACTGTTTTGGTCGAGGTTACACACGGCTCTGTTCCCAGGAAAATGTCATCCAGCAAATTCCCGAACGCAGCCGCACCAGTTGAAGTTGAAACTGCCTCAAAACCAAACCTTGTTACAGTCTGTCCTTCAGGAACGGTGTACTCTCCGGTATAATAGGTCCATTTGTTGAATACACTGCTCATCTGTTGAATAACCGGAAGGCTATTCGGTGGAGTATCAGCCGAACCTATGCGGAGCTGCATTACATCCGTCCCGTATTCCCCACGGTGAGCCAGCCGCCAATAAATGGTTTCGCCAGGTACTGTTGCTACATCCTGATATAACATCGATGCTTCATGGGCGTTCAATTCAGCAAATTGTGTCCCCTCTGCAGCAACAACAGCGATGGTTTCACCATTCCCGCCATGTTTCCCCAGAAATTCATTAGAGTTTTGCATGATTTGTATTCGGTTATCAGAGGCAGTCGTTTCCCAACCCGGAACCTCATATCCGTAAAAATACTGCCAGAATTGCTCAGACCCCGGAGAACCTGTATCCCCTACATTTCTCGCTTTTGGCTGCTCAAAGCCTCCATTGATCAGCGCTACCGGAGCAGGGCAGGCATTCCCTTCTGCCGCCTGGGTCACAGGAGTAAGAGTCGGTTGCGAAACAGGCAATATGCCGAAAATCAGCATAAATACAGAAAATTTAACAAAAAGACGCTTCAATAGGCTTGTTCGCTTTGTAGAACGGGTATCGTGCAACTGTCTCCCCCCCAAATTGTTTATTCCAGTCCACTACTTTGACAATTAGACCATTACCTTCCCCAAAGCCGATGTCATGACATGATCGGTGCTGGATTCGACATTCGACCCTCCTTCGCTCCAACATCTTTCAAATTTTAACTATATCTCTGCTAATATAATCCACATCCCAGATTTAGACAATCTTTTTACAGACTTAAATTAAATTTGCGTAAAAACCCAAATTATAACATGAATTAGGTTCTAATTCCTATTAAATCAATCCTCTCAAACACCTATTTATATCCATTTACCTTTTTCATTTTTTGTAAGTATTGGCACAATCGAAGTTCCTATTTATGGATTGTGGTCTTACATGTTTATGTTAATGAAGAGAGAAAAATCACTAAAATCTAAGAAAAAACTACTAAACATAATGGAAATAGTTTTTCCTCTTCAGATGCAAGAATAGAATCACTCTTCGGGTGGGCAAAGCGACATAGTGCGGAATGCAGCCACACGATCCACGGAATGCATTTCGTAAATATTCGGCTCATGGTTTAAGCTAGTTTAACTACATGTACTTTGGCTCAGAATCATGAAAGGCCACCCTTTAGGAGTAACCCCCTAAAGGATGGCCAAGTTTTTTACTGAAGTTTAACTACACTTACGTTCAGATAATCAAATGTGTTGCCTGCTACGTTGCGGTCCATAACGTTCAAAGTACTTTGCATGGTCGTACTAATAATAACTGAATTACTTACATTAAGACCGGTGCCATTGGGTTGACCGCTAAAGAAGTTTTGTCCACCGACTGCTTGACCGTTTAGACTGAAACCCACGATCGCCCCTCCATTAGCCGCTCTTACATTGCCCGTATAACTGGCTTGATACACTTGATTTGCTGCAAGGGTAATATTTGGTGATCCAGGCGTATGGGTGATGGAGCTACCATTACTCACAGTATTTGTATCAATTGGTACAGTCCCTGCGAATGGAACGAATACTGCGGTAGTAGTCTGACCGTTAAAATTATTCGCCGTGACGGTCGGGCCTGTTGGGCCAGTCACCCCAGTCGCTCCAGTGGCGCCTGTCGCTCCGGTCGAACCTGTTGCTCCCGTCGAACCTGTCGCTCCCGTCGATCCTGTTGCGCCGGTCGAGCCTGTCGCTCCGGTAGAGCCGGTCGCTCCAGTTGATCCTGTCGCTCCCGTCGAACCTGTTGCGCCGGTCGAGCCGGTCGCTCCGGTAGAGCCGGTCGCTCCAGTTGATCCTGTCACTCCCGTCGAACCTGTCGCTCCCGTCGAACCTGTCGCTCCCGTCGATCCTGTCGCTCCCGTCGATCCTGTTGCTCCAGTCGATCCTGTTGCTCCCGTCGATCCTGTTGCTCCAGTCGATCCTGTCGCTCCCGTCGATCCTGTTGCTCCAGTCGAACCTGTCGCTCCCGTCGATCCTGTGGCTCCCGTCGATCCTGTCGCTCCCGTCGATCCTGTCGCTCCCGTCGATCCTGTCGCTCCCGTCGATCCTGTCGCTCCCGTCGATCCTGTCGCTCCCGTAGCACCTGTTGCGCCGGTCGCGCCGCTTGAGCCCGTGGCTCCTGTAGGACCTGTCACTCCGATTCCAGTTGCACCTGTAGGTCCGGTTGGACCTGGTGGACATGTTGGACACGTTCCTGTCGGCCCTGCCGGACCTGTCGGACCGGTTGGTCCTCCTGCTGGTCCTGGAGGTCCCGGAGGACCGGTTGGCCCCACAAGATTGGTAGCGTCCAGAGCTTTTTCCAATTTGTTGCTCAGCACAAAATCTTTATTGACCGTTTCTTGAATCGTTTTCCGGATGCTTTCGTTTACAGCCAAGATATCGCTGATCGTTGCAGGCGGACCGGATACACCAGGCAATGTCCCCAGCACATACTGAAGCTTCTCACCTTCCGCATTCAAAATATGACTGAGCCCCAGCTCTTCCATAGCAATGGATGCTACAATCAAGGATATTGCCTCATCTCTTGATAGAGTGATCGTTGGCGTAATATTAGGCAAATTGGATTGTGACATTTCTATCTCCCCTTTCGGTTTTGATAGTCTAATATATTCGGCCCCACTGCAGAAGGATTGGGGTTATCGTCCAGTCTCGTCCCATTTTTCGAAAAATAGGTAGTTTGGAATCATATGGAAACTGCTCGATTGTATTGTGGTACTGATAGATTATGCTAAAGGAATACTTGGCTTCTGTAAGTAATTTTCTTAGAAAATGGATTGATAATGCTTTGAACGGTCATCTGTGATCCTATCTGACAAAAGATACAGGACCTCATCGGTTCTTCTTAACAAGCGGTATACATTCCTTTTCTTCATTTTAGAGACCTGCTCTCTTTCCATATCAGATGCCAAATATTGAACAGTCCCGATAAAAATGACCACATCCAATGCCGGAGATGTTTCGGAATGCAGGAGATGCAGAAGCTCGTCCATAGAAAAAGACCTTTTGGGAAAAGGTTCCAGGTTGTTGACAAAGCTCTGTTTTTTGGGTCTCGTTTGGAAAATGAAATGAATTCCTGAAGTATTGAGCATTATGAAAACAAGAAGATCGCCCTATCCGGCCCGCTTGGCCAGGTGGTTGGCGATCTTCTTGACGTTTTGGCAGATGGCCGTCATGAGCGCTTGCTCCAAGACTTTTTTCTGGCCGCGAAACCGGCAATAGCGAAGTCCATGGAGCTCTTTGACATCCGCGAAACTTCGCTCAATCGTTTGGTATCGGAGGCGGTACAGATATTTGCCCGAGCGCGAGCGCCCGTTTTGCTTCACCCACTCTTTGCTGTCCTGGGCATAGGTCAACTCCTGTTTTTGTGGACAGATATACAAGTCGCGTTCGTGATCATACCTAAATCGCCACTTGGCGATCAAGCCCTTTACTGGGGTGTAGCTTCTACCGCCAATGACGGCATAAATCTTCTTGGTATGCAGTTTCTTGCAGATGTCGACGGTGTAATAGCCGGCGTCCAGGGCAACAGCCTCCAGGGTCTTGTCAAATCCGAACTTCTTCGTTTGCAGTTCAAGGCGTTCAAGATAAGGTGTCGAGTCATGAACATTTCCAGGTGTAATATGTACATCCGTGATGATGTTGCATTTATGGTCAACCGTCCGGTGATCCAAATAAAAGAAGCCTTCCGGCTTGCCGTCACGCACCATATATCCGCTCTCGGGGTCCGTTGTACTTACTTTTGTCTTCTTGGTCTGGGTCACCTCCTTCCGGGGTTTTAGGGCTTTTTTCCATGAGCAGCTCGATCCGCCTGAACGGCCTCGTCCAGATCATCCAGGTAGGTTTTAACACTCTTTGCGACTTCTTGTTTGACGTGCTTGCGTTTGTTGGCATTGGCCTTAAATACAATATGATCGAAGATTTCTTGGATCACATCACTGTCCTGAAGCCGTTTGCGATTTAAGCTCAAGGTGCTGTGGTCCGGAACGCGATCCGTCAAGCCTAAACCGACAAACCAGCGATAGGCCACGTTGAGTTGGACCTCCTGCTCAAGCTGGCGTTCAGAACGAATACCATACAGATAACCAATGAACATCATTTTGAAGAGCATGATGGGATCGACCGAAGGACGTCCGTTATCTTCACAATAATAGGGCCGCACTTTTTCAAGAATGAAGGAGAAATCGATATGTTTATGGATCTTACGAAGCAAATGATTTTGGGGGACGAGTTCTTCTAAACAAACGAATTCGTAGCTGTTTTGCACATTCGGATTGGAGCGAAGCATGCAACCACCACCTTGTTAGAACTTTATAAAGGGCTGTTTGCCCAAGAGCATTTCGGTAGGTTAACGATTCAACATCATAGTTGGCCACCCTCCAAGAGTTGGTTAGACCTCTGAAGGGTGGCCGGAAGTTGCCTATAATTAAGCCAACTTAATTACACTTACAGTTGTTGAACCAAAGGTGTTGGTCGCTGGACCAAAATTATTCAATGTTAGTGTACCTCCTAATGCACCAGTGGAAACAATAGTGTTTCCTGCTAAGGTCCCGGCAGGACCCTGAGCATTAGATCCTCCTATATTAGTTCCATTAAGTCTTAGAATAGCAGACCCCGGATCGGTATTGTTTGTTTTGTATACCACAGAAAACGTCTGATTTGGGGCTAGGGTAATGCTACCGTTGTTGTTGGATATTGCATTACCGTTTTCATCAAAAGTTGCAAGTGAAATGATACCACCAGGGGGTACCGGATTGATTGCAGGATCAGGCCCTACTCTACCAGCCGCCAGATAATTCGCTGTAACTGTTGGTCCGGTAGGCCCTGTCACGCCAGTCATCCCGGTCGCTCCGGTGGCGCCTGTTGCCCCCGTCGGGAAATTATGGCTTCGTATTTGATGTCTCAACCGAAAAAGCCTGTGATTTCAGGCTTTTCAGTGATCAGGGGGCTTTCGTCCGCCAGATCCGCATCTCGGACCGAGGGACAGTTTAACTTAAAAAATCCACACTTATTTACGTTATTATTAATTTCAATCAAAGCCGCATCCATGTCGAATTTATCCAGTCTAAAATTCGCTGGCGCAGCGCATGTGTCGAAAGCTACCGTATTAGTCAGGCTGATTTGCAGCTTTCTTATTTGACGTCTGATGGGCTTTGAACAGGGACAATTTCGTGTATGAACTGCCCTGTCCTATTGGCGTTGTCTTCAGAAGAGGCTTAAAAACATTCGATGGTATAACTGGCCGTCCCGTGACCCTGTGTTGCCCGTGGACGCTATGGGATATGTACAGATAAATGGATTTATGGCCACCTCCAGAACCATATCCGTCTGAAGGGTGGCCAGTCTGACTGAACATCGGGATCTCAAATGCCCGTAAGGCAGCGATGCTAATCGATTTTAGCCAGTTTAATGAGTTTAATGACACTTACACTTGAATTCCCGAAGTTGGCGTTCCCTCCTCCCGCATTCCTCAACTGTAATGTACCCGTCGTACCACTAGTGTTAATAATGGTGCTTCCTGCTAAAGTCTGCGGTACCGAAGTAGAAGTCGTAACGAGGCCATAAGTTGAAGGTAACAGGCTACCATTAAGGTACAAGCCAGCAGCTATAGAACCAGTGCCTGTCAACGGAGCTACGTTCGGTTTGTAGTCCACATAATACTGCTGATTCGGAGCCAGAGTGATAGTCCCATTTGCGTTAGCGTTGATAGCCGTACCATTCCGTTGGATAATGTCAAATGGCATGATGCCATTAGGCGGTAGAGACATGCCAAGTTCGCTGGAACACCCCCTTTGTCGATAACTCCTTTCCTTATTAGAGAGATCCTTGCGTCCACAGGATGATTCCGTAAAAACTGCTTCAAGATTCTGTTCTGCCTCTCAGGCGTCTGGTAAGGGAACTGATCGAACATATTTATGTATGTAAAATTTCTTTAGAAAATCGTTTGATATCGCTTTGACTGGTCATATGTAATCATGGTTGATGAAGCATGGAGCTAAGAGCCCTGTCACAGAGGATCAGGCTGGATATTGGTTGGTCATTCATCCCCCAATTTGTTACCATAAAATGAACAAACAATTATAGCAAGGGGTACACAGGGGGAAAATCAAGGAAGCACGCGAATTAAAACGGCTTGCACAGGAACAGGTCGCTGTGCTTGTGATACTTCTGTACGGCATTACCAACGCATTGAGGCCGGTCAAGATATACCTAATGTCATTCTGGCTTTGGACATCTGCCGAGTCTTGGAGATAGATCCCCGCGATGTAGAGGAGTGGCAGGACAGCAGCAAACGCCCCCGTCGTCGCCCTCTTGAATAGAAATGACACTTCCGTTGAATTGATACGTGGAGTGTCTATTTATATGATCAACCCAAGGTATTGAGAGTTGTTGAAGCTTCTGATATCCTACCATCGCTGAATTCTGGTCGTTACGATAGCCAGGCTTGTGTCGATGGACGGCTTGTCTGGCTGACCCTTGCCACATTCTATGACTGGCACTGAAAAATAAGAACATTGCAGCACAACAAAAAGCCATGCCTGCCCGTAATGGCCCACATAGCTTGAGTACATATACTATCTTTTCCACTATGATCCGATGGCTTCTCTAAATACGATCCTCGTATCTCCTCCCATCAGGCTCGACAGGGTCAAATACAGATCCGATTCCTTTAGATTGCCGGCAGAGGCGTACGATGTGCCGAGCTCCCGGCAAGTCAAATAAGTCCCTATTCCTGGTATGGACAAATATTCTTCCGGGGCCGGTCCAAGGCTCAGCGCTTGCCGCATGGAGGAAATGGCCTTGTCTCTCTCCCCCAGTGCATGCCAGCCATCCGCTCTGAGGTGATACAGATCCGTATAATCCGGAAACAGCGCAATGCTCTCCGTACTGTAGTGGACCAGGTCATGATAACGCCCCATGGTTTCCAAGGTAAATAGCCTGGATCTGTGAGCACAGGACAGCAATTGCTTCGAAAAACCAGCCGGTTTCGCCACAGCGATATGAAAGTGTTCGAGGGCTTCCTCCCATTCATTGCTCCGACATCGTTCAAGTCCCAGGTAATAGTGAAAAGTCCCATCTTCGGGATGCTCCCGGATCGATTGATGGATAAGCGATATATTTCGTCTGATTTTATCCTGACGAACAACATTTTGGGCAAGATCCCCATAATGATACACATGAATATCGACCTGCGCCATGGTCATATCGGGGCGGGCTTGCAGCATACTCGGCAGAATCCGTTCATGAATTCTTCCTTCAAACCGGTATTCCGGCCGGTTCCTCACCATACGGGGAAGACAGGTATGTTCCATTTCAGAACCATCCGTATAGTTGCAAAAATAAAACAGGATGCCTTCGATGCTCTGCTCATGGATCGTATCCCGGGTTAACAGTTCTTTGAGTCTGCCCGCTTCATTCACATCCATCTCTTCATCCGCATCCAGCCATAAGATCCAGTCCCCTGTCGCTTCTTCGAAGCTCCGGTTGCGGGCAACCGAGAAGCTGTCTTCCCACGGCATTTGAATCACTTTAGCCCCGAAGGCCTCGGCAATCGATACGGTATTATCCGTTGATCCGGTATCCACAATGATGATTTCATCCACCACACGCCTGACACTGCTGAGGCATTTCGGAAGATACTCTTCCTCGTTCCGGACGATCATGCATAACGAGATGCTTGGTTGTTCCATAATTCACCCCTTGTGGTGCTAGTTCTAAGAAAGCTGAGGCTCCTGGAAAGTGATTCTTCCTCGCCTCATGATTGACCATCCTACATCACGAGATACTTGACTTCAGAATCTTAAGTAATGCCACCCTTCAGGTCTATATATACGTCTGAAGGGCGGCTGCGTATAGGGGCAGCTATGTCCTGTTAGACGGCGAGGCTAGCCAGATCAAGACAGCTTAAATACACTTATAGTGCTTGCACCAAAGTTAGCAGGCTGCCCCGAAAGATTTACTAGTTGTAAATCTGACGTAGTCGCTCCAGATGAAATAATCGCACTTCCCGATAAAGATTGCACGACATTGTTACTGGTAGAGTAATTCTGAGTTCCTCCTATGATAGTTCCATTAAGGTACAAAGCAACCCCTACCCCGGTAGGAGAAAGAACGTTTGTTTTATAATCCACATAATACCGCTGATTCGGGGCCAGTTTGACAATACCGTTGGCAGTGGAAATAGCCGTTCCTTCTGATGAAAGTGTTCCAAAGGGAAGGGGTCCATAACTCGGCCAAAGCCCAGTTGCAGTATATCCAAACAAGTTGTTCGCCGTTACCGTCGGGCCCGACGCGCCTGTCGCCCCCGTGGCGCCTGTTGCCCCCGTCGGGAAATCATGGCTTCGCATTTGATGTCTCAGCCAGAAAAGCCCGTGATTTCAGGCTTTTCGGCGGTCAAGGGGCTTTCGTCCGCCAGATCCGCATCGCGGACCGAGGGGCAGTTTAATCTAAAAAAGCTATACTTATTTGCGTCATCATTAATTCTAATCAAAGCCGCATCCATGTCGAATTTATCCTATCTCAAATACACTGGCGCAGTGCCTGTGTCGAAAATCACCATAAATAATAGACAAGCTAATTGTAACCCCCTTATTTGACGTCTGCAGGGCTTTTAACAGGAACAATCTCGTACATGAGTTGCCCGTGGACGCTATGGGATATGTACAGATAAATGGATTTATGGCCACCCTCCAGAACCATATCCGTCTGAAGGGTGGCCAAGTTGATTCACTAATGTGTTTTCTCGCCCCGATTGAAGCTAATACGATTCAGGTTAAGCTATTTTGAATACACTGAATGTCGGGGTGTTAAAACTAGAGGCTTGAGGACCAGATTGGACATTCAGCGCCAAAGTACCCGCCGTCGCCCCCGTGCGAACGATCGAACTTCCTGCTAAAGAACCTACAATAGTTACTGTTGAACCGCTGTTGTTAAGCCCAACCCCCGAACCAGCCACACCATTTCCATCCAGGGTCAAATTTGCTGAAGCAGCACTGCCTGCAGGAATTCGGGCATCCATTGAAAAGTCTACATAATACGCCTGATTAGGAGCCAGGTTGAGTGTACCGTTTGGATTCAGTGTAATCGCCGTACCTTCGCTGGTAATACCTGTAAGTGGGTATAGCTGTTGAGTAGTAGCAGTCACATCCCCCCCAGTAAGAGACTGATAATTCGCCGTGACTGTTGGACCGGTAGGTCCTGTTACTCCCGTCATCCCGGTTGCCCCCGTCGCTCCAGTCATGCCTGTTGCACCTGTGGCGCCTGTTGCTCCCGTCGGGAAATCATGGTTTCGTATTTGACGTCTCGGTCGGAGAAGCGTTTGTCTGCCAGATCCGCATCACAGATCAAGGGGCAGCTTAATCTAAAAAGACCACATCTATTTTCGTCGTTTTTCATTTTTTTCGCAGCAGCATTTATATCGATTTTACCTTATCTCAAATTCGCTCGTACAGCCCATGTGTCGAAAACTACATATTAGACGGGCTGATTTGCAGCTCCCCCATATTTGACGTCTGAAGGGCTGGGCTTGACGTTCCGTTCTGACGCGCCGGATTTTAATTGACCTTGTTCCTGCGGCCTATCATCTCATTTTCCAGTGTTGCGATAAAGACCATACATCTTACAGGGAAGAAAGTTAAAGTTACTACGATGGACAGCTTGTCTGGCTGGCCCTGCTATACTCTATGCCCGGCTCGGAAATATAAGAACATATGTAATGTTCACTCATTCCGCCCCGTGATACCTGTTGTACCAGCAGAAAATATGGGTATGAACAGATGAATGGGAAAATAGCCACCCTTCAGGACCGCAGTCTGAAGGGTGACGGGGTTGACTCCTATCAGGCTCCTCATTTCCCGATAGGTATCCAATGTTTTTTTCGAATTAAGCCAGCTTAATGACATTTACAGCTGTTGAACCATAGCTAGCAGTAACTCCTGTAGGATTTCTCAATGTTAACCTACTGGATTGGGTAGTCGAAATAATGGCGCTTCCTGATAAAGTAGCCAGACTTCCCCCCTCAGCGAGAGAATTGGTCATTGGTATATATGTCCCATCAAGGTACAGAGCAGCAGCTACACCTATCCCGCTTGGCGAAGTGGCGTTCGTTCTATAGTCTACATAATATTGTTGATTAGCAGCCAGAGTGATGGTCCCGTTTGAATTCGAAATGGCAGTCCCACTCAGATGAGGAGTGTCCGGAAGTTGAATGATACCTCCAACAGGTACTGTCTGCGGATTATTTGATAAGTTATTGGCCATCAAGTTATTCATCGTAACCGTCGGACCCGTAGGGCCTGTTACGCCTGTCATCCCGGTCGCTCCAGTCAATCCAGTCATGCCCGTGACGCCCGTTGCTCCCGTCGGGAAATCATGGTTTCATATTTGATGTCTCAACCGGAAAAGCCTGTGATTTCAGGCTTTTCAGCGGTCAGGGGGCTTTGTCCGCAGATCCGCATCCCGGACCGAGGGACTGTTAAATTTAAAAACAAACACTTATTTGCGTCATTATTAATTTTAATCAAGCCGCATCCATGTCGAATTTATCCTGTCTAAATTTCGCTGGCGCAGCGCCTGTGTCGAAATCTACCATATTAGTCAGGCTGATTTGCAGCTCTCTTATTTGACGTCTGAACGGCTTTGACCGACAGGGACAGCCTCGACAGGAGGTGCCCTGTCCTATTGGCATTGTTTACAAGGAGATTTAAAAATATTCGATGGTATAACTGAAGGGGTGGGCTTGACGCTTCGGGTTCCGGGTGGACAGCTTCCGGATCTCCTCCGGCATGGTCCTCATATAGCGGATTCGTTTCACGAACTTCTTCAGAGCCTCGTTCTGCCCCTCCGCCGTCTGGTATTGGAACTCGTCGAGCAGCCGGATCGTTTGCGTCAGGCGATCTGCAAAAGGCTGTTCATCCATGTCCCGCATTTGCTGCAGTACCTTCTCCCTCCTGTCCAGCAGCATCTGGCCTTGTTCCACCAAGGCCTGCCTCTTGCTGTCAATCTCTTCACTCGAGAATATCCCGGACAGACCAAGCTGTAAAAGCTTCGACTGCTGTCGTTCGGTTTCCTTAAGCTCGGCTGCAATCCGCGCCAGAGTCTCTTGATGGCCGGCGGAGATACTTTCGAGCTCCTGCTGCTGCAGAAGTTGCAGGTGGTCCTGCAGCCGCTGCTTGTGGGCCTGAATCTTCGATACCACTTCTTCTTCAAGGAACTGCAGCCGTATTCCCCGGTTATAACATTTCTCCAGGCCATCAGGCAGCTCATAACCGCAAGGTTTGATTGTGTATACCCCGTGCCTTTCCCTGCGGATGACAAGCTTTCTGCCGCATATCCCGCAGAACAGAAGGTCCTTGAGCATCGTGGTCCCTGTTTTGTCGGCAGGCTTCTCGCGGGTAACTACGGTCTGCTCTCCGTGTTCTGCACGCTGCCGATTGACCAGCTCCCACTCCTCCGGCCGAATGATGGCGGGATGGGCATTGTCCGTAATGACGGTCTCCAGCAGCTTGTACCTGTACTCTCCGTTCTCCTTGACCCGTTTGCGATTCTGAAAGACCACAGTCCCTTTGTATACGGGATTCTTGAGAACCCTCCCGATGGTTGAAGGACAGAAGCTGTTCGACCTCGCCGGCTTATAACCTTCACGCTTCAAAATGCCCGCAATTTTACGATTGCCAAAGCCTTCTTGATGCAGCTTGAAAATGTACCGTATCACCTTGGCCTCAGGCTCGTAAATTTCGAGTCTTCTTGTTACAGGATTCCGTCTGTATCCGAAAGCAGGCTTTCCCACTACATATTCGCCACGTCTGGCGCGCTGGATTTTATTCATCTTATTTCTGCGGCCCATCATCTCATATTCCATCGTTGCGAATATAGAGCTCACATCATACAGCAGACGGTCCTCCTGCGAGCCCGCCAGGTCAAATGTCTGGGAAGGGGTGATGATTTTAATTCGGTGCTCTATGCAAAGCTGCTTGATCTGCTGCGACACCAGACCATTGCGCGAGAGACGGTCCAGAGAGACCGCGAAAATGGCCTGGTATCGTTCCATATTGTCAATTAGCCGCTGCAGCTCAGGGCGTGCTTCCAGATTGTGCTTGCCTCCGCTCACAATTTCCTCGTACAGCTCAAATGTATAATCATGCTCAGCGCAAAACTCCTGCATGAGCTCACGATGGTTCTGGAGCGTGTCTTCATTCTCCCCCTTATCCCGTGAAATGCGCAAGTAAGTCGCTCCAAAGATCCCGGCTTCTTCATTCATGATGCTTGACCTCCCATCTGTCCTTTCCGGTCCGCCCTGAAGCTATTCGGGGCTGCCCCAGCAGCTTGGCTGCTGTCACTGCTATCAATCTATGTTCTTCACTGAAATGTAAGAACATCTGATATGTATGTTTGTAGATACTTTAGAAGCAAGATCGAATGGACAGTGGGAAATAGATTTGATTGTACGGCTATATATGCGGTGATATAATAAAGCGAGGTGATTTGCTTGGAAGAAAAAATAATGGAAATATTAACCCAAATGCAGGGACAAATGTCCCAATTGCAGGAGCAAGCATCCCAAACACAGGATCAAGTGTCCCAATTGCAGGGACAGGTATCTCAAACACAAGAGCAAGTTTCCCAATTGCATGAACAGATGTCCCACACACAAGAGCAAGTTTCCCGAGTGCATGAACAAACATCCCAAACACAAGAGCAAGTTTCCCACATACAGGAACAAATGAACCGAATGGAAGGCGACATCTCGGCCATTAAAGAAACGGCCGACCGGATCGAAGCACACCAGCATGACGATCTGGTTGCAACCCTGGAACGAATCGACCAACGTATCGAGGTCATTTCCCAATGGAAAGAAGACACCGATAAGGTTGTCGATTTTCTTGCGGCAAGAACAATACGACTTCAAGCAACACTGAATACCTCATCTTAGAAGCATTTGTTTGGCATTCATTAAACCTAACTGCAAAGTGCATTGACCGTATGACGTTCCCTTTACAAAGTCGTCGTATACAGTCAATGCTTTTTTTATGCTTTCGCCGGCAATCAAAAGTACTCAATCATGTAGCTGAACGGATATTCCTCGCGCTCACGGCTTCTTTCATGCAAAGCCTGGATGTCATCCGGCAGCACCCTGGTATAGCTGATCCGCCGGATAAACTGCTTCAATGTGATGTTCTGTTCTTCAGGCGTCAGGAAGGCGAACTGATCCAGCAAATTCAAGATGCCGTCTGCCAGTTCCATCCCGGGAGAGACTTCAAGCTCCTGTATTTGCCGCAGAGTCGTCTCTTTCTGTTCCCGCAATGAATGCTCCTGGTTCAACAGCCTTTCTTTTGCAGACTTCAACTCCTCATGCGGAAAAACCTTTTTCAATGCCATATCCAGCAAATTGGCCTGCTGCTTCCGATTTTCATCTATCTGATTTTCCAGGTGAACGAGCCGCTCCTCCAGTTCGGAGCGTATATGTAGAGAATCACGCCGCTGCAAATATTCCAACGCTTCCTGCAACTGCTGGCGGTAGGCCTGGATTGTTAATGCCATTTCTTCTTCCATGAACTTCAGCTTCATCCCGTGATTCCCGCACCTCTCCCCGCTGTCCGGCAGCAGAGATTCGCAGCGCCTGATGAAATAACCTCTGTTTCTTTCTTTTCTGATGACAAGCTTCCTTCCGCATACGCCACAGTAGAGCAGGTCTTTCAGCATGCTGGCACCCGACTTGACAGATGCTTTCTCACGGAAAATCATGGCTTGTGCGCCGCGCTCTGCGCGCTCCCGGTTGGCCAGATCCCACTCTTCGGGGGGAATGATGGCGGGATGGGCGTTATCCGTGACGATCGTGTCCGACACCTTGTAGCTGTACTTGCCCTTTTCCTTGACACGCTCGCGGTCATGCAGTACAAGACGCCCTTTGTAGACCGGATTTGCAAGCATCCTCTTCACGTTACAGGGCCGGAAGCTGTGACCGCGCCGGGGTTTATAACCTTCACTGTTAAGCATGTCGGCAATCTTGCGGTTGCCCAGCCCTTCGTTGTGAAGCTTGAAGATATAGCGCACAACCTCTGCTTCCGGTTCATGGATTTCCAGCTTATGAGTTGTTTTATTTCTTCTATAACCATACGCGGGCAGTCCGACGACGTGCTCTCCGCGCCGGGCTCGCTGCAATTTATTGTATTTGTTCCTGCGCCCTATCATTTCGTATTCCAGCGTGGCAAACATGGAGCTTACGTCATACAACAGCCGGTCTTCCTGGGAATTGGACAAATCGAAGGTCTGCGAGGGAGTGATAATCTTGATATCGTAGTCGATGCACATCTGCTTGATTTGCTGGGATACAATTCCGTTGCGGGAAAGCCGGTCCAGGGACACGGTAAAAATCGCTTCGTATTTTTCAATATTAGCCAACATCTGCTGCAGCTGCGGCCTTTGCTCAATCTCGTATTTCCCTCCACTTACAATTTCTTCATATAATTCATAACCGTACCCGTTCTGTCGGCAGAACTCCTCCATCATTTCGCGATGATTCTGCAAGGTATCCTCGTTTTCGCCCTTATCTCGTGAAATACGCAGATAGGTTGCTCCGAAAATCATTGCAGTGGTATCGTTCATAAGTGATGGCCGCCTCCCTCTGTGATCTCGTCCGGAGCTGCCGGAATGATCTCCTGTAGCCAATAAATGAAAACAACGGACCAGTTGCTCCTGTTACACCAGTATCACCTGTAGTCCCTGTAGCTCCAGTTGAGCCTGTGGCTCCAGTCGAGCCTGTGGCTCCGGTAGAGCCTGTTGCTCCGGTAGAACCTGTTGCTCCGGTAGAACCTGTCGCGCCGGTAGAGCCTGTGGCTCCAGTCGCGCCGGTCGCTCCAGTCGAGCCTGTGGCTCCAGTCGAGCCGGTGGCTCCGGTAGAGCCTGTGGCTCCGGTAGAACCTGTCGCGCCGGTAGAGCCTGTGGCTCCAGTCGAGCCTGTGGCTCCAGTCGAGCCTGTGGCTCCAGTCGAGCCGGTCGCGCCGGTAGAGCCTGTGGCTCCAGTCGAGCCTGTAGCTCCAGTCGAGCCGGTCGCGCCGGTAGAGCCTGTGGCTCCAGTCGCGCCGGTCGCTCCAGTCGCGCCGGTCGCTCCAGTCGAGCCTGTGGCTCCAGTCGCGCCGGTAGAGCCTGTTGCTCCGGTGGCTCCACTTGAGCCTGTGGCTCCGCTTGCACCTGTAGCTCCTGTAGGGCCTGTTGCTCCCGTCGAACCTGTCGCGCCGGTCGAGCCTGTGGCTCCAGTTGGGCCTGTTGCTCCCGTCGAACCTGTCGCGCCGGTCGAGCCTGTGGCACCCGTGAAGCCTGTTGCGCCGGTCGAGCCGGTCGAGCCCGTAGCTCCTGTCGGACCTGTCACTCCGATTCCAGTCGCTCCTGTGGGTCCTGTTGGACCTGGTGGACATGTTGGACACGTTCCTGTCGGCCCTACCGGACCTGTCGGACCGGTTGGTCCTCCCGGAGGTCCCGGAGGTCCCGGAGGACCAGTCGGCCCCACAAGATTGGTAGCATCCAAGGCTGTTTCCAATTTGTTGCTCAGTACAAAGTCTTTGTTGATTGTTTCCTGCAGCGTTTTCCGGATGCTTTCATTTACAGCCAATATATCGCTGATCGATGCTACCGGCCCTGACACACCTGGCAGGGTTCCCAGTACATATTGAAGCTTCTCACCTTCCGCATTCAATATGTGACTGAGCCCCAGCTCCTCCATGGCTATGGAGGCGACGATTAACGATATAGCGTCATCTCTCGTGATTGTAATCGTAGGTGTGACGTTAGGCAGGTTGGCTTGAGACACTTACATCTCCCCTTTCGGTAGTGATAGTCCAGTGTATTCAACCCCACTGCAGAAGTTTTGAGGTAAACGTCCAATAATCGCCTCATTTTCGAAATATAGGCAGCCCGGAATTACAGGGAAATAGTTCTTATAAGTTCAAATACAGTCATGCTTATATCGAAAGACACCCAGACTTTGCATAAGCCAACTTGAATACATTCACCTGTGTATTAGTATATGGGGAGTTAGCCTCAATGTTGTTCGAGTTATTAAGCTGCAGTCTGCTTGATTGTATTGTGGAAATGATAGCCTATGCTGAAAGGAATACTTGAATTATGTAAGTAAATTTTTCAGAAAATGGATTGATAAAGCTTTGACGGGTCATCTGTAATCTTGGTTGACAAAAGATACAGGATCTCATCGGTCCTTCTTAACAAGCGGTTGACGTTCTTTTTCTTCATTTTAGAGACCTGCTCTCTTTCCATATCAGATGCCAAATATTGAATCGTCCCGATAAAAATGACCACATCCAATGCCGGAGAAGTTTCAGAATGCAGGAGATGCAGAAGATCCTCCATGGGAAAAAACCTCTTTGGGGCAAGCATGTTGTTCTTTTTGATGTACAAAGCGTTTAGCATAGCGGTAAGAGCCCAGTCGCAAAGGATCAGGCTGGATCGAGGCAGGCTATGATCGTAAAAAATCATGGCGAGCTTCATATGGTATTGAGACAACTTATGATATCGATATGTGATTGTTAAGTGATGCTCTTTGCGTGCTCGAAGCTTTGCAGCATCCGTTCTGTGTTCCATCGTGGAGTGAAATTTCATGGGTATTCCTCCTCCCGAGATAGCGAATCTATCAATCTGCCTTAATTATACAACGTCCTATAAGACGCGTCTACATGGTCGTAATAATTCATTCTCTGATTTGTTACCATAAATGAACAATAATGATGACAAGGGGTATACAGGGGTGAGAATCAAGGAAGCACGTGAATTAAAACGTCTTGCACAGGAACAGGTCGCTGTGCTTGTGGATACTTCTGTGCGACATTATCAACGCATTGAAGCCGGTCAAGACATACCTAATGTAATTCTCGCTTTGGAAATCTGCCGCGTTCTGGAGATAGATCCCCGTGATGTAGAGGAATGGCAGGACAGCAGCAAACGTCCGCGCCGCCGACGCTCTCTTGAATAGAAGGAACACTCCCGCTAAATGTGGAGTGTTTCTTTGTTTTTACCGATTGGACAAGTCCAGTAGCGAAGGCAACGGTCTTGCATACTTCACATTTCCCTTATGCACGGATTCTGCGGAATCTTACTTAATCGTTGTGTGCCGGAAGGCACTTGAGTTAGCCTGAATATTGTTCGGGTTAATAAGCTGGAGGCTGCTCTATGTAACTCAACTTTCGCAGAGGACAAATTCAATTAAACCTTTGTCGCTGCTGGGTTCTGAGCAATTCGAATCCCCTCCTTGCAAGTTTGCCGATTTCATGCTGCGAAAGTTAACTCATTTTATGGACTCCACCTCATCATCCGTGCTTGACAGTCAAGCTGCCCGTCGACCGTGGCAAGGCATGTGAACTCACTGTTCGGGAGCTTTGCACGATTATCCCATTGGATCAGGTAAAGAAAAACAGAAAACCAGGAACCGAAAATTTACTTTAGGCGCGTTAAAGAAAATAACGGATCAAATGAGGCGCGAAAATGCCTGTTGTTACGCTATTCAGGACCATCGAATGGGTCTATTATTTTTTTTGATCGTGCCTTATGGAGAAGCAGATCGGTTCGAGATCATGAGGCGATCTTAGGAGAAAGCAGGAGCATTTAGGTGATGTGAAACTGACCTGAGCGAAAGGGATAATCATGCAAAGCTGTATGGAGAGGCAACAGGTAACGGACACCAGATACCAGATACCATACCTTATAGACATCCGTCTCACTCTGGATACTAGACTCTGAGCGGGGCGAATCCCTTTCTTCCAAGAAAGCTAGAAAAAAGCTGTCTGCTGATTCAGCGTCAACTCCAGCAGTGGATCCCCGTTTTACCCAGTTACATCAAGGCCTGTTTGCCGATTTCATGCTGCGAAAGTTGAGTTATGTAAGTACAGGACCTCATCGGTGTCCCTTTTTAGCCCTGCGGGTTAGATATGATTCTTTAGAAACCCCGACTCAAGCGAAGCGTAATTGAAAGAATTCTTGGGGATAATTTATCTTGTTTGGTTCAAGGGCCAGAAGAGATTTCCGCAAAACGCGGTTTGCAGGGCTAGATCATTTTATTCTCTTCAATTCAGCTTCTTGTTGAATGGAGCGGGCAGAGAGAAGTTTGTTTTTGAAGACAGCTGTATACATGGAGGAATTCGCCGCTCACCAGCTGTTCTCCGCTATTGCTCAGCCGGACGGGATCAGAATAAGCCAAGCGACAATACGGAAAGAGCACTATTGTATGCTTGGCTTTTCATCTGTATATCAGGGGTGGGTAAACATAGAAGCGATGGGTCCGTAAGTCTCACCACCGTTGCCTGGGGATTTTGTAATGGCAGTAATTGTACCGCTGTCCATCAGGCTGGCCAGGGTAAAGTACCAATCCGCCCCCAGTTCGTTCTCACAAGCGGCCAGGCACTGGCCAAGTGCAAAACATGTCAAGTAAGAGCCGTAACCGGGCATGCCGGGATACTCTTCCGGAGCCGGACCGACGCTCAAGGCTTCCTGGAGCACATGAACGGCCTGCTCCAACCTGCCCAAAGCCACCAGCCCCTGGGCTTTGTAATGATACAACTCCGTGAATGCCGGAAACTCGGCAATGCTTGCGCTGCATTTCTCCACCATCTCTTCGTAACGCTTCATCATCCCCAGCGCAAGGGTCCGATACTTGTGCGCGTTCACCATCAAGTACATCGGAACTCCCTCTGGATGAGCCAGCACGGTATTCAAATGAGCAAGCCCTTCCTCCAGTTCATTCGCTCGAAAGAGCTCAGCCCCTAGGTAATAGTGATTCGGCCAATAAGAGGGATGCTCCTCAAGTGCCTTCCGCAGCAGCGATATATTCCGTTTCACCTTATCCTGGCGGATCAGATTACGGGTCAGATGTCCGTCATGGTAAACCGTCACGTCCACCCTTCCCATCCGGCCATTCGGGGTGTGCTTCAGCATCACCGGAAGGATCTGCTCATGGACTCTGCCTTCAAAACGGTATGCCGGCCGATTCCGCACCAGCCGAAGCACATAAGCACGTTCCACCCTGCCGCCGTCCAGGTAGTTATGAAGCAGCAGTTCAATCCCTTCAATCTGCTGTCTCTCAATTGAATCCTGGGTTAACACTTCCTTCAGCCTGGGTGCCTCGTTCCTGTCCAGTACTTCATCCGCATCCAGCCACAGAATCCAATCGCACTTCGCCTCCTCCAGTCCCCGGTTCCGGGCATTCGAGAAGCTGTCATCCCAAGGCCAATGAATGACTTTGGCGCCAAAATCGCCCGCAATCGCTGCGGACCGATCCGTCGATCCCGTGTCCACCACAATGATCTCGTCCACAATGTTTCGGGCGCTGCTTAAGCATTGCACCAGATACGGCTCCTCATTCTTGACGATCATACATAACGAAATGCTCGGGGTACCCATCTCTCACTTCTCCCAATATAGGATTATTTATATTATCCGGGTGCCGGGAAAACCACCTATTGAACCTACCATAAGCTTAGATCATTGTGCGCATAACTTTTTCCTTTAAATTAGGGACCGACTAACACAGAAACATCGGGGCTGCCAGCTTCACTACCGTTACTTAAGGATTTTGTAAGGGCTATAATCGTACCGCTGTCCATCAGGCTCGCCAGGGTAAAATACCAATCCGCCCCCGGTTCGTTCCCGCAAGCGGCCAAGCACCGACCAAGCTCAAGACAGGTCAAGTAGGAGCCGTAACCAGCCATACTAGGGTAATCCTCCGGAGCCGGACCCATGTTCAAGGCTTCCTGGAGCACATGAGCGGCTTGGTCCACCCGGCCCAGAGCGATCAGCCCTTCCGCTTTACAATGATACAGGTCTGTAAACTCCGGAAACTCAGCCATGCTTGCGCTGCATTGCTCCACCATATCTTCATAACGCCCCATAAGCCCCAGCGCAAGGATTCGATACCTATGCGCACTCACGATCACGCTCAACGTAAACCCCTCTGAATGAGCCAGCGCGGTGTTTAAATGGGCAATCCCATCCTCCAGTTCATTCGCTTTAAGGAGCTCCGTCCCCAGGTAATAGTGATACACCCAATACTTCGGGTACTCCTCAAGTGCCTTGCGCAGCAGCAATGTATTCCGTTTCACCTTATCCTGGCGGATAATATTACGGATCAGATATCCGTGATGGTGAACCGTCACATCCGCCCTTCCGAGCCGAAGATTTGGAGTGTGCTGCAGCATCACTGGATAAATCTGCTCATGCACTCTTCCTTCGAAACGGTATTCCGGCCGATTCCGCACCAGCCTGAGCACATAAGAGCGCTCCATACTGCCGTCATCCAGGTAATTATGGAACAGCAGCTCAATCCCTTCAATCTGGTGCTCCCGAATCGCATCCCGGGTTAACAGCTCCTTCAGCTTGGGCGCCTCGTTGCTGTCCAGCACTTCATCCGCGTCCAGCCACAGAATCCACTCGCACGTGGCCCCCTCTAATCCCCGGTTCCGAGCATTCGAGAAGCTGTCATCCCATTGCCGATGAATGACTTTGGCTCCAAAATCGCTCGCAATCGCCGCGGATCGATCCGTCGAGCCCGTGTCCACCACAATGATTTCGTCCACAATACTTCGGACGCTGCTCAAGCATTGCGCCAGATACGGCTCCTCATTCTTGACGATCATACATAACGAAATGCTGGGGGTGTTCATCCTTCACCTCTTCGAATATAGGGTTATTTATATTCATGTGAGCTTCAATACTCCATGAAGAGCTTCAACCGTTTCATCCCAGAGAAGGGGGGGGAGTCAGGATTGGTCTTTGCATCTGCTGGAGACATTTTGAGAAATTTGGAGCTTAAGATTAGAATGAAGTGGAACCTGGCCACTTATCAGACATTTACGGGTCTGAAGAGTGCCAGGTTGAAATTGGTTTCCTATGCTCCACTATAGCTTGACATCCCGTTTAGCGTCCGCAGGTAGCCGTTCAAATATCGGTTAAGCCAGCTTAATGACTCTTAGACTTGTTGAACCATAATTACCAGGAGATCCTGCAACAGGATTTCTCAATGATAAGTTAATTACTCGTGACGTCGAAATAATGGCGCTTCCTGCTAATACTTGCGTAGCCCCGTTACTCGTAGCGACACTGTTGCTTCCTTGTACCAAGGTTGCACCAAGGAATAACGCAGCACTTACAGAACCATTCACTGAACCCGCAGTCGAAGTGGCGTTCGTTCTATAGTCCACAGAATACGTCTGATTAGCAACTAGAGTGACGGTTCCGTTACTCGGCTGAATGGCGTTTCCATTCCGATCCAAGATCACCGGTACTGAAAGAATCCCTCCGCCAGCTACATCACCTGGAACTCCCATAGCAAAAAGTCTATTCGCCGTCACGGTCGGACCGGTTGGTCCGGTTACACCAGTATCACCTGTCGCTCCGGTGGCTCCTGTATCTCCCGTCGCTCCGGTGGCTCCTGTATCTCCCGTCGCTCCGGTGGCTCCTGTATCTCCCGTCGCTCCGGTGGCTCCTGTATCTCCCGTCGCTCCGGTGGCTCCTGTATCTCCCGTCGCTCCGGTAGCACCAGCATCACCTGTCGCGCCGGTAGAGCCTGTTGCGCCCGTAGAGCCTGTCGCTCCCGTGGAACCCGTTGCGCCCGTAGAGCCTGTCGCTCCCGTGGAACCTGTCGCGCCCGTAGAGCCCGTTGCTCCTGTAGAACCTGTCGCGCCCGTCGAACCTGTTGCTCCGGTGGAGCCTGTTGCTCCCGTGGAACCTGTCGCGCCCGTGGAGCCCGTTGCGCCCGTAGAGCCTGTCGCTCCGGTAGCGCCTGTCGCTCCGGTGGCTCCTGTTGCACCCGTTGCTCCTGAAGGACCTGTCACTCCAACCCCAGTTGCGCCGGTGGCTCCTGTTGGTCCTGTTGCGCCGGTCGCGCCGCTTGAGCCTGTGGCTCCGCTTGCACCCGTTGCTCCTGTTGGACCTGTCACTCCCACTCCAGTTGCTCCTGTAGCTCCTGTAGGACCTGTCACTCCGACTCCAGTTGCGCCGGTGGCTCCTGTTGGTCCTGTTGAGCCGGTCGAGCCTGTTGCTCCTGGTGAACCGGGATCACCTTTAGGCCCTGTTGGACCTGTTGGACATGTTGGGCACGTTCCTGGTGGCCCTGCCGGACCCTGCGCTCCTGTGGCTCCCGCTGGACCCGTCGCGCCGGTCGGTCCTGTTGGTCCTCCTGGAGGTCCTGGAGGCCCCGGAGGACCGGTTGGCCCCACAATGTTCGTAGCGCACAGGGCTGTTTCCAATTTATTGCTCAGTACAAAGTCTTTGTTGATCGTTTCCTGCAGGGTTTTCCGGATGCTGTCATTTACAGCCAATATATCACTGATCGATGCTACCGGTCCCGACACACCTGGCAGGGTTCCCAATACATATTGAAGCTTCTCACCTTCCGCATTCAAAATGTGACTAAGCCCCAGTTCCTCCATGGCTATGGAGGCCACGATTAATGAGATGGCATCATCTCTTGTTATTGTAATCGTAGGTGTGATATTAGGCAGGTTGGATTGAGACAACCACAATCTCTCCTTTCAATTGAATTGGTACATCTTATGCCCACTTGGTTTCGGAGTGTTAGGCGTAAGCCCTGGTTATATGTACTACTACTATAAATAGGTAAATACCTATTACTGCTGCCGTTCCTCCCGGCCCGGGCTGCATATGTGGGTGACGCTTGTACGATTTAATACCGGTTGCATCGGGTGACTCCTGTTATGCCTGCTGCTTCTCCCGGTGGGACCGGCGGGTCCTGCCCGTACCAGTCGGTCCTTCAGGATTGTCGGCATCAAATTTTACAATACTTACGAGAATAGAGGGCCTCTTCAATACAACTGAAGAATCCCTCTATTGTTCCCCGTCTCATTCCACGCTGCGAACCCAATCCCGTTCCTCCCAATCACAAGGCTTTTGATTGCTTAGAGCTCTTCCCCGCTGCTGCCATCGCCCGGGTCCAGATTAGGAGTGTAGGGAGGCAGAAAAATGAGTGTCAGGCGCGGATTTTTTCGCAGATAGGGTTCAAAGTCGCTCACACGCTCCAGCCGGTTAAAGCCCATCACCGCAAACAGAGCTCCAGCAGGGTGATCACGCAAAGCATTCTTCAGAAACCGGATGCCGTTCAGAAAGCTTAATTTCCCTGCATCCTGATGATTGAACGCGTTCCAGCTGTCCAATTCTTCAAGGTACCAGCCATGCTGCAGGAGATAATACGGGAGGGCCAGAGATTGGTCTTCGTATACGATACGGCTGTTTCTGGCATTCTTGATCATGAGCTTAAGCGACGGAAACGTTACTTTGGTATAACGTATATTCGCAATCGGATCGGCTGACACGAGCGTGAAATTCGCCTTCGTAAAACGAAAACCCAAACGCTGAAGCAGCTTGCTTATCCCCCGTTTGCTGAAGGACTGGCCATACTCCCTCATAATCCACTGCTTAATGAGATTGATGCTCCAGCTATAGTAATCTCCCAGCCCCACGTCAAGCGGGCGCC
Source organism: Paenibacillus terreus (assembly GCF_042138595.1). NCBI lineage: Bacteria > Bacillati > Bacillota > Bacilli > Caryophanales > Paenibacillaceae > Paenibacillus > Paenibacillus terreus. The sequence goes on along the minus strand of NZ_JBHIRX010000013.1, from coordinate 137,917 downwards.
GATTCAATAGCAATTCCTTCAGTTCGGCCTCCTGCGAAGCGTCAAGCTTGCGGGATAGCATGGCATAATAGGCTTCGCCCAGCCCCTCGATTCCATTGGACCGATAAATGTCAATATAGCTCTTGACCGTCTGTCTTGTACGTCCCAGCGACCTGGCGATGGATGTGAAATTATTGCCTTCAAGATAGAGCATGACAGCTTTATAGCGCTCGCAAATTCGTTGATTATCCTCATTGTTCATCGCTTCGGTCAGCGCTTGCAATTCAGTATCTTGATGTTCCACGTTTTCGACAACCTTCCGCTGCTTAAGTAAGCCTGCCCTCTGGTCAGGAACAGTTTTGTTCAGTCAACAACTGCCACACGCGGTATGTCTTTGTTCTTACTTTCCGGAAATCCGGAGATTGGGAGAACATATAATGCCGCTGGTGCTCATCCCCGCTCTCATCTCACCGGGTACGGTTCCTTGATCCGGCCGGGATGATTCGGTCATCTGTGAAGGAGCATCCGTCTTGCCGGTCTTGCGGTATACCTTGGCGCTCTTGGCGGTAAGCTGGGCGGACAGCCCGGATGACGCCTGATTCGGCCTGAGCGGCTGGCTTGCCTTGGGACTGGCCGGTTCTCCTGTTGGCTCGGAGCGGGGCGGGAGGATCAGATGTGCCGGCGGCTTGCTTCTGGCCGGACGGACTGCAGCGCCTGCTGGCTCGCTTGCTGCCAGAATGAGCGGTTCACCTGTGGACCCCGCCGCAGCCAGGATGAGCGGTTCACCGACAGACTCGGCTGCAGCCGGAATGAGCGGCTCTCCTGCAGGCTCCGCTGCGGCTGCTTCGACCGTAGCGCCGGTCTGTGTGCCGGCGGCGGGCACCTGGGCAGGAGCATCCAGCTCCTGGTCCGCAGGACCGCCGGGCTCCTTCCCGATTGGCTGCGCCAGAATAGCGCCGCTTCTGTCCAGCGTGTCGGAAGCCCCCGCATCGCCTGGCAGCTCATCTGTGACAGAAAGCTCCGGCCCATCCGGCGGCATGACCGGAGTCTGGCTGGCCAGGGCGTCCAAGGTCACGCCTATAATCTGGCTGATCAGATCATCCAGCTGATTCAATTGATGATCGAAGCTGAGATCCGCTTTGGCACATTCCAGCATTTCCGCGGCGGCCACCGATAAATGATTGATTGGCTGCAGGAACTCAGCCGGCCAACCTGCACAGATGCCCTCCAGGTCTTTGATGCTGTCCAGCGTCTGCTGCGACGCATCCAGAATCGCTTCCTTCTCAAACTCCTCCAATGGGTGCCATTTCTCAAAACTCCCCATCCCCATCCTCCTCGTTCAAAATTCTGCGGCTCATCTCCACCATGCGAATGAGCAGCTTCTGCTTCTCCACGAGCGCCTCTACGACACGGGCGGTGGATAGCTGAAAATCATTGATATTCTGGTTGGTCGGCATGGTGGGAAAATTCCCGGCTGGGCCCGTAAAAGCCTTGATCTTGTTCGCTTCCGCCTGAATGAGATAGGATATCGAGGTCTGCTCCATGGCCACGGAGGTGAGAATATCCTTCATGACCTCCCGGCTGGAGCGTTTGTTGCCGCTTTTCATTTTATCCCCGATATGCTTCAGCTGCTGCTCCAGCCCTCCGGAATCGCTTCTCCCCTTACCACCGGTGTTGAACAGCTCCATTTCTTCCTTCGCGATGCTGTTCAGAAGCTCTTCCTGGCTGAGTTCCTCCTGCTCTCCTTCCCTATTGGGGTCCACGGACAAATCCATTTCCCGTTTGCTCATAAGTTTCAACTCCCGTCAGGTACTCTACCCATACTGTTTCACCTTGCCGGTGTCATGGAGGTGCGCATCAATGATCGCCTGCAGCTCCTCCCGTTCCATGGGCAGCTTATCTTGCCAGAAATATGTAAGCTCATGCAGCGCGGCATCCTCCCCCAGACATCTGATCAAGGCATCAAGCGGCGGTTTGAAGGTGCTGGAGTAGGACAGGGATTGCACAAACGCCTCGACTGCAGCATCGTCCCGCCCCAATTTCTCCAGACACAACCCCTTATAGTAAGCTGCCTGATGGCTGCCGGCTCCCTTGCGGACCAGATATTTGCCGAAGGACGGCTCTCCCAGCTCCAGACAGCGGTTGAAATGGTGCAAGGCTTCCTCGTACATTTTCTTCTTATAATGAACAATGCCGGAATAGAACTGGAGGTCGACATAATCCGGATACATGCGCAGCGACAGCTTCAAGCCATGTTCAATCTCTTCGGAGCTGACTTCATCCAGCACCACCGAGTACTTCAATTTGTAGACGATATAGGGGGGAAGCTGCTTCTCGTCCAGATAATGCTGGATAGCGGTGTTCAGCTGCTTGAAGCCGGGGCGGTACATCTGCAGGCGGTAATATTCACACGCCAGGTGGTACGCATACCACTGGCCCCTGATGCCGGCCGTCAGGGGCTGACGGCTCAGATGATCCAGCTCCCGCAGCACACTGGACTTGTTCTTGAGCGGATTCTTCTCCAGCCTGTAGTCATGAATTTTCACCGGGAAAATGCCAATCCGTTCCTGTTCTCTGGATTTGCCCTTGAGCTGGTTGAAGTTGAGCAGCTCCTGATGTTCGGTAAAATACTGAAAACGGAAATGCCTGCGGAACAATCGCGGGGCGGCCATGTCAAGGATTCGTACGCGCCCGCTTGCCGTGGAGCCGTATTGCAGCACGTTCAGGAAGATGAGGTCGTACTGCTCCTGATAAATCAGATCCCGCACCCGGTAACGGTCCATCTGGTCCAACTGTTCATCCTCATGCATCCATAGGACCCAGTCTCCTGTGGCCTGCCCGAGGGCAAAGTTGCCTGCTTCCGGGTAGCTCCCCTCTTCATAGAAATCAAATACCTTGGCGCCATAGACCTTCGCCAGCTTCGGAATGCGGTCCGTAGGCTCCATGTTCACGATAATTATCTCGTCGGCCAGACCATGCGCGCTGTCCAGACAGCGCTTCAACTGCGCATCGCTGCCCGTGGCGACCATGCATAACGACAATCGCTTCATTCTCGTTCACTCCCCGTATCCGAGTACATATCTTGCATCCCCATCCGAAATGGATACTCTTCTGACACATACATATGCCCGCCAGAAAGGAGTTATAACCGAAAAAAAATAGACTACCGAGGACTCCTCAATAGTCTATTTCCATCTGGTGCGATGCCTCTTAAGGCTGCTGCCGTTCTGCGTGGACTTGCTGCCTCATATACATGTAAACGAGCATTACTCGCTGATCAGGAAGATGGACAGGTGTCCTGCCGTGTTGCCCGCGATTGCGCTCTGCAGGAAGCGTTCGGAATCGGAGCGGTTCGAGATGCTGATCCGGTCTCCCGCGTTCAGATAACCAACTCTGCTGGAGGAGAGGGTGCCGGTGTTCGCATATGTCGACGCACCGCTGTATGGCTGGTCATTGATCAGCAGCGAGAACAGCGTTGGCACAGCCTGGTTCGGTGCCAGTGATACAAACCATTCAATATTGTACAGTCCAGGTGTTTGGACGATGACCTCGTTGCCATTATAGATCATACCCGATACATCGCTTCCAGTCGGCAGGTTGAGATTCACTTTGCAGCCGCATGGAACGCACTGGGTGCAGCAGCAGCAATTGCAGTAACATTTCTTGCCGCCGCAGCCGCCGCCACAACCACCGCCGCAGCCACCACCGCAACCGCAGCCGCCGCAGCAGCATTCACATTTCCCTGGAGGACCCGCCGGGCCTTGCGGACCTTGGGGGCCCTGCGGACCCTGTGGACCTTGCGGACCTTGGGGACCTTGATCACCTTTCGGACCTTGCGGACCTTGTGGGCCGGTTACCCCTGCGCCCGTCGGACCTGCCGGACCTTGTGGACCTTGTGGGCCTTGTGGACCTTGTGGACCTTGCGGACCCTGCGGGCCGGTTGCTCCTGTTCCTGAAGGGCCTACCGGACCTTGTGGACCCTGTGGACCTTGCGGACCTTGGGGACCCTGCGGACCTTGCGGACCCTGCGGACCTTGCGGACCTTGCGGACCGGTTACTCCTGCTCCCGTCGGACCTGCCGGACCTTGCGGACCTTGTGGACCCTGCGGCCCTTGCGGACCTTGCGGGCCGGTTACTCCTGCTCCCGTCGGACCTGCCGGACCTTGCGGGCCCTGCGGACCTTGGGGACCTTGCGGACCTTGAGGGCCTTGCGGACCTTGCGGGCCGGTTGCTCCTGTTCCCGCCGGACCTACCGGACCTTGGGGACCTTGCGGGCCTTGTGGTCCCTGCGGACCTTGCGGACCTTGCGGACCGGTTACACCTATTCCGGCCGGGCCTTGCGGACCTTGCGGGCCTTGCGGGCCTTGTGGTCCCTGCGGACCTTGGGGACCGGTTGCTCCTATTCCCGCCGGACCTTGTGGACCCTGCGGGCCTTGCGGACCTTGGGGACCTTGCGGACCGGTCGGACCTGGTTCACCTGCTCCGGTCGGACCTGCCGGACCTTGCGGACCTTGTGGTCCCTGAGGACCGGTTGGACCTGGTTCACCTGCTCCGGTCGGACCTGCCGGACCTTGCGGACCCTGTGGACCTTGGGGACCCTGTGGACCCGTTGGACCTGGGGCGCCTGAACCTGCCGGACCTGTTGGACCTTGCGGACCTTGCGGGCCAGTCGGACCTGGTTCACCTGCTCCGGTTGGACCTTGTGGACCCTGCGGACCTTGCGGACCCTGCGGGCCTTGTGGACCTTGCGGACCGGTTGGACCTGGTGTGCCATCACCGCCAGGACCTGTTGGACCTACCGGACCTTGCGGACCTTGTGGACCCTGCGGGCCTTGCGGACCTTGTGGACCCTGCGGGCCTTGTGGTCCCTGAGGACCTTGGGGACCGGTTGCTCCTGTTCCCGCCGGGCCTGTTGGACCTTGCGGACCCTGTGGACCCGTTGGGCCTGTTGCGCCAGTGCCCGGTCCCGTTGGACCGATAGGTCCCGTCGGACCTGTCGGACCTGCCGTACCGGTGGGGCCCTGGCAGCCTTTAACAAACTTTTTCAAAGAATCCATCTTGTTCTGAAGCACCATTTCCGTCTTCATGACTTCGGTGAGCGTCTCGCGAACATTACAGTTCAGGGCTGTAATTTCATCCAGATTCGGCGGCGGGTTGAGGCCGCCTCCCGACAGCGTACCCAGAGCAAACTGAATCTTCTCGGCCTCGGCATTAATAATGTGACTCAGTCCAAGCTCCTGCATTGCGATCGATGACAGTATCAGGTTAATTGCTTCGTCTCTAGTGAGGCTTATGGATGGGGTAATATTAGGTATGTTTGCCTGCGACATTCTACACATCCTCTCCCTTTACGATATCCCCTTAATCCGGTGGGGGTGGATTAAGTTCTAGGATAATGTATGTGGCATTCGCTGAATGTGTTAATGTCCTGCTTCAAATTTTTCCGTGTCCCCCAAATTAAATTTTTTAAACATGAGTAATAGTACAAGTTGCGCGGCTTATATACTAAACCATCGATAACAGGTTTCCTTACTCGTCGCAGATGAACTTGTAGGAAAGGAGGGGTTATCCTGTCACAGCCATCAATCCCCAATATCACACCACTGATCACGGTTACAAAAAGAGAAACGATCTCATTATTATTGGGTTCCATAGCTATGAATGAATTGTCCATGTCACACATCATTAATGCGGAAGCTGAGAAAATACAGGCTTTTGTTCAGCATGCCGAGCGTTCCATGTCAGTCAAGACGAAGGACTATATTCAATTTAATAATGCCGTATCCAAATTTATGGAAGAAATAACGATGGAGCAATGGTTGAGTCTCAACAAGCTGGACCGGGTTATTCAGCTTGTGGATGAGCATTTTCAAGAAGGGGATTATGACGATTGCGAGGATGATGACAAGGGGAGCTCGGAAGAGTACTACGACGAATAACGTTAACCCTTTAAGGAGGTGAGGCAATTGCGTGTCGCTGCAGTCATAACATAATGAAACACCAGTGCACATACCTTTTGGAAATTGCCGATTGCGCAGTAAACCCATAAAAGCTATATCAAGGAGTGAGAGCATGTCCTATCCAAATATTCCGAACATTACCCCTACGATCACTGTAGACGCCTGCGATGCCATTAACCTGCTGCTTATGTCTATCGCCATGGAAGAAATCGGCCTCAGTCATATCATCAATGCCGAGGCCGAGAAGATCCAGTATGTCGTCGGTACCCTGCACGGTACGGGCCCATCCGCCTCGGTCGACGATCTTCTGAAGATCAACAAGGATGTACGCAAGACATTGTCCGAAGTCGTTCGTAAAGAGCTGCTGCTGCAAATGAAGCTGGAAACGGTCATGTCCGCCAAGCACCCTTGTCTTTAATCGCTTGTAAAACTTAAACTCTATGTACATTTAAGGAGGAATTTATCCATGTCTTACCCAACAGTTCCGAATATCACGCCTACAATCTCTATCGACTACTGCGATGCCGTCAACCTGCTGCTCGTGTCCATTGCGATGGAGGAAATCGGCCTCAGCCATATCATTAACGCCGAAGCCGAGAAAATCCAGTATGTGCTCGGTACCCTGCATGGCACAGGCTCATCCGCTTCGGTTGACGACATTCTGAAGATCAACAAGGATGTGCGCCAGACGCTGTCGGAGGTCGTTCGCAAGGAGCTGCTGCTGCAAATGAAGCTGGAAACTGTGCTGTGCAGCACTCCTCCTTGCTCAAGCGGCACCCCGACTCATCAGCCGCAGCCACCTTGCCCGCCTGACCAAGCATCAGGTGGCAGCACATCCTACCCTGCCTACCGTTAATCGTCCTGCCCCGACGATAACATTCGTATAACGATGATTTCTCACGATTGCCAACGACCTGGTCGATGGCAGTCGTTTTTTTGTCTGTCGATCAAAGCTTTGAAAAAATGTCCAGCGTGGAGACACCCTGCAGGCGTCCTTCACACGCTGAACCTTTGCTGTTGATTCATTCTGTTCTTGGTTTATTCTATGCCGGATCGATCTCCGGGGTTCCTTCTCCCCTTACAAAACGAGAGCCCAGCACACCCATAAAGTATTTGCGGTTATAGAGCATGCTCGGATGCTGCGGGCTGTAAGCCAGGGCCTTCTCGTTATGCTCGCTGGCCAGCTCATGCTGCCCGAGTTTGTCGTAACACAAGCAAATCTGCAGATGAGGATACCAGGTCGTTATGATGTTGCTGGTCATCCCCATCGTGTCGGCCGGAGCCTCCGTCTCGATCGCCTGCTTATACCAGTGGGCGGCCACTCGATAATTGCCCAGCACCAGAAAGATATCGCCCATATTGGAGTAATACTCCGGTCTCGGCGTGTCATACCATAACGACCGACTCATGGCGGCGACAGCGTCTTGACGGCGATCCAGTTTATTGTAGCAATCTCCCAGTTTGAAGCAGGCCTGTATGTTATCCTCTACCCAGCCTTTATCCGTATCCAGGAATTTGTTGTAGTATTCGATCGCTTCCTCGTTCCGTCCGTTATCGCGCAGCTCATTGGCGAAGTAGTACAGATCGCGCGGCGAGAACTGCTCCCCTCTTTGCTTCCGTGCCAGATAAATTTGCAGGTTGCGGTCCGTGTACGGCTTATCCTTGTGATGCGCTATCGCTACATCGCTGGCGATCATCGGTCCGTCCGTGATCAGGACCTCATGCACCGGCCCTTCCCACTTGAAATTGCAGGATCTGCGCACCAGCCGGAATCTGCGCAGGCTGAATGTCACATTGCCTGAAGCGTCGAAGCCCAGATTGTACGGCATGCTGACCCGGTCAATCTCCGGAGGCAGGGTGCGCTTCAGTTCCTTCAATCTTGCCACATTGGCTTCGTCAACGACATCATCGGCATCCAGCCACATAATGTACTCCTTCGTGGCTTTGCTGAAGGAGAAATTGCGGGCAGCGGAGAAGTCGTCGATCCATTGGAAATCATAGACATGCTGTGTATATTTCGCGGCAATTTCTTTCGTGCGGTCGGTCGATCCGGTGTCCACAATCACAAACTCATCCACTGCATCCTGGATTGCGGAAAGGCAGCGATCCAGAGCCTCTTCTTCATTCTTCACAATCATGCACAAACTAATTGTAATCATTCATGGCTCCCCTTCTTCAGTTGTCTGCGGCAGATTCGAGAACACCCAGCTTCTGCAGCGCTTCTCTGGCCTGCTCCATCGTATCCGACAGCTCCAGTGATTTGCGGTACGCCTCTTCCGCCTTGGGGAGGTCCTCCATCAGCTCGTGACAGCTGCCGATATAATACCAGGCCAGGAAGCTGCCGGTGCCGACCATGGTCAGGTAGGCAGGATGGTCTTCATCCAGCGTGAGGCAGTATTCAAATGTTTCAAGGGCCTCGGCAAACTTTTTCATGCTCATCAGAATGATGCCTTTATAGAAATGCAGGTCCACATAATCCGGATACAGCTTGATGGCTAGCTCAATGCTGGGCCATCCGCCTTCATAGCTGCCGATGGCCATAAGTATGGAATACTTTAGCTTATATAATAAGGAAGGTGGTTTTTTCTGGGATTTCAGGAAGCTTCCAATCGACAGGTTCACCCGTTCAAAGGCTTCAGCCATTTTCTCGCTGCGGTACAGCTCGCTGGCATAATGATAATCGAGCCACGGATCATGGTCTTCGGCCTCCAGCGCTTTTTCCAGCAGGCGCAAATTCCGTTCTTTCTTGCCTTTCTCTTCGACAGCTTCCTCCAGGTAACCGTAGTGATGCAGGGTCACAGGCACCACCAGCACGGATTTGTTGGTCAAGTCCAGGGCCTCGATATCCAGCTGCTCATGGATCTCTCCGGCAAAACGCAGCTTCGGATCGTTGCGGAACAGCCGGTATTGATTCATGATATGAGAGCGGTCATAGGTCACCGGGAAGGTTCCGTAATAATTCACAACCTTGATCCGGCCAAAGTAGCATTCCTCCCTGGACAGGACGTCCCGCAGATGCTGCCCGTCCCCCGGCTCCACCTCTTCGTCGGCGTCCAGCCAGAGGATCCATTCTCCCTTGGCCTTATCCAGACCGAAATTGCGCGCATCCGCAAAGCTGTCGTTCCATTCGTAGTCGTACACGGCCGCTCCATACTCCGCCGCGATCTCTTTCGTGCGGTCCGTTGAACCGGTGTCGACGATAATGATTTCATCCACCGCGTCCTTGACGCTCTCCAGACACCGCTGCAGCCACTTCTCTTCGTTCTTGACAATCATGCACAGGGACAACAATCCTTCTTCTATCACCTTTACTCCACGCTCCTCTTCTGATCAGGATGGTTTATCGACCGTAATGCCGAATAGAATGGTCGACAATTTACGGGCCGCCAACTCGCGTCTGATCATATAACGGCGCGCGATCGGCGCCAGATACTCATTTTTGTTCACACCCTCGCAGAAATCGACGGTAATCATGTCCGGCTCGCCTTCCGTCGACAGCTTCAACGCACGCAGAATGCGAATGTCCTTATCTGACAGAACGTCGCCTTGATACAGCCACAGCACATACTCGGACTTCACGTTTTCAAAAGCGTTATAAGCAGTGTGTATCTTGTTGCTTTCTTCCGTAAGGGAATAAAACTCAATGGGATACGACTGGGCGATTTCGCTGGTGGCATCTGTAGAACCCAAATCGACCACGATGATCTTATCTACATCATTCGTCAAGGAATCCAGGGTTTGGCGCAGAATGCCTTCCGCGTTCATCACGACCAGGCAGGCTGACACGGAGATCTCCGGCTTAAAAATGAGCTGATGAATATTGCCGCCCCACTTCCTGTTTGCAATCTCCGCGTTCTGCCGCATCAGCTGTGTAATCTCACTGTAGGAGAGTTCTTTTCGGGTAGTGGCATGACCGACATGGTGGATGAAAGCGTCCAGCGCTACACGCAGCCCATAACCGGCGCGAAGAAACCTTAGGCTTAAGTCATCATCCTCATAATTGCCAAGCCCGTATATTTCATCGAACAGACCGACCTCCTCCAGCGCGGACCTTGTGGTCAGCATGCAGAAGCCGATGAGCCGGCGGACCTCAATATAAATCCCCGAATAAATGTCCGCATGCTGTTTCGCAAACTCCTCCAGTTCCTCGATACTGCTGTACGACGCCGTAATCTGCTGATGCCCGCTGGAAAAGTTGGTAACAGGCCCGACCATACCGATTCTGGGATCATCATTCAGCGCCCGCAGCAGATGGGTCATCCAGTTCTCGGTAACCACCGTATCGTTGTTAAGAAACATGATGTAATCTCCGCTCGAACGCTCAAATCCTTGATTGCATCCCTTGGCAAACCCCTTGTTCTCCCCGTTCTCAATCAGGATCACATCCGACTGTGATCGCAGATAATCCAGTGTCCCGTCGGTGGAACCATTATCGACGAGGATGAGCTCATACGGCTCCCGGGTGTGGCGCCGGATGCTATCAAGGCATGCCTGGGTCAGCGCCAGCTGGTTCCGGGTTAAAATCACGATACTGATCAGAATAACATCGCCCCGCTTTCCTGCTTTGTCAGTATGCCTGCAAGCAAAATCATGTGTGCTGTGACTTCTCTGCCGGTTTCCCTATATTTATAAGCGCGATGCCGCGGAAGGATGCCTGTTCACAAGACATTTCATTTTTTTCTTTCGAGATTCACTATGGCATTTGTCCCTGAATATACTGCAGCAAAACCTGACAGAGAGGAGGGATAGAATATGCATCATCCTTATGATGATTTGTTCACGTCATTCTCCAGAACCAAGGAAGAGGCCGTGAAACGGATCATGGAATCGTTTGAAGAGGCAGGCATGCAGTCACAGCATTCGGCTTATGCCGATCAGTTCGATCTTCGGCCCGAGCTTGGGAATACGCTGGAAGCGCCCAAGAATCATGTCATCGAGAACTTGCAAAGAACCTTCGAGCAAATCCAGCAGGCCTTGAAGCAGCATTATCCTGATGCAGAGGACAACAATACATCGGTTCAGGAGTTATGGAGTGAATTGCACCGCATCGCTTTTTCCCCTTCGGACAAATAACCCTCATCGACGGCAAGCATAAAGACCACCCTTCTCTGCTTCAAGGAAAGGTGGTCTTTATCATGTCTGCCGCACATAAAATGAACTAGTTTTGAATCCGGATAGAAAGGTTGATTGTACATGGAATTATTCGACAAGGCCGATCGCCTTGGCATGAAATGGATCTCCAACACGGAGGGGCACAGTGCGTGGCTTCATATTGAAGATCGCAGCTACTGCATCGTACGGGCTCCATTGATCTGGTATTCCGAGCAGCCCGCGTCCACCGTTGAGATTGTGACGGAGCGTGATAAATTGACGGTTGAACTGGAATCCGTGTTCCGGGACAGCTCCACCGGGCGTTATGTGCATATCAAGGACATCACGTTCTTTGTGCAGATGAATTCTGACAGCGTGTATGTCGTTACACCGAAGTCCGGGGATCCGGGCGATCTGGTCTGGCATCTTCCCATTATCTACAACTGCCCGTTCCTGCCGCCATGTCATCTCTCCCTCCATGTACAAGCGGAACCCGATGCTCTGTTATGGGAATCGTGGCAGGCATCGCTGCCCGAAATTACGACTGACCTTTCCCTGCCCTCCGAGCTTCACGTCCTTGAGGGCAATACGCACCGAAGCTATATGGACACCTTTTCCATGGATAAAGGTCTGAAGAATCAACCGCTGTATCCCAAGGTCCGTGAAGAATCGCCCCATCCCTACCTGATCGCCCAGCGGGTGGTGGCCCGGGATGCCGTAATGAATCTGGCTCAATCCGCGGACCATAGCGTAATCAAGCTGGGAGACATCGTCACCAGCCGCACAGTCATCACCAATACCGGTTCGACCACCTGCATGTATGTCCAGTACCGCACCACCCTGCCGGAGTGCGCCCGCCTGGTGCCCGGGACCTTTGTCATCAACGGGATTGATGTGCCGATGGAGACGGATTCGATCAATGTTATCACGGTGATTCTGCGAAATATGCCTGTCGGAGACCTGCTGGACGTCTCCTTCAAGATGGAAATCCACAAGGAATCCGAGATTGAGAAATTTTATATGAGCTCTGTGCTGGATTATCACTTCGAGGCAGTTGACGGCCGGCTGCTGATCGGCAACCAGCCGAGCAATGTGGTGGAGTTCATATGGGGAGAACCCGAGGAAGCAAGTGCCCCTCCTTCGGAAGCAGAAAAATAAATACCTGACGGAAGTAACTCTCCCTCCGCGTCTGTCATACTGTATGGTATCTCAGAAGTTTAAGGAGGGATACAGTATGTCGCAAGCGAACATCCCGAATATTACGCCATCGGTCACTGTGGACCGCTGTGATGCCATTAATCTGGTCCTGGCATCCATCGGCATGGAGGAATTGGGACTTAGCCATATCATTAACGCGGAAGCGGAGAAGCTGCAGTACGTTCTGGGCACTTTGCCGGGCTCCAAGCCTCCGTTTCAACCCACATTTTCCGATCTCATGACGGTCAATCGCAGCATCCGTGATACTCTGAAGGAAGTGCGCAAGAAAGAAACGGTGCTGTCCAACAAGCTCGATCTCGTGGCCGAAGAGGCCTGGGGCTGCGGCTGCGATTGCAGTTGCGGTTGCGACGGCGATTGTGGCGGCGATTGCGGTTGTGTGTGCGGCTGTGGTTGTTGTTAGGCAGCTGCACTCCGGAAGTGATCTGATCAGCCGGTTCTTATGCGATGCATAAGGGCCGGCTTTTTATGCGTGAAGATACAAGTCTATTTCTATGAGAAATAGATTCATGCCGTTGCTGCTATATCCCGGAGTTCATAGGTTATAGGGAAAGCCAATCCATTGAAAAGGCGTGAGCAGCTATGAAATGTTCTTCGGGAGAGAAGCAGCTGGTGACCAAACGGAAATGCATCTACAAAACGGATTTCAAATCCTATTATGAAGAATACTATTACGTGCCTAAGGTTAGAAGATACAGCAAGTGCATCACGAAGAAGAAAGCTTGTCCAAGTCCGAAGCCCAGCCCCGCTCCCCGCCGCACCCGCCGCTGCCATTGCGGCTGTGGCTGTTGATAAGTGCGCTCAAGACAGAACATTTTGTGGATAACCATCTACTTATGCACAGTTTATTCACAATTCATTCACAGTTCATTCACAATCTGCACATAACTTATCCACAGTCCTGAAGAGAGGGAATAGTCCCTCTCTCTCCTTTTCCTCCGCACCAATCCTGCTTTCCTCCGCATCAGTCCTGCTTTGCGACCTGCTGCAACTCTCCTGCTCTTGCAAGCCCGTGCAGACTTTGATGCAAATGCTCGTGCTCCCCATGCCCTGACGCCGGAGCGGAGCCGGATATATTCCTGGCCAAAATCCATTTTCCGCTCGGCGTGTGAAAGACTTCAATAGTTGTATTGTTAGCAGAATTATACACCACTAATATCTTCCAATCACCTTCCGTTCTTGCTATATCAAACCAGTTTTCATAAATTGCCGTTGGACAGGAATAATACAAGCCCTCAAATTCAATTCCACCGGCTGTAACAAGCCCCAAGCTTACATTTCTCAATACAATCATTCCCTCTCTGATAGATTATACTAAGAATGTATTCGGGCTCGGCCGTTTTATTCCAATGATTTGAAGAAACTTTCATACTCTTCGCATAGTCAAATGCACAAGGATGGAATCCCTGCATACTATGCCTTGAAGAGGTGAAAGCATAGCCATGAGTGAAATGTTCAAGAAGGAGCAGCTTGACAAACTCAACTACTCTCTGAAACGCAGGATTCGCAAACTATATACCTCCAAGGGATCGCCCGGCGGGATGCCTGTAATTGTCTGCTTCAAGCACAAGGTGACCCCGTCCCGGATCCATGCCTTGCAGAAGCATATGGGGTCTCACTCCTTCACGATCAAGCACCACCTGCCTCTGCTCAATGCATTATCCACTCAAATCTCCGTCAGTGGCCTGAAGCGGCTCAGCAGCTGGGCGGGTGTTCATCGGATCTATCTGGATGACATCAACAAGGCATGCTTGAATACTGCGCTTCCGTCCATTGGAGCCGCTGCCGTGCAAAGCTTCCGGGGACTCACCGGAAAAGGCATCAATATCGCCGTACTGGATACCGGGGTATTCCCGCATCCGGACCTGACCAGACCCGTGAACCGGATCGTGGCCTTCAAAGATTTTATTCATAAAAAATCCGCCCCTTACGACGATAACGGTCATGGCACCCATGTCACAGGTGTGATCGCGGGCAACGGATGGTCCAGCGGCGGGAAATATAAGGGCCCCGCTTCCGAAGCGGGCATTGTGGCGGTGAAGGTGCTGGATGAGCATGGAGAAGCGCTTGACTCTGTCGTCATCAAGGGAATTGAGTGGTGCATCTCTAACCGGGCACGTTACAATCTGCGCATTCTGTCCCTGTCCTTGGGCAAAATGCAGGTATCCCCCATTAAAGACGATCTTGTGGTGCAGGCCGTGGAAAAAGCAGTCAGATCAGGACTCGTGGTGGTGGTCTCCGCAGGCAACAGCGGACCGGACTCCGGCAGTATAGAATGTCCCGGAACCAGCCCGTCCGCGATTACCGTGGGAGCCGTGGACGACCGTGGTACGACGGATCAGAGGGATGACCGCATATGCAGATTCTCAAGCCGCGGCCCCGTGTTCGGTTCCAAGATTCCCAAGCCGGATATTGCGGCGCCCGGTGAAGGGATTATTTCGCTCCGTGCCCCGGGGTCCGTGCTTGTCCGCAATAATCCCCGCAGAAGAATCGGTTCGGACTACTTCACGCTATCAGGGACCAGCGTGGCTACGCCTATTGTCGCCGGTGTTGTCGCACAGGTTCTGCAGCAGCGGCCTTATTTGACTCCGATTCAAGTGAAGACTCTATTGAAGAAGAATGCCTACCACCGGAAAGGGATGAAACCCAATACATTTGGCAGCGGTTTGCTCAATGCAAGGTTTCTCTTAAAGCAGCAGTTGGGAAGAACCGCTTCCTCAACCACCAGGTAAAAATACACAATTGCTGTAAATTAATACGCTTACATGACACGTCATTAAATTTTTTGAATATTATGGTTTTTCCATGTGTCCTTGTGTTAATATAGGTTTATGGTCCCGCTTATCCTTCTCGATACTCTATGAATCTTGGGATTGCTGCTGCAATACTTTTAACTTCCCCTTAAATAAGGAAAGCTATGGTACGATTCTACTAAAGCAACACTCAACGTTTTCAATGAAGGTTCAGCCTGCGGTCGGCTATTTATAGATAGAATCTCATTTGGGACGTGATTATGCAAGAGTTGATCATCAAGGATCTCCGGGAAGATCATTTCCAGGCGAGCGTTTCAAGGGGAACAATTGAATGACGAGCTGTAGGACACCCGTGCTGATTACAGAATTGGAGCGGGTGTTTTTGTTTTCTATCTTGGTAATCGTATTTCCTTCTTGAACCAGGGTTTTTCCCACTATGATTTTGTCTTGGCCTGGATCATTTGTTATCAAAGGAGGGTGTACAATCATGCCGGCTGGAACTATAGAAGCGAACAAGGAATTTTTGCAGAAGGTGTTCTCGGAGAATTTCTGGTTCCTGATCCCTGAATATCAGCGTTCCTATGTTTGGAAAACGGACAATATTATCGAGCTGCTGGAGGATCTGTATTTTGCATTTATTCATAAGCCGGATAAGGATTACTTCCTTGGAACCCTGGTGTTAAAAAGACATAATATGAGCAGCTTCCCTGAATACGAGGTATTGGACGGACAACAGCGGCTAACCACCCTCTTTATCATGCTGGCTGTTCTCCGGGATATCATCAACAACCAGCAGTTCAAGGGCACGCTGCAAAAGAAGATTTATCAGGAAGAGAACATGCTGGAGAACATACCGTCCCGTTCCAGGATTACTTATAAAATCAGAGATAATGTGGAAGGGTTTATTCACGAATTCATCATCCAACCGGAAGGCACGACGCAGACCGGTGCCCTGAAGCTGTACGCCGACAGCAGCAATGACAATCTATCGATCTCCAATATGGCGAACAGCGCATTGGTCATGCGTGACTTCTTCCTGAAGCAAAAGCAGACAGGCAGTCTGGAGGAGTTTCTGAAGTTTGTCTTCAACCGCGCCCTCTTCATTTATGTCTCCACGGAGAATACGGAGGATGCGTTTCGTCTGTTCACCATCCTGAATAACCGCGGCATCCCGCTGACCAATGCCGATGTGCTGAAGTCGCAGAATATCGGGGCCTTGCCGACGGAAAGGGAAAAAAACAAGTACGCGAAGATATGGGAAGAGATTGAAGGCAAGCATGGAAGCGACTTTGACCGGTTCCTGCAGTTCCTGAGAACCATTCTGGTGCAGGAGAAGGCCCGGGCCAATCTGCTGGAGGAATTCAACGACAAGATCTATCACCTGAGCTCTTCGCAGCCTCCCCTGCTGCGTTTGGGGAAAGACACATTCGACTTTATCAACAAATACAACGACATCTATGAACAGATCATCGAGCTGCAGAACGAGCATTTGAACAACAGCATCAAGAACCTGCTGACGATCATGAAGATCGGTTTCCGTTCGGAGGAATGGGTGCCTCCGTTGATGCACTACTATGCCAAATTCGGTTTGGGCCGGCTGGGGGAATTTCTAAAGAAGCTGGAATACAAATTCACCGGCGACTGGGTATGCGGCGTGACGCCCACCACCCGGCTGGAGGCCATGAATAACATTCTTAAAGCCATTGACTACACCCCTGAAAACCGGTTGGATGATCTGCTCGGCAATCCCGCACTCTTCAAGATTAACACGGAGGAGTTCAGAAGAAACATTCAGGGAGATGTCTACAAGAAGCAATACACCCGGTATTTGCTCCTGAAGATCGAATATCTGTCGGGAGACAATACCGTGCATTTATCCAACTACCAGTACATTACGGTAGAGCATGTACTGCCGCAAAACCCGCCAAGAAACAGCCAATGGGTCAAGGATTTCAGCGAAGCGGACCGGAGATACTGGACGAACCGGCTCGCCAACCTGGTGCTGATCAGCCAGAAGAAGAACAGCGCGCTAAGCAACCAGGATTTTGAGAAGAAAAAGACCATTTACTTAAAAAACAGAATTGATGCCTTCCGGGCCAATAAAATATTCATTGAGCAAAATTCAACCTGGACACCGCAGGTGCTGCGCCGCAGACAGGACGAGCTAACCGTCTTGCTGTTGAAGCCTTCCTAGGCCTGGCGATGGGAAAGTCCCTGATCCGCAGCATTACTTTTTGTATGCTGTAAGACGCTCCGTGCATGTCCATACCTAAAAGAATGAGGAGCGGATGGACTCCGCCCCTCAAAACCGCTCATCCAGCACGCTCATCCAGCATTTGAAATGCTCCCCCGCCAACACAGCCCCTGCAATCCCTTCAACGCCTTTATAGAGGATATGTATACACGACCGACAGGCTGCTGATCTCAGCGGCCGATTTGTTAATATCTCAACTTTCACAGCATGAAATCGGCAAACAGGCCTTGATGTAACTGGGCAAAACGGGGATCCACAGCTGTAGTTGACGCTGAATCAGCAGACAGCTTTTTTCTACCTTTCTTGGAAAAAGGGAATTCACCCCGCTCAGAGTCTAGTATCCAGAATGCGACGGGTGCCTATAGGGTAAGGTGGTTGGTGCTTGGTGTCTGGTATCTGGTGTCTGGTATCTGGTGTCTGGTATCTGGTGTCTGGTGCCTGTTGCCTCTTCATACAGCTTTGCATGATTATCCCGTTTGCTCAGAATGGGTTGAGGTGAGCCTAGGGGAAGGAATAAAGAGAAAAGAGAAAGAGACAAGAGATAAGAAAAAAAGAGGCAGCCCAAGTGGGATGCTCGGCTTGAAATAGGAACATACGTTTGGTATAATGATAAAAAGATCGTATGTTCGTATTTTGTTGATTCGGGGGCGAGCAGACATGGAAGTCCAAACGGAAATAGAACTTCAATCCTTTAGCAGTCGTTATCATAACGAGCAGGACTGCATGGAGGCATTGATCGCGATGAAGTGGCCGAACGGCTTCGTCTGCCCGCGTTGCGCTCACACCCGCTGCAGTCGTCTGACTTCCCGGCGCATTCCCTTGTTCGAGTGCGCCAGGTGTGCGCATCAAACGTCGGCTTTGGTCGGCACGATTTTTGAACGCACCCATCTCCCCCTGACCAAGTGGTTCCAGGCGCTGGAGTTGTTCCTGCTGCCCGACGGCATCTCGGCGATGCGGCTGAGCCAGGTGATCCAGGTCACCTACAAGACCGCCTGGTTGATGCTCCACAAAATCCGCCATGCCATCGGGGAGTTCGATGTCCGGGAGCTGCTCTGCGGAGACGTGAAGGTGAACAGCGACCTGTATGGGCGTAATCCAGCCCGGCTACAGTTTCCTCATCCGCATGCTTCGGCGGTCGTAGCGGGATGCACAGTCACGGAGTCGGGCGAGCCGGAGCGGATCAAAATCCGTCTGGTCCCGCAGATGAGGGGAGATGGGTACGGAGCGAATCGACTCGAACTCGCTGCGTTTATCCATGAACAGGTAGATGTCCGTGGATCGGGGGTACAGTCGTTCCCTCAAGCCTTTCGGCTGTATAGACCCTTGCGGAAAGTCGTGAGAGAGGCGTGGACATCGCTGAAGCGTACATATATTGCCTTGGGCACCAAACATCTGCAGGCATACCTCAACGAGTACACCGGACGCCGCCGACTGCGCCTGCCCAGAGGGGAAGAACCGATGTGGCAGAAGTTGCTGTACATGGGCGTGGCGATTCCGGCGATCCCTTACCGCCGACTGATCGCGCGCCAACCATTTCAGCCTCTTGCGGCTGCGTCCTGATCACAGGGTTTGAACGAGGAAAAGCGAGTATAATGGGCGTGGCTTGAATGGTGTGGGTTGGCGTGAACGAGGACATTGGAAAAATTCAGGTTCAAGCGGCAACGAGGGCTAGAGTCTTTTATTTTTTCAGGGCTTTGCTCCGCTCGCTCCTTCTCTCGCGGTCGGTTTCACATCACCTAAACGCTCTGCTTTCTCCTAAGATCCCTCATGATCTCGAACCGATCTGCTTTCTCCATAAGGCACGATCCCGAAATAATAGACCCGTTCGATTGTCCTGAATAGCGTAACAACAGGCATTTTCGTGCCACACTTGATCCGTTATTTTCTTTAACACGCCTAAAGTATATTTTCGGTTCCCGGTTCCCGGTTTTCTGTTTACCTTTACCTGATCCAACGGGATAATCGTGCAAGGCTTCTGGGCAGCGAGTACACATGCCCTGCCACAGTCGACGGGCGGCTGACTATCAAGCCTTAACTTTCGCAGCATGAAATCGGCAAACTTGCAAGGAGGGGATTCGAATTCCTCAGAACCCAGCCAGCAGCTACAAAGGTTTAATTGGATTTGTCCTCTGTAAAAGTTGAGTTAATATAGCATGAGCTCCAGCAACCGTGTCCCATCCATATGCAGCTTCATACTCTTCCTGCGGCAAAAGGTTTTATATGTTGCGATGCATTCCTGAAATAGTATGTTAGAATTTGTTAAACAAGAGTTTATTTCGCCATAAAGGAGACTGTTATGCCTGAACAAACGATCCATTTGCGCCCTTTTGAAACGGAAGATATTAAGGAGCTTCATCGGTGGTCGAATGACCCCGTCTCATTGTTAATGGTCGGCAGAGTCCCGCAGACCTATGAGCAAACCGCACAGCATGTAGAGAAAAAAAGGAAAAACGGAGACATTCTGCTGGCTATCGAAAATGAACAGAACCGCCTGGTCGGATGGATTTTTCTTAAAGATATCGAACATGAGCACGGCAGAGCAGGTATCGGCATCCTGCTTGCTCCCGAAGCGCGCGGCCAAGGTTATGGAAAGCCGGCCATGGAACAGATGATTGATTTGGGCTTTTATCAGCTTCGTTTAAATAAAATTTACCTGACAACGAGAGGCACCAACGAACACGCTATCGCCCTCTATAAAAAGATCGGGTTTGTTGTTGAAGGCCAGCTGAGAAACCATGCCTACGTCAATGGGCAATACTATGATACCTACTTCATGGGGCTGTTGAAATCGGAATGGAGGCAAAGCTTGACATAAAGTAAGCTTTACGTTGTAACTTCTAGACACGAGGTGAGGGCGATGTACCAGGGAGCCTGTCAAAAGTGCGCCATCGTGAATATGAAGGATACGGATATGTCTCTGGAGCAAATCAAGGAGTATGCCCTTGAAAGGAAGTACAGCCAGCTTGAAGTTTCCAGATTCACTGTGGTTACACGGTGATCAGAAACTATTGGTGAAGGGTATATATCTGTAACGCTAAGGCAGCCCTTAAACAAAACATTCTGCTTAAGGGCTGCCTGAGAATTATCGGCAAGACTCGTATGGCGAGCTTCAAAAAGCGCCGCCACGATGGTACAGTTGGTTGTTACGGCAGGCAATATGGATAAACTTCCGGGGCTGGCGTTCCAGTGACATAGGCTATTTCTGTAACACCAAGTACATGTATGAAAGTGCCTTTAGGAGGTACTGGAACACATGTTACACCTGCTGCGAGCTGGATTTCTACACATGGTGTCGGACCATCTATGATGGGTTCACAGTGAAATGGGCCGACTCCATATATGACTGGCGCACACGTTGCTACGCACGTCGGGCTGGTCGGGCCCGTTGGTCCTGTCGGACCGGTTGGACCTATTGGGCCTGTCGGGCCTACCGGGCAAGCATCCAAAGCCATTTCCAGCTTGTTGCTCAGCACCCAATCTTTCTTCGTCGTTTCTTTCAGGGTTTTAAGAATACTGTCATTGATCGCCAACAAGTCACTGAGGGTCGGTGACGGCGCGGATACGCCAGGCAAAGTGCCCAGTACGTATTGCAGCTTCTCCCCCTCGGCATTCAGGATGTGGCTTAACCCCAGCTCCTCCATCGCGATGGAGGAAATCACTAAATTTATTGCATCATCTATGGATACTGTAATCGTTGGTGTAATGTTTGGAAGATTCGCTTGAGACAAACCTATCCCTCCTTTCTTTATAAAATATCTTGCGGATCAAGCAGCTCCTATTTAGCCAATGGCCTGACGGGAGTTGTTATGCCTGTTGGCGCTATACACCCTGGTCCCAATGCGTGAGGGTGATATTATAGCCGCCTGTCGAGCCTGTTGTGCCTGTTATGCCTTTAAGAGCCTCCAGAGCCAGCTCCAATTTGTTGCTTAACACCCAGTCTTTATTCGTCGTTTCCTTAACGGTTTTGAGGATGCTGTCATTGACTGCCAGTAAATCACTGATCGTCGGCACCGGAGATGATATGCCGGGCAGAGTGCCCAATACGTACTGCAGCTTTTCCCCCTCGGCATTCAGAATGTGACTTAATCCCAGCTCCTCCATGGCGATGGAGGAAATGATCAAAGATATCGCATCTTCTCTGGTGATCGTAAATGATGGGGTAATATTGGGCAAATTGGCTTGAGACATTTCAACCACTCCTTTCGTTTTTTTGATAATGCAATCTATTCACTTGCCTATGTGTGAGTGTGAGAGTGCGCCTGTTTTTTCAAAATAAATAAAGCGGCAATGTGAAATACGATGAGTCAGGGCGATTCATCCTCACCTAAAGCTGGGCACTTTTGTACGAGAGGGTTTATTGCTGCGGTGGAGGAATCTGGAGAAGTGGGTGCGCAGTTATATCTGGTCTTATGGCTCAACAATAAAGGGTACACATGTTATGCCTGTTGGAAGTACGATCGGTAAGCAATCCTGATCTTGTGGAGATTGGTCTGTTGCAGTTATCGGATAATATGTTGTACCTGTTGGAAGATCGATAGGTACAAAGGTTGCGCCTGGGGTGACCGGTATGCATGTTAAACCTACAGGCTCGGGGTACATGACCATCCAACATGGCCCGCCCAATGCGCCTGTTATGTCTGCTGCAGCAGTCGCTCCTTCCGCTTCTGTCCCGACTGGCGCCTCTGCTACGGCCGGCGCTTCTGCTACGACTGGTGGCTCTGTTGTGGCTGGTGCTTCTGTTGTGACTGGAACCTCTGTTATGACTGGCGCTTCTGTTGTGACTGGAACCTTTGTTGTGACTGGGACCTCTGTTGAGCACTTGGAAGCCTTCAAGGCCATTTCCAGTTTGTTGCTGAGCACCCATTCCTTCTTCGTTGTTTCTTTCAGGGTTTTACGGATACTGTTATTTATAGCCAGCAGGTCGCTGAGTGTCGGGGCTGGGACAGATACACCGGGCAGGGTGCCCAGTACGTATTGCAGCTTCTCGCCCTCGGCATTCAGAATGTGGCTCAACCCCAGTTCCTCCATGGCGATGGATGAAATGATCAGGTTTATCGCATCTTCTCTTGTTAGTGAAAAGGCGGGTGTAATGTTTGGCAAATTGGCCTGGGACAACTCATTCACTCCTTTCGTTTCGAATAGTCCAGTCTATTCACCTATGTACCAGTAGGTGTGTCACTTGCAAAAATGCAAAAAGGGACCCGAAAAGGCCGATAGCCCGTGGGTCCCTTTTGTGTATAGTGAAAGTCTCAAGCGGGTACATTTACGCCTGAATACCGGGATCAAGCGGTCATTTCTTCGACTCGGAGCACAAAGCGGCTTGCAGTTTGTTGCTCAGCACCCAGTCCTTCCTGATCGTTTCCTTTATGGTTTTACGAATGCTTTCGTTTACAGCCAATAGATCACTAAGCGTCGGCGGGACTGGCAATTTCTTTCCAGGCAAGGTACCCAGTACGTATTGCAGCTTCTCCCCCTCGGCGTTCAAAATATGGCTTAATCCCAGCTCCTCCATCGCGATGGAGGCAATGATCAAGGTGATCGATTGCTCTCTTGTTAACGTGATCGTTGGTGTAATGTTCGGCAAATTGGCTTGAGACATTCCACTCACCCCTTTTGTTGTGGTCAGTCTATTCTATTCAATTCCGGACATGCAGGCTTGGATACCAGTGGATATTGAAAAAAATCAATATAAACAAGGCCACCCCTAAGCAGCTGCGTCTGCTTAGGGGTGGCCTCGTGTCCTGATGATAGAAATCGAAGGAAGTACTCACATTGCGAGTTCTGTATGGCGTTACCATGATGGTATAGGGTTGATTTTTACGGCAAGCAATATGGATAAAAGTCTGGTGCTGGAGAGCCAGTAACATAGCCTATTTGTGTACCATCGTTATATATGAAAGTGCCTTTAACTACTGGAACACATGTCGGGCCCGATGGGCCTGTGATTTGTACACATGGTGTTGGACCATTATTTATGATTGGTAAACATTGGAATGCCCCGACTCCGAATAGATATGGTGCACACGTTGCTACGCACGTCGGGCCTGTCGGGCTTGTCGTTCCCGTTGGGCTTGTCGGGCCGGTCGGGCCCGTTGGACCTGTGGGTCCTATTGGATCTTTGGAAGCGCACAAAGCCGCTTCTAATTTGTTGCTCAGCACCCAGTCTTTCTTGACCGTTTCCTTCAAGGTTTTACGAACACTTTCGTTAACGGCCAACAAATCGCTGAGGGTCGGATTCAACGGAGAAACCCCGGGCAAGGTACCCAGCACGTATTGCAGCTTCTCCCCCTCCGCATTCAAAATGTGACTTAATCCCAGCTCCTCCATCGCGATGGAGGCAATGATCAAGGTGATCGATTCTTCTCTTGTGATCGTAATCGATGGGGTAATGTTCGGCAAATTGGCTTGAGACAATCCATTCACTCCTTTTCGTTATGTCAGTCCAGTCTATTCACCTACGAACATTTAGGCATGAGACAAGAGCGGATATTGTATAAATAACATGAACAAGGCCGCCCTCAAGCAGCTAATCTGCTTAGGGGCAGCCTCGTTTCACGACCTTGTTCGCTCTTCTCTTAAACGCGAGACTTCACGTAGTCTCAACGGAAGCGATCAAAGACGGAGCAATCTGTAAATTGAAGATGGGCCTGCAGTGCATTAGCGTCCTATATGCACTTTCTTGTATTTTCGCGTGCGTTCATCGTCAATCACACCGCTCCAGTTCAGGCCAAAGCCGAAATCGTAGACATGGTCCTCCGAATCGACATGGCACTCCATATCATGCGGCACGTCCTCGAACTGCTCCTCCACCGTCTTCATGTTGGCAGGCATCTGCATCGGCAGCAGTCCCGAAGGCTCCACCACTCCGGTCAGAATCTCAAATACAGCCTGATCCTGCACCCCGAAATTGGCGAGAATGGCGTCAACCTCTCCTTCGAATTCCTCCACCACCGTCGGATTCGACAGCAGCAGCGACACCACCACAGGCTTGCCTTTCATCTTCTGCTTCGCTTCCAGCACCGTGTCCAGATCGGCGGTATTATGGGCTGTAACTGTCTTGCCTTTGTAGGAGCGGTTGAGCACGTCCTCTGCGCGTGCATCGCCGGCAAGGCTCGCTTCGCGCGCATGCTCGGCGGTGTATGGCCGGTATTGCAGGCTCAGCGGCACATAACCGTTGCCTCCCTGATCGGCATCCTCCTGGCTGTAGCCGGTTCCCGATTTGGGGCTGCGGATGCAGACGAGCGCAAAGTCAGCCTCATCCGGGTTATCTGTGACATTGAAGTACTTGGCTGCCACTTGCATATTCACCGGATATTCGTACGATTCCGGTGTCGGATTGCCGAACCAGTCCTTGCCTGCCGGTGTCAGAATTTTCGGGATATAGACGGTGCTCTTCGGCTGTACGGGCAGCAATTGGTTTTTATTTTTCAGCATGACCACCGATTTCAGCTGTGCTTCGTAGCCTTCCTTCATAAACTCCGGATTGCCTACCACGCGCGCGCTGGTTTCGGGATCAAGGTATGGATTTTCGAACAAGCCCAGCCGGAACATATTTCGGAGCAGCCGCACGGCGGATTCCTCAAAACGTCTGCGCATATAAGCTTCGCCATGCTCGGCCACGCCCATCTGATAGGCTTCCAGCACGGGTCCCATCTCGTTGTTGCCGCCGAATTGGTCCACCCCGGCCATCAGCAGCCTGTAATGACGCTCCGCTACGCTAAGCTCTTCCACTCCCCATGGCTTGCCGCTGAGGAATGAGTCCCGCGCATCCGTTTCGTCCGCCGTAATCAGCCAGTCCGTGCAGACGACGCCGTCGTATCCATATTTGTCCCGCAGCAAATCCTTAATCAGGTATTTGTTATAAGAGTTTCCTACATTCTCGCCGTTCACGGTATCCTGATTCACCGAAATCGTATAATACGGCATCACAGCCGATGCTTTGCCCGTCTCGCCGGACAGCTTGAATGCCCCGTCTACAAAAGGAATCAGATGCTCCTCAAAGTTGTTGCCAGGATAAACGGCATATTTGCCGCAGCCGTAATGGGCGTCTCTTCCGCCCTCGCCCGATCCGCCCCCCGGCCAGTGCTTCACCATCGCGTTGACGCTGTCATAACCCCAGCCGCCGCTAATCTCCTGCTCTCCCGTGGAGGTCTGAAAGCCGTCGATATAAGCGCGGGCCATATCGGCGGACAGCTGCGAATCCTCGCCAAAGGTGCCGTTAAACCGGAACCAGCGCGGATCTGTCGCGATATCCACCTGCGGGGAGAGCGCTGTCGCAATACCGAGCGCCCGGTATTCCTTGGCCGCAATCTCGCCAAAACGTTCGGTCACGGCCGGGTCGAAGGTCGCGGCCAGCCCGAGCGTCTCCGGCCACATGGAGATTTTGCCGCCTGAGCCGGCGTTGAACTCGGAGCTGGAATCCGACCCGTGGCGTGGATCGGAGCTGTTGTTCGCCGGAATGCCCAGCCCTGTCCCTTCGGCAAAGGCCTGCACCTTATTGCTCCAGCGGGCGGCCACCTCCGGGCTCTCCACTGTCGTTATAAGAATATGCCGCAGATGGTCCTTGGCCAGAAAGGCAATTTGCTCATCCGTCAGCTCCCAGGGCTTGGCTCCACTTTCCTCGTAGCTCTTGCCGTTATATGTGCTGGCGAACCAGCCCCGGCTCACCGCCGGAATGGACTGATGACGGCTGTACAGCATCAATCCCGCAATCTGCTCAATCGTCATTTTGGACGCCAGATCCCGGGCCCGCTCTTCGGCGGGAAGCCGCCAGTCCTCATATTTATCCAGAGTGCCGTCCTTGTTCAGATCCTTGAAGTACAGCCCGTCCTGCTCCAGAATGGTAACCCCGGAAGCCGTCGAATATCCCAGGGTTGGACCTCCCGGATTGGTCACATATTGAATCGTATCCTCAACGGATTGTGGTTGTTTGTTGGTCATGATGGTTTCCTCCAATCTCCATGTAGGCGTAACGGCCACCGGCTGTTCGATATTTGATATCTGATGTTCGATATTCGATGTTCGATATTCGGTGCCCGGCGGCCTCCGCCTTTTATCTCTCTCTTTGTATTTTTGGCTCAACCTGATCATCGGCGCTTAACCGTGAACAGGTGCGAGTGTGGATCACAGCGCGAATATTCTAACGGATGTGGGCGACGCTATTTGGGCAAAAACAAGGGCTTACAAAATGTAACGGTTGCTGGCGAGCTTATTTACCGTTTTTCCACAGGTAAAAGGCTTTTTCGACTTCTTAAGCGAGCATACGACCGTTAGAAAAGAAACCTCGTCTTTTTCGCCTGAATAAGAGCTATCACAACCGTTACGCGCCCAGCTTACCCAACTTACCTAGCCTACCTAGCCTACCTAGCCTACCTAGCCAAACTAGACATAACTACACATAACTACACATAACTAACTGATGCGAGTTCAATCGAGGTAAGAGTAAGCCCTACTTCCCAACCGGTACAGCCGCATCGGCCAGGGGATCAGCCCCTGCCTGCTCATGCTTCCCCTGCCCGATTTCAGGCAGCGGCTTGACTGCCAGCATGCCGCCGATGATGCAGAGGCCCAGGAAGATGTAGAAGAACTGCCAGCTGCCGATCGCCAGCAGCAGCGGCGCAATCGCCGGCACGATCGATTGCGGCAGCGCATTGGCTACGTTCATGATGCCGAAGTCCTTCGCGGCGTCCTCCTTGCGGGGCAGAATGCGGGCCACCAGCGCCGTATCCACCGCGCCGAAGCAGCCATAACCCAGGCCCATAATGCCCGAGGCAATCATGAAAGCTGCGGCATTCGGAATAAAGGCGAACATCAGCATGCCGATCACCATAATGAAGGCGGATACATATAAGAACGGCTTTTGTTTGCGGAGCTTATCTGACAGTACTCCGCCCAGCACACTGGTCACAGCTGCACAGACCAGACCGATAATGTTGATCGTTGCCACGCTTCCCGTAGCCATTTCTTCCGTATAGCCCATACGGTTCACCAGCATGACAGTCAAATACAGCGTGCTGCAGTATCCCATCATCAGCAGAAACTTGGAAGCCACCGCCCATGAGAATTCAGGGAATTTGCGCGGACTTGGATACACTTTGCTGATCTTCTCGCCCAGCGACACCTTCGTCTGTGCCTTCTTCATGATCTCCACTTTACCGTCCCGGATCAGCAGCATGCTGAGCAGAGGGCCGGCAAAGCCAAGAACGGCCATGAACAGCCATTTGGCGGATGTAGGAACAGACGTCATGAACGTCATCAAAATCATGCCGATGGACATGGCCAGCGGAACGATCAATCCCAGCAGCCCGGACACGGTGCCCTGTTTCGTTTCCTGCACCTGGTCGGGGATCAGGGCAGTATAAGCCGCCATGGCGAAGTTGAAAAACAGCTGGGCCACCGCCCAGGCAGCAACGATCTGCCATACCTGTGTCGCCATGCCGATCCACACCAATGCGGCACAGCCGACGAATGACCCGATGAGAATCCAGGTCCGTCTGCGTCCGAATGAAATATTGGTACGGTCGCTGAGCGCTCCCCCGATCGGATTTCCGATCAAGGCAAAAAATGCGCCCACGCCTGCCACCAAACCGTAAGAAGCGGTATAACCGTTAGGATCAATTTCTATCATCTTAAAAGTAAGCAGCAGCGTGGCCGGCGTCATCAATGCCAGCATCATCAATCCGTAACCGAGCATAATTCCGGTTGTTAATCTGCGAAAAGGTGTCTTAACCTGGCCTTTAATCTGATTTACAGCCATGATGATGACCTCCCATATAGTATGAAAACGATTACAAACCCATTGTAAATGAAAACGCCTCCACAAAGAGAGGCGCCGTTTTACAGACTTTTGGGTTGTTTTTTAACTTCCTTGGGGGCCGACTTCGCCCTCCCCGGCATGAGAACATTAAAAATTGACACATCGCTAGCTCACAGGGATGAGCTGCACGCATTGCACTGCATGGGGCTCCAGGGTGGACACATGGATCAGGCTGCTGCTTGACAGTTCAAGCTCTTGGACCTGCCGCATAGGCATCGATTTGGCTTTGATAAAAGCGGCATCCTCCGCGGTTAAATAAGCGGGAGCACCCATCTCGACCCATGTGTCGAAGCTGCTGCCGTGCCGGCGGGTGACCGTATGCGTCACCTTTTTATATCTTCCGGAAGGCAAACCGAGCAGCTCCAGCGTTATTTTCAGTGTTTTTTCATCCTTAAATACGTTATAACGGTTGGTGTCCTCGACAAATGAGGTATCCCCGAGCGCATACAGATCATCAAAATGGCAGTAATTATACGTTAAAATCTGATAGCTTCCGTTCTTCTCCGTCACCAGGTACCCGTCACCCTGCGCAAGCAGGCGGTCGCCCAGCTTGTTCAGCATTTCGTAGCCGTACATGGCCGCCTTGGGGATGCCGTACTGGGCGAGCAAGCCCAGCCCGCCATGAAACAGACTCGCGGAAGCTGCTGTCTCCTCGATATTGTCGCTGAGCACCCAGTAACCAAAGCTGCTGATCCGGTCGAGATTTTCAGCAATATTTTTAACGATATAGGCGGCTTTGTACAGCGTATCATTGGTCAGCTCACGGTGATAGGTCGTGGAATTCCACTCGGTAAGGTACATTTCACATTCAGATAATCCAAGCTCATCCAGCAGGCCGCGTTCACGAATCAGCATTTCCCTTAAATAATCCGGGTTGTTCGAAATGCCCTGAAACTCCTTCAACAGCTTCTTGAACGGTTCCAGCCTGTCGTGCTGGTCCATGCTCTCAAGCCCCATTATCTCTTCCATTCCCTCATGGGGATAGAAATGAACAGGAATAAAATCCGGATCACAGCCATGCTCCTTGCATAATGCGAAAAAACGTTCAAGAAAATCGGTGGAAAGCAGCGTAATGATGCGGCCCGGCGCTCCGATCTGCAGGCGCGGCGATACTGCCTTGACGGTCTCGTAAGTCCGCAGATACAGCTCCATATACTGCTCTTCGCTTGCGGGCCAGAAGGTTCTGAATTCCGGCTCATTCCAGAACTCGAACTTCCAGCTTTCCACCGCGGCTGCCCCATACCGGTTCATGCAGTGGCGCAGGAAGCGGTCCACCAGCTCGCACCAGCGGTCCATGGATTTGGGCGGGCTGACATAGCTTGCCCGGTAAAATACCGTTTTGTCCCGATCGGCCGCGAGCGCGGAAGGCATAAAGCCCAGCTCCACGAACGGCTTAAGCCCAACAGACAGCATAAAATCGAACAGCTGGTCCACGAACCGGAAATTAAAGTGCGGCCGTCCTTCCCCATCCTCCCTGTAAATCATCATGCCATCGTCAAAGATGCCGTGAAACCGCAAATATTGAAAAGGACAATGCTGCTGAACATACCGGATTTGCTCCTGCACATCCGCATGAAGGCCTTCCTGGGCTTTGCCGATCGTGACCAGATTCCTCCACGTATGCTTGAGAGGCTTTCCTTCCACCTCAGTGTTCACGGTGAGGCACAAAGTCTGCAGCTGCTGAATCGGCTCCTCGGCAAAGGACTGGCTGCGCCGCAAATACTGGCTGATAATCCCCAATGCGCTCGATTGATTATAGGCCAGATAATTGGACGATTCCGCAGGAGCCTGTTGTCCCAGCTCAGGCCGGTAATGAGTCCGATACTCATGCGGGGTCATATGGTAACGGTTCTTGAACGCAGTATAAAAAGACTTCACATTCGGAAAGCCATGGGCCATGGCCATCTCGGCAATGGGAATATCGTCGCGCCGCAGCAGATCCTCCACCGCATTTTTCAGCCGGATATTGGTCAAATAAGATTGAAAGTTCATGCCGATATGTTCGCTGAAAAACTTGGACAAATACGGGACGGACAGGTACTCCCGCTCTGCAATGTCCTGCAGCGATACCGGCTCGTTATAATGCTCCTCGATATAGGTAATGATGCGAAGCATACGCTCCATATATTTTTCCTGAATGGCACCGCTGGTCGTAGCTCCTTTGAACTGCTTAAGCAGAGTCGAGAACACCCCCAGCATCCGGTGCTCCATCTCCAGCCTGAAGGCCTCGCCCTTTTTATATTTCAGCTGCACCATTTCAGCCAGGAGATGCCGGATGTGATCCAGCGCTTTCTTTTTATCAGAGCCAGCCGAACCGGAGTAACAATCAAACTGAATGCCGTCCAGCTGGTTGATATGCTCCCGCAAATAAGCTACTGGAATGAGGAAGGTTGCGATAATGTTATGATCCAGGCCGATCACTTCATGCACATGGCACTGGTTGATCAGCAGCACATCGCCTTCCTTCAGAGCGTATTTTCGGGGTCCAACCGTAGCCTCCAGCATGCCCCGCAGCACAAAAATAATCTCAACACTGTTATGCCAGTGGCTGGGCACATAATTCACGCTGTGCAGCGAGACGTCGAACGGCAGCGAATCATCGGTCACCACCAGCTCATATATAGAATGCTTCAAGCTGTCACTTCCTTACCTTGTCAACTACCGTCTTTCTGGAGAGAGTGTCCACCATTTTTTTGGAACCGTATTGAAAGATCAATTAACTCAATTATAGGAGATTCAAATAGTTCATTCTACGATAAAAAAACAAAGCTTCGCATGAATTTGGATAGGCTTTTAGGCGAATTATAATCGTTATCCAATGGGTGAAAAAAAGTTCATGCTGTGCTACAATACTCTAATTGTAATGTAACTTAGGGAGGGTTATTGAAACACCATGCTCATTATTGGTATAGCCGGCGGCACCGGCTCCGGCAAAACGACGGTAGCCCGCTCCGTCATTGAACGTCTTGGAACAGGCAAAGTGACCTTCATATCCCAGGATAACTATTATAAAGATCATTCATATCTCAGTATGGCCGAGCGCGAACAAATCAATTATGATCACCCGTTTGCTTTTGACAACGAGCTGCTGATCGAGCACCTCAAGCTGTTGAAGGAAGGCCAAGCCGCGCAAGCCCCCGTATACGACTTCTCGGTACATGCCCGCTCCACCACCGAGACTCTGGAACTCAAACCAAACAATATCGCTATTATCGAAGGACTGCATGTGCTGTCCGATGAACATTTGCGCGGCATGCTGGATATCAAGGTGTTTGTGGACACCGACCCGGATGTGCGCATTCTGCGCCGTGTGGTACGGGATATTCAGGAACGCGGACGGACGATTGAATCCATTCACAACCAGTATCTGAATACCGTGAAGCCGATGCACGAAGCCTTTATCGAGCCCTCCAAAAAATACGCCGATCTGATCATTCCCGAGGGCGGCGAGAACGAAGTAGGCATTCAGCTGCTGTCCGTACTGACCGAAAAATACCTGTCCGGTGACCGGCAATGGTCCGGGAATAAGTGAATTTGTCATAAAGCTGCCATGGAATACTCTAGGGCAGCTTTGTTTTTTGAGGATGATTATCCCTGCTTTGAAGCATGCTAAGAAATGCAAGTACAGAGGTAGGGCAAATTTTTATGGAAAAGGAGTCCTCAAACATGCAGCAAAACCAGACACAGGGCCAGGGACAGCAGCAGCAGTTGGTCATGACCGTCCCCCCGCAGGTGATCACGACCAAGGACCATTTATATTTGAAGGATCAGCTATCGTGGGAGCTTGTAGCGATGAAAAAATGCAGCCACTTTGCCTCCGAATGTTCCGACCCGGAAATTGCACAGTCCATTGAACAGGCCGGCCAGATGCACCAGCGGCATTACAATCTGCTGCTCAAACATCTGCAGAATGACAATTCCGCGGAAATGGAATGGGTACAGCAGCTGCAACAATGACAAGGAGGATGAGCGGCATGAATCAGAATCAGAATCAGAACCAGAACCAGAATCAGAACCAAAGCCAAAACGCCAATATGATCAAAAACCCGAAACCTCCCTACGAGCCCCAAGTCAAGGGCCCAGCAATGAACGACCGGGATCGGCTCAACGATCTGCTGGCAACGGAAAAATACCTGACTGACAGCTTTAACGTCTCCGCCCGTGAAGCAAGCCACCAGGCTCTGCATCAGGACATCATAACCGTGCTGAACGAGACGCACCAATGCCAATATGATCTGTACCAAATGATGTTCCGCAAAGGACATTACAAGCTCGAAGCGGAGGAGCAGCAGAAGCTAGATCAAACCTTTCAGCAATTCAGCAACTATTCCTCACAGTTCCCCTATCAAGGGGCGAATGTGCAATAAGACAACGGACATTTCGTTGATTAAAAAGCAGGCGGCCGGCATGTTCCCGGCGGCCTGCTGCAGTATTCCCCCTTCCCCACACCGTCTGTTTAAGCCCTTAAGCCGATCTGCCACGAACCCTTTCCACTGCTCAACAAGTGGACGATATGAAGCCAACTTAGTTGCGTTTCTCTGTAACTCCACTTTCACAGCTTGAAATCAGCAAACAGGCCTTGATGTGACTGGGCAAAACGGAGATCAACTGCTGGAGTTGACGCTGAATCAAAACAGACACTTTTTTCTAGCTTTCTTGGAAGAAGGAGATTCGTCCCGCTCAGAGTCTAGTATCCAGAGTGAGACAGGTGTCTATAGAGTATGGTGTTTGGTGTTTGGTGTTTGGTGTTTGGTGTCTGGTGCCTCGTGTCTGGTGCCTGTTGCCCGTTACCTGTTGTCCGTTACCTGTTGTCTGTTGCCTGATGCCTGATGCCTGTTGTCCGTTACCTGTTGCCTGTTGCCTCTTCATACAGCCTTGCATGATTATCCCGTTTGCTCAGAATGGGTTGAGGTGAGCCTAGGGGAAGGAATAAAGAGTAAAGAGATACGAAAAAAAGAGGCGGCTCAAGTGGGATGTTCAGCTTGAAATAGGAACATACGTTTGGTATACTGATAAAAAGATCGTATGTTCGTATTTTGTTGATTCGGGGGCGAGCAGACATGGAAATTCAAGCGGAAACAGAGCTTCAATCCTTTAGCATTCGTTATCACAACGAGCAGGACTGCATGGAGGCATTGATCGCGATGAAGTGGCCGAACGGCTTCGTCTGCCCGCGTTGCGCTCATACCCGCTGTAGCCGTCTGACTTCCCGGCGTATTCCCTTGTTCGAGTGCGCCAGGTGTGCGCATCAAACGTCGGCTTTGGTCGGCACGATTTTTGAACGCACCCATCTCCCCCTGACCAAGTGGTTCCAGGCGCTGGAGTTGTTCCTGCTGCCCGACGGCATCTCGGCGATGCGGCTGAGCCAGGTGATCCAGGTCACCTACAAGACCGCCTGGCTGATGCTGCACCGCATCCGCCATGCCATCGGGGAGTTCGACGCCCGGGAGCTGCTCTGCGGAGACGTGAAGGTGAACAGCGACCTGTATGGGCGTAATCCGGCCCGGCCACAGTTTCCTCATCCGCATGCTTCGGCAGTCGTAGCGGGATGCACGGTTACGGAATCGGGCGAGCCGGAGCAGGTCAAAATCCGCCTGGTGCCGCAGAGGAGGGGAGATGGGAACGGAGCGAATCGACTCGAACTCGCTGCGTTTATCCATGAACAGGTAGATGTCCGTGGATCGGCGG
Source organism: Paenibacillus terreus (assembly GCF_042138595.1). Taxonomy (NCBI): domain Bacteria; kingdom Bacillati; phylum Bacillota; class Bacilli; order Caryophanales; family Paenibacillaceae; genus Paenibacillus; species Paenibacillus terreus. The sequence continues at coordinate 104,161 of NZ_JBHIRX010000013.1, read as the reverse complement.
TACAGTCGTTCCCTCAAACCTTTCGGCTGTATAGACCCTTGCGGAAAGTGGTGAGAGAGGCGTGGACATCGCTGAAGCGTACGTATATAGCCTTAGGTCCGAAGCATCTGCAGGCGTACCTCAACGAGTACACCATACGCCGCCGACTGCGCCTGCCCGGAGCGAAAGAACCGATATGGCAGAAGTTGTTGTACATGGGCGTGGCGATTCCGGCGATCCCTTACCGCCGATTGATCGCGCGCCAACCGGTTCAGCTTCTTGCGGCTGCGTCCTGATCACAGGGTTTGAACGAGGAAAAGCGAGTATGATGGGCGTGGCTTGAACGGTGTGGGTTAGCATGAACGAGGACATCGGAAAAATTCAGGTTCAAGCGGCAACGGGGCCAGAGTCTTTTATTTTTTCAGGGCTTGACTGCGCTCCCTCCTTCTCTCTCGGTCGGTTTAACATCACCCAAACGCTCTGCTTTCACCTAAGATCATCTCATGATCTCGAACCGATCTGCTTTTTCCTAAGATCCCTTATGATCTCGAACCGGTCTGCATTCTTCTAATATCACCTCATAATCTCGAATCGATCTGCTTTCTTCTAAGATCGCCTCATGATCTCGAATCGATCTGCTTTCTTCTAAGATCGCCTCATGATCTCGAACCGATCTGCTTCTCCATAAGGCACGATCCCAAAATAACAAACCCGTTCGATGGTCCTGAATAGCGTAACAACAGGCATTTTCGTGCCTCATTTGATCCGTTATTTTCTTTAACGCGCCTAAAGTATATTTTCGGTTTCAGGTTTCAGGTTCCCGGTTTTCTGTTTACGTTTACCTGATCCAACGGGATAATCGTGCAAGGCTTCTGGGCAGCGAGTTCACATGCCTTGCCACGATCGACGGGCGGCTTGACTGTCAAGCACGGATGATTAGGTAGAGTCCATAAATTGAGTTCACTTAATTTTCACAGCATGAAATCGACAAGCTTGCAAGGAGGGGATTCGAATTCCTCAGAAGCCAGCCAGCAGCTACAAAGGTTTAATTGAATTTGTCCTCTGCGAAAGTTGAGTCTGTAAGAACTCAAAGAAAAACTGACAAGCTGACGCCGGTTAAATCCGACGCCAGCCAACCTGGATTGCAAGTACTTTTTCCGGTAAGATCGATTCTTAAGAGGTGTTATGAGCTGCGCTTTAGATAGCGTGAGCTTTTTTTCAGAGATCTCCCTCTTATCACATAAATGATCCTTTTCATCACAATCGGAGACTTCTTCACTGCTGGCCGTGCTTTTCTTCTCAATACATGCTGACGCTTGCTCCGTCTTACTTTTCTTATGGAGCGGCAGGAGCGGCATTTGCCGCAGGTTATTCTTCTCTTCCGCAGTCCTGGTCTTAAGCGTAGCCGCAGCTTTCTGCGGCGCTTAGGCTTGACAGGCGCTGCGGGAATTTGCGGCAGAAATCTGACCGGGATTGGAGGAACCGGTTTCACCTGAGGCTGAATGACCACCGGCTGGGCCGTTGCTGGAGCCAGTGGCTCAGGCTGGATTACCACCGGCTGGGCTGCTGAAGCCGGCGGCTCAGGCTGAGCAATCACCGGAGGCTGTGCTGCCGTGCATTCTTTCTGCGGTCCGCACTGATGGTTAGCTGCAGACGCTGGCGCACATGTCTCAGCCCAAGGCGTGATGGCAAGGAACGAACGATAGATCGGAGCGCAAGGTGAATGGTCATCCCACCACTTGTTGTCTTCTCCGGCGAAATGCACAATTTTATTGACCGGATCGAGGTCATCGTGAGCGAATGTATTGAAGCGCTGATCCAATTGCATATAATTGGAGCCAAATATGAAATTCAAGGCATCCTGATCAGGCATGGTCGTCGCGGGGTAATGACGCAAGAAATGAAGCAGCTCATCATACCACGTCTCTTTTTTGCGGATATTGTCCAAATGAAACAGAATGACGCCCGAGTTAAAGTATACGTCTCCGTTCAGCCCCATGGTGAGAAAATAATCACCCAGATTATCCTTCCCCTGATCCAGAATCGCGCCCAGATAACATTCTCCCAGGTCAATGCTCCACAATTCGCTGATATCCATATTGACCCATACGTCGCAGTCCACATAAATGACCCTGTCAGTCTGAAGAATGTTCGGCAGCAATAAACGGTACATGCTGGCTTTGGTCCAATGATCAATTTTATGCACCTCGGCTGAAGCTTGAAGCATATCCTCAGGAACCGTAACATGATAGAAAAAAATATAATGTTGGAAGGTCTTGGCGAGCTGGGCGAGCTTTAATCTGCTTTCTTCAGTTAGGGTTTCATCATGCAAAATGTGCACATTGATCGTTTGCTTAATATTGGAGAAAATGGACGCAAGAACAACAGCCGCATGCTTCGCATATTTCCCGTCCCGGTCATTGAGCGTTAAAACCAGTTCAACCATCAAGGATCACCAACTCCTTAAAGTATCATCGGGTATAGCCATCTGTTGCATTGGACTACTTTAAGTGTATGTTTGCCCTCGAGACCGGATTGGACTACTCCCCAGCAGCCTTCGATTTATTGTGAAATCTTACATATTAAACTTTCTGGAGTCCCGATCAAACAATGAATTTCATCAATATCTACTCTTTTTCAATGTCTGCTAATTTTACATAAATCTCATATTAACGGACGTTTTTAAAGCGTGTATCTCCTCTTCCCGCTCCAGATAAAGCCGTTCCGCCTCTTCCCGTGTAATTTCCCGGAGCTTCAATCTTTGACCGGGCTTTAACTGAGCGATGAACGGCACATCTGCGGCGGCGATTTGCGCAATACGCGGATATCCGCCTGCTGTCTGCCTGTCGGCCAGCAGAATGATTGGATTGCCGTCGGGCGGCACCTGCACCGTGCCCAAAGTGACCGCTTCAGAGATCATTTCGAAGGGCTGCCGCAGCTTAAAGACAGGCCCCGACAGCCTGTAGCCCATGCGGTCCGATTGTGGGGTCACGAGAAGGGGCTCCTCCCACAGGCTTTGTCTGCTGCTTTCGTCAAAGTGATCGTACTCGCTGCCCCGCAGCGCCCGCACGGTTACCCATCTGCCCTGTCCCGGGATGCCTCTCTCCCTGGCAGACCATTTCACGGAACCGAAGGAGCTTCCGGGGGCTGGTTCAAGCTTGCGCATAATGCGCAGAGAGGCTTCCTGCGGCGGCAGAACCTCCAGAACATCGCCCGTCTGCAGGGCCCTGCCCTGAAAGCCCCCGAGGCCGGCCCGCAGGTAGGTGCTCTTGCTGCCCATCACCTTCGGCACGGCGTATCCGCCGGCCACCGCCAAATAGGCGCGGCAGCCTGATTTCGCACCGCCGAGCTGGAGGACGCTGCCCGCCTTCAGCAGCACAGGCCGCCACATGGGAACAGGCTGGCCGTCCACTATCGGCGACAAATCTCCACCGGTGATGGCGACCAGCAGATCCTGCCCAGCCTTCAGGGAAGGGCCCGTCAGGGTCATCTCCAGCGCCGCCTCCCCTTCTTTATTGCCGACCAGCAGATTCGCCGCTCTCAGGGCATACGTGTCCATCGCTCCGCTCACAATGACACCGTGCTTCTGGTATCCATATCTGCCAAGGTCCTGAATACTGGTGAGCATGCCAGGACGCATCACCTCAAGGCTCATGCGCTCTCCTCCTCATGCATTCTCTTCCTCATGCACTCTCTTCTCCTCACCACTCTCTTTCTCGTGGTTCTCCTCCTCATACCGTGCAAATTCCTCCGGGGAGATCGCCCGAAATTTGACAACATCGCCGGATTGAAGCAGGCTCGGTGGGTTGGCGTCCGGCCGGAACAGCCGCAGCGGCGTACGCCCGATCAGCTGCCACCCCCCTGGAGTGGAGATCGGGTAGACCCCTGTCTGTATGCCTGCAATCCCGACCGAACCAGCCGGAATGGACGTGCGCGGGGAGGATCGTCTCGGGATAGCAATGCGTTCCGGCAAGCCGCCCAGATATGGAAACCCGGGGGCGAAACCGATCATATATACAAGATACTCGCCGCCGGTATGTATATCGATGACTTCCTCCGGCCGCAGCCGGTGATGCTCCGCTACATCCACCAGGTCCGGTCCAAACTCTCCCCCATAGCACACCGGAATTTCAACCACCCGGGGCTCCCCAGGGGCGGATTTTCCCATACCGGACAGCAGCTGTTCCAGGAGCAAAGCAACGATTTCATAGGTTGACCGGTTACCGAATTGCGGCTGGTCCTGGTGTGACATTTTCACCTGAAACGGATCGTAAAAGACCGTAATGGCTGCAAATGCAGGCACACATTCGATCATTCCCGGAAAAGGATGCCGCTCAAGGTGGTCATGCACCCTTTTGACCTTGCGGTGTATTTCCGGATGAATACGGTCCCCCAGCTCCAGACGTATGGCCGCTTCCCCAAGCGGAGACATTTCCACCAGAAGTTCGTTGTTGTTCATATTCATAAGTCCTCTCTTCAATTCACAAGCCGGAACTATAAGACGCCGAATTGCCTGTCCATCCATCGATCATTCAAACAGCTTCGGAACTTCGTTGACCAGCGTGTATCCGCTCATATAGGTCATAAGCACAACGACCAGTCCCCCAAAAATAGCAAGCCACAGCGGGTGCTTGTAATCGCCGATGATTTTCTTTTTGTATGCGGCAATGAGCAGCACGGCCAGGGAGATCGGAAGGATCATGCCGTTGAAGGCCCCGGCCAGCACCAGCACTTTGACCGGTCTGCCGACCAGCACAAAAATCAGCGTGGACACCACAATGAAGCCGATAATATACCATTTATGATTTCTTTCGATCTTTGGGCTAAAGGTGCGGATAAAGGACACGGAGGTGTACGCCGAGCCTATGACCGAAGTAATCGCCGCTCCCCACATCACGATGCCGAAAATTTTATAGCCGAGCTCGCCCACCGCGAGTCTGAATACGGAAGCGGGCGGGTTCGCCGGATCAATCGCCAGTCCCTGGGCGACAATTCCAAGCGCAGCCAGGAATAAAATGACACGCATGACGCCTGTAACCAGAATGCCATATATGGAGCTTTTGGTTACCTGCGGCAGGGCCGATTTACCGCGTATACCCGCATCAAGCAGCCGGTGACCCCCTGCAAAAGTAATATACCCTCCGACCGTGCCGCCGACGAGCGTCACGATAGCCAGCATGTCGATTTGATCCGGAACAAAGGTTTTCACGACCGCTTCCCCTACCGGAGGGGCGGAAGAAATAGCCACATATAACGTCAAGAGAATCATGACGATCCCGGCGATCTGGGTAAAGCGGTCCATCGCTTTCCCCGCGTCTTTAATCAGGAAGACGGCAATCGCAATCACGGCGCTGAGGACGGCTCCCATCTCCGGGGAGATGCCGAACACCACATTTATGCCCAACCCGGCACCGCCGATGTTCCCGATATTAAAGGCAATGCCCCCGAATACAATCAGAAAGGCCAGAAAATAACCGAGCCCCGGCAAAAGTGTATTGGCAATATCCTGTCCCCGCTTCTCGGATACGGCAATAATCCGCCAGACATTCATTTGAACCCCGATATCCAGCAGTATGGAAATAAGGATCACAAAACCAAAGCTTGCCGCAAGCTTTTCTGTAAATACGGTAGTCTGGGTCAAAAAGCCCGGACCGATCGCCGACGTAGCCATCAGGAAGGCCGCCCCCAGCAGTAAGCTCCAGTTTGTCTTTACTTTCGGGCTGTGCCCCTTGTCATTCGTCTTCAGCTCCATATACGACAACCCCTTAACCGTATAATTATGATGTTTGGCCTGCAGCCACCAATTCAATGCCTGCTTCTTCACAGCTCTTCCGGATTTGCCGAGCAAACTCCAGCGCCTGCGGACCGTCACCGTGAATACACACCGTGTCCGCTTGAATCCGGATCTCCTGCCCCTCTCTTGAGCGCACCACACCTTCACGGATCATTCGCATCACCTGCGAGATGGCCTGATCATGATCCTTGATCAAGGCATCCGGCTGGCTCCGCGGTGTTAATGAGCCGTCCTGCTCATAAGTGCGGTCCGCGAACACCTCACGCGCCGTTTGCAGCCCTATGGCTTCTCCCGCCCGAATAAGCTCGCTTCCGGACAGACCAAACAAAATAAGTTCAGGATTCACCTTGTACACCGCCTGGGCAATGGCTTCGGACAGGTCCTTCCGCTTGGCGGCCATGTTATACAGCGCTCCGTGCGGCTTCACATGCTGCAGTGTTCCTCCCTCCGCTCTGACGAAAGCGTCCAGCGCCCCAATCTGGTAAACCACCATATCATGGGCATCCTGGGTGCTGATATCCATATTTCTGCGGCCAAAACCGATCAAATCCGGCAGGCCGGGATGGGCCCCAATCGCTGTCCCCGCGGCAAGTGCAAGCTGCACCGTCCTCCGCATCACCGAAGGGTCCCCCGCATGAAAGCCGCAGGCAATATTCACGGATGTGACGTACGGCAGTATCTCTTCGTCCATGCCAAGCTTATAGGAGCCGAAGCTTTCGCCAAGATCGCAATTCAGATCAACACGATACATTATCTGACCTCCTTTTCCAGAAAATAAGATTCACTTCCTGCAAAAATCTTGCGGAAGCATAGATTTGTTCCGAATTTCGAAACAACCATTCCATTTTTTAGACTGATTATAGCGAATCCGGTCCACTTCGACAATAAGATGTCAGAAATTATTACAAAGTTATAATTTGACGCAAAACAAAGAGCCCGTCCTCCCGGAATCATACCGGAAAAACGAGCTCTGAAGGCCTCTCACATCTCCGCGTGAGCGGATGACGGGTATCCCATTTTCAGCGAAATGTCATGTGCGGCCTGCTTGACCTGCCGAATCAGCTCCGGCATACGTTCCTCCCCGAACCGGGAATCAGGGCCGGCAATACTGATGCCGCCAACGATAAGGCCTTTATAGTCAAATATGGGCGCCGCCACGGCTGTGGTGAAATTTTCAAGCTCCGAATGGCTGATGCTGTAGCCTTTGCGGCGTGACTCCCGAAGCGTTGACCGCAGCTGTTTTTTATCCGTGATCGTCCCAGTGCCAATGGGCTTCAGCTCAATCTCGCTCAAATATTGTTCAATCTCCCGCTCGGGCTGGTAGGCAAGCAGAATCCGGGAGCAGGCCCCCGCGTAGAGCGGTGCCCTGCGTCCGATCCGGGTATATAATCTGACAGGCTGGGTGGATTCCAGCTTCTCCACATACAACGATTCGCTGCCGTCCTTCACGATCAGATTGACGGCCTCCTGCACATCATCCCGAAGCGCTTTCATAACCGGAAGCGCGGTCTGACGGATATCCAGCCGGTCCGCGACGAGCTGCCCGAACTGCAGGAATAGCAGCCCAAGCGAGTAGCTTCCGTCCTCATCCTTATGCAGAAATCCCATATCTTCAAGTGAGCCTGCCATTCGATGCACCGAGGTTTTGGGCATGCCCGTCAGATTCACCATTTCATTCAGACTTAATTTGCTGCTGGTGAGAAACAGATTAAGGAGGTCCATGGATTTCACGACGGTCTTATTTTTGCTCTGCATTTTCCATCCCCTCATCTTGATCCGGCTCTTTGAAATACCGTAATTATACCTCGTAAAACCAGTATGTTTCAAACGCTTCTCTCTTTCTTTCCGTGTGCAGGATGCGCAGCGACCCCACCGTTTACCGAACGGGTGCAGAGCTTGAATCCCCGATTCCAGCAAAAAGAGCTCATACTATCGCTAGCATAAGCTCTCTTTTCATAGTTTCATTTCATTAATTCACCAGTCCCGAAGGCCAATTGCCGTACCAGGAGTAGCCTGTTCTTCTCTCTTGGTCGATATCGCTGAGCTTGTACTTCACCACACCGTCGCGGCCAACAAAGATCGGCTTATTCGCTCCGATTTCGTAGAAACGGGCCCAGATCGGCGGAGCGCTCGGGTCCTCCATCACGATCACATCATCGCTGGTCTTTACCACCTTGATGCCGGTAATTTTTACTTGCTTAAACCAATTCTCAGCGGCTTGAATGGCAGCGGTAATTTGCGGCGTGGCAGGTCTTGTTTTCAGGAATTTGACAATTCCCACGCTTTCACTGGCACACAACGATGGCACTTCATAAGCTCTGGCCCCTGCCGGCTGCAGTGTAACAGAGTCGTGCTGCTGCCCCCAGACGGTTAACTGCCCGTTCACCTTCACCTGGGTTGCCAATATCGCGCTCACACCTTTGACAACCGCCGCTTTGCTTCGATCGGCTAAGGCTGTATCTACAAAGGAAAAGTCACCCTTTTTACTGCCCACCTCATCCAGAAGAATCATGACGTTAATCATGGCGTTGTCATTGTAAGTAATATGCTTGTGATAACCTGTCCCTTGGTATACCTGCGGCCATCCCCCGTTGCTGTACTGCATGTTCAGGAGGAAGTTGATGCCTTTGATTGCCGCTTGTGAATATTTGCTGTCTTTGGTCTTGGCGTATTCGCCTGCCAATCTCCTGATTTCCGTATATGTAGCTTTGTTATCGATCGTTGATTTGGCCCATTCCCCGCTGGTGACGGAGTAATCCTTTTTCCAGCCCCCATCCGGCTGCTGATTTTTCAGAATATCCGCGATGCTGGCCGTCGTGCCGGAGGCATCAGCGGCGAGTACCGGTGAAGATGGTTTAAGCGCGAATCCGGTCACCGTCAGGACAATGGTTAAAGCCAATACGAGAGAGAGCTTGCTTCTTTTGCTTGTCAACATCATACTCAGCTCCTTTTTGTTTTTGTAAGCGATTCCAAATCTTGTCCATATCATACTTCGGAAGGTGTAACATGTCAATATTTCCCATATTTATTTTCACCTCTGTGTCCAAATTATTGGTTATAATTGGGGCATCCCTATTTTCAGTAATAGATAATCTGTTGTTACAATCCAATCATCCGAGGTGTACAAATGAAAACAATACAGGTCTGCCACTATGACGCATTCAGCAATGTTCCCAATAAAGGAAACCCGGCTGGAGTTGTGCTGGATGGGGAAAATCTGAACGATGAGCAAATGAGAGAGGTAGCGGAAAAGGTAGGGTTTAACGAGACCGCCTTCCCGCTTGCATCGGACAAGGCTGATTTAAGACTCCGTTACTTTACGCCAGGCCACGAAATCAATCTGTGCGGCCATGCCACGATCGCATCGATTTACGCGCTGAAAACAAAAGGCCTGCTGGGGGACAAGACGGATCTGACCATTGAAACCAAGGCCGGGATACTGCCGGTGAAAATTGCTGCAATGGAAAAGAATCAACTGTATATCACGATGCGCCAGGCCGCTCCCGAGTTTCGGGAATTCAAGGGCTCCCTGCCTGCGCTGGCCCATTCGATGGGCATTGAAAAAGAAGACATGGAGACAGATCTCCCGACCCTCTACGGCAGTACCGGGACATGGACTTTGCTGGTTCCCATCAAAAGCCTGGCCGCCTGCAAACGGATGAAGCCGGATAATAAACGTTTTCCGGATATTTTGCAGGAAATGCCCCGTGCCTCTGTCCATCCCTTCTGTCTGGAAACCTATGATGCGGATGCACATATGCATGCGCGCCATTTTTCATCCCCTTTCTCCGGCACGGTTGAGGACCCGGTTACGGGCACGGCCTCCGGCGTCATGGGAGCTTATTATGCAAGATATATTGCGCAAAAGCCAGCAGCCCCGCTCAATCTCCTCATTGAACAGGGTCAGGAAATTCAGCGGGATGGCAGAGTCCGGGTAGCCGTCCACGGTGAAACGATTGAGATTACGGGAAATGCAGTGCACGTCAAGGATTTCGAGGTGGCCATTCGCCCGTAAACTCCTGTTCATTATAGGCAAAAAAATTGTTCAGAATCTCCTCGCGGTCATCGAGGAAAAGCTGGTCCGCTACCGCTGACACGAGCTTCGGGATCGCATATTTCATGCCGGACAGCGCCGAGGCGGAAAGTCCGCAGCTGATCAATGCCGAGTAGTTGAAGGAAAAAAGCCCGTGCAGCAGCTTCTCTCCTTCCGCATCCCGGCCTGTAAAAGCAAAGCCCGGAGTCAGGTAGGGATGCGCGTCCAGCAGCGGATTGGCTGTATCCGCAGGCGGCGTGTAACAGTCGCCCCAGCGGGCAATATGGGCTTCCACCCGCTTCAGCTCAGGACGCAGCGCAGGTTCGGTAAGCAGCCCCGTGCTGATGATCAGGAAGTCGAACGTGTACGTTCCATGCGGGGTGGCTACTGCCGCTCCCGTGCCTGCGGGCTCCACATCGAGCCAAGGCGAGCCCAGATGCAGCTGGAACCCGGGCCATGAGGAGGCGCGCGCAAAGGTGTCATTGGTCGGCGGCTGGTTATGCTTGAAAAAGTGTGCCATCACGGCATACTTGTCGGCATCCGACAGCACCGGGAAGCGCTCGATCATGCCGGAGACCTCCATCTGGCGGATCGGATTGATGCGCGGCAGCTCCTTGCGGCGGACGAACACATGTGCCTCGGCCACCCCCTCCGTCAACGCAAAATTCGCATTGTCAAAGGCCGATGCTCCGCCGCCGAGCACAGCCACCTTTTTCCCCTTTAGCCGCTCGAAGTCAATGGACTGCGAGGTATGGGCATAGAGGTGGGACGGCAGCTTCTCCGCGATCATGGACGGCACATGCCATTCTCCCCCGCCCTGAATGCCGTTCGCCAGAATCACCTTGCGCGCCAGCAGCAGCTCGGACGGCGCCCCCGCTCCTTCGATTTGCAGGCGGTGTATGCCGTCTTCGCGCGGCTCTATCAGCTTCAATCGGACTTCGTTCAGTACTGGGAGCTGAAGCACCCTGCGGTACCAGCGCAGGTAGTTCATCCAGTCGCCCCGCGGAATCTTGTCCACCTCTTCCCAGCCCTCCGGTCCGGTCTGCGCCTCCCACCACGAGCGGAAGGTCAGGGAAGGAATGCCCAGGTCGATGGAGGTGAGATGCTTCGGCGTGCGCAGTGTCACCATGCGGGCATAGGTTTCCCACGGGCCTTCCCGTCCTTCCGGGTTCTCATCGATGACCAGAATATTGGATATCCGCTCCCGCAGCAGCCCGAAGGCAATCCCCAGGCCGCATTGACCTCCGCCCACGACAACAGCATCATACACATGCCCTTCCGCATGACGGACAGGCCGAACCCAGTCCTCACCTCCGAAGGCCAGATAAGCAAGATCCCTTTTCACTCTCTCGTTCAGCGCTTCCAAGCTCATCGTTTTTGCATCCTTTCGAACGGTCGGAATTGTGATTTTCGCGCACAAAACTTCCGCACGCCGTTATCTATTCTTCGTTTTTTTAATCATATGCCTGTCTATTCTCAGGTTCATCAAGGGTTAGTTCGGTCTTAAGTAAAGTTATGCTACATCATGCTGCCATATTCAGCTTATCGCGCACCCGGCACCATTACAATTTGTCTGCTGGTTTATTGTCATGATTTCTAATTTCCCGTTGCCCGATTATTCATCATGACCACCCGAAACAAAAAAGGCCAATCAGAAAAAATCTGATTGACCTCATCCTATGCAGTGATTCACACGAATACGTCGATGGGCTTGTGTCTGCTCAGTCGATCAAGCGGTGCGCATACCACTTTTTACCCCGGAAACGCCACAGGAAGACCGCTCCCCGCACGCCCCATTCGAGGTTCATCGCCAGCCACACGCCGAGAATGCCGAAGCCCAGCACAATGCCCATAATGTAGCCAAGCACGACCCGGAACAGCCACATGGACAGCATGGAGGTGATGGATGTAAATTTCGAGTCTCCCGCCGCCCGCAGCGCCGAAGGGAGAATGAAGCTGATCGCCCACAGCGGAACCTGGGCAATGGCATTGATCAGCACGACCCAGAATATATCGTCCACAATCTCCGCCGGAGGCTGAAACAGACCAACGAGCGGATAGAACAAGGACATGAGCAGCACGCCCATAAAGATGAAAGAGAAAGTCCCCAGCCACAGAAAGGCTTTCGTAAATTTCTTCGCATCATTAATGTTCCCTCTCCCCATACACTGGCCGACAACGGTCACAATAGTGAGGGACAAGGCATTCGCGGGAATCTGGAACACCCCCGCCAGCGAGCCGGCAATGGCGTTGGTTGCGATGGCATACGTGCCCAGGCTGACAATAAAGATCTGGGTCAGAATTTTGCCGCCGTTAAAAAACATCTGCTCCGCCGCAAAAGGTATGCCGATGAACATGATTTTCTTCAGCATGGCATAGTTTACCCGCAGCAGGTCCCTGATCCGGACATGCAGCTCTGCGTCCATTCTAACCAGATAGTAAATGGCACAAACGGCCGCCGCATATCTGGCGATATTGATGGCCAGCGTCATCCCCTGCACGCCCATATCCATGATGTTGATGAACACGATGTTCAGGAGCACGTAGGACAGGTTCATGATCAGGGAAAGCGCGAGCGCCGCCCTTGTTCTCCCGATGCCCCGCAGCACGCCGCAGACCGCCTGCTCTACCGCAACCCCCACATAGGATATACCGCTTCCGATCAGATATACTCTGGCCTGATCCAGTACATCCGGCGAGGCTGTGCCGAACAGGACGTTCAGAATCGGGCTATGGAGCAGGATCACCAGCAGGCTGATCACAACGGACAGCAGGGTTACTGATGCTACCGAGCCGGAGGCTGCCTTCGATACCATCAGGTCATTGCCGCTGCCCTTATACTGGGCCACCACCACCGTTCCCCCGGTAGCGACGGCGACAAATACGCTCACAAGGAAAATATTCAGCGAGTCGATCATATTAACCGCACTGACGGCCGCCACACCCGCCGAGCTGATCATCGCGGTATTGACAAGGTTGAGGCCGATCAGGAACATCTGATCAATCAGAAGTGGGATAAATAAGGCCCGGATCTGCTGGTAGTCAATGGACTCCCCGGTCAAATATTTTTCCAGGAAAAACGGTTTTCTGTTTTTTAGCTTGGGATTACCCATATCATCACATTCTTTTCATCATTTGGGAAATACGCTATTTTTATATATGCGCCGCATTCCGCTTTTGGACCCCGTAACTTTACATTCTTATAGGAGTATACACCCAAATGGAATCCTGTCAATGATTAGGAGGCAATTAATAATTTTCGGCAGGGTTTCAGTAAAATTTCACTGGTCATCCATCATGAATTGTTTATCCATCATGAATGATCCTGATATAAGCCCAGAACGCCGGATCGGCATTCTGGGCTTTGCAATCAGAAAGCTATTTATGTATCTTGCGGCTGAACAGTTGGGTTCATAATGTGAACTTTGAGAGATATTTCTTTCGTGGGTGGCCAAAATCAGACATGGAAGGCTAACTGGCGAATTTTCGATGAGATGATACACGTATAGGTACCACCTAAAAGAGGACGACCGGGCAGGTTAGTATGGTGATATTAGGTAATAGAACATGTTGACATATCGGTAAACGTCGATATAATGGTGATATGAGACAAATAGAGCCCATTGAAGTATTTAAGGCATTATCTAATGAAGCGCGCCTTCAAATCTTAGATTGGTTAAGAGATCCTGAAGCTCATTTTGAACCGCAGGGGGGAGTGGGAGTTGACCTTATCGAGACTGGGGTGTGCGTGAGTCAAATAACAACCAAACTCGGTATGACTCAATCGACGACATCTCAGTATATGTCTGTTCTGCAGCGTGCGGGACTTGTACACGCGACTCGAATAGGAAAGTGGACTTATTACAAGAGAAATGAAGATGCTATACAGCGAGTTGCTTCATTCATTCAGCGAGAACTCTAATGATAAGGACTGAATTCTGAAATGGATTCAGTTTTTATATAGATATTCATATCGACAATTCAAGATATGTAGTTTTATTTTTTTTCGTAATTTCATATCGACATATCTCGAATTATATTATTTTTGGGGGGGTGGTTTATGAACTTGGATTTCCATGCTTTTAAAAAGAGTATGACAGGCAAGCAGGATCACTCATTTTATTTTTATAAGGAGCTGTTATGAAAAACCATTCCAACCTTCACTCAGATCTCAAAACATTGGTTATCGTCGCCCATCCCGATTTGAAAACATCACGTATTAATCAAAGACTGACAGCGGAGCTTGAACAACGAGGTAAGGTGACAGTCCACAAGCTTTACGAAATTTATCCGGACGAGAAAATAGATGTTGGGCGTGAGCAGGCCTTATTGTTGTCTCACGACCGTATCGTATTTCAGTTTCCTTTACAATGGTACAGCTCACCCTCATTACTGAAGAAGTGGATAGATGAAATATTGTATAAAATAATTTTTGCTGACGGTCACGCCAAAGCTGACAGTCACGCCAAAGGTAGAGATAAACTGAAAGGTAAGGAGCTACTTGTTGCCATTTCCACAGGGGGGACTCGAAGCATGTTCCAGGCTGGAGGTCGCCATAATTTTACTATTAGCGAGCTACTAAGGCCATTTCAGCAGACTGCTAACTATGTTGGAATGATTTATCGTCAGCCTTTTGTTGTAAGTGGAATTCTCGAGGTGAGTGACGAACAACTAGAAAGTTATGCCCGAGAATACGCAGACTACTTAGAAAGTTAAGCAACTCTTTCTGTTACAGGATTATAATGTAAAGAAATCTAAAGGCACCCTCTAGGGTGCCTTTAGATTTAACCTGCTAAAAAATTGGCAAGATCGTTAAGCAAACGGGTACGTTAGTTCAACGACAACAGTGGCAGTCTAAGACTTTATTTTCTTTATACAATAGGCAACCTCGATCCCTTCCGCCTGCCGCTGCCGATTCTTTTTGCGCTCTTGCTCAGCCACATAAGCCAACATGCTTAAAAATTGATCCTCCAGCTGCTTTCCAATGTCACCCATCGTTTTGAACTTTCGGCTATCAAATAAGGCTTCATTATCCAAACATACAATATCCGCATCGACTTCCCGGGTGATGTACTTCCATTCACGAATGATTCCGTCATAGTCGCGCCCAAGCCGGTCTAACGCATCCATATATACCAAATCACCCTTACGAACCAGCATTCGCATAGCCTGATATTTTGGACGCTCAAAATCCTTGCCACTCATTTTATCAACAAATATGTAACGTTCCTCTACTCCAAGCTCCCGGAACTTTACGAGCTGCCTTTCCGGATTTTGATCTTTCACAGAGACCCGAGCATAAGCAAGCTTCATCGTTTTGCCTTCCTAGTGATTGATGTTCCAAAAAACAACGGTTCGTTTTCGGAACGTTCCTAAAGTCATTTCAGGGGTTTTGGTACGCTAATACAAGCTTTATTTTATCGTCTCAAAAAGCATGCTTTCTAAAACGTCCTGATACCGGTGCGAATAATCCATGAGCAGAATTATGTTGGCCGTCAGGATCCGAGACAGTAATACATTTCAATGCAACGTTTACGGAAATGGAAACCTAAAACGTGCACGTTTCAGTGGTTACTATGGGTTATATTACCGTGAGTAATGTTACCGGCGGTTCAACATCACCGTTTGTGCCTGGACGGTCCCAGTGCTGCCGGATTAATTCCGGCTACAATGTAACGGCGACAGACAGCGACGTTGTCAGTCAGGTTTGCAACAAACTCACATCGATGAATGCCTTGGGCGGTGATGTTATTTTAACGTACGAGACAAAAAAAGCCTATCTCCCCTCATGTTGAAGTGGAGATAAGCTTTTGAAAGTTCATCCAGGCCATAACTTCTATTTCGGCTGACTAATTTCTTTACCGTTATTTGCAACCAGTATCGATGGACCGCTTCTGCGTGTGCTATTTGCTCTGTTTTGAACATTACCGACAATAAACTTCCCGAACGGCAGCTTGTTCATCAGAAATGAAACGAGGATGGCCCCCGCTACTCCTATAATAAAGATGTAAATCTGATAGCCGAGCATATTCATATTGGGCAACGGCTTTAACGTGTAAAAGAACAGCAAGTGAATTGGCGCCAGCAAAACTAAAACCCGGTATTTCTCAAGTTTCATTTTTAATGCATCATAGTTCTTACCACAGTAATAACCCAGAGCAAAGTAAAAAATCCAGCCAGGAAACGGGATCCAGTAACCCTTTCCTCAAATATACCCATGCAATGGAAGCGCAGAGCTTGGCTCCACCAAATTAAAAAACATCAAGTATCCTGCATTGATTACAAACGATACGGTCAACACAACGGCCGGGGACATTCTGAGCAAAAACTTGGATAACAAGATGTGCAACCAAGCGCCAATTGCGTATTCCCAAAGAGCTTCTATTCATAGATTCGACCACTGTCACGGTAGGAAAAACGCGCTTGCCTTGGGCGTGTTTCATGGAGAACGAGCAGGCATCAAGCTACATGTTGCCTTCGCTGAAGCAACGGAGCAACCTGTTCAGGTTATTGAAACGATCGATATTAATTAAGATCTACAGTCCCCACACCAGCATAAGTTGCAAAGTTTAAAAGACGTTTATCTTTAGAGACAAGTATAAAGTTATGTTGAAAGCAAGTAGCAACCAATATGCCGTCGTTATTCTTGCAAGGTCTTCCAAGTAACCTGTGTTCGTTTAGAAACTTTCCAGCATAGAGCGCCAGCTCTGCAGTCAAATCTAAACTTGGTTTTGTTGAAAAAATTTGTTCAAACTCTTTATCATTCCCTACCCTCTTCTATAACCTCTAACATCTTTTTTCCTTGTTCTGGAGAAAGCATGCCAGAACGTTCCAAAAGAGCTTTGGCTAATGGGTCAGTAATATGAGAAAAATCTTCTTCCGTAGAAATTTTCTCAAAAACTGTCTTGTTCTCTAAATCAACACTGGTTGGATTTCTATAACCCGCCGATTGGAGTATGTCCTTTATCTGACGAACCACACTCTCGTCTATCTTTTTAGCCATTATAAAACACCTCCAGTCCATATTCTTCTTCTATTCTACTGATCTCAGTGGTCAAGTTTGAAATTTCTCATGGCTAAGTTGGTTTGATACGACTACAACGGATTGGCTTCTGTATTGCGCCAAAACACAGCTTTATCATACCACAGAACGAATGTTCTTCATAACACCTCTGTGAAGGTTTTGAATTTATAATTCCAACATAGGTGTCAGGCCTTCCCCTAGGGACTGAAGGGTAGATCCTTATGGAGTGCCAAGCTCGCTAACGTCCGAAACAAAAAATAGCTTACCTCCCCTCATGTTGAAGTGGAGATAAGCTCTTGAAAGTTTATTTAGCCCGTATCTTCTATTTCGGCTGACTAATTTCTTTACCGTTATTTGCAACCAGTATCGATGGACCGCTTCTACGTGTGCTATTTGCTCTGTTCTGAACATTACCGACAATAAACTTCCCGAACGGCAGCTTATTCATCAGAAATGAAACGAGGATGGCCCCCGCTACTCCTATAATAAAGATGTAAATCTGATAGCCGAGCATACTCATATGCGGCAGCGGCTTTAACGTGTAAAAGAACAGCAAGTGAAGCAAAAAAATACTGAATGAATAATTACTGATCAGATATATAATTCTGGGGACCGTTTTAACTCTCGAAGACAAACAAATAATCAAGAAAATCATTGAAGTTGTGTATAATAACATGTCGAATCTCTTGGATGTTCCCTCTAAAAGCAGAGACTGCTGCAATACTGCCGACAGGCTATAAAACAGAATAGGTGCCAGCAAAACCAAAATCCGGTATTTCTCAACTTTCATTTTTAAAGCATCATAGTTCTTGCCACAGTAATAACCCAGAGCAAAGTAAAAAATCCAGCCAGGAAACGGAATCCAGTAACCTTTTCCCCAAATATACCCATGCAATGGAAGCGCAGAACTGGGTTCCACTAAATTAAAAAACATCAAGTATCCTGCATTGATTATAAAAGATACTGTTAACACAACAGCCGGGGACATTCTGAGTAAGAACTTTGATAACAAGATGTGCAGGATATGAAATTGGATGATGATGAGTATAAAATAAGCGACGTAGTCAGCAAAGATCAGATTTTTGGCTACCGCAAAAATGTAAGCCCCCATGGCTCCAGCGTAAGAATGAACGCCTTCCAAATATGTATGATCCGCCAGCGGATAGACAAACCCCAAAATGATGTAGGGCGGAAGCAGAATTCTAACTCTCTTCTTCAAAAATCCATCCGGGACAGATGAACTATACGACTTGGCATTCAAGAACTCGGAAATAAATACAAAAGTCGGAGTCGAAAATAAGAAAGCCATTCGAATTAAATCTGTAAGACTGCTCCGCTCTCCCGGAAAAAAATCATATCCAAAGTTAAAAGTGTGGATCACCACGACCGACAGACAGGCTACTGCCCGCAACCAAAAAATCTCGCCAACTAGCTGTTTCTGCACCCTATCCAGCCTCCCTGCTAAAAAATACCCTTGTATCATTTAGCATTTTTATTTAAATTGTTTTGCGCTTGCAAAACCAATTTAGTGAATACACGTTCACGACAGATCGGCGGTATGACAGTTCCGGGCTTTACTCCATCATGGTTCAACAGGTCTAGGAAAAAGGTCATAAGAACCAAATAATCCATCATATGGTAAGTTAACTACTGAAAAGTATAACCCCCATAGCAGGCAAAATCAACCCGTTGAAAATAATTTCTGATTTTATTTCAGAAAAGCTCCCAAATTTCCGTTTCATTATCATCAAAGGGATGCATTTGTGGGGAGGCAAAAAAAACCAGGAGTGACTTCATGAAGTTTCCGGAATCGGTTAAATCCGGCGAACATTCAGACACCGCGCCTGGCTTTTTTAAGCGTAACATTTAGCTGATCCGTGTTTTATGCGGACGTTTCTTTGCTCGACAGAACCCCTTTTTTCAGGAACCAGCACGTCACAAATGCCGCAATGATAAATCCGAACGCAATCATGAACATATTCTGAAAGGAATCCACGAACACGTTTTGTACTCTCAGCAGCAGGTCGGCCGACAAGCCTTTAGGAATGCCGCCCGTCATGAGATGTTCCGCGTTGCCTGCAGGCAACTGGCCTGCCATGGACGATACGCCGTCCTTGATCTGTTTCGCAAGCAGACTGCCGAACACGCTGAGGCCGACCGTCGTTCCGAGCGACTGGACCAGACCTACTGTACTGATCGCGATGCCGCTGTTATCCCTGGAAACGGATTCCTGAACGATCAGGTTATCACCCCCGAACAAGGCGCCCAGACCCAGGCCCAGAATGAAGAACGAGATGACGATGTAGACGACAGATGTGTGTATGCCGAGCTGGGTCAGCAAGTAAACCCCGATGACCGGAAGGGTAAAGCAGGTAATGAACAGATTCCGGTACGGAATCCTCGTAATCAGGAACCCGTTAATGATGCTCGACGGAATCGCACCGGCCATGAAAGCAAGCATTAGATAGCCGGACTCCGTCGGGGTAAGTCCCATAACATTTTGGGCAAAGAAAGGAAAAGTTGAGATGCCGCCCATCAGACCCAGCATCAAAATAAACACAAGAACCGACAGCACGACCACATTGCGGTTCCGGAACAAATGAAGCGGGATGATCGGTTCCTTCACGCGCGATTCAATCCAGATGAACAGGCCAAGCAGCAGAACGCCGGCAATCAACATGCCGACAATGACCGGCGAAGACCAGGCGTAACCCTGGTTGTCAACGAGCACCGGGGACATCAGCAGGGAGAGCAGCCCCAGCGTAAGGACGGAAGAACCAAGCCAATCGATCGTTTTTTTCTCTTCCCCACGGGATTCCCGCATCGCGAACCCGAGCACCAGGGCGGCGATCAGGCCGACCGGAATATTGATCAGGAATACCCAATGCCAATTGATATGTCCTACAATATATCCACCCAGCGTGGGTCCAAGCAGCTGCGGTAAAATCATCATCGGCCCGAACAAGCTTTGAATTTTGGCCCTTTGCTCCAGCGGATAGGAATCGCCGATGATCACCATCGCGAGCGGCATCAGCCCCCCGGCCCCTATGCCTTGTATGCCCCGGCCGATCAGCAGCACCGTCATGGACGGCGCAAGCCCGCAAATAATGGAACCGATAATGAACAGGCCCATGCAGCTTAGATAGACGATTTTGCGTCCATAGATATCGGCCAGTTTGCCAAGGATCGGCATAAAGATCGTAGCCGCCAGCATGTAGATGCCGGCCACCCAGCCGTATAGCGCCAAACCGTGCAGATCCCGTATGATCGTCGGCATGGCGGTCGAAACGACAGTCTCGTCCAACTCGGCAAAGATCAAACCGATGATCAGACCGGTCAAAATGAATTTATTGTGGTTCGATTTCACTCCATACTCCCTCATTTCTGAATATCTAGTGTCTTTCTCGGCTGAAGCTAAAATACATGAAGATTATGAACTGAATATGAACGAAAAAGAAAGACACAAAAACTGGCGTCACTCAGCAAGTGACGCCAGTTTCGACTCCATTTTTCTCTTCTGCTTCGATAAAAAGCTCCTATTGTTTACCGCTCGCGGTGCACAATATAGTCCAATAAATGCTTCAGAAAAGCGTTGCCGCGCGGCAGCTCCTGTAAGGCGTCCATGGCGAGGCAGTAGTGGTTCCACATCTCTTTCGTGGCTTCCTCTCGGCCCAGCACTGTGACGAAGGTGGAATTGTTGTTCTCCGCGTCTTTGCCCACCGGCTTTCCGAGCAAGTGCACGTCTCCCTCCAGATCCAGCAAATCATCCTTGATCTGAAAAGCAATGCCCGTATGATAGGCGAACTTCTTCAGAGCATCGACTTCCTCCTCCGGGGCCTTGGCCAGGATGGCGGGCATCACCAGGCAGGCTTCGAACGCAATCCCTGTTTTGTAAAAACACAGCGTATTCAGCTGCTCCAGCGTTAACGCTTGGCCTTTGGAGTTCAAGTCCATCATCTGCCCCATGCACAGATCCTCCGCCTTCTGGGCCGAATACCGCATGAGTGCCAGCACGGTCTTCGGATCGAACTGCTCCAGTGAAAGTGAAGCCTGCTCCTGCGTCGCCCGCTGGATCAGGAGCAGACCGGTTAATTCGGCCGTAGAGCTGTCGTGCACCTCGTGCAGCGTTGGACGGCCCCGGCGGACGGACGCATTATCCTGTGTGGGCAGATCGTCGAAGATCAGGGACGCGGTATGCATATATTCCAGCGATCGCAGGAGCGGCATGATGGCCGCTGCATCCAGCCGGTATTGGCGGACACCCATGACCCAGGTCAGGATCGGCCGCAGACGTTTGCCGTCCCCGTTCAGGCTGTAGTTGGCCGCATCGATCAGCGGTTCTTTCATCGGCGGCATTCCGCTATGCTTCGCAATCTGCAGGGTGCTGTTGATCTGATGGCGTACTTTTTCAATAGTGGCTGAAAAGTCTTCTTTTTCCATACGGTCGTTCTTCAAATTCGCAATCACCTGATCCCGCAGCAGCTTGTCAAAGAAATCCACATCCACCGCTTTGCGCACCATATGCTGGATCAGATGATTAAATTCAGGGATGCCGGACGTCAAAATCGCCATGATTTCGTTGTACTTTTCAGCCCCGACACGTTCCCTGCAGCGCTTGAGCCCGTTGATGGCACGATCCAGGATGACCTCACGGCTCTTGGGATCGGATTGATACACATGGTGGACCAGATGAGAGATGACCGCCCAGTATAATTCAAAAGGGTTAATCAGATCGGGACGCTGCTCCCGGTACTTCAAATAATAGGTGTAAGGTGTGACAGCGCCGTCGCTCATATCGTCAAACATATCCGCAAAATCATCAGCCAGCTGGTTATAGATGCCATAATAAAAAGTCCGCTGGTCAAAGCCCTCATCCCCGGCAGCGCTCAGCACGGAACGGGCAATCAGGCGGGAGGAAGCTGATTTGAGAATGATGGGGATATAGAGATCTTCATTGGCGTAATCCGTATTTGACAGGTTCTTCATGCGGTCTATTTCCTGTGAATGAAAAAACACATAGGACTGCTCAAAAAACGTTCTCCGTGTCTCCTGTCCCTGACAGCCTTTAATATATTCAAAAGCTTCCCGCAGCTCCGCATGCACGTACCGGATCAGCTCCATGTTCGTTCCGGACCATTCTCCTATTTTCGGTACCGTACCCGTCAGCAGTGCGGTGCGTATCAGATGAGAATATTTCTTTTTCTCCTGCGGGGTCAGCACCTGTGAATCCAGCAGATCATCGATAAAAGGATAGGTCAGACCATAGGAATAGCCGAGTCGGATGGCCTCATCCAGTCTGCGGGAACGTTCCTCACGCGATGCTTCATCGCCCAGTTCTTCCAGCACATGCAGCACGACCCCGAGAATGATCTTGATCAGCTTGCGCTGGGCCTGCTCGGCATCCATGCCTTCCGGAATGTTGGCGGCCACCGCTCTAAGCTTATGGATCAGCCAGATGACGGCTGTTTCTATACCTTCCTTCTGTGCCCACCGGTACAGACTGGACAGGCTGATGAGCTGCGGCTGCTCTCCCCGTTTTGATGTGGAGGAACGAAGCAGCTGCTTCTTGATGTCGGCGGCCATACGCTGAATCCGCAGCTGCGTGTCAGGTGAATTCAGCGCTTGGCCCAGGTCCCGCATATACAGATAGGAGACGCTTCGGTCCAAATAATCATCCAGCTTGCCTGTGTAATCGAGCCATTGTATATATGCATGAACATCCCGGTGATCCGGCTTTCTTTTTGCCCGTGAAAAAAAGGACAGCCACGAATGGCGGATATGCTTCTGCTGCCACAGCTGAAAATCTTCCGTTAACGTTGATACATAAGACCTCTCGGTAACCTGCTCATAAAGGGCTGCAAAGTACCTGGCGGCCTTCTCTTCGGCCAACAAATAACATGCATCAGCGTCATTTATCATTTCCTCGTACATACGGTGCATGACCTCAACTTTTGTAGTGTATTAGCTTATTTATCATATTACGGGAAAGAATCGTTTAAGTTACGAAATTGTTGGGTATGAAGGGGAGGAGGGTATACTGCGATATACTTAATAAGCGAAAAGTGCCTACTTCTATTCACGGCCAGGACTGTTTATTATAGATATTGTGGCTGTCTTACATGAGCGGACAGCAAACCTTGAGTGATAACTACATTTCAGGAGGGAATTTTGCATGCCTAAAAATTTGCAGGATACTGTGACTTTGCATAATGGTGTAAAAATGCCATGGTTCGGCCTTGGTGTATTTAAAGTGGAGGATGGCCAGGAAGTGATTGACTCCGTTAAATATGCCATTAAAGCCGGATACAAGAGCATCGATACCGCCAAAATTTATGAAAACGAAGAAGGCGTCGGACAAGCGATCCGGGAATCCGGCATTGCCCGTGACGAGCTGTTTGTGACAACGAAGGTTTGGAACGCGGATCAAGGGTATGAATCCACATTGAAAGCCTTTGATACAAGTCTGCAGAAGCTGGGCCTGGATTATCTGGATCTGTATCTGATCCACTGGCCTGGAAAAGACAAATATAAAGAAACCTGGAAGGCGCTTGAGAAGCTGTACAAAGACGGCAGAGTCCGTGCTATCGGTGTATCGAACTTCCACGTTCATCATTTGGAGGATTTGCTGGCAGATGCCGAAGTGAAGCCAATGGTCAACCAGGTGGAGCTGCATCCGCTGCTTACGCAGGTAGAGCTTCGTGAATACTGCAAAAAGCAAGGCATTCAAATTGAAGCCTGGTCCCCGCTGGCACAGGGCCAATTGCTGGATAACGCGGTATTGAAGGAAATTGCCGATAAACACGGAAAATCCACAGCACAGGTGATTTTGCGCTGGGATCTGCAGAACGAAATCGTCACCATTCCAAAATCCATCAAAGAACACCGCATTATCGAAAATGCCGACGTGTTTGATTTTGAACTGTCCGCTGAGGACATGGATAAAATCAATGCCCTGAATCAAAATCATCGTGTAGGTCCGGATCCGGATACACTTTTATTCTAATTGTTGATGAGGCGCCCCAAAAGGTCCGTTGACCTGGGGCCCTCTTTATTCCCCCACGTGCTTTTCCAGTAAAATCTCATCCCGGATTGGGATTCCCTGTTCGGAAAACAAAGGGATGGAAGGTTTGATCTCTCTTGCTTTGTCCACGGCATTGGGATAGACCTCAACCATCTGATAGCCCCTTTTTTGATAAAAGAGCAGCGCATGAAGGTTATCGTTTGTTGTGATCACCTTAACCTGTGGCAAATTCCTCTCCTTGGCCAGCACCTCTACCTGCCGCAGCAGTCGGGTCCCGATTCCTTTGTTCTCTTCGATGGCGTCAAGAGAAATAATTTCGCAGTGATGATCATTAACAGTATAGGTTACTAAGCCGATGATCTTTTCATCTTCTCCCAGCACTGCGAAACCATCCAGTTGATCGCATTGATACACGCCGGTAGAGACGACCATTTCCGGGCTTCCCCAGTGGGTGTTGAAGAAATGAATCAGCTTCTCTCTGTCTAACTGGTGAACGGCAACCACCCTCATGATATTAAGCTCCTTTAACGTTAGCTTCTTTTATGTAAATGGACGCGAACCTCCCCATTTCTCTTCAATCTTCAAATCCGGACGTGACGTATGAAGAAAATATATTTCCATCGCATATCAACTCACAATCGGATAACTTTTTTCAAGTATAGCAAAAGAAAAACATCAATCGACGTACTTTCATAGAAGACAGACCGCGTTTAGCAGAAATTTTTCTTGCGGTTATAGATTTGTTCAGCTCCATTGAAAATTTATAACTCAACTTTCGCAGCATGAAATCGGCAAACAGGCCTTGATGTAACTGGGTAAAACGGGGATCTACTGCTGGAGTTGACGCTGAATCAGCAGACAGCTACCTGATGCCTGTTGCCTCTCCATACAGCTTTGCATGATTATCCCTTTTACTCAGACTCTCGGTCTGCTTCACACCACCTAACGCTCTGCTTTCTCCTAAGATCGCCTCATAATCTCGAACCGATCTGCTTCTCCATAAGGCACGATCCCAAAATAATAGACCCATTCGATGGTCCTGAATAACGTAACAACAGGTATTTTCATGCCACACTTGATCCGTTATTTTCTTTAACGTGCCTAAAGATATTTTCGGTTCCCGGTTTTCTGTTTTTCTTTACCTGATCCAATGGGATAATGGTGCAAGGCTCCCCGGCAGCGAGTTCATATGCCTTGCCACAGTCGACGGGCGGCTTGACTATCAAGCACGGATGATTAGGTGGAGTCCATGAAATGAGTTATAACTCAACATCTGCAGCTGGGTAGAACAAGCTGACGCCGGAAGAGCAAACCCACAACTTGCCTTTTCCTATGGTAGAATACAACAGAAACAAAATCGCCCTTTTAAGAAGGAGAGGAATCCATGACAACCCAAAGGCAAGCGGCCATGCAATCCATGATTGACTGGCTGAGCGATGAGCGCGAGCTCGGCCAGAAGCCAAGCAGAATTGAGATTGCAGGCGAATTTGATCTGCACGATATGCATTACTACATATTCAAGTACAAAAAGACCATGCTCGGCAAATGGCTGCTCGCCGTCTGCGGCGGATACGAAAGCGCCTCCGACACCGAACACTGCGGCCATATTTTCAGCGAAATGCAGCCTTATAACCCTGCGACTGCGGAACAAGAGGCCATTGCGATGGTGGAAATGATCCGTGAGTACTGGATGAAGCAGGCAGCAGCTTATGAAGCAGAGCAAGAGAATTCATCCGGCATGTTTAACGGCTTTGTGCTGCTGAACTCTCTGGAATGCGATCTCGAGCAGATCCAGACGAACCTTCTCCGGGACTGGAATATTTCCTGTGCTCCAGCTGAAGGGGAAGATGACCGCTCCGAAACGGAAAGCGAGGGAACGCTCGTCTTTCATGCGGATGGCTGCATGGTTGCCGTAAGCTTCGTCGGCGCTCCAATACCGGATGGTGAGGCTGAGTATAACGCCCGGTCAAATTATTTGTGGCCGGAGGCCGTTGAGGTGACCCAGACCCATGTCGCCCAGATCATGCTGGCGGTATTTCCGCGCACCGTTTCTGTGCAGGACAGCAGCAGAATGTACACCAAGCTGGCGGCCAGCTGCCTGAAGCTCTCTAATGCGATTGGCCTCTATTCCTCAGGCACCGTATTCCAGCCTGAATTTTTTGTGGATATGGCGGAAACCATGAAGTCTGATGATTTATTCCCGCTGCTCAACCTGGTGTACTTTGGTCTGGTTCGTACGGAAGCCGGGGTAAGCGGTTATACCTACGGGCTCAGAGCCTTCGGCAAGGATGAAATCGAGGTGCTGGACAGCCGGGTACCCCCTGCCGAGCTGCGTGAGTTCCTGATGGACATCTCACTGTACATCGTGGAGCAAAACGTCACCCTGAAGGATGGGGAAACCATCGGCTTTTCGGCGGAACAAAAGCTGGCAATTACCCGTTCCGAGGGTGTGTACCTTGACGGAGATACCCTAAAAATCGGTTACTGAAAACACAAAAAATCGCCGCCAGGCTCCAATCGTCGGAAGCAGGCGGCGATTCTTCATTCTATTTTCCTCAGATATATCTTAACGGTCGAACCTTAAACAGTCCCATATCAATCATCTGAATAAGCAGTTCTTAAATTAGACGAAAAGATCAATCAGCGTGCTGTCCCTTTTGCCAGCACTGCGATCAGGGCGATGACCACCGCGGCGGTCGCCGCCAGAAAGGCGTCGGAATACGCGACGGCATCCAGGGAATACAGAGGATTTAGCGAATGGGCAACCTCACGCCGTGCATGGAGTAAGGCTCCGATCATGCCTGCGCCTGCCCCTGCTCCAAGGTACAATGTACCCTGGAAAATTCCCATGCCCGCTCCGACCTGATCTTTCGGGAGTGCGCTTACTGCCGCATTATTGATTGGCGAATTAATGAACGCAAAGGCAATCCCCGCTCCCAGAGCCCCCACCGATACCAGTACAGGAGAAGCTCCGGAGGCAAAAGTGGACAAGAACAGCGTAGAGATACCCATTATCCCCACTCCGGCAGCAACAAGACGATTCGGCCCGAAACGGTCGGAAATACGGCCAACCCATGGCGAACATATCGCTACAGCGGCGCCTCCCGGCAGCAAAATCATTCCCGCCTCTCCAGGACTAAGCCCGTTCACTTCCACGACCAGCAAAGGTACAAAAACAAGTACAGCGAAATAAGCAAACATGGAAAAAAAGGCGATGATCACTGAACAGACATACGGTTTGTTCTTGAACAGAACTGGAGGGACAAACGGTTTATCTGCCGTGTGGATGCGCCATATGAACCCGAGCAGCGCCAACACCGACCCCAGCAGACTTCCCCAGGCAGAGATGGCGGCAAAACCGGCACTCTCCCCTTGGGTTACACCAAACAGCATCAGCCCTGCGGTAAGCCCGAGCATAATTCCACCAATAAGATCGAATCCCCGCTCGCTTCCCTCCTCCATTGAAGGTCTAATCCCCGGCAGAGCAAATATGGACCCGATCAGAATAAGGAGCGACAATGCAAATGTAATCCAGAACAGCGAGGGCCAACCCCAGATTTGACCGACACTCCCGCCGAAGATGGGGCCAAAAGCGGTGCCGATGCCGATACAGCCCGCTACCATTCCCAGAGCTGCGCCGCGCTGCCCTTCCGCAAAAACTTTAGATATCGCAACAACAGACAGGACCGGTATCGCCGACATGCCTGCACCTTGAACCATCCGCCCCAGCACCAATAAGGGCAGGCTTGAGGCGAGCGCACAGAGCAGGCTTCCAAGCGTCAGGATCGCAGCTGCAATGATAAATACCTTGCGCAGCGCGAAGAAGTCGGACATCCGGCCATACAGCGGGATTCCGATCGCGAGCACGAGAGCAATTCCGCTGACCGTCCAGCTCACCTGCGCCTTTGAAGCGTCCAAAGACTGGCTAATCAGCCCAAGAACGGGATTGACCATATCCACCGTGATGGCAGCCAGAAGAGAGGACAGGGCAAGCACCATCAGCAGCAGCTTTGCTGACACCTGTTTTTGTACCGTATCTTTGCATTTTGCCGTTATTTTCATGATTGTTAGCCTCCTAAAATAAAATGTTTTACTTTAGGAGGCTTGATCCACTGCCTTTTTGCTCAATAATCTCACTCCTTCTTTAAACACGACCTGCCTACAGCTTCTGCCCGCAGTTCGGGCAGAAGTTGGAGCCTTCGTTTTTCGTGCCGCAGTTCGGACAGAAATTGGGCTTCTTTCCGCCTTCCGAAGATGGGGAACCAGACGCAGCAGATCCTGCATCCGCCGCCGGCTTTTGGGGGGAATTTATATTCTTCATCATTTCATTCACCGCATTCATCCCAAACATCATGCCGGCGATGTCGGAAGCGGCGCCGCCTCCCTGCACACGTCCGGAGGCAATGCCGTCCGTCATGCTCACCTGCTGATATTTCTGCAGATTGCCGATCATTTCATGCGAAGCGGTTTTCGTAATCATATCCTGAATTTCCTGCGGATAATTAAAGCTCATGACCTGGAAGCCTGTTATGGTCAGGCCATCGTCCATCATCTGCATATCCAGGTCCTCCTGAATACCCTTGGCAATATCCGAAGCATTGGCCTGCAGATTGAACATATTCTTCCCTTCCCGGCTGATCCACTTCATTAACAGCTGATTCAGCACAGAAGTCATGCGCAGTTTGACGTCCTCCACCAGGTAGCTGTCCTTCACCCCGGCTACTTTATCTATAAGTCTGACATAATCATCCACCTTGAAATTGAACGTGCCGTTGGCGCGAATGGGCATCCCGCCCGGAAGCTGGGGCGTCGGGATGAGCACCGGCTGCTGCGTCCCCCATTTCACCGTAAATTCCTTCGTATTGACGAACAGCACTTCCACTCTCATGCCGCTGTTGAACCCGAATTTAAAGCCTTTTAACGTGGACAGGAATGGAATGATGTCCGAATCAACTTCGTATTCCCCTTCATTTTCGAAAATGCCTTCGATCTTCCCGTTATTGATAAAAATAGCATCCTGCCCGGAGCGAATGATCAGCTTGCTTCCCCGCTTAATCTCCTGGTTGTTCCACTTCCAGAAGATCATGTCATCGCGGAATTCTTCCCATTCCACCACATTGGCAAATTGATTTTTGAAAAACACTTATGTATTCCCCCTTAAAGTACGTGTTCAAAAAGTCAGGTTTTTAGCACCGAGAAGGTTGGATGAAGCTAGGGACTGAGGAGCGGAGCGTACTTGGGGTACGTGAGCACCGGAAGGCCCGGCTGAATTCAAGATTCGATGTCGAGTCCGCTCCCTGATTTCCTTCGTGATCAAAAGATGACTTTTTGAACTACCTCTTAAAAAGATCCTCTGCTGCCGCTGTGCGAGTGCCCCCCGCTGGTGGTCCCGCCGCCGCTTGAGCCGCTGCTGCTGCTTCTCTCAATTTTCCGGCTTGTTGTCGTGGTATGAAGATATTGGTCCCCCCGCTGTACAACTCCCGGGCTGGACGAGTCCATATAAGTCTGCCCATTCACAGTAACACGGCCGCCGGCATTGCGAACCATGCTCCAGACCGCCACTCCCCCGATTCCGAAAGACACCAGCAGCTGAAACCAGGTTTTATACAGGATATTATCCGGATTCACTCCCGGGCGGACATCCAAATAGTTATAAGCCGTAACAATATATTTCCGAAACGCTCCTTCATAGTCGCCGTCCGTCAAATTTCCGCTGATCTTATTACGGATTTTATCGAGTCTGCTGTCATCCAGGTAATGCTCCGCTTTATAGAAGCCAGCCAGATAGATCTGTCTGTTCCTCATATCCAGCGTCAAAATGACCGTATTGCCATGCGGCTTGTCATACCCAGGCGCATGCTCGTCATAAAAATCCTCTGTCATGCGCATGACATCCTCATTATCGGGGTTATTCGAGGTCACAATGATAATGTCCGTCTCACGCTGCGCCCCGTATTGATTGGCCAGCTCGTTCAGTTCTTCGTTAGCCTCCGGACTGAGCAGGCCTGCCTCATCATAAATCAGCTTCTTGGATGCCGCAGCGGACGCTGAGCCTGATATCATTCCCACGGGCACAACGAACATGACAGTCATAATTAACACAACGGCCAGAACCGCTCGATGCCTTTTCACCAAAACATCCCTCCAATCATCCAGGAGATCAGCTTCAGCGAAAGCAGCGAGACCCCGGAAATGCCTGCAAACCATGCGGTCACCTTGGCTTTGCTGATCGGCGGCTTGCCGACCACCTTGCCTGTCTGGCCGTTCATGGCAAACGAATGCTCCAGATTTTTGTGGTTATAATGGATCACCCACACCGGAAGCAGCACATAATCGGCCTGCTTGATATGCGTTTCTATTGGCCTGTCTGTAATGCTTACGGACGAATATTCCGATACGGTGGATTGAATATAATCGTCGATGTATTCACTGACTCTGCCCTTCATCCGCGGAATAAGCTGCTTATGGTCGTAGCTGTACTTTTCAGCAATATATCCGGCCAGGTAAGGAGTTTTAAAAATTTTGAGCTGATCATAATGAAAAGGCTCCAGCTTATCCATCAGCTCATCGTTCATTTTCTCCGCCGCATCTACCGGCAGTCCCGAATAATTCACACGGATTTTCCGATATATCCTGAAATGGCTCGTTTCCGTATACTCATAATCTCCGCTCGTATAACTTCTTACTTTCGTGCCTTGCCCGTGAACCTCTACCTTATTATGCAAATCATACAGCCAGAAGGGCACATACATGCCGGTGATGCTCTTGATCCGGTTCGCCGACATAAAACCGCGCGGTGTCAGGCGCCCGTTTTTGCACCATTTCTTGAAGGCCTGTATCGCCTCTTCCTTGCTGATCGTAAAAGGGATCACCTTCGCTGGAGCCAGCTTCCCGCTCAGCCGGTCGGCCAGCACAACGGCAGAACCACAAAAGCTGCATAACGTCGCCGTCGTCTCCGCTTCGGTCATAATGACCGCTCCGCAGCTGCGGCAATGATACTCCCTGACCTCACCCTCTGTAAAAACCAGGTTCACAAGAGGATCAGCAATCCGTTCAATATCGTCACTTCTGCCGCAGCTTCCGCACAACAATGTCCCTGTTGCACTATCAAAAGCCATGTCGCTGCCGCAGTTTGGACATTTATAGTCAATAATAGGCATCCGTCTTCACACCTCTGTAAAATAGCTAGTCCTTTTTCTCCGACTTGTTGTTGGTATCTTTATCTAATTGCTCGAACAGGCTGTCCAGATCATCTTTCTTTTCGGACCTCAGCTCGGCCAAGGCCGTCGCTTCATCATATTCCCTGTTCACCTGCTCTTCCAAGGCTGCAAACGCGGAATCATGGATGCCAAAGGGCGAATCCATGGAGTTCAGCGTTTGCTGTGCTTTGGTGAGCGCCATTTTGCCCTTCAATTCGGCACGCCGTGCTTCCAGTACACCGATATCGTGCACAAGCTTATCCTGCACCTGCTTCATCCCGGCGGCGTTGGCGGCAGCTAGCTCATAGGCGGTCTGCAAGTCCTGCTGCTTCTCGTTCAGCTTCAGCTTACGCTCCAGAAATCTGCGTGCTTCTTCCTCATTGCCCGCTTCCGCTGCCTTATGGGCATACTTTTCCAGCTTCCGGATTTCGGCTGAGCATTCATCCAACGCCCTTTGCGCCCGACTCTCAGCAGCCAGCATCGCAGCCGTCTCGGCTTTCACTTCGCCCAGGTCCATGTTCAGCTTGCGCATGTAGTCATCAATGACCTTATCCGGTTTATCGGTCTGATCCAGCAGGGTATTTATATTCATCCTCAGAATGTCCTTGAATCTCGATAGAATTCCCATAAGCATGATCCTTTCGCAAAGATTCACTCCACCCTATCATACACGAAACCAGGGGTAAAGGCTCCGGTTTCCAGAGGGAACTCAACTTTCGCAGCGGACAAATCCAATTAAACCTTTGTAGCTGCTGGGTTCTGAGCAATTGGAATCCCTTCCTTGCAAGTTTGCCGATTTCATGCTGCGAAAGTTGAGTTAAGTGCTTGACAGTCAAGCCGCCCGTCGATCGTGGCAAGGCATATAAACTCGCTGTTCAGGGACCTTGCATGATTATCCCATTGGATCAGGTAAAGGTAAACAGAAAACCGGGAACCGGAAATATACTTTAAGGCGCGTTAAAGAAAACAACGGATCCAATGAGACACGAAAAATGCCTGTTGTTACGCTATTCAGGACCATCGAATGGGTCTATTATGTTTTTGATCGTGCCTTATGGAGAAGCAGATCGGTTCGAG
This sequence comes from Paenibacillus terreus, assembly GCF_042138595.1. Classification (NCBI taxonomy): domain Bacteria; kingdom Bacillati; phylum Bacillota; class Bacilli; order Caryophanales; family Paenibacillaceae; genus Paenibacillus; species Paenibacillus terreus. The sequence continues at coordinate 72,034 of NZ_JBHIRX010000013.1, read as the reverse complement.
ATGATGAGACGATCTTAGGAGAAAGCAGAGCGTTAGGTGGTGTGAAGCAGACCGAGAGTCTGAGTAAAAGGGATAATCATGCAAAGCAGTTCTATAACCTTTAAAAAAGGTGCAGCCTTACCGGTAATGCCGGCAGACTGCACCTTTCTGCTGCTTTTCATGTTATGCGGGATGCGGAACCTCCACGCCATTCAAAACCAGATGCGGACGAATCTCCGCTTTCAGCGAGGCCGAAACTGCGCAGTATTTCTCTTCCGCCATATGAATCGCTTTCCATACCCGGTAATCCGGGATGTTGCCCTTCACGTGGAAAGTGAGATCAATTTCCGTAAAAGCCGTAGGCATGGTTTCCGTACGAATACCGTTGGCTTCAATTTCAATGCTTTCAATATCCCCCAGAAAATGATTCAGAATCATCGTAATATCGATGCCCATGCAGCCTCCAAGCCCGGCCAGCAGCAGCTCCATCGGCGTCATGCCTTCCCCGTCGCCGCCGTATTTGTCCGTGGCATCCTGGTTCACGGAATAGCCCGACGGCCCCGTTGAAGTAAACTTGCGTTTCCCGTTCCAGACTGTTGTTACCTTCATGCTGATAATCCCCTTTGCTGTTATTTTTGTTCGATTTGTCGCAAAAATTTCTTGGTCCGTTCATGTTGAGGCTGTTGGAAAAAGACATCTGGCGCCGCTTCCTCCACAATGACGCCATCCGCCATAAACACAATCTTGTCCGCCACTTCTCTGGCGAATTTCATTTCATGGGTAACCACAAGCATGGTCATGCCATCCTTGGCCAGACCCCGCATGACGGCGAGCACCTCGCCGACAAGCTCCGGATCAAGCGCTGAAGTTGGTTCGTCGAACAGCATCACAGCCGGGTCCATCGCAAGTGCGCGTGCAATGGCGACCCGCTGCTGCTGTCCACCGGACAGTCTCGAAGGATAGGCATCTTCCTTATCCGCCAGCCCGACCCGCTTCAGCAGCTCGCGCCCGATGGGAACCGCCTGTTCACGCGGCATTTTTTTGACCGTCAGCAGGCTCTCGATCACATTACCCAGCGCCGTCTTGTGCGGATACAGGTTGAACTGCTGAAAGACCATGCCGGTATGCTTGCGGATTTCGCGGTAAGCGGCTGTGCGGGCTCGCCGTGTCGCTGCGGCATCAACGCCGATGCCATTCACTTCGAATTTGCCGCCGGACAGCTCCTCCAGTCCATTCAGGCAGCGAAGCAGCGTGCTTTTGCCCGAACCGCTGGGTCCCAGCAGCACGACAATCTCGCTCGCGTTCACCTGCAAATCTATATTTTTCAATACTTCGGTATGATTAAATTCTTTGGATAATCCGCTGACTGTAATCATCGTCTTCAACTCCATTATTAATAGGCCTCATTAAGCTTGCGCTCGATCCGTTCCAAAATGGCCGCCATGCCCGTGCTCAGCACCCAATAAATGACGGCGATCGCCAGGTAAAACGGCATATACCGGTAAAACTGCGCCTGCAAAAGCTGAGCCTGACGCAGCAGCTCGCTCACCCCGATGACCGACACGAGCGAAGTTTCCTTCAGCATGCCGATAAATGTATTGCCCATGGGCGGAATCGCAATCCGCGCCGCCTGCGGCAGAATAATGCGGCGCATCGTCTGCCAGGGCGTCATGCCTGTGGCGTAAGCGGCCTCCATTTGCCCTTTTGGAACCGCCAGAATCGCTCCCCGGAACGTTTCCGACAAATAGGCCCCCGCGTTCACACTGAGCGCGATAAAAGCAGCCGTCAGCGAGCCGAGCGAGATTCCATAATCCACGAGTCCGAAATAAATGATGACAATCTGCACCAACAGCGGCGTCCCGCGGATGATGGATACATAGACTCGGGCTATCCACTGGACAGGACGCGGCCCTTTCAGACGCGCGATTGCCGTGATGATCCCAATGATGAGGCCAAGCAGCATCGATACAATGGTGATAACGAGTGTATACAGCGCCCCTTTGAGCAGGAAGGGCAAATTCTCAAGCACTAAATTGAACATGTCCATCTTTCAGATCTCCTTTACCCGAAAAGGAAAACGGGACGATGCCGCCATCAAGCCGGCAAATTCGTCCCTGTGCTGCTTCCTTTTTTACTCGGCAGGCGGCGCTTCACCAAACCATTTTTTATAGATTTCTTCATAAGAGCCGTCGGTTTTCATATCAGCGAGCGCTTTGTTGATAGCCTCCTTCAATTGCGGGTTGTTCTGACGAATCGCTACCCCCGCCTGATCGGATTTGATGGGCTCGCCCACGGCTTTAATCTTAAAGCCATTCTCGTCCACAATCGGCTTCAAAGCATACATATTGTTGATCGTCGCATCAATCCGGCCTGCATCCAAATCCTTGAGCGATGTAATGACATCGTTGTAGGTTTTAATTTCAAAATTGCCCACCTCAGGCAGCACTTCATTGCGCAGGTAGGATTCATCGTTGGTTCCAAGTCCCACCCCAATGGTCTTGCCTTTGAAATCCTGCAGCTTGGTAATATCCGTGTTGTTCTCGCCGACAATGATTTTCACGTTATTGGTAATATACGGATCGCTGAAATCAATGACCTGCTTGCGCTCATCGGTGATCGTCACCTGGCTGACGACAGCATCCAGCTTGTTCGCCTGCAGACTTGGAATCAGACCGGAAAAGTCCTGGGCCGTGAACTCCGCCTTTACCCCAAGCTTCTCGGCAATTCCTTTGGCAATATCAACGTCAAAGCCTTCATATTCTCCATTCTTCCCGAGGGAGTTGTACGGAGGATAGGTGCCCATAATGCCGACTTTCATCACACCAGCCGCTTTAATTTTTGCCAGATCATCCGATGCTCCGGTTGTCTGTCCCGCATTGTTATTGTCGCCTGCCGTATTGGCAGCCGAACCTCCGCCGCAGGCACTAAGCAGCATGCTGAATAATGCCAGTGCCATAATTGAAACGGTCCAATTTTTTCTCGTTGTTTTCATCCTGGTTGTTCTCCCCTTGTCTATACTTGTGGTGTAATATGCAGTTTGTCTATTAAAATGGAACATTATCCATCTTGACGCTAAGGTTGTCCCATCAGGCCGTAAAATTCAAAATTGGCCGCCTCCGCCGCAAGCACGGCGCTGCTCTGACCGCTAATCCGGTCATGCGTTCCTTCCGAGCCGAACAGCCAGCGCAGCATCAAGCCTTCGATCATGCTCATTAATAAGGCCGCCCTTAGCTCAACATCCAGCTTGTCCGGAATCATCCCAAGTTCAATCGCCCGCCGGATATTCCTGCGAAAGGCCAGCTCCATGGCATCTTTGGTCTCCGCAAGCTGTCTTTGCACCGTCTCATCCACCCCGCTGCCTGTAAGCAGCAGCTTCATGAAATACCGATGATTTGCAGCGAAGTCAAACATACGGGTAAACAGGCTCTCCGAGGCTCTGACCATATCCTCAAGCGTTCCGCTGTCCTTGCGGTAGCCCTGGCCGATCGCATCAAGCAGTTGGTCGCGACCTTCGGTAATAATCTCCTGGGCCAATTCCTGTTTGCTTTTGAAATACCAGTAAAATGTCCCTTGAGCCACTCCTGCCTCCCTGACAATATCGGACACCTTGGTCTGGTGGTAGCCATATGTAGCAAAACGCTTCAGGGCAATCGACATCAGTTGGGCTCTGCGGTCATCGCCGGCAACCGATTCTTTATCCTTCAGCACCAGTATCGCCCTCCTCTCGACTGACTCATCAGTCGGGTAAGTAAATCCTATAGGTTAACACGGAATTTGTCAATACCTTCTCTACTTGTATTCTATACTGTTCTGACGACAGTCAAAAAAACAATTAAGCATACGTTATGGCGGGGGATAGTTGTCTGCACAGTGCAAAGGAGTGTATTTTAGAAGTGACACAGAAAAGAATCTGGATAGGTGTGCTAAGTAAGAGCGATTGAATTAGTAAAATAAATGCTTAAGGATCGGCTAATATCACGGCCCTTTTCGTCGAAACTTATCATAACAATCTATTAACAATCCATACAGCATGGTATAATATACCTAACAACAGAATGGCTTAGATGGGCGGTCGGCTAGTCTCCCGGAAGGGAGGTGATGCTATGGAGGTTTTTCAAGCACTATCATTGATGATTGCATTTGGAGCGTTAATTATAACGCTTATCGGTGTGATCGTTACGATAGTGATTGCTCTGAACCAAAAGAAATAGACCGCCCTCAGCAAAGGATAGCGGTCTAATTCCACAGATCAACCTTTGAACAGCCACCGCCCTTATAAGCGGCTGTTGTCAAGAGTGAGGATGTTGGTGCATCCTCACTCTTTTTTTAGTGTATGCTTCTTGATTACATTTTATCACAAGCCAACACAAGTATAAATAGTACTTTCTTTAGTTTAATGATTTTTCTGTCCCTCATGATCAATGATAACTAAGGAAGCCTCTATATATGCAAAGCCTCCAGCAGCCTGTAGACGGCTGCAATCGCTTCGGCACGCGTTACCGCACGGTCTGGCTGGAACGTGCCGTCCGGGTAGCCAGTCAGAATACCTGCATTCACCGCCGTATCGATAGAAGCACGCGCCCAGGACGGGATGCTGCTGGCATCCGTGAATTGGCTGCCTGCGCCGCTGCCGGACCCGCCCGACTCACCGGTCCCGCTGATCACATTCACTGCATTGGCCATCATGACAGCCAGTTCGGCACGTGAAATGAGCTTGTCTGCGTTAAAGACGATGCGACCATTTTCGCGCGAACCCTGAATCAATCCTGCCTCCAGAGCTGCGGCAGCCTGCTGCCTTGCCCAAGCCGGAATTTGCGCATCGTCGGCAAAGGAAGTCGCGGTATCCTGCGCGTTCATGCCGAGAGTGTCCGCCAGAATTTTGACAAACTGCGCTCTGGTCGTTTTCTCATTCGGGTGGAAATTTTGGTCCTCATACCCTTGAACCGCGTTCATCCCGATTAACCGTTCCGCAAACGGCAGCGCCCAATGATCGGCCAGATCGCTGAATGCCTTTGGCTGATAGCTGAAGACAGCGAACTTGGCAAAATGATTGACGCTGGTCGTTACGTTTCCATCGCCAATGCCGGTTCCACCGACGAAAATCCATCTTCCCTGCTGGTCATTATAATAATAGACGGCAGGTACACTATTGCCGGACAGAGCGTCCGTATCGTAGTTGAAGGTAAACTTCACAGCGGAACCGAACGTGTTGCCTGCTTCGTTGGACAGCTCCACCACCGGGCTGATCCGGGACAGACCACCTGCTTGAGGTGTCACACCGTCGGCAAGTACGGCGGCTTTGACTTGGCTGTCTGAACTCCACACCCCTGCCGGCACTTCAATGAGGATAACGCCGCTGATTTCGTCGCTAATAGCTTGTCCTGCAGGAACCTCGATCACCTTCGATGCGGGCTGTCCGTTCCCACTGCTTCCCGCTTCTCCACTGCTTGATCCGCTGCCTCCCGCCTGGCTTCCGCCTGATCCGCCGCTGCCGGAATTGCCTTTATCCGAATGATCCGAGTCATGTCCACCCGCATGATTATGATCTGAGTCGTCATCATTGGAATCGTCATTGCCGTTTCCAGGATTTCCATCTCCGGGATTCCCATTTCCCGGATTCCCGTTTCCGGGATTGTCCTCGTCTGCAAGCACATTGACCGTACGGATAACTTCTGCAGCCGGGTTGCCGGCCAGGTCATTTACGTTATAGCGCAAGGTATAAGTTCCGGCAGTATTTGTATCCACCGCCCCGCTTACCTGCACATCGCCTGCCAGGCCCACGTTATCTGTGGCATCCGCCCCCGCTTCTGTATAGGAGGAACCAACAGTCAGATTAACCGTTTGCGTCCCGCGCAGCATAATTACAGGAGGCGTGCGGTCAATGTTCACCTCCACCGCCTGTGTCTTCTGCAGATTTAAATTGTCGGTCGCCCGGAAAGTCAGCGTATGCGCACCTTCACCAGCGACTTCAATACTCTCGTCAGCCTTATAAGGCTCATATTCACCTCCATCCATGGACAATTCGAGCGAGACGTCTGTCACAGGCTCCGAGTAGACCGCATACACGCTGGTTATGACGCCTTGATTCGTCCATGCCCCGCTCGCATAACGATTCCCGTCCTCAGTGGTCATGGACGCCTTCAATTCAACAGGCGACGTATCCCCGAAGCCTTTCACAGTAACAACAAAGGTCTTGGTCACACTGACATCCCCACGTGTAATGGTCGCCGTAAGGGTCACATCCGTATCCTCTGCCGGATAACGTACAAGCAGACGGCCATCATGACTGATGAGCTCCGGATTGGAGCTTTCCCATTGAACGCCCACCCCGTGCTCGCCTGCCGCAGGCAGCTGCAGATCATCGACAATGCCGCTCGTATCGCCAAGACTTAACTGTGCAGCGATGTCTTCCACGGCCTGCTCGTCGCTGTAAGGCGCTACGTCTACAAAGATCGGATTGGAGTAGAACCAGAGATCCGAATAGTTGCGATTGTTAATTTCCGTAAAACGGGTCTCATTGTCTGCTGTTGTATTTTTCACATCAATCAGCGGCTCACCATTGCGCGTTTCCCCCGGCACATCCACGCCCAGATTGGTGCCGCGAAGACGGAAATACTGGTTTTTCTCCGCTGGGCCAAGCTTGTAGGTGATCACGTTGTAGCCGTCCTCATCCGTCGTCCACTCGTCTCTCGTAAAACGCTTCAGAACTCTGGTGGAGTCATTGGTGCTTTTCGTATATTCGGCGGTGCCAGGCTCAGCTAGCCCGGTGACGTCACCCGCAATCAGATCCACGTGATCCACGGTAACGGGATCGCCGTTATTGTTGCTTTCCGGACTTTTGAAGCGGATGGTCAGCTCCATGTCGTCCCCTTGTGTCACCTGCAGGTCTTCGCCCATCTCCGCTGCTTGACCTGCTCCGGCAATGCGGAAGTCCAGCGCGTCAATCAGGTCGCCGAACACGGAGAACGATTTACCAGAACGCATGCCGTCTACAACAGCGTGCATGTCGGAGCCGTTCACCCAGGTGTAGTTTTTGGAATAATCCCCTGGCAGGTATCCGCTGGAGTATTGACGGGTGCTGTCAATATGGAAATGATAATCCGAATTGGCAAAGTTCCAGAAGTGGCGCCCTTCCCCAAGCAGCGCATCCCAAACTCCGCCAAGCTGTGCAACCATGATATCCGTCCCGCCGTACGCCTGGGCCACCTCGCCACGGTCCGGCGCCATCTGGTTGCCCAGCATGCCCTCGAAGCCAAAGGCGATCTTCGGCGCAATATTATTGAAATCACGGATATCCTCGATTTTAAATTCCGCGGAGCTGCCTCTTTTTCTGGATGGATGGTTAATGATCATATAGCTTTCCGGATAGTTAGCCTTGAGCCATTGAACAGCCTTGCGGGCATCCTCCTTGGTGCTGTAAGCTCTGCTATCTTCCGCATTCCATCTGGCCACGTCCTGCGGATCATACAAGCTTTCGCTCCGGTTTGTGAACAGGTACTCAAAATGGCTGATCGCCTCAACGATGTTGGCTGCGTTTAACTCATCCGGCAGAACGCCGACGCCCACATGATCGTAGGTTGGCATATCCCACTCGAAGCCGGTGAAGATGGTTTTATTCTTGTATTTGCCCGCTGCCTGAAGCTGCTCGATTTTAGGAAGCTGGTACAGCTCAATACCCTTCGACAACGGAATAGAGCCGCCGGTCAGAGAAGCTCCTGTGTCATCCCGGCCTTCCATACGCAAATGGTCGGAGACGCCGAGCCAGTCCAGGTTATTCGCCTCAAAGGCATGATCCAGCACATCTTCAAGAGACGTCTGAGCGTCATCGGATTGGTAAGTGTGGGTATGGTATTCCCCCGCCATCCATCTGCCGCCGCTTGGCGCCTGATTCTCTGCCCCCGAAGCGGCATAGCCGGCCGGAACCGCGATTCCCGCTGCAAGCAGGCTGCCCGCCAGGAAGCTTACTGTCATTTTTTTAAACCATAACCCCGATTTCATGTAAGAAAACCTCTTTCGACGTATATTCACAGAAGCCAGACCGCGTTAAGCAGAATCTAAAAAAATAGCCCTCCCAGTCGGCTCGGATGATTTCAATGTATCAAGCCGCTGTTAGAGCTATGTATTAGAAAGGTAAAATCTGTGCCGTCTATTGTAAAATGATGTCGAAATATCGGGAATTCCTCAGCCGAACCGCTGCGTTTTATACCATTTGTTGCTTTGCCGCCCCGCCACTTTATCCACGATAATGGACCCGAAGGCCTTCACCGAGATGATCAGGAACAGCTGGGCATACGTGAAATAAGAGAGGCATGAAATCACAAAGTTCTCCGTATTGCTCTGTCCGATATCCGATGCAAGCGCCAAATTGATCTGCAGGACGTAGATAAAATACATCAAAGCCCAGGCCACGACCAGATAGACATAGACATCGCTAGTAAATTGGAGTGGACTGTTTATATTCGGGAAGAACAGATGAACAATCTGATAAATGACATTGATTACGAAAATGATATCCGAAATCACAATCGCCAGCATAAACCAGAAATAACTGGCGGCATAATACAGGATATGCAGCTTGATGCGCCAGCTCGTCCTGTCGAATAAATGATGGAAATTGTTCATGATGACATGGAAGTTCCCTTTGGACCACCGCCCGCGCTGTTTTGTATAAACGCTCAGCTTCTCAGGCTCCTGCTGATACGCCTCGGCCTGTGGAGCTAGCGCAATGAGCTGGCCTTTTTTCATAATTTCAAAGGATACCGCCGTATCCTCCGTAATGGCTTCCTCGTCCCAACCGCCAATGTCTCGCATCAGGTCAGCCTTCACGATAAAATTCGTGCCCGGGATGGTGCCGATCTTGAACAGCTCCCACAGCCCGGTATGATGCACCCGCTGGACGGTCACTAGTTCCTGGTTAATGGCTTTGGACAGGAAGTTCTGGCCTCGGTTGCGGGCTTTGTTGCGGCCGAAAACCGCGCCATATAATTCAGGCTCTTCCAGCGCCTTCTGCACCAGAAACAGCAGGGCGTTGCGTTCCGGTGCCGCGTCGGCATCGTACACGCAGATCCATTCTCCCTTGGCCAGCTTCAGCGCATCATTTAATGCCCCGGATTTACCGCCAGTGCCCGTTCGCTCAAAAATCGTAAAATCACGGTGCTTGTAGCTGGATCTGTTTTTCAAATCCCTCAGCTTCTCTGCCGTCTGATCAGAGCAGTTATCTGCAATCATGATGATTTGCACTTTGTCCTCGGGATAGTTCAGCCGCAGGATATGCTCCGCCGTAATAGCCACGACCAGCTCCTCGTTATGGGCCGGTACAAGTACGGTGACGGTAGGGAAATGGTCCATATTTTCCGGGATTACAAAATTGGTCCGGTTTTGCCTGTTCATGAAACGAATGGCCCCGGCCATAATGACAATCGCTTCCGATACTGCTATCCAAATGCTTATGATGGTTACAAGAAGTATAAAATCAGTCACTTGGTCTCCCCCGATCATATTTGCGATTCACTTGAGCCCGAAAGACCAATGTGGCTGCCGTCAGAATGATAATGGTAACCGTAAAAAAAGCACTGACAATAATACATAAAGGGATGAACCAATCCAAGTAGCTATCCATCTGTGTCAAACCTCTTCCCTTATATATACTCTCCGATTAAATCGGTTTCCGTATTTCTTTCTAAAGCGGCGATGACGCCCTCTATATTCTCATACTTGCTGAACTGCTCGGGATGAAATACGAGAGCACCCGAACGGACCACCAGCTTGAGCGGCCTGCCTTTCAAATCTGCAAAAGGAACATCCATCATCGCTTTTTTAATACGATCCGTCAGGGATTCCAAAAATTCCGCGGGGGTCATCGGGCAAATGATGACGAAGCGGCCGTTATCAATAAAGAACTTGTAATCCTCATAGCGGAGCTGCTTCTGGATGGTGTCGGACAAATCTCTCAGCAGCGCTGCATACCCCTGTGAGCCAAGAGACTCCTGTACTAGCGGCAAAAATTCAATTTTAAACATAGCCACACAGAAGCCGTACCTGTCCGGGTGCCTGCGGGCCAGATTGGACTGCTTGACGATCGCATCGGCAAACGCATCTTTGTTGCCCAGCGTCGTATGGGGATCAACTTGCGGATTTGTCCGCTCCAGCTCCTCCATGCGCTCCAGGAACCGGTTGCTCCGAATCAAATACGTTTTAATCAGTGCCGCTGCCAGAGCATTGCCCGGAATCAGCAGAAACGAGGAGATAACCAGCACCTCCGGCGGAGCATAAGTAGCGAGCCACACAAGATAGCATACGAGAAACACAAATATCCCGACGACCGACACTCCGACGGGCAGCAGCAGTCCGGCCACCAGAGCCACAAGCACCGCCGCATTAAAAAGCAAATCCTGCACGGTATAGGTTTGCGATACGTAGATGTCCACAAAGACAAACTGCTCCTGCAGCAGAGCAATTGCAATTAACAATATATATCCCCATACCACTCCATATAGAGGTGTTTTTTTACTAAGTTGTGCCATTCTTTCCGTTGTCATGATGTCACCTGCACATTCTGGATTTTAATTCAAGGTTTCCTCTGCGATCAGGGGAAGCAGATTGTCAAACAAATGGGTATCCTTATCAAACACATAGCCTCCGGGATAGTCCGGGTCCTGCCCGCGAAACTGCAGCATACGATCATAGAGCTGGCGGGCAAATGCCGTATCGCCTGATTTCAACGCCAGCAGAATGGACAGCCCGTAGACGGAAGGGGATTCATAGGGCGCATCAGGCTGCCTTGTTTCTCTGCTGTAACGTCCCTGGATTTGATGCTTCTGCTCGAATTCAGTTTTAAGGAATGCAAGCAGTTTGTCGGACGAGCGACCGATTTCCGCGCAGTTCAAAGCGACGAGCAGCTGGTCGATCAGATTGACTGAGTCATCGTAAATGTAGGCTTTTTTATCGATATCATATATTTTCGGGTAAAAGACACCGTCATCCGGCATATCCGTCAGCAGCTGCTTATGTCGTTCGTAAACAGACTGCTTCAGAGCCCCGCTGCGGGTCATATTCGATAGCGCGGACATGTCCACATAAGCAAGGCTGAGTGTATTCGGCGAATGGCCGTTTGAAAAATCATGAAAATCAACAAAAAAACCATCCTTCATGAGGGATGAAACGAGCGTTTTCGTCAGCCCATCTGCGGTCACCCGGTAACTTTCCTCGTCCCACTGATCCGCCGCCTTCCACAAGGCATCGATAATCCGGAAATCATCGCCAAGCGCATTGGTGGTCACCTTGGACTGCCCGTCCTCCGTCAACTTCCAGGCAATATAACCCTCAGGCATGATAAATTTGCTATTTAACACCTCGTAACTGGAATCAAACAGGGACTTGTCCTGCTTCAGCAAAGCATACTGCATCCACAGCCCTACCGATTCCGAGAGTGCCTCTCTTCCCGCAACGATCTCCGGTACCGTGGAAGTTCCTTCCTTGAGATAGCTCGCCAGTGTTCCGTTCGCATTGGTCATGTACTGCTCGATAAACTGTTCCGTGGAGGATATCTGGGATTTGTGCATATTTTCCTTCCAATATATAAATGCGGCAATGCTGCCGCCAATAAGAAGCACCGATAACAGGATCACCACGAATCCTGAGGGTCTCTTGTGCATTCAGCCACCTCTGATGAATTTGTGCTTTAGTGCTTAGCTTTTTAGAACATATCTCCTATTGAAGCACATATTATGGAAACATTCCATACATATTTATGAAACAAAAAAACCAACCATTGGCGGCTTTCAAGCCGTCAATGGTTGTAGGATTAAGAAAAGCCCAAAAGGGCAAAAAAAAATAATTATTTCATATTCTAACAAACAGAACTCTACAATAACTCTACAAGATTCTACAAAAAACAATTTTTCCGCTAAAAAACCGTCTATCGACATACTTTCACAGAGGCCAGTCCGCGTTTAGCGGAAGTTTGTAAATTCTGTATCCATAAAAAAATGTCTATCGACGCACATTCAAAGAAGCCAGACCGCGTTTGGCAGTAGTTTTTCTTGCGATTATAGAATTGTTCAGCTCCGCTGAAAACTATAAATTCTATTATCATCAAAAAAACACTGACGGCCCATTAGCCGTCAGTGTTTTCGGGAATCGTTAAGGATGTTGCAATCAAAGAGTGGATTTGCTTTTACTGATCAATCAAATTGGTGGATTTCAACATTCTGGCGATCAGCGCCGTCACTTCCGCACGCTTCATCGTCGCTTGTGGGCTGAGTTTAGTGCCATTGCCCTCGATGATGCCTGCTTCGATCAATTGCGCCACATCCGTTTTCGCCCAGTTCGACACTTTGGATCCATCTTTATATCGAGCCAGTACGGAAGTATCCTGTCCGGCTGCATTCTCGGATGTGATCAGGCGATACGCGCGGGCGATCATTGCGAAGCCTTGCTCTCTCGTGATCTGCTTGTCGCCGTAGAATTTTCCATCTTCATAACCGCGAACGATGTCAAATTCATTCGCAATCGTGACGGACTTTGCGTACCATGCAGATCCCGATACATCAGCGAAGCTAGACTGTGGCGCGTCGGGACGCATCAGACCCAGACCAAGAACCACGATCTCCGCGAATTCGGAGCGCGTTATACTGCGGTTCGGTGCGAACGTATTATTTCCGTTCCCTTTCAAGTCCAGTCTGGCCGCAATGTTATTAACATCCTCTTTACCCCAATGATTTCTTACATCATCGAAGTCTTGAGGATTCCAGATCACCGAGTACGTGCCGCTGCTGCGCAGATCGTTAATTTGCGCAAAATAACGGTCATTGATCTTTGTTACTACAGTTGGAACGTGATATACGCTGCCGTCTGGGTTCACTACTACGCCAGTCGTAATCCGGTTTGTATCAATACCTGCTGGCAGAGCGATGTATTTCACCGCATAGCCGTTCAGTTGGCCGGATTTCGCGGTTTTTCCGTCATGGCTAAACGTCAAATCCAGATCTACCGGATCGACCAGCAGCTCAAAACCTGCTGCCGCTGCCTTGCTCTTCGCAGATGCAATCACATTTTCGGATGCACGCTTAATGTCGATACGCACTCCGATGTCGCTCAGTGCGGCGTTGCCCAATTGACTTGCCACAGAGGACAGGTTCATTTTCCCAGCCGGAACCGGATAAATGGCCAGCAGATTGCTGATTTCCAGATTTGCTCCTTTATCAGCCAGTTGCTTGAGCGTATCCGCTGTCAGACCTTCTACAGTCATGTCGCCTTCATTCGGCGAATGAATCGCCAGCTTCTGACCATTACCTTGCGAAATGGCATCATTCAGCTTGCTCTGATCTACTTTTACCGACGTTGTTGTACGACCATTAGAAGTCGATACCGTTCCGGTTGCAAATGGATTGTCGTTGCCATTCAAAGTAACATCAATATTTGCCTTTGGAGCCTCAGGAGTAGCTGGAGTTGTCGGCGTAGTTGTGCTTCCGCCACCTCCGCCTCCACTGCTGCCCTTGTTATCGTCGTTATTACTGCTGCTGCCGGAGCTTCTATAGACCGTCACCGTATACTCTCTAGATTGACCGTCTTCATCCGTCACCCGGACAACAATGGTATTCGAACCGCGATTCAGCGCCAGAGGATCGCTAAGGCTGCCGCTGGCTACTTCCTGCCAATCGCCATCATTCACCCGGATTTCAATCTTGGCGTTCGGATCAAGCGACGTTGGGGTGAACTGCATTTCATACACGCTTTTCCCTACATTCATCGTATAGGTTGTCCGGTCCGGATTAAATGCCGGATCCAGGCTTCCCTCGGATGGAACGAGCGAAGTCAGCTTGCCACCAATGCTCGCTCTTTCACGGGTAATTTCAATCGTGTATTCGTTCAAAAGGTTGCCGTTCTTGTCATAGACACCAACGGTGATAACATTCTTGCCTTCCTGAAGCGGAAGGTTGTCCCAATCATCTGCGGAGACACTTACGCCATTCAGGCTGACCCGTACCTCGGTATCTTCCGGATACTGTGCAGCCGGGTTAATGCTGACGCTGTACACATCATTGCTTACCGTAGCTGTGTAGGTGGTTTGGCTTGGATCAAACTCTGGAGTCAATCCAATCTTGGAACCATCCTCGTTGTTTAATTGTAATTCCTTTAATAGGGATTTTTCCTGATTGTCCGCTTCCGGAGTCTTAACGATTGTACCCGTTACGCCCGTCGTTGGAAGCGGCTCGGCTGTATCGACAGGAATGGCCACAATTTGATAATTGGTATTCGGATCAAGGTTATCGAAAGTTATTTCCGAGCCCGTGCCTGGTACCCACTCGCTCACCACATTGCCTTGCTCATCAGCTATAGCATATTTAACGAGCTTGGATGCTGGGTTAATAGTAATGGTTGTTTTACCAGGATGCTCTGGATCTTGTCCTGTCGCAACGTTCTCGTCCACTGTTACTGTCGGCAATGTAACTTCTTCTGATTGTGTAGCCGTCTTTGGAGTTGTAGTGTCTGCATCAAACGTCGTCGAAGCAACTACTTTGTACTTCCCTCCCGGCAGTAAAGGCCTGAATACGATCGGCTCTCCGTTGCTTGGATACCACCCATTTGCATCAGGTGTAATTTCATTGCCATTTTGGTCATACGCTTTATATCCTGTAACGGGGTTCCCGTCAAGATCGGTAATGCTCATCACCGTACTTACATCAAGAGGGGTTGCAGTAATTGCGCCTGAGCCTTCATAAACCGAATAAACGGCCGACGTTACATCCTTAATACCACTGGTAAAAGCAGCAACATTCGTTGTCGCCGTGATAGCATCACCTATGACACCGGAATTATATTCGACGATAACACCGGGATCTTTGTAGGCACTAGAGCCACCATGTGTATTATTTACAGCTAAGTAACCTATCTTCGTATTATTAGTGTCCAACAGAAGTGTAAGATGGTCGTATGCTCCATTAGGTACAAAATTACTCGTCAACTCAAGGCCTGTTGGTTGACCATTTGATACATATCTTGTCTCATTATTAGTAGAGGTGCTCCAGTTAGATGCCGCTGTAGTTTTTGTGGCACCTATGAAGCTTATAAAATCCCACTCTGCGGTAAAGCTAGTCTTAAATTCTTTAAACATACTGGCAATGGCCAGCATTTCCGCAGGCTTATTTGCTGCTGGCTCTACAAGATGCCCGCGATTGTTCGTTGCAATCGTTACAGCATCCTTAAAAGTCATGGTAGCCGGTCTTGCCACGTATACAAAATGGCGTCCATTGTACGTGCGGACAGATGTTTTCCCATCGCTCAACGGCGCCCCTGGCATCACGTTTACTGTGACCTTTTGGGATTGTCCTGAAGCTTGCGTAAATGTCAACTTTCCAATTGTATCTTGGATGTCAGCATAAGTATTGCTGCCTGTAAAGTTGAATATCCGGTTGGTAGACGTGGACTTGTCAGTGACAACGCCACTGATTGTGATGCCATTCGTCAACTCGGTAATACCATTACCAAGAGTTCCGACGGCAATCGAACCATTATTCACGGCCACTGTAAAGTATCCGCCCGCCGGATCAACGACACCGTTGCTTCCAAATGCAGCTTTTGATAGCTGATAGGTCGTTTCGGATAATCGAGCAGGCGTACCAAGATCAAGTGCTGGTGCAGCTGCTGCTCTTACTTGTGACGGCTGAAAAGGCAATATCGTCAATACCATAACGATTGCCATCATCACGGACATTATTTTTCGATTTTTTAGTTTCACTGTTTCCCGCTAACGAAAGCATATAGGAATGCCATATTGCAGATTTCTTTCTGTTAGCAGATTTCCCCCCTTTTTATAAAATGATGTGTCGATGCATCCGATTCAAGCGCCGTTGCTCTCTTATTCCCCAATCCCTTTTTCAAACATTTTACAAGGGTAACTGTTTATTTGGACTCCAGTAACCTCCTTTGTTCGCCAACGAACTTATCATCGTTTTCTTTGGCTGGGATTGCAAAATAGGCTGGCACCTTTACACAATCTCTTTTTGTTGAAATTTGAAGCATAATATTTTCGTCAAATTCCAACATCTACTGCACTTCTTAGTTTAACGGTCCTATCTCTACAAAATCTCTACAAGCTGAAATGAAGGTCAGGTGCAAGTCACGCTTCAAGAACAAAATCATTCTTCGAGTGACATAGCGTCAAAACCAACCAATATATCCACAACTTTATACACACCTTATCCACAGATTACAAGAATCATAATTTCCTATACAACAAAAAACCATTGACATCAGAATAATCCCTGGTATATATTTATCTCAACTTAAAGATTTTCAAAAAAGAGACTACTTAAGGGAGTGATCACATTGCCCCTTCAACTGGACGACGCTCAGGCAACATCCCTAAAGCTATTCGTTGTTCTTTCCAAAGCATACAAAGCAATTTCGGAGCAGGTTATAAAGGATGTGAAGCAGTATGGTCTATCCCCTTCCGAATTTATGATTCTGGAAGTGCTATATACGAAGCGGCGGATTCCTCTGCAGCAAATTGGGGAAAAAATATTAGTAACAAGCGGCAGCGTCACCTACAATATCGACAAGCTGGAGAAGAAGCAGCTGTTAAGACGCGTTCCCTGCCGGGAAGACCGCAGAGTGATCTATGCTGAAATTACAGAGGCCGGAGATGAATTTCTGAGCCAGATCTTCCCGGATCATGCGGTGACTGTCCATCATTTAATGGAGGGAATTTCCCTGACTGAACAAGAGGCGGCGATTGCACTTCTCAAGAAGCTGGGGAAAAGCGTGAAGCCAGGTTAGAGGCTCAGTTCATATAGATTTGATTTCAAATGTATAGAAGGAGGAATTCATGGTGCAACCAAGAGTATACACCCCTGCCATGCAGGGAAAGGGCGAATTTGACGGCGGAAAAATCAAGGAACAAAAGCCCATCGGCTTCTCGGGCGAGGGATCGGTCATCAAACGTGTCGGCCCTCTGTTCTACTGGGCATGGGGGACCTCAAGCGAAGAGGCCATCATCGGATTGCATCCTCATGAAGGCTTCGAGATTATGACCTATGTAGTGGAAGGCCTCTCCTCCCATAAAGATACCATGGGAACGGACAGCGCAGTCGGCGCGGGCGGAGTTCAGATCATGCAAACCGGCGCGGGCGTCAGTCATCAGGAAAAGCTCAGCCCGAATACGGAGTTTTTTCAAATCTGGTTTGAGCCTTATTTAGAGGAAGCGATGCTGAGACAACCGGTCTATCACCAATATGAGCATGCAGATTTCCCGCAGCAAAGCCATGCAGCAGGCTATAAAGTAAAAACGGTAATTGGCAGCGGTGCCCCTATCGAGCTTGTGGCCGACGCAGAAATGTGGGACGTTGAAGTTAGCGAAGGAACCAAGTATGAGCATACAGTGCCTGCAGGCTACACTCTAACAGCTCTTGCCATTCGCGGGCAAGGTGTATGGGGAGAAGCTGGCGCAGCGAAGCATCCCCTTCCTTTTCATCATCAAGATTTCATTGTTGGGTATGCGGATTCAGATACAACGGTGGAAATTACAAATTCGAATGAAGGTATTTTGCGGCTGATCCTCATCAAGGTGCCGACAACCGTAAGTTATCCGCTTCAACCGAAGCGATAATATCAGGAATGTATAAGTTGCTCACGTCATATATCTTTAATTAGAGATTATCAAAATAAAAATTAAACTTAGGAGATGATTAGAATGATGGCATTAGGATTATTGGTCATACGTGTGGTTGTAGGCTTGTTGTTTGTGGGGCATGGTGCGCAAAAGCTGTTCGGCTGGTTTGGCGGTCACGGTCCGAAAGGAACGGGCGGATGGCTGGAATCGATCGGCGTTAAACCCGGTGTCACGATGGCAGTCATAGCCGGACTCCTGGAATTCCTGGGAGGTCTTCTGTTTGCGCTAGGACTGCTGACCCCAATCGGAGCATTGTTCATCATCATCGCCATGATTGGCGCCATTAAAACTGCACACGCCAAAAACGGTCTCTGGGTGACGAATAACGGCTACGAGTACAACCTTGTTCTGATCGCGGCAGCCGCAGGTATTGCTTTGACGGGTGCGGGTACTTATTCTCTGGATGCTGTATTGAATATTTTTTAATGAAAAGTAAAAAGAACACAAGGTTCACTCTATATAAGCTGTTCCATATATAGCAAAAGAGCCCCGGACAGAGCACATTCCGTCTTGGGCTTAAATTTTTTCGTATGATTCATTTTTTGCGGATGGGATACTTTGCCGATTAGGTCCGGTTTCGGGAATTGTTTTGTCTACCGCAATAGATGGCTGGCCCCGAATATCTCCCATCATATCCACATACCGTGGTAGGCGGCAGGGTCCCTGTGCAGCTTTTGCTTGACCCGACTTCCCCTCCAGGGGAATTGGAAACGTACAGCAGCCCACCATTTTACGTTATTTGTTGACTACAGGAACAGAAAGACGCCCGGCTTGGGATCACAGGGGATTATTGCCATCTAAGCGCCCATTTTTCCATTTCGGTCAGAGCGTGTTTAAAGTCCATCCCCTTCTCCGTCAAACTATACTCCACCGAAACCGGCACGGTAGGAAATACCTTACGGTGCACGATCCCTTTCGCCTCAAGATGCTTAAGCGCGTTTGTTAATGACTGTGTTCTGACGACGGCCACGTCACGATGCAGCTGCTTGAATCGCTTCGGTCCGGCAGCCAGCTTGGCAATAATCAGAATCGACCATTTGGCCTCAAGCACTTCCAAGAATGCGCAGGTATGCATAAACTCCTCGTTCATATTCATGATGCACCTCCACTTTCCAAAGTATAGCTGGTCAATTTATTTGGTTTATATCCATTCATTTTGCCTTCTTATCTAAGTATAGCTTCTTAATTATAATACAACCAAGACTTAGGAAGGGAATGGTTCTCATGTATCGATCAGCTATTTACCTGCTTGCGCTGGCCGTGTTTCTGACTGCTACTTCAGAACTGGTCATCTCCGGTATCCTGGCCATCATTGCGAACGATATGGGCATTTCGCTTGCCGCTGCCGGGCAGCTCATCACCTTTTATTCACTTGCATTTGCCATTGGCACTCCTGTTGTGATATCGCTGACCTCCCGCATAGACCGTAAAAAGCTTCTTTTCTCGGCCATGGTTGCTTTCACGGCAGGCTGTGCGCTTTCGGCCCTCAGTGCGTCGGCGGCCATGCTGATTGTGTCGCGAATTATACTTGGCGCGAGTTCCGGTGTTTTTCTGGTCACCGCATTTGGCATCGCAGCCAAGCTGGTGCCGGCTGAGAAGCTCGGCAGCGCGATCGGGACCATTATTCTCGGCTTTAGCACGGCCATGATTTTGGGCGTGCCCGCAGGCATTACGATTACCGAGTGGCTGAATTGGAAATCCATTTTTGTACTGCTTGGGCTGTTGGGCATCGTGATTGGCATGATCCTGTTTCGCCTGCTGCCGGAGATGGAAGGAGACGAACCGGCTCCGTTTTTTCAGCAATTCAAATGGTTGGGGAGCTCTGTCGTGATCATCGGCTTACTCATCACTCTGTTCCGCGAGGGCGGAAATTCCGTTATGATGACGTATTTAACGCCGTATTTGCAGGAGCTGTATCATTTGCACACATCAGAGCTGGGGCTTGTTATGCTGGGGCTGGGCGTGATCGGAGCAGTTGGCTCCCGGTTAGGCGGGTACGTTGTCGACCGCTGGGGGACCGCCGTTGTCATAGGTTATGCCCTTCTGACGCATGCGGCCGCGTTCATGCTGCTCCCCTTAACGGGCACCGTTCCGGGATTCGGATTTATTTTGATCGCCTGTGCTGTTCTAGCCATGTTTGCTGCGGGGCCGGCCATGCAGAGCTATTTTATTCAGAAAGCGCCCCATTCAGCTAATTTTATACTGAGCATAAACACATCCGTCATCCACCTTGGACTGGCGGCCGGCGCCGGCATTGGCGGCATCGCCGTTAACCAGGCAGCAACGCTGGCGTATCATCCTTGGATCTCAGGCATTCTGCTGCTGCTCGGGCTGTCAGCCTGGGCGATCGGAGCCGTCGCGGGCAGAAAGCGGGCTGAGACGGTGCAGTGATGATCAAAAACCCTGCATAAAGGATACCCTGCAATTTTATTCATGAGCCAGAAGGCTCCGAATTTAAGTAACAAGGCGATATCGTAATTATTGTTGAAAATGAATAAGCAAAAGAAGCGACCCCTTCCGGTCGCTTCTGTCATATATATCAACAGCCGTCTTCATTCTTCCTCCGTCAACGGATACGAGTAACATCCGGTTATCTCACGTTTAGACGACATTCCATACAGCTTGGACACTTGTCCGGAAATCGTAAACCCGTTAACACCAAAATGCTTGCGATAACCGCGGATGCAGCTATTCCCGTCATAAGACTTCAGCCAACTTGCTGCAGCGGACTGCAGCCGCCTCTCCCTGTTCATTCTTTTGACTCGCGGTGTATTTGTACTTTTCTTTTTCTTTCTTCCCCAACGATGTCCCTCCCACAAAATTACGAAAAGAACCGTTCAATTTTCCTCAGAATGCTCTTCCAGAATAGCAGCGATCGTCTTCACCGAATGTAACCCCTGTACATTTTATCAGATCTTTGAAGGGGCATAAAATCAAATCAGCTAATAATGCTGCACCCGAGACGCATCCAATAACGACTTATAGTATGAAAAATTATCCAACGGATATAATTGATAACAATCTTCTTAAGGGGGCAACCTGTTTGTTTGCTTTGGATGCAATAGTTCTTATCATTTCGGGATTTATTTTGCTCAGGATCGCAGGAAAAAAGGTCATTTCTGAAATGACCCCCCTTGAGATGGTGACCACGCTGGCCATCGGCACGATCATTGGACATGTTGACGCCCACAGCAGGTTATTGAGGACGATTGTTACGATTGGGTTGTTCATCATTATACTGATCGTGTTTCAATATATCGCTATGAAATGGCCTTTTTTTCAAAAAATGATTATTGGCAAACCCACGTTAGTGATCAAGGATGGGCAAATATTACAGCAAAATTTGGCTAAACTAAGAATGACTACTGAACAATTGGAACTGCGCGTCAGACAGCAAGGTATCACGAACATATCGGACATCAAAACGGCGACACTCGAAGTAAACGGCCAGCTTGGTTATGAACTCACCAAATCGGCCAGCCCGATCACTCATAAGGAGTGGGAGCAGCTGTTAAAAGCTTTAAAGGTTGAGTTGGAAAAAGAGGAACCGAAAAAAGACAGTGTGTTTGAGAAGGTGCGGAGAAATGCGGAGTAAAATCAATGGTTGGGGAGACTTTCTCTAGGTCCTCTGATACGAAAAAGGCACTGATCTTATTGGTCAGTGCCTTTAATGTGTTGAGACGAGCTGTATCTGAGTAAAACAGTTCGTCGCTATATATTTGAATTCGAATCATTGAAAAAGTTACTTAGTTAGCCTCTTGCTGTAATTGTCAACTTTCCTGAATCAATTACCAATCCGGCAGATTGAATAAAGTCAAATCCAAGGATGCCGTCAATCTCCATGCCATAATTCATTTCTCCAATCTCTACCTCAAAACCTTCCTGCGAAACCAGCCCTACTTTAACAAAATCAAACTGCTTGGAGTAAACGATCTCTACTCCGCCAACACCCCTGATTTTATTCAGAAAGTCTCCAGGTTCAATCTTAACCCCGATGGCATCTACTGCATCGGCACCGAATATCGTTCCCGCTGATCCCGTATCAAGCAATACATTTCTCAAGTGAAGTTCTCTTCCATGATAACAAATGGTAACTTCAACAAAAGGAAGCCCATATCTCACGTTAATTTTCATCGAGGGCCCCTTACTCCCGCCCACTTCTCACGAAGCTTCAACGTTTCTCGGGAAGTGTGAAAAAAACCATATTCCCGATGAGGCTGCTCCCGGTGCAATTCATAATAACGTTTCATGGCAACTGTAGAATCGTCAAATCGATCAATAAGAGCTACCTCATCAATGAGCCAATACCCATCCTTGGAATGAGACTTTAATGCTTCACAGACCACCCACTCATTAGGAAACTGTTCACGAACTTCCTCCCATCGCATCCTCATCACCTCCGAAAGAATTAATTATTTTCATTGTAGCACAAAAGACTAAACGGAGAAGGTATGTAGTATCTTATATGTAAAGTAGTAGGATCAAAAGCTGCGTTCAGCCGTCCACGATATGAAGATTCTGTAGATTTAAAATGTGGCGCCTCGTGGCTCTATTGTACGTACATTTCGGGTACAACATGCTCTCGTGTAACAACTATCTCGAAAGGAAAATAGTAATCAATATGTTCAATCAGATTAATCATTTCAATTGTTTCGTGCTCAGACATCTCTGTGCCAACTGTGTTTGTTCCCATAGAGAGCATTGTTCCAATATGTCGATAAAAACCAAACAATGAGACATGCGCGAAATCATAACCGCTCTCACTAAAAGATATATATGGGAATCCGGCAGGAATCCATAATCCTGTGATATCACAAAAATTATCACTTTTCAAAGACCGAGTTATCCTTGGATATTGAAAATATGAATTATTTATTCCTATTCTCTCTGCATACAACTTAACCAAGTATTCAAGCTCAGAATAGCTTAAGCCAAAACATGCCCTAGACAACTCTTTGTTCTCCTCAAAGTACCATGAATCACCTGTCTCGATTCTTTTTTCAATACCAAAATATGGATTATTCACCCTCGGTAATCTCATAATATAATTCTTAAGCTGTTTATAATTGGAGGGAGAATCAATTGTTTCGTACAGCTCTGACAACATAAATATTCCCCTTCTCACAAAATTAGTTAGTTCTGGTCTTCTAATTCTGCTGCTATTTCTGCCTCCATTTCTTTTTGAACTTGAACATAGCGATTGAGTCCATCCCAACAATCCTCGAATATTCCCTGCATTTCATCTTCATCCAATTCAAAATCGCTGTCATCTGTACTAATTTTAAGGATCCCTTTTTGCAGATCATACTCCGATTCAAAAATTATATCCCCTAATAAGTGCTGACCAGATATTTGTAACGACACAGTCAACGAAACTGAAGCCTTATCATTTTCAGAATCTTCTTCAGTATAGAGAACTGCTGTGATAATTACTTT
This sequence comes from Paenibacillus terreus, assembly GCF_042138595.1. Taxonomy (NCBI): domain Bacteria; kingdom Bacillati; phylum Bacillota; class Bacilli; order Caryophanales; family Paenibacillaceae; genus Paenibacillus; species Paenibacillus terreus. The sequence continues at coordinate 48,948 of NZ_JBHIRX010000013.1, read as the reverse complement.
TTCATCCTTATTTTCAAAACTTATCTCACCCTCCCATTCATACTCTACCAGAAAGTCGATGATTTCACTGAGTAGATCCCCAATTTGTTTCTTTACTTTGCTAATTCGTATACAAAAAGCTTCAATATCAATCTCTTGCAAACCTTCATAATCGTAGAAAGGAAACGATCTACCATCATTTTCAAATACTCTGTAAGGCACCAAAATCAGATCATCTTCTGCTCTAAAAATAATCTTTATCGGTATGAGTACATGATCAATACTTTGAGTTTTTTCTATAACTTGAAAAGAGTTATTAATAGTCTCTTCTAACTTTTGTATTAGTTTTTTGGAGAAAGTTTGCCCCTGTTTAATACCATGTTTATATCTCTTTTTCGTAACAATCTCTTTCTTTACATCGAACAGATCAGCTAAGATATTATCGATTATAATCTCATCTATAAACATTTCTTGTAAATCATCTGGTGGAAGGAAGTCAATATCCAATATTTCTCCTTTTGCTTTTCTTATAACATAGGAATTAAAAACAGGAGTATCTTCACCCATCACATATTTGAAACGCTCTATTATTTTTTCATCCAACCTATAAAGCCCTCCTTGAAAACCTTTCTTGATATATATCAACGCCCGTTTTGAATTTTAAGAAACAGACTTGAGGAGTCAATCTATTCCGGAAGAAAACGCCTTACCAGATTAAAACCAATTTCATTGCTCATGTAGTGTTCTTTTTTACTTCCCCGCAAGAATTCTTTTAGCCTCACGAAGATCAATCCTTGCATGGTGCCCATGTTTCTCCAACAAGTGTAATAAATTTGAACCATTCAATAACGTAAGTGGCTTCCCCTTTGCAAACTCATAAGCATCTGGCCCATAATCCGCTGTAGATACCAGAATCCCTTTTGTCGCACCTTCATTAACTACAGTTCCATACAAGTCCCGAACCGCAGAAAGGCCTACTGTATTTGTATATCTCTTTGCCTGGATTACAATTTTCCCGCCTCTGATCGGGTCAGGATCAAATGCAATCGCATCAACGCCCCCATCTCTACTTGCTTGAGTAACCTTTACCTCTCCACCATTAATCTGAAACTCCTTTTCAAACAGCTCACGAATCAGATGTTCAAAGTCTCCCCAATCCATTGCAGCTAAATTGGTGGATTCATCTAACTGATTTGTAACATCGTAACTCTCAACAAACCGTTTATCTGTTTTACTAATTTGGAGTATTGGTTTAACCGGGCTTAGAGCACTAAGCTTGCTACTCGCAATACCTTTTAGGTTTTTAAAACATATTCTAGGATCAACGTTTGCCAAATCAATATCTCTAAATTCTTCTTTTTTGACCTGGATTGTTAGTATGCAATTATTTTCTTCTTTTCCTGTGGCTTTATTAATGGCCTCGACCCATCCATTGAAGGAGATAGCATCAATCGCCTCCGCCTTATCTGCTTCAAACAATTCATGTAACGTACGTAAAGTGATTTTATACATTGATTCATCAAACATCTTCTGAATCTGGCTCTCTGAAAGGTGAACTTCTTTGAGTTCTTTTTTTGATGCGATGTATTTCAATTCTTTCAATGTAGGGAAACAGTTGATTGATGGCAACTGATACTCAATCACAAGAATCTTATTTTCAGGGTTGTATTCCAACTCGTAGTTCTTGGGAAAAGTCTCCGGATACTTGGAATTTTCTAATACCATTTCGCAGTATTCAATGATTGAAGCTTCATTTTGATTGAAGTATGATTTCTTCATCTCCTCAATTTTTTTATTGAAAGTTTCTTGCTCTCTTTCAAATGCTTCTTTCTTAATCTCCCATTCCTTAACCTTCTCTTTCCATTTTTGAGTTTCCTCTTCGTGTTCTTGATCCAAAAGAAGGTTGTAGTTATCAATATCTGAAATATATTCCTTCCAGTTAGCTAATGCCGTGGCGTATCTGTTCTCGTACTCCTTAATTTTTTGCTCTCTCTTCGGTTTAAGTATTTTTTCTAGTAATGTGAAACTGGGTTCCTCTTTTTTTGGTTCCTGCGGATATTCCCTCTTATTTGGGGGAGACGGTTTTGATGGTTTCTTTTCACAATATTCATCGCTTCTCTTTAAAACATCCCAATTAATAGTGTCATCAACAGCCAAAGTGTGAAGCAATAAATTATGAATAGCACTAATTGCTTCTACCGCTTCCTCTGTTCTTCTAGCCGCCTCTTCAATACTTGCTTCTTTTTCTTCTAGGCTTCGTTGTTTTAATTCAACTTTTCCCCATTTCTCATTCCACTTTTCAATCTGTAAGTCTACTTTGTTCTGAAGAATATCTAGGTCAGGTGCAGATACAATCTTGTGTTCTTTTAACCCTTCATCATACATTTCCACAGAATATTTAATAATTCGAGTAAATGCTGTGTTCCAATGCTCTTCCGCATATCCTACCTTGATACGATTTCTTTCCATAAAATCCTCCCCCGTTCAAATACCTTCGGCACTATACATAATATTACAAAATTCGCCACAGACCCTGAAATCCCTCCAAAACTGAATAAAAACTTTTGTTATAGGAAGTTTTATGCTCGTACCTTTTATAAAATACAACGATAAATGATAGTACCTCCTCCTACCACATATGGAGGTGAAGGGAGTTAAACCCCTGTTCGAAGGTAATACCATACGAAATGGAACACTTTTAACTTTACAAAATCACTATTTTTAATGCATTGAGAAATAGCTTGCAGCAAAAAAAGTTGCCAACAACCATATAGTGGTCATTGGCAACTGATAGTATGATTCATGAAGAGTGTCGTGTGTTTCTCAACCACTCTATTTCTTCTTTTGTTAGTCCGGTGGATGAAGCGATGATAGTTGCGTCCACTCCTGATTGAATCAATTTCTTGGCAATTTCGGTGGCCTTGCTCCGTTCTCCTTCTGCCTTAGCTCCTTCAATCATGGAAGCTTCATCATGTAGATACTTCTGTCTGTCTTCGTACAATCGGCGGGCCTCAGCATCCTGACTTAGAAACTCCAACGTATCCATTGCTTTTTTCAATACAGGTTCATTCATCGTCAGCACCTCCCAATTGGATTTATCGACCCCCTTCAAAAAGAGCAGCCAATTGACCAAACCGCAATGCCCCCTGAAGTATCCCCACAAAACGTAGAAAGACCACCTTCAAAGGTGGTCCCACTGATGATTTAAATGGAGGCGAGGGGAGTCGAACCCCTGTCCGAAGATAACGCCACATAAGCTTCTACGGGTGTAGTAACAGTTTTGATGTCACCCTAGAGACTCCCCGTTACCGGATTCCCTTCGGGTCAGCCTGGTTGTCTTCTTCAGCTAGCCGCAGGCGGAGACTAGACAGCGTATCCCACTAAAGTTGAGCCCTCATCCCGGTACATGGGCGATACAGAGCGAGAGCACGTCTGCAGGTTATTAAGCTGCGAGAGCGTAGTTAGTTTGTTGTTTGCCGTTTAATAGGCTTTAGCGTTGATGAAGCGGACGCGTCCCCACTACCCGCTACTCATGCTCGAACTATCCCCGTCGAATCCATAAACGCCCCCTCAATATAAAAGGGCTTCTGGATTAGATCCGGCATAACCGGGCATAAGCATTGATCTATTCCTCATCCTTTCCCTCCATTAAAGAAAGGATGTTCAGAAGCATCACGATGCAGTTTTCCTAAGAACACTGCTTAAATAGTATACCATACATCAGCATCAAAATATAGATGTTTCGATATACTGAGCGTATATAAATTGCCCCAATTCAGGCACTCTGAACCGCCATAAACAGCATCTTCCTGTGAAGCCAACTCCATATTAACGCGCGACCTTCTGCTTCTCACGTAGCGCACGTTGGATGTCGCGTTGGGCATCCCGTTTGGCAGCTGTATCGCGTTTGTCGTACTGCTTCTTACCTTTCCCCAACCCAAGCAGCAGCTTCGCATATCCATTGCGGACGTAAATCTTCAGCGGCACGATCGCGTAGCCATCCTGCTTCGACAGGCCCAGCAGCTTGTTGATCTGTTCCTTATGCAGCAGCAGCTTGCGCGCACGGGTCGGATCGGCGGGATTATGCCGGTTGCCCTGCTCGAACGGGCTGATATGCATGTTATGAATATGAATTTCCCCGTTACGGATGGTTGCAAACGCATCGTTGATATTGGAACGCCCGTTGCGGACGGACTTGATCTCCGTTCCCGTCAGCACCATTCCCGCTTCGTAGGTGTCTTCAATAAAATAATCATGGGAAGCTTTCTTGTTCTGGGCGAGCACTTTCCCGTCGGCTTTTTTACCCATGACAATCACTCCTTTAACAAAATAACATATAGCGCAGCCAGACATTAATTGTAGCAAATGCACCTTGGCAAAAGCAAGGATATCCGGCTACAATCAGCTGCAATACGACACACACTTTGCTCCGCAAGCGAACAGCCTGTCGTCACAACAGGCTGCTTGTGCTTGTTATGGCTACCAGTGTTTGTTATGGCCCCTTGAGCAAGCAGCCTGCCCCATGACAGGCTGCCTACTCTTGCCATGACTCCTTGAAGGTCTCGGACATTGCCGATCCTTCTGACGGTCGCAATGACAGTTAGAGCTCCTCAAAACTTGCACAAATCCAAATCAACTGCCTGTCCGTTCACTTTTTCTTCTTACGCACAAAGGCTGCCGTCGCGTTTCCGCCGCTGCCGCCTTTGGACTTCTTCCGCTTGCGGCGCACCGGACCGGCGGCATCGCTGCCCGGTGTGGCCGACTCACCGATGAAGATGCCGCTCGCCGACGTCTTCTTGCGGCGGCTTCCACTGCCGCCGCTGCCACCTGCAGGCGAATTATAGCCACCCTTGCCGCTGCCAAAGCCGAAGCTGACCGCCGGTGCCGAAGCAGCGCCTCGCTCAGAGTGGCTTCTGTCGCCGCTCCGCTTGCCTTTTCCGCTCACCTTACCGCCGGAACGACTTCCTTCAGCGGAGACTGCACCGCCACGACTGCCTCCCTTGCCGCCGGAGCGGCCTCCTTCTGCGACGGCTGCACCGCCACGGCCGCCTCCCTTGCCACGGCCGCCCGAACGCCCGGAGCCGCCGCCTGCCCAGTCGGGCCGTCCGCGCTCGCTGCGCGGCTTCATATCCACCAGTTCGAAGTCGATGGTGTGCTCATCCATGCTGACGCGCGCCACGCGCACCTTTACTTCATCGCCAATGCGGAATACGCGGGAGGTGCGCTCCCCGATCAGGGCCATATGCGCCTCATCGAAGTGATAATAGTCGTCCGTCAGGCCACCCATCCGGATGAGCCCCTCCACCGTATTTTCCAGCTCAATGAACATACCGAAGCTGGTAACGCTGCTGATAATGCCGTCGAACTCTTCCCCGACTTTATCCAGCATGTACTCCGCTTTCTTCATCTGCTCTACATCGCGCTCGGCATCTACCGCAACCCGCTCCCGTTCGGAGGACTGCTGCGCAATATCCTGCATGCGGGAGGCGAGGTATTCCTGGCGCTCTGGCGAAAGCGTGCCGCCGCTCTCCAGCACCTCCCGAATCACGCGGTGAATGACCAGATCGGGATAACGGCGAATCGGGGACGTGAAGTGGGAATAAAACTCCGCCGCCAGCCCGAAGTGACCCGTCGACTCGGAATCATATTTCGCCTGCTTCATGGAGCGCAGCATCATCGTGCTCAGCACGGTCTGCTCCTTCGTGCCCTGGATATCCTCCAGCAGCGTCTGCAGGGCACGAGGGTGAATCGAGTTGCCGCGGCCTTTAATCTGATATCCAAAATTGGAGGCAAATGCCATAAAATTCTGCAGCTTCTCCTGATCCGGGTCCTCGTGAATCCGGTAAATAAACGGCACCTTCAGCCAGTGGAAATGCTCCGCCACCGTCTCATTCGCCGCCAGCATGAACTCCTCGATAATCTGCTCGGCCACGGTGCGTTCCCGCTTGACAATATCCACGGCTTTGCCTTCCTCATCGACGATGACCTTGGCTTCGTCGAAATCAAAATCCACCGCGCCCCGCTTCATACGATGACTGCGCAGCTTCATCGCCAGCTCTTTCATCAGCTTGAAGGTATCAACCAGATCCTTGTAGCGCTCCAGCAGCTCCGGATCCTCTTCATCGAGGATTTTGCGGACATTTTTGTAGGTCATCCGTTCCTTTGTCTTGATCACACTTGTAAAAACATCATGCCGTACAACCTTCATAGTCGGATCGAATTCCATTTCACACGACATCGTCAGCCGGTCAACCTGTGGATTAAGGGAGCAAATCCCGTTAGACAGGCGATGTGGAAGCATCGGAATGACACGGTCCACCAAATACACGCTGCAGCCGCGGTTATACGCCTCCTGGTCGAGCTTGGAATTCTCACGCACATAATACCCTACATCGGCAATATGAACGCCAAGCAGATAATTCCCGTTCGGCAGACGCTCCACATTGACTGCATCATCGAGGTCCTTGGCGTCTTCGCCGTCGATCGTCACGATCGTTTTGCCGCGCAGATCCCGTCTCCCCTGCCGGATGATTTCATCCTCCGTAATGGAATCGGGAGCCGCGTCCGCTTCTGCCATGACCTCCTCGGGAAAAGATTCCGGAAGCTGATGCTTGCGGATAATGGACAGAATATCCACGCCCGGGTCGTCCTTATGACCAAGAATCTCAATGATTTCACCTTCCGCAGCCGCACGGCCCTCGGGGTAATTTACAATCTTGACAACGACCTTCTGTCCATTGACCGCCCCATTAAAACTGGGCTGAGGAATAAAAATATCCCGATTAATCCGTTTGTCGTCAGGGATTACGAAGCCGTACACTTCATGGCTTTGAAACACGCCGACCACCTGCAGAATGCCGCGCTCGACGATCCGCACCACTTCACCTTCCAGACGCCCGCCCTCAGGCCCTCTGGATGTCACACGGACCAGCACGGTGTCGCCGTTCATCGCGCCTTTGAGGTCATTGGCATGGATATAGACATCAGGATGGTCCCTGTCCTCCGGAATCAGAAATGCAAAACCCTTGGCATGAGCCTGCAAGCGTCCGCGCACCAGATTCATCCGCTCCGGCACGCCATACCGGCTGCCGCTGTTCAGCAGCAGCTTGCCGCTCTCCTCCAGCGTGTTCAGCAGCTTCAGGAATTCCCTGAAATCCGCCGCATTATCAATCCCGAAATGCTTCTCCAGCTCCTGATATGTCATCGGCTTATAAGCGGCATCCCGCATAAATTCAAGTATTTGTTCTTCTGTTATCATTTCGTTCACCTCGGGTGACCTTTAATTTTCGACCCATCTCTCTCTGATCTGTTCCTGCTCTACGTTCGTGAGGTGCAGGCGCCTCATCCGGTCATCATTAGACCAGTCCTAGTATACTCATACCCTAGTATACACAGATTCAATCCCGTGCATCCCTGCACCCGTTAAAGTATGAACTTTCCTATATTAGCGCGTGTTCAAAAAGTCAGGTTTTCAGCACCGAAGCTTATGCTTCCGATGTGCGTTTTTTCAAAACGCTTGAATTGGATGAAGCCGGGACTGAGGAGCGGAGCGTACTTGGGGTACGTGAGCACCTGAAATGTTTCCGCAGGAAACATGCTTCGGAAGCATTCGCTTAGGCCCGGCTGAATTCAAGATTCGATGTCGAGTCCGCTTCCTGATTTCCTTCGTGATCAAAAGATGACTTTTTGAACAACCTCTATTAGAATATCGCTTATTATGTATTTCGGTCACGGCCTTATAAATATTCAAAAAAAGCCTCCGTTTCGGTTGAAACGAAGGCTTTAGGTGTTCGTATTAGCTCACCAGGACAGCAACCAGAATGGAGACGATCATAAACGCCGCTCCAAGCCCTGTCGTTACACGCTGCAGAATCAGATCCATCCCGCGCGCTTTGGTCTTGCCAAACAGATGTTCCGCTCCGCCGGAGATGGCACCGGACAACCCTGCGCTCTTACCTTTTTGCAACAATACAACCGCGATTACAGCAATGGACAATACAACGAGCAAGATTTTCAAAAACAATTCCATGTAATCCACCCCCTAAGACTGAGCATCACTATCTATGCATTAAAATGAAGAGTTCACGTCTCATAAACAGCATTTTTATTTTATCATATCCATTTATTTAACACAACCAATCTTTCCAAAATCTCCTCAAATCTCAAGGGATGACAACTGATCTACATGGCTTGCTCATTGACGTAGTTTGCGCGGTTAGTTTGCTGTTTGCAGCAACCAGACTGTACTGGCCAGCACCAAACCGCCCCCAATCGACGCACTATACCAGGACAGCCCGCGATACAAGCTCAGCTTCCAGGACTGTAATTCCTCATCCTGCATCAGACGTTCATTCTCCCGCTGCAATGATCTGGAGGTTCTACTCACCCCCTGCAACAAGGTCAGCCCTTTCGATAATGGAGCAAAAAAGCCCGTATTGCGTACATACGCCAAGGCCCCTATAACCAGTGCCAGCATACCGTACAGAAATAATCGATTCGCAGCCTCCTGCCCGCCCTGAAGTACGGATACTGCACCAACACCCACGACAGCAGCCTGAACACTCCCATTGCAAATGAACCAGGTGATTCCAGCCGCCAGTCCCGTTACCGCGATGGTTCTCAGCAGCATGCTTACTCCGCTACCCGCTTGGCAAAGCGAAGGTCTGCATTGGCACGGGCATCAAAGACGATCCCTTCCACCTTAGGACTGACCAATGCGGTATCTGCGGAGAACAGCAGGGTCATAATCGGGAGCTCGTCCATTAGAATGCCCTCTGCCTCATGCAGCTCTGCAAAGCGCTTCTCCGGGTCCTGTTCATACGTTGATTCCTGAATCAATTGATCATAAGCTGCATTGCTCCAGTTCGTGAAGTTGTTCGAGTTATCTGTAGTGTAATGCCCAAGCACACCAAGCGGGTCCAGATAATTGCCAACCCAGCCCATACGCGCAGCCTGGAAGTTCTTCTGCTTGAACGTATCAATATATGTTCCCCATTCCTGGTTTTCCAGTTGAACCTGAACCCCCAGGTTTTCCTTCAGCATTTCCTGAACAGCTTCCGCGACTTTTTTGTGCTTGTCATTGGTATTGTACTTGAAGGTTACCGGTGGCAGCTCGGTCAGGCCCTCCTCTTTTAAGCCTTCGGCCAGCAGCTCCTTAGCTTTATCTACGTTATATTCGTAATACTTTTCTGTAGCTTCATCCCTGAAATCCTTGCCGGATGGAGCCGTAGTACCATATGGAACATAGCCGTAGGCCGGAACCTCACCTGCTTTGGTGACATTGTTCGCCAGCGCCTCCCGGTCGATCGCATAGGAGAAGGCTTGTCTAATCTTTTTGTTATTAAAAGGCTTCTCCTTAACATTGAACGAGTACGTATACACACTGAATGAAGGATGCGACACATATTCCTTATTACTCTTCTCCTGATCAATCGTATCCACAGGCAGGGACAAAATGAGATCGAGATCCCCCGTTTTGTACATCTGATAATAAGTCGTGGAATCCTGCACCATCTTAAAGTTAATCGTATCCAGTGCAATGAGGTCCTTGTTCCAGTAATTCTCGTTCTTGCCCAGTGTAATCTCCTCATTATGCTTCCAGCTTTTCGCCGTGAAAGGTCCGTTGCCTACCAATGTCTCCGCTTCTGCTGCCCATTTCTCATTTTGCTCTACAACAGTATGATTTACAGGCAGGTAAGCATGGCCTACCGCTACGATAGGGAAAAAGCTGAGCGGCGCCTTCAGTTCCACCTTCAGCGTCCGATCATCTACAGCCGTAACGCCCACATCCTCAGCCTTGCCTTTACCTGTGTTATATTCCTCAGCACCCTTGATGTAATATAAAGATGACGGATCGTAAGCAGCAGTCTCCGGGTTCAATACACGCTTCCACGAGTATTCAAAATCCTGAGCTGTGAGCGGGTCCCCGTTGGACCATTGCGCTCCGTCGCGGATCGTGAAGGTGTACGTCTTGCCGTCCTTCGAGATATCTACGCTGCTTGCAGCGGCTTCTACGACATTACCCTCTTTATCATAGCCATACAGTCCTTCATACAGATTGTCGATAACCCAGTAGGAGGTTGTATCGGAGGCAAAGGCCGGATCCAGAGTATAGGGCTCCCCTCCCGCCAGATTGGTAGTCAGCACCTGAGGGACAGCTGCTCCAGCTCCCTCTTCCGTGCTGCCATCGGCCGAATTTGCAGACGGGGTGTTGCCGCTCGAGCATCCAGCCAGCGCCACGGCAGCCAGCAGCAGGACGGTGATCCAAGTTCGAGTGAATGATTTCATATGACTCTACCTCCAAGTAAATTATAGTAAGTTATTATGTAGTTCCCTTTATCGAAGCCCTTAAAGGCCTTATAAGATCTTTAAGGGCCCTGAAGCTAGTTACTGCTTCGGGGATCAAGCACATCCTGTAATCCGTCTCCCAGCGCGTTGAATGCGAACATCGTCAGGGAAATCATGAAACCCGGGAAAAACAGCCTCCACCACTGTCCGCTCAAAATAACGCCTAATGAATCGTTTGCCATCGTTCCCCAGCTTGCTGCAGGAGCCTGAATACCCAGACCAAGAAAGCTCAGAAACGACTCGGAAAAGATAGCCGACGGAATGGTAAAGGTCAGATTTACAACGATGATGCCTGCGGCGTTGGGCAGCAGATGCTTCATGATAATCCGGGTGTGCGACATTCCCAGCATACGGGCCGCCAGCACATATTCCCTCTCCTTGAGCTGCAGAATCTGGCCTCTGACAACCCGGGCCATACCAACCCAGCCCGTGATGGACAAGGCGATGACCATCGTCCATATGCCCGGCTTCATAATGACCAGCAGCAAAATAATAACCAGCAAATAAGGGATGCTGTACAAAATTTCAACCACCCTCATCAAGACGCCATCTATCCGGTCACCCAGGGGACTTCTCCCCGCCATGTAACCGGATATGCCGCCGACTACAATGCCCAATACCAGATCAATCACTGCCGCTGCAAACCCTATGAATAAGGATATTCGGGCGCCCGCCCAAGTACGTGCCCACACGTCACGCCCAAGATCATCCGTACCGAACCAATGCTCGGCTGACGGAGGCAGGTTCGTCTGTGTTAAAGACTGCATACTGGGAGTATGCGGAGTTAAATGAGGCCCCACCCAGGCCATGGCCAGGATTAGCAGCAACAAGACCGCACCGCATACAGCCAGCTTATTCCGGAGGAGCCGGATCGTCAGCTCTCGCCAGGCCGGTATGACGGGGCGCTTCTGGAAGGAAGCAGCGGGCTTGGCCGCCCCAACCAATTGGAACGATGATTCGGAGTAAAGGTTAAGCTGTTCATTAGCTGATTTCATGCTATTCTCCTTTGCTCACCAGTTGAATTCTCGGATCGACCACACGATACAGAATGTCAATCAGGAACAACGTGATGACGAGCACCGTGCTGTAAAAAATAGTCGTGCCCAAAATCACCGGATAATCGCGATTAAAGACACTGTCCACAAAATATTTACCGATCCCCGGAATCGCAAAGATCTTCTCGACCACAAAGGTTCCGGTAATCACGGAAGCAAATAACGGCCCCATGAAGGACAGTACGGGAATGAGCGCATTCCGCAGACCATGCCTGATGACAACCTCCCAAGTGGATAATCCTTTGGCTCTCGCCGTACGAATGTAATCCTGATTCAATACATCAATCAGACTTGTTCGCACAAAGCGGGCAATGATCGCTAGCGGTGTAACGGATAGAGCCAACGAAGGCAGTACCGTGTGCTTCCACGTGCCCCAGGAAGCTACAGGCAGAAGCCTCCACTGTACTGCGGCATACTTAATGAGCAGCGGCGCAAGAATGAAGCTGGGAATAGAGATGCCGATGATGGCTACAATCATGGCGAGATAATCCAACGTGCGGTTGTGATACAACGCAGCCACACTGCCCAAGGTAACACCCGCCAAAATGGCGAAGATCATCGCTTGCAGACCGATCCAGGCAGAAGGAGGAAACCCCCTGCTGATTAACGTATTCACATCCGTCGTCTTGGATTGAATGGACGGCCCAAGATCGAGTGTCAGCAAATTTTTCAAATACATCACATACTGCACAGGCAGCGGTTGATCCAGGTGATAGCGTGCCCGCATATTTTCCACTACCGCTTCTGGCAGCGTATTGGAATCAGAGGCAAAGGGGTCTCCAGGAATCATATGCATAATCAGGAAGGTCAACGTAACCACAATCCAGATTGTGAGCAGCATCGTCAGCATGCGTTTAACAATATACATCATTCAATTCTCCTGTCTTCATAACACTCTGTAAAACAATATGTATAGTAAGATTTAGAAGCGCAGCAACACCTTCTCTGTTGAAAGAATAGTAAATCGCAAGATTTATTCCTACAAATTTAATAGGAATAATATAGTATTGAACTTGTTGTGTCAACTTTTTTCTAATATTGATTTGATTGATGCCTTCTGTTATTAGACAACAAATAAAACAAAGCGTATAAAAAAAGCGGACCCCGGGGTTACCCTGGTCCGCTTTCTTATCATGAGCTTCTCACATGCAGAGCTCATATTACGAGTGTCCCATCCCTTGTCTTCACACGAAGACGACCGAAGTGAGATACTTATTTTTTCAGGTTGTAGAAGGATTTCAAGCCGTGGTATTGAGCCAGCTCGCCGAGCTGGTCTTCGATACGAAGCAGCTGGTTGTACTTTGCGATACGGTCCGTACGGGACGGAGCACCGGTTTTGATTTGGCCGGCGTTGGTAGCAACCGCGATGTCAGCGATGGTGCTGTCTTCGGACTCACCGGAACGGTGGGATACTACTGCAGTGTAGCCAGCGCGTTTCGCCATTTCGATGGCGTCGAACGTTTCTGTCAGGGTACCGATTTGGTTTACCTTGATCAGGATGGAGTTGCCGATGCCTTCTTCGATACCTTTGCTCAGACGCTCAGTGTTGGTTACGAACAGGTCGTCACCAACCAGCTGGATTTTGCTGCCCAGCTTCTCGGTAAGCAGCTTCCAGCCTTCCCAGTCGTCTTCTGCGCAGCCGTCTTCAATCGTAACGATCGGGTATTTGTCAACCCAGGAAGCCAGCAGGTCTACGAACTCAGCGGAAGTGAAGGATTTGCCTTCGCCTTCCAGCGTGTATTTGCCATCTTTATAGAACTCTGTGGATGCTACGTCCATACCGAGCAGAACGTCTTCGCCTGGCTTGTACCCAGCTTTTTCGATCGCCTCGATGATGGAGGACAGCGCATCTTCGTTGGACGTGAAGTTAGGAGCAAAACCGCCTTCGTCACCAACCGCCGTGTTCAGGCCTTTGCCTTTCAGAACGGATTTCAGGTTGTGGAAGATTTCTGCACCCATACGCAACGCTTCCTTGAAGCTTGGAGCACCTACAGGCAGGACCATGAACTCTTGAACGTCAACGTTGTTGTCGGCATGAGCGCCGCCGTTCACAATGTTCATCATTGGCACAGGCAGCTGCTTCGCGTTGAATCCGCCAAGGTATACATACAGAGGCAGGTCCAGAGCGTCTGCAGCAGCGCGTGCTACCGCCATGGATACGGCCAGGATTGCGTTCGCGCCAAGTTTGCCTTTGTTGGGAGTACCGTCCAGAGCGATCATCGTTTTGTCGATTTCCAGCTGGTCAACCGCGTTCATACCGATGATTTCCGGTGCGATCACTTCATTTACGTTTTTAACTGCTTGCAGTACACCTTTACCGAGGTAACGGTCTTTATCGTTATCGCGCAGCTCTACAGCTTCGTGAGCGCCAGTGGATGCGCCGGAAGGAACGATTGCGCGTCCCATAGCGCCGGATTCCAGATATACTTCAACTTCTACAGTCGGGTTGCCGCGGGAGTCGAGGACTTCGCGAGCGTACACGTCAGAAATAATAGTCATTGTACAGATCTCCTTTGGTATGTTTATTCTATTCCTAAATTAGCACATCTTATTTACGCGCTGCAATCATGGACGTTCCAGTCATTTCCGCAGGCTTCGGCAGACCCATCAGGTCCAGCAGTGTCGGAGCGACGTCAGCCAGGATACCGCCTTCGCGCAGCACCACGTTCTCATCCGTCACAATGAACGGTACCGGATTGGTGGTGTGAGCAGTAAATGGACGGCCCTCTTCGTCGATTTCCATATCCGCATTGCCATGGTCGGCAATAATAATCACTGTACCACCTTTGGCCTTAACGGCATCAACAACACGTCCTACGCACTCATCCGTCACTTCGACCGCCTTGATCGTAGGCTCCATTTTGCCGGAGTGCCCTACCATGTCCGGGTTCGCAAAGTTCAGGATAATCGCGTCATGCTTGTCGGATTCGATCTCCTTCACACAAGCGTCCGCCACTTCATAAGCGCTCATTTCCGGCTGCAGATCGTAGGTTGCCACTTTTGGCGAGTTGATCAGCACCCGAGTTTCGCCTGGAAGCTCTACGTCACGGCCGCCGCTGAAGAAGAACGTTACGTGCGGATATTTCTCCGTTTCGGCGATGCGCAGCTGCTTCTTGTTATGCTGTACTAGCACTTCCCCGAACGTATTGTCCAGGTTCTTCGGTTTGTAGGCTACAAAGCCGTTTACCGTTTCACTGAACAAGGTCAGGCACACGAAATGCAGATTTTCCGGGAATTTCGGACCTCTGTCAAAACCGCGGAAATCGGCATTGGTGAATACCTGGGACAGCTGAATGGCACGGTCAGGACGGAAGTTCAGGAACACAACGGAATCCCCGCTCTCCACCAGACCTACCGGACTGCCGTCCGCTTTGGTAATAACAGTAGGCTCTACAAACTCGTCAAATACGGACTTCTCATACGATTCGCGCAAGGCTTGCAGCGGGTCCGTATATTTAGGGCCTTCTCCATACACGATGGCACGGTAGGACTTCTCAACCCGTTCCCAGCGTTTGTCACGGTCCATCGCATAATAGCGGCCTTGTACGGTTGCAATTTTGCCGATGCCCGCTTCCTGGATTTTCGCGATCAGCTTCTCCATGAAGCCTACGCCGCTGTCAGGCATTACGTCGCGTCCGTCCATAAATGCATGGATGTATACTTCGTGCAAATCCTCCCGCTTGGCCAGGTCGATCATGGCAAACAGGTGGTCAATGTGGCTGTGTACGCCGCCGTCGGACAGCAGTCCATACAGATGCAGCTTCTTGTTATTATTCTTCGCGTAACGAACGGCTTCAACCAAAGTTTCGTTCTCGAAGAATTCGCCTTCCCGGATGGATTTGGAGATTCTGGTCAGATCCTGATACACAATCCGGCCTGCACCGATGTTCAGGTGCCCTACCTCCGAGTTGCCCATTTGCCCTTCCGGAAGTCCAACCGCTTCGCCTGACGCCGTCAGCGTCGTATGCGGGTAAATGCTTAAGTATTTGTCGTAATTCGGCTTATTGGCCTGTGCAACGGCATTTCCTTCCACCGTGTCTCTGAGGCCGAAGCCGTCCATAATGATCAATGCCACCGGTCTTGGTGCAGTCATGTTACTTCGCCCCCTCAACAAGCGCAATATAGGAATCCGGCTGCAGGCTTGCCCCGCCAACCAGTGCGCCGTCGATGTCGCTTTGGCCCATGTATTCTGTTACATTTTCGGGTTTTACGCTGCCGCCATATTGAATGCGGACCGCATTGGCCGTGTTCTCGTCATACAGGTCTTTAATCAGAGAACGGATGTAAGCAATCACTTCATTGGCATCCTGTGCCGTAGAAGATTTGCCTGTCCCGATAGCCCAGATCGGTTCATAAGCCACGACAACCTTCGCCGCCTGATCCTGCGCAAGGCCGGCAAAAGCAGCTTCCGTCTGCACTTTGCAGACTTCCTTCGTTTGTCCGGCTTCACGCTCTTCCAGCTTCTCGCCGACACATACGATCGGAATCAGGTCATTGCGGAAGGCCGCGTGAACTTTCTTGTTCACCGTTTCATCTGTTTCCGCGAAATATTGACGGCGCTCGGAGTGTCCGATAATGACGTAGTCCACGCCAAGATCCTTCAGCATGCGGCCGCTGATTTCGCCTGTATAAGCACCATCTTCAGCAAAGTGAAGGTTTTGTGCTCCAATTTTGATGGAGGTTCCTTTCACAGCTTCCACCAGAGCCGGCAGGTTCGTGAATGGTGCGCAGATTACGCTCTCCACGCCTTCCACTTCAGCTTTGCCTTTCACGTTCTGGATGAAGTCTGTTGCTTCAGGAACCGTTTTGAACATTTTCCAGTTGCCTGCAATAATCGGTGTTCTCACTCTATTCAGCTCCCTGCTTTTTACTTGTCGTTCAATGCTACTACGCCTGGAAGCGCCTTGCCTTCCATGAACTCAAGGGAAGCGCCGCCGCCTGTGGAGATGTGGTCCATCTTGTCAGCCAGGTGGAATTTCTCAGCCGCAGCCGCGGAATCACCGCCACCGATGATGGTGTAGCCTTCTGTTGTTGCGCAAGCTTCCGCTACTTCACGAGTGCCGTTGGAGAATGGTTCAATTTCGAATACACCCATGGGTCCGTTCCACACGACCAGCTTGGAGTTTTTGATCACATCGGCATAGATGGCACGGGTTTTTGGACCGATGTCCACGCCTTCCCATCCAGCAGGAATACCGTCGATATCAACGATCTGCGTATTGGCAGAAGCGCTGAAATCATCGGCAACCACAATGTCCACCGGAAGGTAGAAGTTTTTGCCCAAGCTTTTTGCTTTCTCGATAAAACCAAGGGATTCATCCAGTTTGGTCTCATCCAGCAGGGATAGGCCGATTTCATGACCCTGAGCCTTGAGGAAGGTATAGGTCAGGCCGCCGCCGATAATGATGTTGTCCGCAAGGCTGATCAGATTGTTGATCACGTCGATTTTGTCCTTAACCTTGGAACCGCCAATAATGGCCGTGAACGGGCGCTCAGGATTGGACAGCGCTTTGCCCAGAACGGACAGCTCTCTCTCCATCAGCAGGCCGGAAACGGCCGGCAGCAGATGTGCGATACCTTCCGTGGAAGCATGTGCACGGTGTGCAGCACCGAATGCGTCGTTGACGAACAGATCCGCCAGTTCGGCAAATTGCTTCGCCAGTTCAGGGTCGTTCTTCTCTTCGCCTGGATAAAAGCGGACGTTTTCGAGCAACAGTACATCGCCGTTTTGCAGCTCCGCCACTTTCGCTTTCACCGCTTCACCAACAGCCTCATCAGCCTTGGCTACAGGTTTGCCCAGCAGCTCGGACAGACGTGCTGCCACAGGCGTCAAACGCATGGATTCCACCACTTCGCCTTTTGGACGTCCGAAATGGCTTGCCAAAATAATTTTAGCACCTTTTTCGATCAGGTAGTTAATGGTTGGCAGAGTTTCACGAATACGCTTGTCATCGGTGATTTTGCCGTCCTCTACAGGAACGTTGAAATCCACACGGACAAACACTCTTTTGCCGGTTACCTCTACATCGCGAACGCTTTTCTTGTTCATAGTTTTACTCCTCCGCACCAGGAATTTAATAATGTGCAAATCAAGGAAGTCATAGATAAAGAGCGGAAACAATGGTATGTTTCCGCTCTATGTTGTTTCATTTTTCGCCGAGCCGTTATTACTTAGCCAGCTTCGCGAAGTGCTCCAGTGTACGAACCAGCTGAGCAGTGTAGGACATTTCGTTGTCGTACCAAGCTACAGTTTTAACCAGCTGTTTGTCGCCAACAGTCAGCACTTTTGTTTGAGTAGCGTCGAACAGGGAACCGAAAGTCATACCTTTGATATCGGAAGATACGATTTCGTCTTCTGTGTATCCGTAAGTTTCCGGATCGGAAGCTGCTTTCATTGCTGCGTTGACTTCGTCTACAGTTACGTTTTTCTCCAGAACCGTTACCAGCTCAGTCAGGGAACCAGTTGCAACCGGAACGCGCTGAGCAGCACCGTCCAGTTTGCCTTGCAGTTCAGGGATAACCAGACCGATTGCTTTAGCAGCACCAGTTGTGTTAGGAATGATGTTCTCGGCAGCAGCACGCGCACGACGGAAGTCGCCTTTGGCATGCGGAGCGTCCAAAGTGTTTTGGTCGCCAGTGTAAGCGTGGATTGTAGTCATCAGACCTTCCACAACACCGAACTTGTCGTTCAATGTTTTAGCCATAGGAGCCAAGCAGTTCGTTGTACAGGAAGCACCGGAGATTACAGTTTCGGAACCGTCCAGTGTGTCATGGTTTACGTTGTAAACGATCGTTTTCATGTCGCCTGTAGCAGGAGCGGAGATTACAACTTTCTTCGCGCCGCCTTTCAGGTGCAATTCAGCTTTTTCTTTTGTTGTGAAGAAGCCTGTGCACTCCAGCACGATGTCAACGCCCAGCTCGCCCCAAGGCAGCTCTTCAGGGTTGCGGTTAGCCAGAACTTTAACTTCTTTGCCGTTTACTTTGAAGAAGCCGTCATGTACTTCAACGTCTCCGTCGAAACGTCCTTGAGTTGTATCATATTTCAGCAAATGAGCCAGCATTTTGGCGTCAGTCAGGTCGTTGATTGCTACTACTTCAATGCCTTCCACATTTTGAATACGACGGAAAGCCAGTCTGCCGATACGTCCAAAACCGTTAATACCTACTTTAACCATGAGTAAGTTCCTCCCAAGTTTTGTTTTTATTTATTCAAGACAAGCGGTTAGACCTGTCAAGACAACAATTATTAAAGCACTTCCCTAGAGGTAGTTCAAAAAGTCATCTTTTGATCACGAAGTAAATCAAGAAGCGGACTCGACATCGAATCTTGAATTCAGCCGGGCCTAAGCGAATGCTTCCGAAGCATGTTTCCTGCGGAAACATTTCAGGTGCTCACGTACCTCAAGTACGCTCCGCTCCTCAGTCCCCACCTTCATCCAACCTTCTCGGTGCTGAAAACCTGACTTTTTGAACACGCACTTTTAAGCAATTAGAAATTGCGCACGATGATTTCCGCCGCTGCTTCGTCGGTGACCAGAATGTCCTCCTGGCCAAACCGCAGTACGGCCTGAATCGCCGCCGCCTTGCTCGCGCCTCCGGCGATGCCAAGAACAATTTCCGTCCTCATAATGTCTTCGAGACGCAGCCCAATGGTGAGCATCCGGTGCACAACGACACCCTTCTCATTAAAGTAGTAGCCAAAAGATTCAGCCACCGCTCCTTCAGCCTGGATCTCCGCCACGGTATCCGGGTCAAGCCTGCGCCTTTTCGCCATTGCCATGGCATTGCCGATCCCATGAATAATAATCCGGCTCTTGCGGATCGTCTCCACAATTTCCTGAATCATGTGATCCTGGACAAGCGACTCGTAGGCCTCCTGGCTCAACAGATCCGGCACATGCAGCAGTCTGTACTGCGCCCCTACGTTGCGGGCCATCTTGGACACGATGGAGTTTGCCTGCATTTCCAGGCTTTCACCCAAGCCCCCGCGGGCAGGCACAAACCATCCGCCCTTCATCGACCCGCCGGACGGTGTCGTCAGGTGCTCAGCTACATCAGCAATGGTGGTGCCACCGGTAACGGCGACAATATCCTCATCCCCCATAACGCTCAGCAGCGCCTTGGCTCCTGCCCGTCCCAGCTCCCGTTTGGTCATCGGCGACGTATCCGAATCGCCAGGCACGACGATCACCTTGCGCAGGTTATAGGCCTGGCGGATCTGGTCCTCAAGCAAAGACAGTCCGAACAGCTCTTTGGCAATGGGCTCAAGCTGTTCCAGCAGCTCCCTGCCGGCTTCGCTCACCCGCATGCCAATACTCTCAATCTCTATAAGGCCCTGGGCTTTCAAAAGATCGGTTTCAGCACGCAGCACGCGTTCGGTCATATGTAACGATGCCGCAAGCGTTCTGCGTCCAATGACGTCTGACAGCATGATCTGATGAAGGATAGTATACCTTTTCTTCAATACATCCGTGAGATCGGGCAGAAGCTGCTTCTGAATTTCTAATATATTTCGCATGCTTTCCACTCCCGCAGACTTCTACTGTTCATTTTCCACTTTGTGGCCTTAGTTGGTCTTAAAATGTCCCGGGTTAACTTTTTAAGTCCCACAATCATTTTAACCAATTCCAACCTCACATGCAAGTGTCAGAACCTATATTTCTCATTCTTTCAGCCGATTATGCGCAGCGGTTCAGCAACTATTATTAACGTAAAAGTTATTTGCCAGACTGCTGAAATAATAACTTGCATTTTGCCTGTGAGTCGCATATAATCATTTTTGTGTCCTATTTCAAAGGAATACTGAATATGCGCCCGTGGTCCAATGGATATGACGTAGGCCTCCGGAGCCTGAGATCGAGGTTCGATTCCTCGCGGGCGCGCCATTTATTTGAGTTTATATATACTGTTTAACCAACGGGAGCGCAGAGGGCTCTTTTTTTTCACCAATAGTTTGACTTTCTTTGACTTTTTGTTTGAAATTGTTTATGATGTGGGTAATACGGTAACAGTTTATTATGGAGACTTTACCTGTATCAGGTAGTACGTATCCTAGCACATATTTAAGGGAGGGTTTTACGTGAGCTACATTCCTATGGTCGTTGAACAAACCAACCGCGGTGAGAGAGCCTATGACATTTACTCCAGATTGCTGAAGGACCGCATCATTTTCCTCGGGTCTGACGTGAATGACGTTGTCGCCAACTCCATCATCGCGCAAATGCTGTTTCTGACTGCGGAAGATCCGGAAAAAGACATCCACCTGTACATCAACAGCCCCGGCGGTTCCATCACAGCCGGCATGGCGATTTTCGATACGATGCAGTTTATCAAACCCGACGTATCCACCATCTGTGTGGGGATGGCCGCTTCCATGGGCGCGTTCCTGCTGAATGCAGGTGCCAAAGGCAAGCGTTTTGCCCTGCCAAACAGTGAGGTTATGATTCACCAGCCTCTTGGCGGTGCTCAAGGTCAAGCGACGGATATCGAAATCCGTGCACGCCGCATCCTGAAAATGCGGGATAAGCTGAACCGCATCCTCGCCGAGCGTACCGGCCAGCCGCTGGACCGCATCGAGAAGGATACCGACCGCGACTACTTCATGACGGCTGACGAAGCCAAAGAATACGGCCTGATCGATCAGGTGATTTCCAGCACTCCCCCACAAGGAGTCTAAGCCGGGACCACGAACAAATTTTTATAAGCAGTATGTGCAAAAAAATCCGCCCAGTGTTCCTACAGCAGGAACGCGGGGCGGATTTTCTTTTTCCCGAATTTATTTTCCGAAAGGTTTGGCTCCTGCGGGAAGCAGATCCGTAAAGGCAAAGTAGAACTCCGGAATACCGGCCGCATAAGCGGTGTACTCGTACTGCTGGAAGAAAATGACGATGCCCGTTCCGGTGACATAGAAATCCGGTTTATCCGAAAGCCCCTTAAAGCCTCCCAAATATCCGTTGGATACCGGCACTTGCTTGAGCAGCTTGTTGTTCAGCGTCTTCTTGTAATCCGGATTGGCTTTCAACACATCTCCAAGTCCCAGCTGCTTGCCATCCTCCAGGGAGAATGTAAATGCAGTACGGGCAGTGGAGCCGTGAGCGCCGCCAAAATAGGAGTAGTCCTCCACAATCAGGCTGACATAGCCTCCCCGGTTGTAGGTAACGGCATAATTGCTTTCAAATTCATATGGACGGTCCGCCGTAGCATCTCCGATCTCATCAATTTGCTTCTTGATCCATGCCACATTCGTCTCTGCATGCTGTTTCAGCGCGGCATTGATTTTATCCACACCAGGCTGGCTGCCTGTGAGCTGAGGATATTTCAAATCAAACTTCGTCTTATCCGACTTATCCTGGGATAGGTTTACCGTTTTGATGGAGACGGAATTCAGCTGGCTCTTGGTCATGCTGACCGTCTTGGCAGCCGCATTCCAGGCAGCGTCAATGCCAAGATAAGCCTTCAGGTGGCCGATGGGAACATAGAGCCGGTTGTTGACCATCCGGGCCTGCATATCATACGTATGTACCCCGTTTACATTGACGTACGGCTCATCGTACCCCATTGCAATTTTCAGCTTGTTATAGTTGGCGCCGATCGTATAAGACTTGTCAGACGCATTATACGATACAGGCAGCTTCAAATCATCCCTCAGGGCCGCTACCGGAATCAGGGTTTGCCCCTTGATCATAAGCCCTTTCGTCTGAAGGGCCTTGCCGTTCCACTTCAAGGTTACCTGGGTTTGCTGAGCGGCTTGGGATGCGCTTCCTGCAGCGTGCAGCTCGGAAATAGGTGCGGTAACCCCGCCGGTGACCAGAGCGGCCGCAAGCAGCGCTGTACCCAGCCGTTTTGTCTGAATGTTCATTAGTTGATGTCCTCCTCTGATCCTTGATGCAAGTAGCGTTATGAATTAACCATCTGAGAGATATCTTAAAACAATTCGAGCCGGAAAATGTTACAGGCTGGGTTACAATCCTGACTCATTTCCGGCTCATTGGTTTCTAACGTGTTATCAGTTCATTTCATACTGCGCGCTCAAGCGGGTGTCCAGCGTAATCTGTCCGGGCTCTACGGAAGTGCTTGCGCCAGCGGCTGAGTCTTCAGATTTGGCCATGGCCACCTCCCGGTAAAACACAGGAGCATCCGCATTTCCCAAATTGACGTTCAGCAGGCTGCCGAGCTGGCGGTTGGCCGCTTTGGCTACGGCCGAAGCCTTCATCTGCGCATTGGACAGCGCTTTGGCAATTACCTCTTCTTCATACTTATCCGGATTCTCTACCGTAAACCGGACACCGTCAATGTTGTTGGCACCGGCGCCGGCTGCCGCATCAAGCAGCTGGCCGATTTTGGACAGATCACGATAAGCCACGTTCAGCGTATGATAAGCTGTATAACCTTTAAGCTTCTGCCCGCCCTCTTCGCTATAAGCGTAATCCGGCTGAACCGAAAACTGGGTGGTCTTGATATCCTTGGCGTTAATGCCCCAGCTTGTCTTGAGCAGATTGTTCACTTTGTCCATGATCTGTGCATTCTCTTTCTGGGCGGCGGCTGCCGTCTTGCCCTGCGTCTGCACACCGATGGACAGGTAGGCGATATCCGGGCTTACAGAGATTTCACCCTCACCGTCTACACTGATCACATTACGGACCACGTTAACGGCATCGGCATACGCTTTACCGCTGTTGCCCCCGAAGTCCAGCCCGCCAAATCCGCCAACAAACACTGTTCCTGCCAGTAATGCTGCACCTGCTGTTTTTGCCCATATTTTCACTGTAACCCGCTCCTTTATGGTACTTTTTTCATGAAATCGATCGTACCCTCTAGACGGAGCTGGCGCCAAAAAGTTGCAGGCAATAAAAAAGTCCCTGTTCCCAGGGACCCCCCTTCTTCCAAGAGGTAGTTCAAAAAGTCATCTTTTGATCACGAAGGAAGTCAGGAAGCGGACTCGACATCGAATCTTGAATTCAGCCGGGCCTTCCGGTGCTCACGTACCCTAAGTACGCTCCGCTCCTCAGTCCCTAGCTTCATCCAATCTTCTCGGTGCTGAAAACCTGACTTTTTGAACACTCACTAATAGCAAGCCGCTCTTTACTGGTTTTCCAGTTCTTCCTTGCTTACGAGACTTACTAAAGCGTTTACAGCCTGTTCTGCATCCGCGCCTTCCGCACTGACATAAATTTCCGTACCGGAGCTGATGGCAAGGCTCATAATGCCCATGATGCTCTTGGCATTCACTTTCTTGTCGTCCTTTTCCACAAAGACTTCCGAGGAATATTTATTGGCTTCCTGTACGAACAATGCAGCAGGTCTTGCATGCAGTCCTGTTTTCAAACGTACAACTACCGGATGTTTAGTCATGAAAAACGGTTCCCCCTTTATAAGTAAATTGACAAATGAATTAAAACCACATTTATTCCATTTTATTTATCACATTATACCATCAACCTGAATCATAAACTAGAAAAAAAACAGGCACCCATCCCCATCCGTGCCTGTCAGACAGGCTACAGGATCATTCCTCGCTCTGCCCGGACCTTGTCAGCCAGCTCATCAATCTTCCGCAGCCGGTGATTTACCCCGGATTTACTGACCGTGCCTTTCAGCAGCTCCCCGACTTCTTTCAGATTCATGTCAGGATGGGCCAGGCGGATTTCAGCCACTTCGCGGAGTTTGTCCGGCAGGGAATCCAGCCCGACCTCCTTCTGCAGCAGCTTGATATTTTCGATTTGACGAACTGCCGCTCCGATCGTCTTGTTCAGATTCGCGGTTTCACAGTTTACGATCCGATTGACCGAGTTCCGCATGTCACGCATGATGCGCACATCCTCAAACTTGAACAAAGCCTGATGAGCACCGATAATGCTCAGGAACTCAATGATTTTCTCGCCTTCTTTAATGTAAAGGATGAACCCCTTCTTCCGTTCAATACAACGGGCATTCAAGTGGAACTCGTTTGCGAGATCCACGAGTGCCTGGCAGTGCTCTTCATACATCGAGGCAATTTCCAGATGGTAGGAGGAGCCCTCCGGATTATTCACCGAGCCCCCGGCCATGAACGCTCCCCGCAGATAAGCCCGCTTACAACAGTTTTTCCTGATTATCGCCGGATTAATCCCGTCTGTAAACAGAAACCCCTCCGAGACGATGTACAGCTCCTTCAAAATCTCTTGAACCCGGTCCGGAATGCGGACAATGTACACATTGTTTTTCTTGAGCCGCATTTTCTTGCGGACCAGCAGTTCGGTATGCACTTGAAAATGCTTTTTGATGAAGGAGTAAATGCGCCTTGCAATCGCGGCATTTTCGGTGGAAATGTCCAATACCACTTTTTTGTTCGAAAGCTGTACGGACCCCAGCATCCGGATCAGCGCCGACAGCTCGGCCTTCTCACAGCAGGACTGGGCTTCAATCATCGTCAGCTCTTTTTTCGTTTGAGCCGCAAAAGACAAGGGACTCACCTCCTTCTTAATATCCAGTTTTGCACGAGCTGATAAATATGCTGGCTCAGCTTGTCGGCATCATGCCGCAGATATGTTCTGAACAGGACCAGCGTGTCAGCCACCACTTTATACCCCTGTCCGGTCACCGAATCCAGATCCAGCTGAACCGGCTTGGCGCCCTGTTCTGCATATTTATCCAGCACCTGGGCCGGAATGTCCCCGTTGTTCACAATCACATAGTCAAAAAGCTGATGGCCAACATGATCGTAAACAGCCTGCAGATGATCCCCTACACTGTAGTTATCCGTTTCTCCAGGCTGCGTCATGACATTGCATACAAAAATTTTGACCGCCTGCGAGGCCACAACCGCTTCAGCCAGCTTGGGCACCAGCAGGTTGGGCAGAATGCTCGTGTACAGGCTCCCCGGTCCAATCAGAATGGCGTCGGCCCGCTCAATCGCCTCGACCGCCTCAGGCAACGGCTCCACGTGAGTCGGCTCAAGGAACACACGTTTGATGCGGCCACCGGCTTCCGGGATCTTGGACTCGCCCGAGACCACGCTTCCGTCTTCCATTTCCGCATGCAGCACCACGGCTTCCTCTGCCGCAGGCAGCACTCGCCCGCGTACGGCAAATACACGGCTCAGCTCACGAACACCTGTAACAAAATCACCCGATATATCGGTCATGGCCGCCAAAATAAGGTTGCCCAGACTATGGCCAGCCAATCCCGAGCCCGAGCTGAAGCGGTATTTGAGCAAATCCGCCATCAGCGGCTCGACATCGGCCAGGGCTGTCAGTACGTTCCGGATATCGCCCGGGGGCGGCATTTGCAGCTCGCTGCGCAGGATGCCGGAGCTTCCCCCGTCGTCAGCAACGGTGACGATCGCCGTAATATCCAGCGGCTTTTGTTTTAATCCCCGCAGCATGACGGACAGCCCTGTTCCGCCTCCCATCACGACAATGCGCGGACGCTCCAGCTGTGTTCCCGCTAATTTCATAATTTCACCTCTATATCAATGCCGATCCCGATCCGCGTCCCGGTGGCTTACCGCAACGGCCTCCGTTTCACTCGTTCCAAGCATTTTACCAAGATATTCGGAGATGGCCACCGACCGGTGTTTGCCTCCGGTGCATCCTATACCGATAATGACCTGACTCTTGCCTTCCTTCCGGTACTGCGGAATCAGAAAATGCAGCATATCCATCAGCTTCGTCAGAAAGGTCTGGGTTTCTGGCCACTTCATTACATATTCATAAACGTCGCTGTCCATCCCGGTATTCGGCCGCAATGCCTCTATATAATGCGGATTGGGCAGAAAACGCACATCAAACACAAGGTCCGCATCGATAGGGATCCCGTATTTGAACCCGAAGGACATGATGTTAATGGAGAGCAGACTGCTTTCCAGATGGGAGAACCTCGATATAATACGCTTCTTCAACACGGAAGGCTTCATTGTGCTGGTGTCGATGACCTGCGTCGCCGAATTTTTGAGATTCTCCAGCAGCTTACGCTCAAGATGGATACCGTCAAGCGGCATGCCGTCCGGGGCGAGGGGATGACGGCGGCGGCTCTCCTTATAACGCTGAACCAGGACGCTGTCATTGGCATCAAGAAACAGAATTTCACAGTGAATCGTAAAATGATCTTTAATATAACTCAAGGATTCCGAGAGAGCTGTGAAAAATTCCCGGCCGCGCAAATCGATCACCAGCGCCACCTTGCCGATTTTACCGTTGGACTGCTCAATCAGTTCCGCAAATTTGGGAATAAGGACAGGCGGCAGGTTATCAACGCAAAAGAAACCGAGATCCTCCAGGCTCTGTACGGCGATCGTCTTGCCCGCGCCGGACATCCCCGTAATAATAATCAGCGTCGCGCCTGCCGGCGGTGCCGTGTTATTATTTTCCGACATGTTCCTTCTTTCCCCTTCCCGTAATCCAAAATTGATAAGCCGGGCACTAGGACCGCAGAAGCAATCCGGCCGCCCCGACGATTCCTGCATCATTCCCCAGCGTAGCCGGCACAATGGAGGTGCCGCGCTGCAGCGGCTCCGGAGTCAATTGAGCGAATACCCGCCGCAATTCGTCGAACAGAATATCGCCCGCCTTGGATACGCCGCCGCCGATAATGAACATTTCCGGGTTTAAAATCGCGGCTGTTGTGGCCATGGCTTTACCCAGATAGAAAGCAGCCCGGCCCACGATGCGCAGCGCCACTTCGTCCCCGGCCTTGGCGGCATCGAAAACGTCCTTGGCCGCGATTTTCTCCACGGTTGCAAGAGAGGTACGATCGCCGCGCTCTACCGCATCGTTCGCCATCCTGATAATACCCGTGGCTGAAGAGACCGTCTCCAGACAGCCCATTTTGCCGCAGCCGCACTGGATCGCTTCAAGATCGGGCACAACGGCGATATGGCCGACTTCCCCTGCCATGCCGGAGAAGCCCTGATAAATTTTTCCGTCGATAATAATGCCGCCGCCTACACCGGTGCCCAGCGTGAAGCATACGCAATTGCCCACGCCTTTGCCCGCTCCGGCCCAGGCTTCGCCCAACGCCGCCACGTTGGCATCGTTATCAATTTTGACCGGCTTGCCCAGCCGTTCCTCCAATGTGGCCCGAATCGGCACGTCCCGAAAGCCTATATTCGGCGCAAGCACGACGACTCCGTCACGCACGTTCAGAAAACCCGCAATACCGGCGCCAACCCCCTGCAGCTGATCCCAGCTGTATGGAGACTGCTCCACAATAAGTCTTACGTACTTCTCGATATTGGCCAGGACGGTGTCCGCACCCTTAGCCACCTCGGTAGGACCTTCATAGGTTTGCAAAAGCTGCCCTTCCACATTGCAGATGCCGACTTTGATTGTCGTACCACCCAAATCCACGCCGATATAGATGCTTTCAGACATGTTACAAGCCACCTTTTTCTATACATATAATGGTTCCCGGTCTATCTTGCGGTACCGGCAAACGATGGTTCCATACAGTAAGTCTCGTATCCAACTATAAGCGAACCTACCCATCCGGTCAAGGCGCGGGGAGCAGCTTCCGGGCCGGTGGAGAGCACGTGAACTTCGCAAAGTTATGTGAACTCTCTGAGACATCGGCTCCTGAAAAAAAGCACCCGCGCAAGATATACTGTACGGGTGCTCTTGGTGCTTCCGAAGCATGTTTCCTACGGAAACATTTCAGGTGCTCACGTACCCCAAGTACGCTCCGCTCCTCAGTCCCTAGCTTCATCCAACTCAAGCGTTTTGAAAAAACGCACTTCGGAAGCATACGCTTCGGTGCTGAAAACCTGACTTTTTGAACACGCAATTCTACAGATTACTTGTCGAGCGTTTCGCTCCAGTCATGAACTGCGCTGCCTTCGAGGAATTTCTCGGCATCCATGGCTGCCATACAGCCTGTGCCGGCGGCGGAAATAGCCTGACGGTAACGGTTGTCCTGCACATCGCCGCATGCGAAAACGCCCGGGATATTCGTCTCGGTCGTACCCGGCTTCACTTGAATATAGCCGTGGTCATCGGTCGTAATTTTGCCGCCCAGGAAGCCTGTGTTCGGCGTATGTCCGATCGCTACGAAGACGCCGTCCGCTTCAATCAGCTCCTCCTTGCCTGTCTCATTGTTGCGCACCTTGAGCCCTTTTACCCCGCTGTCGTCTGCAATGACTTCAACCGGAGTACGGCCCAACGCCCACTGGATCTTTTCGTTATCGCGGGCACGGTCCTGCATGATTTTGGAGGCGCGGAGTTCCTCGCGGCGATGAACCAATGTCACCGAGGAGGCAAAGCGTGTCAGGAAGCCCGCTTCCTCCATGGCGGAGTCGCCGCCGCCCACAACAATAATCTTCTTGCCGCGGAAGAAGAAGCCGTCACAGGTCGCACAGGTACTGACCCCGCGGCCCACGTTCTCCTGCTCGCCGGGGATACCCAAATATTTGGCGGATGCTCCGGTAGCGATGATGACCGTTTCCGCTTCCAGTACACCCTGTCCTTCCACCTTAACTTTGAAGGGGCGCTTGCTGAAATCCACTTCTTCCACCCAGCCGGATCTGAATTCCGCGCCAAAGCGTTCGGCCTGCTTGCGCATGTTATCCATTAACTCGGGTCCCATAATCCCTTCCGGGAATCCGGGGAAGTTCTCGATTTCGGTCGTTGTCGTCAGCTGCCCGCCCGGCTGCATGCCTTCAATGACAAGAGGATTCATGTTGGCGCGTGCCAGATAGATGGCTGCCGTATATCCTGCAGGGCCTGTTCCGATGATAATGGATTTGTACATAGGTGGTACCTCCTTCAGAGATTATTAGATATTTATACCCTTTCGGTAAAAGAAGGGAAACGCTGAGCTATTTTTTGCTTGATTCCGCAGACGCTGTCAATCTGGCGGGCATAACGGCTGACAGTGGATACGGAGATGCCATAACGGTCGGCAATCTCCCTGTAGGTTGCCCGGGTGTGATGCATTTTGGCCGTCAAATATTCAAGAGCCGCCGCCCAGCCCTCCACATGCTGGATGGTAAAGCCCTCCGGGCTGATCCGGTCCAGGTACTCGAGCCACAGATCTTTCAGATCGTTCTGCTGGGCGGTATCATAACGCTTGCCCATTACGGAAAATGCCTTATCCAGCACCGCCTGGATCTGCGGATTGGCAGCCGCTGCTCCCTGCTTCAATGGCTGTTCCGCCAGCGCCACGTCAGACAACGGTGCAAACGCAGACGTCTGTCTAACATCCATACCCTCTAACGCCGCTCTCGCCCGCTCCCTCACCGCCGGAGCCTGGGATACATCGGCAAGCAGCAAGCCGAGCGCTTCCCGCACCTCTTCATCGCCAATCATCGCCAAGGCCTGGATGACCTGAGACTTCGTCGCATCGTCTCCATGGCGAAGCGCCCAGAAGAAAGATGACCGGACAAGCGGGTCCTTCTTCATTTCGTCAGGCACACTGCGGCTCCCGTATTTCTCCCACAGCTTGAACTGTTCATCAAAAGGCAGATGATAGTGATAGCTGAGCTTCTCTATGGACCGTCCCATCCTGCGCAGCTCATTCAGCCGGGACAGATAGAAACGCGGTGTCTCCGATTCCGGATCAAGCTTCTTTACAAGCTCCCACAGCCGTTCCGCCTCCGCATACCTTCCCGTATTGCTTGCGGCCACGGCCGCATAGTGATACAGAGACGCGTCCGCTTTGTTCTCGCCGTCCTTCAGCAGCCGGCGGAAGTGCCTGTAGGCCTCTTCATGACGGCCGAGGATGCCCATCGTCGTACCCAGCTTGAACACCTGGTCCTGCTGGAAGGGCACGATGACCGTCAGGCTCTCCAGCAGCGCATCGAGATGGGGGCCTCCGCCCTCATTCTGATAAAATATAGCCAGGTTGCAGAGCGCATGCAGGTTGCCCGGTTCATCCTGCAGCACTTGCAGGATGGTTTCCTTCGCCTTCTCGAACATCCCCATATAATAATAAGAGAGGGCCAGGTTGTTGCGCGCCGCCAGCAGATCGGGCTGGTCGCCGGAGATTTGCTCCAGCAGCTTTGCAGCCTGCGCGAACTTGCCTTCCTCCAGCAGCAAACGGGCCTGATCGTGCTCAACGACGCCCTGCCGCGCTTTGATCCGGTTCAGCTTGGCAGGCCGGTTAAGCTCGTAATACAGCAGCTCCATCATGTCTTCCGCTTCCTCCAGAAACTGGCCTTCCTCATCCTCTTCAAGATAGGTTACAAGCGCTTTCTCGGCCGCCTCGAACTGCTCCATGTTGGCATAGTTGTTGGCCATATAGAAATAGCATTCCGTCATCGACGGATTGACATTCTTCAGAATGGATTCCAGCACTTCATTCGAGCCCTGGTAATCCCCCATCTCAGATAATATACCCGCCATATTGGCATGATTCACGGGATTATCCGGTTCATATTCCACAGCCTTGCGAAAATATTTCAATGCCTTGTCATAATGATTGCGATCCAGCGAGCGGACGGCTCTCTCAAAGAAAAAAGACGCGTCAAGACGCAGGGCAATGATATTGGGGCGAGTGTCCGTAACCCGCAGGTTTTTGCCTTTCATAATAACAAAGGCACCTCCTTTAACTTGCTATTGAGCCTATACATTATAACATAAGATTGACCGCTGCTCATCCCATGTGAAAGCTTGTTTTCTGTAATTTTACCCATACGGTTTCATGAAACACAGCCCAAAGAGACACGAGCTTATACACCCGCGTCTTTGAATAAAGTTGCGATCGATCCGCCCTCCACAATGATGTGGACGGCACGGGCCAGCATCGGGGCGACGGAAAGCACCGTAAGCCCATCCGGAACCTGCTCCGGCAGCTGGATGGAGTCCGTAATGACAACCTCCCGAATATATGGATGCTTCAATTTTTCCAGGGCGGAGCCGGAGAACAGGCCATGGGTCGCACATACGATGGCTTCCCCTGCTCCTTTCTCCTTAAGTCCCTCAACCACGTTAATGATCGTGGAACCGGTATCAATTAAATCTTCAATAATAATAGGCGTTCTGCCTTCCACATCGCCTATAAGATGCGTGATGACGGATTCATTATGAGCAGGTCTTTTCTTGATCATGATGGAAAAAGGCGAGTCCATGCGATTCGCCAGCTTCTCCGCCATGGAGGCCCTGCCCGCGTCCGGCGATACGACGACAGGCCTGTCGATGCCGCGCGTGCGCAGATATTCACTGATCAAATCGAGCGCGGTCAGATGATCCACCGGAATATTAAAAAAGCCCTGTATGGCCGCCGCATGCAGATCCAGCGTAACGATCCGAGAAGCTCCGACCGTTGTCAGCACATCGGCCACCATTTTGGCGGAAATGGGCTCACGCGGTGCAGATTTGCGCTCCTGCCGGGCATACCCGTAATAAGGAATAATAACGTTAATGGTTCGTGCCGAAGCCCGTTTGGCTGCGTCGATCATGACAAGCAGTTCTACGAACAGTTCATTGACGGGGTGTGCCAAAGACTGCACAAGAAAAACGTCACAGTTCCGAATGCTCTCTTCATAATGCACATAAATTTCCCCGCTTTTGAAACGGGACAGCTTGATTTTGCCCGGCTCCACGCCCAGCTTGTCGCACATTTTGCGGGCAAGCATCGGATTCGAGGATCCGGAAAAAATACGCAAGGACTGATGCATCGTTTTCCTCCTTCGGCAGCTTTACGGTCTATGCCATGGGTAGCGAGTCTTATGTTCGTATACCTTGAAAAACTACCGCTAAACGCGGTCTGGCTTCTTTGAATGTACATCAATATACGCTTTTATTATACCTTCCAGGGTCATCATATGGAAATAGCCGGGCATTTATAGAAATGACCAGCTTGAACATATCTTATAGAGGTTGTTCAAAAAGTCATCTTTTGATCACGAAGGAAATCAGGAAGCGGACTCGACATCGAATCTTGAATTCAGCCGGGCCTAAGCGGATGCTTCCGAAGCATGTTTCCTACGGAAACATTTCAGGTGCTCACGTACCCTTAAGTACGCTCCGCTCCTCAGTCCCTAGCTTCATTCAACTCCAGCGTTTTGAAAAAACGCACTCCGGAAGCATACGCTTCGGTGCTGAAAACCTGACTTTTTGAACTCGCACTTATATGGTTAGCTTAATACTGGAACGCTCCCGTTTTTCAAACACAGCCAACTCACGGTAGCCAACCTCATAGAGCAAGGATCGGGCCTGATCCAGATGCTCCGACAGCTTCTCCGGCTGATGCGCGTCTGAACCCACGGTTACAGGGATACCAAGCCTGTATGCTTCCTCAAGCATGCGCCGGCTCGGGAACATTTCCGCACACGGCTTGGACAAGCCGGAGGCGTTCAGCTCCATGGCGCGGCCGCTGCGCGCCACGGCGGCAAGAGCATCTTCTTCCAGCGCACGCAGCTCCTCTTCCTGCTCCGGGGCAGGCTTATGCCCGAATCTTTTGATGACGTCCAGATGCCCCATAATATCGTAAAAGCCCGTTGCGGCGGCTTTGGCTACGGCATCATAGTATGTACGGTACACGCTGAGCACATCTTTGCCCTCCCAATGATGTACCTGACGGAAATCCGTTACGTCCCACTCACCCAGAAAATGCACCGATCCGATGACATAATCCCACGGATAGGAGACAACAATGTCCTCAATCTGCCGTTCCCAGCCTTCGATGTAATCCCCCTCAAGGCCGACGCGAATGTCGATCTGCCCGCGGTAACGCTCCTTCAGCTCCAGGCATTCCTCCACGTAACGCGGCAGTTCCTCCATCGGCATGGCCATTTCCGGATAATAATCCGCCGGATTTACATGCAGGAGCGGCATATGGTCGGACAAGCCCAGCTGGTCCAGCCCGAGCCGGATTCCTTGCTGAACATATTCCTCAAGGCTCCCCGACGCGTGTCCGCAGCGGGCATGATGCGTGTGGTAGTCAATACGCATATAACGCTACTCCTCTGCAAAATGGTAGTTTCAAGCAGCCGCCGCAAGACTAATCCCTGCGGGGCCGCTCATGTCTGCGGTTCAGCTCGGCCATAATATCGTCCAGCGGGAGCTTCCGCTCCTGCAGCAGCACCAGCAGATGGTAAATCAGGTCGCTGACCTCAAGCCGCAGCTCTTCGTTATCGTTATTTTTGGCGGCAATAATGGTCTCGGAAGCCTCTTCACCGACTTTTTTCAGAATTTTATCCACGCCTTTATCAAACAGATATGTCGTATACGCGCCTTCCGGACGTGTCCGCTCCCGCTCCGCAATGACTGCCTCCAGTTCGGACAACACCGCAAACCGTCCGCTGTCTGAGCGTGCAGCCCTCTCCAGCTCCTGGTCCGTACCAACAGCAATATCACGATAAAAACAGGTCTCTTCCCCGGTGTGGCAGGCCGGGCCCTGCGGATTCACTTGAACGACCAGGCTGTCTCCGTCGCAGTCCAGACCCATCCGGACGATCTGCTGCGTATTGCCGGACGTGGCCCCCTTGTGCCACAGCTCCTGCCTCGAACGGGACCAGAACCAGGTCTGACCGGTTTCGAGCGACAGTCTCAAGGACTCCTGACTCATATAAGCCAGTGTCAACACCTGTCCCGTAGCCGCATGCTGAACAATGGCCGGCACGAGACCCGCGTCATCCCAGCGGACGTTTTCCAAAAGCTGCTCCAGAGAAAGCTCCTGCCGTATATCGTCACTCATCGTATTTCCACTCCTCTGTCCTTCAAATCACGCTTTAATTCAGGAATCGCAATTTCTTTATAATGAAAAATGGTCGCCGCCAGTCCGGCATCCGCCTTGCCCTCGGTGAACACATCATAGAAATGCTCCTTCCGCCCGGCTCCGCCGGAGGCGATGACCGGGATGCCCACCGCATCCACGATGGCCGATGTTAACGGCAGATCAAAGCCGTCCTTCGTACCGTCCGCATCCATACTGGTCAGCAAAATTTCACCTGCTCCCAGCTTTTCGGCATCCTTGGCCCAAGCCAGCGCGCGGATGCCCGATGGTTTTCTGCCGCCATGGGTATAGACCTCCCACTCGCCCCAAGCCTCATTATACTTTGCATCGATGGCTACCACTACACACTGGGAGCCGAAGCTGCGCGCCCCGTCCGTAATCAGCTCCGGATTGAGGACAGCGGCTGTGTTAATGCCGATCTTGTCCGCCCCTGCGCGCAAAATTCGTTTCATGTCGTCTACTTGGGAGATTCCTCCCCCTACCGTAAACGGAATTGTAATTTCTCCGGCGGTCTGGCGAACCACTTCCTCCATGGTTGCCCGACCCTCTACAGACGCCGAGATATCCAGAAACACAATCTCGTCGGCACCTTCGCGGTCATACAGAGCAGCAAGCTCCACGGGATCGCCCGCATCGCGCAGATTCACAAAATTTACACCTTTGACCACCCGTCCGTCCTTCACGTCCAGACACGGGATAATGCGTTTCGCCAGCATCGCTGTGCCCCCTTTTTCCGCTTCCCAGGTTAACGGGTAGTTCCCGTCACGGCGCTAACCGCTTCTTTCAGGTTGATACTGCCCGTATACAGCGCCTTGCCCACGATCGCCCCGCCGATGCCTTCCTGCGTGTGAGCAGACAGCTTCAGCAAGTCATCCATCACACTCACTCCGCCGGAAGCGATAACCGTGCGTCCGCTGGCTTTAGCGAGAGAGCGTATTGCCTCCACATTCGGTCCCTGCATCATGCCATCCCGCGATATATCCGTGAAAATGAACGTGTCTGCCCCTTTCATGGCCAGTTCGCGAGCGAGCTCCTCGGCCTTTACCTCCGACGTTTCCAGCCAGCCTCTTGTCGCCACATAACCATTCCGGGCGTCCAGCCCGATGGCAACACGATCTCCGTATGTCCCGAGCACCTCTTCCGTAAATGCGCGGTCTTCAATAGCGGCTGTGCCGAGAATGACGCGGCTTACCCCAAGGGACAGCAGCCGTTCCACATCGCTGCGTGTGCGCAGACCGCCTCCTACTTGTACAGGGACATTGACGGCCGATGCAATTTGTCCTATCAGTGTATCGTTCACTGGATGCCCAGCCTTGGCGCCGTCCAGATCCACCAGGTGGATGAATGTGCCGCCAAGCCGTTCCCACTCTCGCGCAACCTCCAGCGGGTTATCGTTATAAACCGTTTCACGGTTATAGTCTCCCTGAATCAGACGCACACACTTGCCGTCACGAATATCAATGGCAGGATAGATCGTAAACATGGACTGCCTCCTTAAATAAACTGAATTAGCTGTACTAGAGGTTGTTCAAAAAGTCATCTTTTGATCACGAAGGAAATCAGGAAGCGGACTCGACATCGAATCTTGAATTCAGCCGGGCCTAAGCAGATGCTTCCGAAGCATGTTTCCTGCGGAAACATTTCAGGTGCTCACGTACCCCAAGTATGCTCCGCTCCTCAGTCCCTATCTTCATCCAACTCAAGCGTTTTGAAAAAACGCACTTCGGAAGAATAAGCTTCGGTGCTGAAAACCTGACCTTTTGAACTCGCACTATTATGAGTTCTGCCCTTCCGGCTTTCGCGCGGCTCCCGTCAATGCCAGGAAGTTGCCGAGCAGCTTCATGCCGAGCTGGCCGCTCTTTTCCGGATGAAACTGCATGCCGAATACCGAATCCCGGCCGACAATCGCCGTAACCGGACCGCCGTAATCCGTTACGGCCAGCAGATCGGAGGCTTGCTCCGTCTTGGCGTGATAGGAGTGTACAAAATAGACATGCCCCTCTTCCAGTCCCGCGAACAGCGGGTGATCCTCCTGCGAGAAGTACAGCCGGTTCCACCCCATATGCGGCACCTTCAAGCCCGAAGCAGACGGGAAGCGCACGACCGTTCCCGGCAAAATATCAAGCCCTTCGTGCTCCCCGTATTCCTCTCCGCTGGTGAACAGCAGCTGCATCCCGAGGCATACGCCAAGCAGCGGCTGTCCGGCGGACGCCGCTTCCTTGACGACGCGGTCCAGACCGCTGCGGCGCAGATGCTCCATCGCATCGCCAAAGGCGCCGACCCCCGGCAGGATGACGCCGTCAGCGCCCCGGATCGTGCCTTCGTCACTTGTGACAACGGCCTCATAACCGAGACGCTCCACCGCTTTGCTGACGCTGTGCAGATTGCCCCTGCCGTAATCCACAATCGCAATGGCCATGGATTACAGCACCCCTTTCGTGGACGGCACTCCCGTCACACGCGGATCGATGCTGGTTGCCTCGTCAAGAGCGCGGCCCAGCGCTTTGAACACCGCCTCAATCATGTGGTGAGTGTTCTGGCCGTAATGCACGATGACATGCAGCGTCATGCGTGCCTCCAGTGCGAGCTTCCACAGAAATTCGTGCACAAGCTCGGTGGAGAAGCTGCCTACCTGCTGGGAAGGATACTGTGCCCGGTATTCGAAGTGCGGGCGGTTGCTCAGATCGATCACCACCTGTGCGAGCGCTTCGTCCATCGGTACAAACACGCTGGCGTAACGTTTGATCCCTTTTTTATCACCAAGGGCCTGCAGCAGCGTCTGCCCCAGACAGATTCCGATATCCTCCACCGTGTGGTGATCGTCGATCTCAATATCACCTTTGGCGTCCACCTTCAGGTCGAACTGGCCGTGCTTGGTGAACAGGTCGAGCATATGGTTCAGAAAAGGCACATCCGTCTCGATCTCAGACTTTCCTGTTCCGTCCACCGCAAATGCCAGCTTGATATCCGTTTCGTTCGTTCTGCGGCTTACCTCAGCCGACCGCGCCTGTCCGTTACCGATATTCTCCATCCCTTATCACGCCTCTCCTTCGTTTTGCAGCCGGATCTCGATCGCCCGGGCATGCCCTTCCAAGCCTTCATGACGGGCCAGCTCCATAATCGCTGCGCCATTCTTGAACAGGGCCTCTTTGCTGTAATAAATCATGCTGGATTTCTTGATAAAATCGTCCACGTCCACGGGCGAGGAGAATCTCGCCGTCCCGTTCGTCGGAATGATATGATTAGGCCCCGCAAAATAATCGCCTACCGGCTCCGAGCTGTATGTGCCAAGGAAAATGGCGCCCGCATTTTCAATCAGTCCGGCATACGCCATCGGATTCTCCACCATCATCTCCAGATGCTCCGGAGCGAGCCGATTGACGACCTCAATGCCCTCCTGCAGCGTATCGGTCACGATAATCGCCCCATATTGTTCAATGGAGGCGGAAGCAATTGCCCGGCGTGGCAGCTCGGCAAGCTGCTTCTGAACCTCAGCGGCTGTTGCTTCTGCCAGCCTGCGTGATGGGGTGACAAGAATGGCGGAAGCCATCTCGTCATGCTCCGCCTGGGAGAGCAAATCCGCCGCCACATAAGCCGCATTGGCCGTGTTGTCCGCGAGCACGACAATTTCGCTCGGTCCTGCAATGCTGTCGATATCGACAGCTCCGTACACCTCGCGCTTGGCCAGCGCTACGTAAATATTGCCTGGACCGCATATTTTATCGACCGGTTTGATGGTCTCCGTCCCGTATGCCAATGCCGCAATGGCCTGAGCGCCGCCGATCCGGTACGCCTCGGTCACTCCTGCTTCTGCAGCAGCAACCAGTGTATACGGATCAATTCCGGCCTTACCGCCTGTTGCGGGCGGAGTCACCATCACGATCTCGGGAACACCGGCAACCTGTGCGGGAATGACATTCATCAGCACCGAGGAAGGATAAGCCGCCTTGCCGCCAGGGACATAAACGCCGACCCGCTTCAGCGGGCGGATGATCTGTCCCAGCAGGCTTCCGTCCGGCTGCAGATCCATCCAGGAGTTTCGCTTCTGCTTCATATGAAATGCACGGATATTGGCCGCCGCGGCGCGGATCGCCTCCAGGAAGGATGGCTCCACCTGGCTGTAAGCCGCCTGCAGTTCCTCCGGGGTGATGCGCAAATCCTGTGGTGACAGCTTCACCCGGTCAAAAGCTTCTGTGTAACGCAGTAGAGCAGCGTCACCCTCGGCACGCAGGCCTTGAATAATATCCTTAACGGCCTGATTCTGTTCAGGAGTTCCGTAATCCACCTCCCGCTGCAGGTTGAAATCACGGACAGATACGATCTTCATGCTCTGGTTCCTCCCTGCGGCTGCATTGATCTGCCCGGAATGACCTGCTGCAGCCGGTCACACAGCTCCTGGATGGCCGTATTTTTCATCCGGTAGCTGACCCGGTTCGCAATCAGCCTGCTTGTAATATCCAAAATACTGGTCTGCTCGACCAGTCCATTCTCCCGCAGCGTCTGCCCTGTCTCCACCATATCGACGATGCGGTCGGCAAGCCCGATCAGCGGAGCCAGTTCAATGGAGCCATTCAGCTTGATGACCTCCACCTGCTGGCCCTGCTCCCTGAAATATTGGGACGCCACACGCGGATATTTGGTCGCCACGCGCTGGCGAATGCCCGGCTGCCAATCCGGCAGACCGATCACAGACATACGGCAGCGGGCAATTTCAAGGTCGAGCAGCTCATATACGTCCTTATTTTCCTCAAGCAGCACATCCTTGCCCACGATGCCGATATCCGCCGCTCCATATTCCACATAAGTCGGGACATCGACGGGTTTGGCCATAATAAATTCCATGCCCAGCTCCGGCAGAGGAATGACCAGCTTGCGGGTATCATCCACGTCCGGTGGAATCGGCACGCCCGCTTCGCGCAGCAATCGGGATGCCTGTTTATATATACGCCCTTTGGGCATTGCCACCTTCAGCGTCTCTGTCATGACGAAACCTCCCTCTCCTGTTACCGAAGTCCGGGAGCCGACGCGCCCGACTTGTAGGTGTAAATTTCTTCATACGATTGCTTCTCCGCAGAAGGCTCACCGCTGCCGATCAACCGCGTGACAACATGATTTCCCGCTGAACGAAGCTGGGCTGCCTTTTCAAAAGCCTCCTTGCGCCCGGATTCGTCGTATCTGATCAACACTGGGAGCTGCACCGGCGTTTGAATGCCTTCTATGCCATCCACAATCCGGTTCGTCTTCAGCGAGAAGCCTGTGGCGGGAACGTCGCGTCCGAACTGCTGAAGCAGCTTGTCGTAGCGGCCTCCGCTGCATACAGGCGAACCGATCTCGCCCGCATAACCTTCAAAAGTCATGCCTGTATAATAGGAGAAATCCCCGATCATTGTCAGATCGATCAGGACATGCTCAGCCACCCCATACGCCTCCAGCACCTCCCACACCTTACACAGGTGGGAAATTGAAAACAAAGCCCCTGGTTCCGTACTCAGCGCCTCCGCCTGATCACAGATTTCCTTGCCGCCGCGCAGCCGCAAAATCGACTCCAGCTTGCTCAAGTGATCCTGTGCAACATCCAGCCTGCCTATAGCCGTCCGGTAGCCGACCACATCCCGCTTGAGCAGCAGCCCCTTCAGCTCCTCCTGCTCATTCGTGCGGCCCGGGATAACCTCCTCAAACAATCCGTTCAGAAATCCAACATGTCCCATCGCAATCTTGAAGGAGCTTACCCCTGCAGCCTGCAGCGAGGCAATTGCTAGGGCGACAACCTCGGCATCCGCCTCGGGTGAATCGTCTCCAACCAGCTCAAGACCTGTCTGAAAAAATTCGGCCTCTCTGCCCGCCTCTTCCTCGATGGCACGAAACACGTTGGCATGATAGGACAGTCTGAGCGGCAGCGGCTCTTCCTTCAATAAAGAAGCAACAACCCTTGCAATCGGTGCGGTCATATCACTGCGAAGCACCAAGGTAGTACCCCGGTTATTAAGCAGTTTAAAAAGCTTCTGATCCGAGGTGGAGCTGGCCACCCCAACCGTATCGTAATATTCCATCGTGGGGGTCATAATTTGACGGTATCCCCAGCGTTCCATACATTCCAGTACATTGCGTTCAATGGCACGCAGCTTGCTGACCGCACGCGGCAGATAATCCCTGACGCCGGCCGGCTTTTCAAACCCTTTCGGTTTAGACATATATCATTCACCCCGATAGTCTGATTATCGTCACACTCTTTATTGTGTTAAAGTGCTAACAAACTAAAGTATACTTGGTATATTACCATGGCTTCCTGACACCCGTCAAACTTAAGGTTCTTTGAATTGTTGATTTCATGTGCCTTACAAAAAAGGCTGTTCGGGTATAGGATTACCCGAACAGCCAATTGCCGAACCTGCTCTGCTACATATCTGCTTTTCGAGCCCGGCCCGTAACCTGTCTCTGTTTGAATTTCCCCGCAGCCGCATAGGACTTGGGCACACCTCCCAGAAACAGCTGCGCAAACGGAACGTACCTGAAACAGAATGCGACGATGAACCAGGTTATGAACAGCGCCGCCAGCAGCCCGCCCCAAACCCAGACCACGTATGTGAAGGAATCGATGGGAATAAAGTAGCGAAAGCGGCGATACACGAGCAAAATCACCGGATGAACAAGATAGATCGCAAAAGCAGCTTCCCCCAAACGGATCAGGAAAGTGACCACGCCCGGAGCCGCTTGGTCATACAGGCGAAAGGCCGCCTGCAGCAGCACCAATGAAGACAGCATCGTATGCACGTTCCAGAGCAGCTCATACCATAATGAATTGACCCAAATGCCTTCATGCCTGCCGTAGTACCACAGTGTCACATGAATCAGCGATACGATCAGCCAGTAGCCCCATAAGAGAAGGGTCCATCTTTTATGGTCGGAAGACATCTGCCTCCACGAGGCCTTCAACCAGCCCTTGATTTTATCAAAATGCAGAGCCACATAGGCCCCCATCATATAATAAGCCAGATACGATATAGCATAACTTCCCTTGTTCGGAATCTGCCATTCATACTTGTTCAGGAAAATGAAAATCCACTGCAGCGCAAGCCCGATCGGTATCGCCCAGCGTACCGCAAAACGTGAGGACTGCAGCAGCTTCAGCATAAACGGAAACAGAATGTAGAATTGAACACTGATAAATACAAAATATAAATGAGTATACGCTGAGCCCGTCACCAGCTTGCGCACAAAACTGGACAGATGCTCCGTTACCGGCTGCGCGAACAAGTCGCTGGTTTCCTGATTTAAGATAAAGTATCCTATAGAAATAACCACATAGGGCAGTAAAATATACCCCAGCCTCTTCCCGTAAAAACGCTTTACCAATTCACGATCAAGCGGCCTCTCGTAGTAGTTGTAGAACAGCACAAAGCTGCTTAGAAAAATAAATGATGGCGTTCCATACTTGAAAAAGATATTCGCAAAATTCAATATGAAATAATAAGGCGAATCCAGTGCCTGAACTCCAGCCGCATATGATGTGGCATGCACATGAAGAACACCAAGGATCGCAATAGCCCGGAAAATATCGAGCTGCGGCAGCCTCTCCTTCTGCCCAACCGCCATGGCCACTCCCCCTTTGCAGTTAACTGACCTTTTAAACGATACCGGATTATGTGGCTCATTTCAACGCATTCTGCCTGTTCCCGCGGTTTCGCGAAAGATGTCTATAACGCGCAAAAGCCCGAAACCTCAAGGGTTTCGGGCAATCTGTGCAGTAAATTTGTGTGGTAAAAATAGTTATTTAGTCCCGCCCAGTTCCCGCAGGGGATTGCCGCCGACAAAAGCGCCGGGAGGAACGTTCTTGTGAACCACCGAGCCTGCAGCGACTACCGCTCCGTCCCCAATGGTCACACCGGGTAATATCGTCGTATTCGCTCCGATCAGCACCTCATCCCCGATGATTACCTGGCCAAGCCGGTATTCCTTGATCAAATATTCATGGGCGAGAATGGTCGTATTGTAGCCAATGACCGAATTGCGTCCGATCGAAATTTTTTCCGGAAAAAACACGTCAACCATAACCATCAATCCAAAAGCGGTATGCTCCCCTACCTTCATGCCGAGCAGACGGCGATAAATCCAGTTTTTCAGGGGCAGTACCGGGCAATAACGCGCCATTTGAATACATATGAAATTTTTGACGCCCTTCCATGGACTGACGGTTTTATAGATCTGCCATAAAGCATTTTGACCTTCTACAGGGTACCGCTCTACGTTTCTCACTTTGCTTCCGTACCATGAGCGACCAGGTCCAGCAGGTCTGTCATATCCTTGAGCATAAAATCCGGGTTATAGCCGCGCAGCGTCTCCTCGCCTTTAAGAGACCAAGCTACTCCGGCGGATTGAACCCCGGCTGCCTGGGCTGCCAGAATATCGAATGAACTGTCCCCCACCATTAAAGTATGAGCAGGGTCCGCGTTAAGTTCTTGTATCGCCTTTAATACAGGCTCGGCATGCGGCTTCGGATGCTCTACATCATCCACCGTTATAATGCTGCCCATATAAGAAATCAAATCAAACATTTCAAGTACACGGATCGTGTTAGGTCTTATTTTGGTGGTTACCACACCCAGCTTAATACCCTGTTCATGCAGAGTTTTAACAACTTCAAGGACATTCGGGAAGGGCTTGACCATACGATCATGGTGAAGCATACTGTATGACCGGTAATCACCTACCAGTGCGGTGACATCCGCCAGGCCGGTAAACGTCTGAAATTGGTTCTCCATCGTTCCGCCCATATGCGGAATAATCATTTCCCTGGTCAGCGGCTGAGGCGTTTTCCCTTTCAAAACATGGAGAAATGAAGTGATGATCAGCTCATTCGTATCAATTATTGTACCGTCCAAATCAAACAAAATGGTATTGATCATAACTACTCCTTCTTATGCTGGTCTGCGATCGGAATTTCAGAGTGATCAAGCGAGTTCTCCGGATGTATCGTGCGTTCCTCGTGAAGCTTGATCTGTTCCCCTTCTACTGTATCCGGCACCTGATCTGCCGTGGCTTTGCTGGATACAATCGGATCGCTGTACCGTTCTTGTGCCCGTCCCGACGTGCGCCGCGCGACGATAAATATAACTGCAGCTACAATCAGCCCCACTGCCAGCAGCTGGGAGATACGTACATTTCCATAGGCCGGGTCCAGGTACCCTGGCTCAAATCCGAACCAAGTCATTGGAGACCAAAGGCCATTAATGAACGAAGCAAGCCATTCCGGCCCCTGGAAGGCCAGGCTGTCCGTTCTCAGCCTTTCGATAAAGAAACGGCCAATCGAGTACCAGATGAAATAGGAGGCAAACAGTTCGCCCGCCCGGAGGAAAGGCCGTCTGCGCAGAATAAGCAGCACTATAACACCCGCCAAACTCCATAAGGACTCATATAAAAAGGTCGGGTGATGATAAACACCGTTCACATTCATCTGGTTGACAATGAAGTCAGGAAGGTTGAGCTGTGAACGCAGGAAGGATTCATCGACAGGTCCGCCGTAGGCTTCCTGGTTCACGAAGTTCCCCCAACGGCCGATCATTTGCCCGACCAGAAGACCCGGTGCGCAAATATCGGCAATCCGCCAGAAGTTGTAGCCTTTATAGCGGAAATAAAAGATCCCGCAGAT
This sequence comes from Paenibacillus terreus, assembly GCF_042138595.1. Classification (NCBI taxonomy): domain Bacteria; kingdom Bacillati; phylum Bacillota; class Bacilli; order Caryophanales; family Paenibacillaceae; genus Paenibacillus; species Paenibacillus terreus. Next base: position 5,274 of record NZ_JBHIRX010000013.1, on the reverse strand, counting down.
GATGGCGCCAATCAGAGCGCCGTAGATCGCTATGCCGCCATTCCATATTTTGAATACATCCCAAAGGTTGTTGCGGTAATCCTCCCATTTGAAGGCAACATAATAAATCCGGGCTCCAATAATCGCAGACGGTACCCCGAGCAAGAGCATATCCATAAAAAATTCCTGCGGTATTCCGTACCGTTTACCCTCGCGGATCGCCACCACCATTCCGGCAAGGGCTGCCAATCCGAGAATGATTCCGTACCAGTGTACCCGCAGAGGCCCGAGCGTAAACGCAATCGGGTCAATCAGCAATGTTGCCATATTGTTCGATCACTCCTTGTTTAGCCCTATACGTTTTTAGTCCATATCATCCATATCTTCGGAAATGGTAGCCGTCAGCTTGTTCGTAAACTGCAGTGCCGCATTGTAACCCATCTGTTTCAGGCGATAGTTCATAGCTGCCACTTCAATAATAACCGCAAGGTTCCGTCCTGGCCGAACAGGAATGGTTACCAGCGGAACATCGGTATCAATGATGCGCGTGGTTTCCTCATCAAGTCCCAAACGGTCGTATTGTTTATCCTGCTGCCATGCTTCCAGCCGTACAACCAGCGTAATTCTCTTGTTGTTGCGGATGGCGCCGGCGCCGAACAGGGTCATGACGTTGATGATACCTACACCGCGGATTTCAAGCAGGTGCCGAATCAGCTCAGGCGCAGTGCCGTGCAGCTGAAAATCGGAGGTTTGCCGGATTTCCACGGCATCATCCGCAACCAGACGGTGGCCGCGTTTGACCAGTTCCAGAGCGGTTTCACTCTTGCCGATACCGCTGCCGCCGGTAATGAGCATGCCTACACCATATACATCACAGAGCACGCCATGAATGGTGGCGGTCGGAGCTAGCTTGCGCTCCAGGAACCCTGTGATACGGCTGGATAAAATCGTAGTTGCCATGCTGCTGCGCAATACGGGAATATTCCGCTCTGCGCTAATATCGATCAGCTCCTGCGGCACTTCCAGCCCGCGGGTGATCACAATACAGGGGGTCTGCTCCGTGCATAACCGGTCCATGCGGTCCCGCCGATCTTCTGCAGGCAGCATGGACACGAAGGCAAGCTCGGTTCTGCCCAGCAGCTGAACCCGTTCCTGTGGATGATATTCAAAGTAGCCAGCCATCTCCAGCCCAGGCCGGTTCAGGTCGTCTACGGTAATGGCTCTGCGGAGCCCATGCTCCCCGGATATAACCTCCAGGTGAAATTGCTGTACAAGCTCGGATACTTTAACCTTTTTTGCCATTGTCTTGTTTTCTTCCTTTCAGCCTCGTCCTCATCCGTTATGTCTGTACGAAAAACTGTCCATGTTTAACATCATGCGTATTATTATGCGTGTCTTTATGCGTATCCCCATCGTAAAGGAATTTGTAACTGATTGCAATGCTCTGACCGTTGTCGTAACAGTGCCGGACATGCCAAAAACCGTCTGTCCCGGAAGGACAGACGGTTGCTTTATTTCGTTTGCGGATTAGTTTGCGGATTAATCTGCAATCAGAACATTCAATTCGGATTCTTTATCGAAGATATGAACTTTGTTCATATCAATCGCCATTTTGGTTGGTGCGCCTTCACGTGTATTGGAACGTCCGTCAACACGGGCGATGATGGTGTCACCGCCAGCCCCGCTCAGATAGAGCAGCATTTCGTGACCCAGATTTTCGGTAACATCCACGTTGGACGCAAAGATGGTTTTCGGTGAAGCTTCCATGAATACCGGCTCTTCGTGGATATCCTCAGGACGAACACCCAGAATCACTTCTTTACCGATATAGCCTTTGCTCTTCAGCAATTGTGCTTTACCTTCAGGCACAAGCAGATCAATATTAGAAGCTGTAAAGTACGTGCCGCCGTCTTTTTCACTCAGCTTACCGTTAATGAAGTTCATTGTAGGAGAACCGATAAAGCCTGCCACAAAAAGGTTCACCGGGCGGTTGTACAGCTCATCCGGGGATGCAGCCTGTTGAATCACGCCGTCCTTCATAACAACGATCCGGTCGCCCATCGTCATGGCCTCAACCTGGTCATGCGTTACGTAAATAACGGTAGTTTCAAGGCGTTTGGCCAGCTTGGTAATCTCCGCACGCATCTGGCCGCGCAGCTTCGCATCCAGGTTGGACAGCGGTTCATCCATCAAGAATACTTGCGGGTCACGTACAATCGCGCGTCCCAAGGCTACACGCTGACGCTGACCACCGGACAATGCTTTCGGTTTGCGGTCAAGCAAATGCTCGATATCCAGAATTTTCGCTGCTTCCCGTACACGTTTGTCGATTTCATCCTTCTTCACCTTACGGAGCTTCAGACCAAAAGCCATGTTTTGATATACGTTCATATGCGGGTAGAGAGCGTAGGATTGGAATACCATCGCGATGTCGCGGTCTTTTGGAGCTACGTCGTTCACTACACGGTCACCGATATACAACTTGCCGTCGGAGATTTCCTCCAGACCTGCAATCATACGAAGTGTTGTAGATTTACCACAGCCGGACGGACCTACTAATACCAGAAACTCTTTATCCTGAATGTCCAGATTAACATCGATAACCGTTGGTTTCTCAGCACCCGGATACTTTTTGAAAATATGCTCTAAACGTACACCTGCCATGACTTTTGCCTCCCTGAATCAAATTATGAAATCGAATACATTTCTTAATGTTATATTACCCGAGGCTGCCCTGCATGGCTATTCACAAACTGCACAAAAAAATTATTTGCTTTTTGTTACTTTGTACAATAACAAGATTAAACGCACCAGCACCGCATCATTGAACGTCCGGACATCCAGTCCGGTTTCCTGCTTGATTTTATCCAGCCGATAGATCAGCGTATTTCGGTGAATGTACAGCCTCTTGGCCGTTTCGCTTACGTTACAGTCCAATTGAAAAAAGGTGTCCAACGTGCTCAAAGTCTCTGTATCCCCGAACAGACCTGAATTGATGCCGTCCTGTTGAATAAAGTTTTGTCTTTGCTCATCCGGAATACTGTAGAGCAGCCTCTCCAATCTTAGCTCCCAAGGGAGATGAATATGCTCGGACACATGGAACAGCTTCCCCAGATGCAGCGTCTCCCGCAGCAGGGATAAAGCTCCCGGAAGATCTTCCGCCGGCAGAAACGGCCTGTTCACGGATATATGAAATACACCACCCCATTCATTGGCGATCAGTTCATACAGCCCCAGTGCAAACGCGGTCAGCACCTCTTCTACAGGCTCGGAAGGATCTTTATCCCGCTCGTCCTCTCCCCCAAGCACCGAGTTCTCGCTGGCCAGAATGAGCCATTCCTTCTGCTCGAGTGGAACCAGCAGCACATCTCCTTCCAAATAACTATCCAACAGCTTGTTCAGTTGAGAGTACGAGGCTTGCAAGCCTTCCCCCTGAAGCAAGAGTGGGACCATTTGTTTGGTCAAATCATCCGACAGGTTCAGATCCGCGGGAGGCAGCCCGCTCTCTCCTGTGTTCTGCAGCAGCAGCCAGCGCCCGAACTGTTGCATTCTTTCCTCTTCACTCAGCTTGTTTTTACGGGGCTCAACAGAGCCTGATCCTGGCTGCAAACCAACCAATAACGCTTCAATTAATTGCCGTTCTCTGAGCGTAATCTGATGTTCACTTACTGTAAAAGCTATCGCATCTTCCAATCCATCATAATATGGGAAATATACAAGCTCACCAAAAATAAAAGATAATGAGTTGTTTTCTGATTTGTCATTATTCATGAAGTCCGACAACGCCGGCTCCAGGCTATCCGTTAAGGAGACAATGCCAAAGGAAGTGCCTAAGATTTGCTGGAGCTCCTGTTGAATTGACTCGGCAGATCTCACATCATCACCGCTCTTCAGATTATTTATGCAGGCTGAAAACTCTACCCAAGTTTATTATGCCTAAGTAGACTAACTATTCAAATATATCTGCATATGCAAAAAAAGCCATCAACCGTAGTTGATGACTTTCGGATGAGCCATGAAGGACTCGAACCTTCGACACCCTGATTAAAAGTCAGGTGCTCTACCGACTGAGCTAATGGCTCTTAAAGACTGGTGGAGGCTGATGGATTCGAACCACCGAACTCGTAAGAGAACAGATTTACAGTCTGCTGCGTTTGGCCACTTCGCTAAGCCTCCATATAAAGTGGCTCGGGACGGAATCGAACCGCCGACACGAGGATTTTCAGTCCTCTGCTCTACCGACTGAGCTACCGAGCCATAAAACACAAGTTCATCTCTGCTGAAAACTTAAAAAATCTAGTCATAAAAAAATAAAGTGTTGTAGGGATATCCCTTCCCACTTTACTGCTTGTTCACAGCACATAACTTATTAAACGACTGAACCGATGGGTTTCTCTCATTTTTGAGAGTTTATAAAGCTTGTCCAACAAAGTAATGCTCCGACGTATTCCTGCTTTTCATCCCTGATACTTGTTATTAAAAACGGAACCTTCGGGGTACTCCCACTTCGTGGAAGACTGCGATGACCATCCTAACGAAGTTTATGCTCCGACGAACCCTATTGGGTTCTCATCCCGATGTTTTTTCTAAAGTGGCGGAACCGACGGGATTCGAACCCGCGATCTCCTGCGTGACAGGCAGGCATGTTAGGCCTCTACACCACGGTTCCGCGATCACTTGAATGGTGCCGGCGAGAGGACTTGAACCCCCAACCTACTGATTACAAGTCAGTTGCTCTACCAATTGAGCTACACCGGCATATATGGTGGAGGCTGAGGGGATCGAACCCCCGACCCTCTGCTTGTAAGGCAGATGCTCTCCCAGCTGAGCTAAGCCTCCTGGGTATGTATGGTAGCGGCGGAGGGGATCGAACCCCCGACCTCACGGGTATGAACCGTACGCTCTAGCCAGCTGAGCTACGCCGCCATAATTAATCGAAATTCCAGCAAAGTAATGAAGCTCTTTTGTGCTCAAAAACCTTGCAAAGAAGTTATATCAAAACGGAGAGAGAGGGATTCGAACCCTCGCACCACTTACGCAGTCTAACCCCTTAGCAGAGGGTCCCCTTGAGCCACTTGGGTATCTCTCCAAATAAAGCATTTGCTTCGCAAATGCGATTTGCGAAAAATCAGTACATCACGTTCCGTGTGTATGAATTTCACAGTGTACAAGGATTACACCCTGAAAACCGGATCCGAAACTCCATTGCGTCTTATAGTAGGATAAGCCCTCGACCGATTAGTACTGGTCAGCTCCATGCATTGCTGCACTTCCACCCCCAGCCTATCTACCTCG